>NZ_JBDGJG010000003.1:458601-582445 GCF_057657035.1 Massilia sp. Soil_C_3
ACGCGGGAGTAGCTCAGTTGGTAGAGCGCAACCTTGCCAAGGTTGAGGTCGAGAGTTCGAGACTCTTCTCCCGCTCCAGTTTTCTGAACTGGCGCTGCAGTCGGTAGTACATTGTAAGGCTCCATGCGGGAGTAGCTCAGTTGGTAGAGCGCAACCTTGCCAAGGTTGAGGTCGAGAGTTCGAGACTCTTCTCCCGCTCCAGGTTTTGCAAGATAAGTGGTAACACTCCTAAGCGGGAGTAGCTCAGTTGGTAGAGCGCAACCTTGCCAAGGTTGAGGTCGAGAGTTCGAGACTCTTCTCCCGCTCCAGAATTCAGGAAGATCCTTTCTTCCCTTGTTGATGTGTTTCATAACCGTTCACATCGATCAAGCGCACTATATCCTCTGGCGAGGTAGCAAAGCGGTTATGCAGCGGCCTGCAAAGCCGTCTAGGTCGGTTCGACTCCGATCCTCGCCTCCAAATATTAAACGAATGGGCCTCTTTAGAGGCCCATTTCGTTTTGTAGGTAAAAATCCTGATCAAGTTATATTCGACTCTCGTTTCGTAGCAGCTTAACGGGTCGTCAGCGGCCTAGCAGGCCGCTGCTACCGCGCTCCCGAGCCAATAGCTAGTTTTGTTGAGGATTGGGTTGGACTGCCGCCGATTTGATCGAGGATTTTTCTCGTTGGAAGTTGATGTTCGCATCCCCAGTGGGATTGGGGGGATTACCGGGGTACTGTCCTTGATAAATATATCCGACTAAGAAACGGCCAGAAGGCGCAGGAAATGAGAGTCGAATTGGTTATCACATTCTGCGATTTGCGAGTTGGAAAGCTAGCTGTCTCGGATGCGGCCCTGGTTTGCAACTGACGAGCGCGGTCCATTTGTTGTCAATGGACATATTCCTTGGCCGGTTTCGTGAAATCGGTGGTGTTTTCCTGCGCATTTTTAGACGCTCGAGTACCGGGTAGGGTCGCGATGAGCTTCGGCAATGCTTCGCAGGTGTCAGGTCTTGCTGTTCGAGTCACAATAATGTCATAGTCCGTGACCAGTTAACCGCATAGCCCGAGACTGCTCATGTCAGTCATCGGGCCTCCAGAACCTGTGTGCACGATTGCTTTTCCGTCATAAGTCGACCTGACAGTACAATCAAACGTCCGTTCCTGGAAGGCCCGCCATGCATATTATTGTCATTGCCGCTGCGTTCTCCCTCGTCTTTGCTGCGGTGCAGCTCGCCCAGGCTCAGCCGGCAGCCAAGGTTTTGCAAGTCAGAATCGGTACCGTATCTCCACTGTCCGGCCCAAGCGCTCATGCGGGCAAGGACATTGAAAACGGTGCTCGCATGGCGATTGATGAACTCAACGCGAAAGGCATCGTGCTTGGAGGCAGCAAGATGCAATGGGTCTTGCAACCCGAGGACGACGGCGCCGATCCAAGGACCGGCGCAGCGGTCGCGCAAAAGCTGGTAGATGCGAAAGTGGCGGCGGTCGTGGGGCACCTGAACTCGGGCACGACAGTGCCGGCCTCGAAAATTTATGCCAACGCCGGCATTCCGCAGATCTCGCCAGCGGCCACAACGCCCGTCTACACCAACCAAGGTTTCAAGACGGCATTCCGCGTGGTCGCCAACGACAACCTGATCGGGCGCACGCTGGCCACTTATACGATCGGCACCCTAAAAGCAAAGAAGATTGCCGTGATCGACGACCGCACCGCCTTCGGCCAGGGGCTGGCCGACGAATTCGTCAAGGGCGTAAAGAAGGCGGGAGCGGGTGCGAGTGTTGTCAGCCGCCAGTATACCAACGACAAGGCAACCGATTTCAGCGCCATCCTGACCAATATACGCGCGCGCAATCCGGACGTAATTTTTTATGGAGGCATGGACGCGGTGGCCGGCCCGATGCTCAAACAGATGAAAGCGCTCGGGCTGAGTGCCAAACTCATTTCGGGCGACGGCGTCTGCTCGGAAAGAATGCCGCAGCTGGCCGGCGACGCGCTGGTCGACGACAAGGTGTACTGCGTCGTGGCCGGCGGCGTCGGCACGGTGCAGCAAGCGGGCCTGGATGGGTTCACGCAACGTTACCAGCAGCGCTACAAGATCCCCCTGCAGACGTACGCGCCCTACGCCTACGATGCGGTGATGGTGTTCGCGAAAGCGATGCAGACAGCAAATTCAGCCGATCCAGCCAGATTCCTGCCGGCGTTGGCCGCCGTCAGGCACGAGGGCGTTACTGGCACCATTGTCTTCGATGAGAAGGGAGATTTGCGCGACGCGGCGATGACGATCTATACCTTCCGAAATCGCAAGAAAGTCCGGCTGGCAGTATTGCGCTAATGCAGAGAGCCCAAACGAGAGCCATGCTGACAACAAAAAAAAACGTTTCATTCAGTTGACCCAGATTTGCTTATGCCCTCAACACTATATTTTCTTCCTGGCGCCCTCGGACGGATGGATTTTTGGGTTCCCGTTGCCGAACTTGTTCGCCATCCTGCAGACAAAATTCACTTCGGATGGCCCGGATTCGGCCCTACTCCGCCTGAGAAAGATGTAAGAGGTATTGACGACCTGGTCAGCAAGGTCATTTCCAGATTGGATACGCCGTCGGCGCTCGTCGCGCAATCGATGGGTGGCATGATTGCGATCCGAGTGGCGCTGGCCCGGCCAGACCTGGTAACTCACCTGATTCTTGCGGCAACGTCGGGCGGCATGGATATCACGGGACTAGGCGCGCAAGACTGGCGCCCGTTCGTCCGGAGCGACCATCCAGCGCTGCCCGACTGGTTCATCGATTATCACGAAGATCTCACGGAGCGCCTTACTGAGGTCGAAATGCCGGTATTGCTTCTCTGGGGCGATAGCGATCCTATCAGTCCCGTGGCTGTGGGCGAAAAGCTGGCTGCCCTCCTGCCGCAAGCCGATCTACGGATCATCCAGGACGCGGATCACGATCTGGGCTGCACGCACGCTACACAGGTTGCCGCACTCATCGATCAGCACCTTCGATCGACCCGATGTCAGAAACCCCGGGTTTCGTAATGGAGCTCGAAGCGGAAGCGGAAGATTGACCACCGGAGTGACCAGCAAAGCGCCTTATAGTTGATGTGAGTCGGGGTTAGCACTACCGACCGGCTTTAGCACATGGCCCGCTTCCCCTAAAAGCGCAATCGCGTTCGGCATGTCGCCTGTCTTGAGCAGTAGGTGGTCGCCGTCGAAAGTCGATACGACGAACACGCCCAGTCCACCCTCTGACAACGGCCGCACAACCGAAAGCACGATGCCCGTGGCGCCGAAAGCAAATGGCCCGACGAAACGTAGGCAAGTCCAGCCGCATTCTTTCTGCGTATTCTCCGGCACGCGTTCAGCCAGGCAGACGATCGACAGTTCGTGCGCCGAGCGGCTGATGGTCACAAAGCCGGGACCATCGGCCCAGGCAGGAATCGCTGCGTTCGGCGCCAGACGGCAGACAGCATATTCGCCGTGCGCCTGTTCCAGTTTGATCTTATGGATCGCTGTTTGCATAAAGCCTTAAAAGATAGTCAGTAAATGAAAAGGGAGGCGGCGATGGCCCACATGAGCACGGCAATCAGCGCATCAAGTATCCGGCATGCGCCAGGCCGGGCAAGCAGGGGAGCCAGCCAGCGTGCCCCAAGCCCCAGACTGGCAAACCACAGCATGGATGCCGCCATTGCGCCGGCGGAAAAGCTGACGCGGCCATGATCCGGTTGTTGCGCGCCGATCGCGCCGAGCAGCACCACCGTATCGAGCCAGGCATGCGGATTCAAAAGGCTGAGCGTGATGGCAGCACGGAAAACTGGCCCACGACGAGGCAAGCTGTTATTACCGCCTTCTAAAAACTGCGCCTGGCCGCGCCATGCCGACAATGCAGCGCGCCGACCGTATTCGATGAGGAACAATGCGCCGCCGATGCGCATAGCATCCATTAGCATCGCGTTGGAAGCGATGATACGACCGACGCTGCTGGCTCCGAGGGCGATAAGCAGAACGTCGCAGCAAATACAGGTGAGGGTGCACATCACGACGTATCGGGCCTGTAGTGCCTGACGCAGCAGAAAGGCGTTTTGTGCACCGATGGCGACGATCAGGCCGCCGCCCATTGCCATGCCTTTTAAAAAAGCGCCAGTTACCATCATTGCCTGCTCGCAACAGAAAGCCGAAGCTTAGTGCGGAGGCGGCGATTAGTATAATGAATGATATTCATACCTTATTCACCAAACTTATCATGTGGGACTATCGCGGACTTGCCGCCCTAACGGCGATCGTAGAGGAAGGCAACTTCGAGCGAGCGGCAGCGGCCTTGTCAATCAGCCAACCAGCTGTCTCGCACCGGTTGCGTGCGCTGGAAGAATGGGCTGGCGAGTTACTGGTGATACGCAGTCAGCCGCCGCAGGCCACCATACGCGGCCAACGGCTGATTTCGCACTTTCGCCAGGTACAACTGTTGGAGTCCAGCATGGAGATCGAATCGAAAGCCCACACCCCGCTGCTGCGGTTGGCGATTGCCGTCAATGCGGACAGCGCCGCGACGTGGCTGCTCGATGCACTGGCACCACTGCTGAATGTGCCCGCATGCCTGATAGACGTGCGAATCGACGATCAGGATGAAACGCTGCGGTATCTGCGGGAAGGGCAGGTGATCGGTTGCATTACCAGCTCGGGCGATGCGGTCGCCGGTACGACAGTGGAAGCGCTGGGAGTCATGTCTTATCTTTGCGTGGCAACGCCGGAATTTGCGGGGCGATGGTTCCCGGAGGGCGTCATCGCGTCCGCAACTGCAGTCGCACCAGCCTTGGTCTACAATCGCAGCGACCGACTGCATGAACGCTATCTGCAGCAGGCTGGATTGCCTCCCGACGTGCCGAAGAACTTTTTCCCCAGTGCGGAGGGTTTTGTGTCGTTCATCAAGGCCGGCTACGGTTATGGCATGGTGCCCGCGATCCAGGTTCGCCACGAACTGGAAGTGGGCGCACTCGTGGAGCTGACGCCGCGACAAGCGGTGAGTGTGCCGCTTTACTGGCACCAATGGAATATACAGACGCCGGTTACCCGGGCGTTGAATATTGCCATTGCCGAGGCCGCACAGCGTTGGCTGGCTTAGCATACTGCGCGACATTTACCACACCGCCTTTATACCGATGCGCTGCGGTCAAGTCACCAGTTCCGCGAAAGCGAGGCACAGTGCCGCCAAAGTCCATCGATTCCAAACGGGGCGACAAAGTCTTACCCTCCTCGCGACCTGTAGCGCACGCCTAACTGCGGTCCGCCCAACGCCGAGCGGGAATGTTTCACCTGATGTGGAAGACGTCGGCGCTCAATGTGACCTACGAAAACCTGTACAGGGCGACCTGAGCGCAGTCAGGGTCGTTTTCCGCATCAGAAGAAATACCGCAGCGACGCACCGCCGCTGGCCTGCGGCACGGTAGTGACCACCAGCCCTGCCGCCGTGCCATAGGCGATATCGCTGGCGAACTTGTGCGGCTGCAGCGTCGCGAACAGCGCGCCCTGGAATTTGCCGATGTCGTAGGTCGCCTTGACGTCGTAGCGCACATAGGTCGGCATATCGCGTTCGTATGACGGCGCGCCCATGTAATAGGGATTGCCGGCCGTGACATACACGTCGCCGGCAAGCGTCAGCCGGCCCGGTCCCAGTGCGCTGCGGTACTGGGCGCCGGCCTTCCAGGTGTGTTCCGGCACCGAAAGGCGGGCGCCGGCGCCGGGGGCCGGGTTGTCCAGGCGCGCGCGCAGGATGCGGCCATAGTTCAGGTAAGTACTGAATGCGCTGCTGAACTGGTAGCGCAGGTCGAGTTCCACGCCGCGGCGGGTGGTCTGGCCGGAGGCCACGAACACGTCGGGCGCCGTGTTGACGATCTCGTCGTCGTTCTGGATGTAATAAAGGGCGCCGGACACGCTCAGGCCGCCGAGCGGCCTGGCGTTGAAGCCGACATCGTGCGAGCGGACCCGGCTCGGATCGATGCCGGCGTTGATGCGCCCGCCCGCAGCGCCCAGCGGTCCCAGGCTGCCGCTGGTGCTGATCTGCTCGGCGGCCGGCGAGCGGAAGCCCTGGGCGATATTGGCGTACAGTTCCACGTCGGGCACGACGTTCCAGATGGCGCCGTACTTTGGCGTGACCACCGAGCCCTTGTAGCCGGTCGACGCGGCTGGCAGCTTGACGTTGACCAGGTCGTAGTCGAATCGGTCGTAACGCGCGCCGCCATGCAGCTTGACGGTCGGCAGTACCCGGTACTGGCCCTGCACGAATACGCCATAGGTCAGCAGGTCCAGGTCCTGGTTGTTGACGTAGTTGGCAGTCGGCTGGCGGTCGCGGTATTGCTGGCGATACGCGTCGCCCTTGTCCTTGCGCGCCTCGGCGCCCAGCGTCAGCACGGCGGCGTCGCCGAAGGTCCAGGTATTGCCGCCGCGCGCGCCGTAGATGCCGCGGTCGTCGTAGCCGTAGGTGTGCTGGGTAGTGCTGGTCTGGATCGCGCGGCTGCGCTCGAAGTCCTCGGCGTAGGCGGTGGCGAACCAGCCGGCCTCGCCGGATGCCGGCCGGCGGTTGAACACCAGGGTCTTGCGCTGGGCGGCGCCGAAGCCGGGCAGGTCGTACATCGTCGAATGCGGGTCGAGCCCGGCTTCCATGGCCGGCAGCGACAGGTAGCCGGCGCCGGCGAAGTCGGACTTGTAGTAGGTGGCGCGCAGGCTGTAGACGCCATCGCCGATCGTGGTCGACAGTTTCCAGAACAGGTTGCTGCGATCGGTAAAGGCGCCGTGGCGGAAGCCATCGAGGCTGTAGCGGTCGGCCACCACCAGCGAGCGCAGCTTGCCGTGCTCGCTGGAGAGCACCAGCGAGCCGCGCCGTCCGCCATAGCTTTCCACGGTCACCGTGGCGCTCGATGGCGTGGCGGCGCCGCCTTCGCGGGTGCGGATCGCCACCGCGCCGGCGCGGTTCTGGTCGCCATACAGTGCCGAGACCGGTCCCTTGATGACGTCGATCGTGTCGATCATGTCGCCGGTCATCCACTCGAGGAATGCCGGACCGTGGCCGGCGCCGCCTTGGCTGGACGGGATGTTCTGCGGCACGCCGTCGATGTAGATCGCGGTGTCGGCGCCGTGCGTGCCCTGGGTGGCGAAACCGCGCATGCGAAAGCCGTTGCCGGTGTCGCCCTGGTCGATATTGTTGGCGACTACGCCCGGCACGCGCCGGAATACGTTCGAGATATCGCGTCCGATGTCCAGCGTGGCGAGCTCTTCCGAGGTCACCGTGACGACGCTGCCGGGCAGCGACCTGGCGCCGGTGCCCGGCGTCAGGCGCTCGTCCTCGCTGCGCTGGCCTTTTACTTCGACCACCTGGGCAGGGTCAGCGGACGCGGCGGCGGCCGAATCGTCTGCCAACGCCGGCGCGGCCAGCGCGCAGGTGAGCATGACGGCATGCGGAATCGCGCGCAGGGACGCGGCGGTCGGGGTCGGACGGGTGACGGAATGCAAGATGACTACTCCAGAAACGTGGGGAAGGTGTGGAAAATAAGTGTGGAAAATCTTGGATGCGCGGCTCAGCCGCGCTGGCGACGGCGTTCGCGGCGCAAGGCGAACAGCGCCAGTGCGACGAAGCAGGCCGCCCATGCCACCAGCAGCCAGGCCTGCCACGGCATCGCGGCCGGCTGCCCCAGGCCTGGGGAAGCGGCGAAGCGCGGCACCGCGTCGAAGTCGCGAAAGCCATAGCCGCCCAGGCAGGTGCGCGGGCAGGGCGAGCGCTCGTCGCCGAGCGCGGCGCGCTGGATGGCGCCCTGGAACCAGTTGCGCAGCGCATGCTGGTGGCGCGCGACCTCGGCGACGAAGCGCGCGTGGCGCGCGCCATCGTTGCCAGCGAGCCGGGAGAAGGCGGCATTCGCCAGCGTCACCGGACTCGCGAGGCTCAAGCGCGCGAACAGGGTGCTGCGGGCATCCCTGGCGGCGGCGAACTCACGCTCGACGCCGGCCATGGTGCGCTCGACCTCTTCGGCACGGTGCAGGCGCGAGACGTTCGACGATACGTTGCCGGGCGCGGTGCGCTGCGGCTTCCATTCCGGGTGGCTGTCGTAGAAGCGCGCCATGCTGCTGGCCGTGTTGGCGTTGACCTGGTCGAGCGCATCGCGGGTTGCCTGGACATAGCGCTCGCGCGGCGGTACCGGCGCACCCATGCGCGCGCCGGCATCGAGCGCGGCGGGCAGCACGATCGCGAACAGCAGCCACAGGCCGAAGCCGGCGAAGGTCGCGCTCATGCGGTTGGCGCAGGCCGCGCACACGGCCGCGCCGACCGCGGTCCAGAAGGCCGAATACAGCAGCACGAGGGCGCTCCAGCTACCCAGCGCGGCGAGGCCAGCGCCATCGCGCGGCACGGCGCCGCCGAGCAGTGCCGCGCCCGCGACGGTCGCCACCAGCAGCGCCGTGGCGAGCAGGTTGCGGGCGCCGGCCTGGGTAAACAGGATGCGGCCGCTGCCGACGCCCTGCAGCAGCAGGCTGCGCAGGCGAAGGCTCTCGCGGTCCTGGGTCAGTACCGAGGCCGACAAGGTCAGCAGCACCAGCGGCCACAGGTAGACCACGAAGAACATCAGGTCGTAGCGCCCGGTGGCCAGGCGCGCCGGATGCTCGATCTCGGTGGCGGTACGCACCGATTCCATCGACTCGGCGCGCACGCGCACATAGCCGGGCTGGATGTCGGCCTGGCCGATCGCCAGCGCGGCGCCCGGCAGGGCGGGCAGCGCCGCGAATCCGACATGTTCGCGGAAGGCGTAGCCGCGGATGTCGACCGGGGTGCGGAAGTAACGCATGCCCGCGAAGTCGGGATGGTCCGGATCGGCGAAGTAACGCGCCGCCAGCGCCTTGGCGTCGGCGCGCGCGCTGGCTTCCTGGGTGAGCGCCGCCTGCTGCGCGGCCTGGGCATGGCGCTGGAAGCGCGTGCTCTCGAACAGGCCGTACAGCGCCAGCAGCAAGGCAGCGGCGATCAGCAGCAGCGTGCCGCGCTCGCGCAGCACGGCGCGCAGGTCAAAACGCGCCAGGGCAAGGATGGACATCATTTGACGCTCCCGGTACGCAGACGGCGCAGGGCGACCACGGCCAGCGCCAGGCTTGCGGCCAGGCCCGCCAGCAGTGGCAGCAGCCAGCGCGCCAGCAGCTCGCCCATGTCGAGGGCGGCGTAGGTGAATCGGAACGGCGGAATACTGCGCCACAGCGCTTCGCCGGCCTGGTACTTGACGCCGTCGCGGTCGGGATTGCGTGCAAGGTCGCTGTTGAGCAAGTCCTGCATCAGGCGCCGGTGCGCCTCGGCCGCCTGCATGAATTCGGTATGGCTGGCGTTGTCGCTCGCCGCCAGCCGGGTCGACAGGCCGCCGATCGCCACCGCCGGCGACAGCCAGGACGCCAGCGCCACCGCATGGTCCTGCGCGGCCATCGCCGCGAACAGCGGACCGTAGTGACGGTCGAAGACCTCGTTGCCGTGGGCCTCGCTGCGCAACTGGCTGATGCCGGCCCAGTTGACCGGCAGGTCGGCGACATCGTCGACGCCATACTGGCTGAGCAGCTGCTGCTTGTGGCGCTCGGCCTCGGCCGGGTCGTCGGGCATGCCGAGTTCTTCGTCGAGCGCCTGGCGGAAAGCCTGCATCGACGGCAGGGGCGCCGCCGACTGCGCCAGCTCGACCGCGGCGCGCGGCAGCACCAGGGTCGCGACGATCCACAGCGTGACCAGCAGCGCCAGGCTGGCGCGCATGGTCCGGGCAAAGGCCGATACGGCCGTCACCAGCGCGGCCCAGGTGGCCAGATAGACCAGGTAGGCGGCCGCGAACAGCACCCCGCGCGCAGCGGCGTCGGCGACCGGCTCGGCGCCGCCGGCATGCCACTTCACGCCGGCGATCGCGACGATCGCCGGCAGCGACATGGTCAGCGCCAGGCAGAGCAGGACCGCGCCGCGCGCGGCGGCGATCGCACCCAGCGGCGCGCCGTTCAGGCGCAGCGCGGGCAGCATGCCGCGCTCACGTTCGGCGGCGAACATGCCGAAACCCAAAAAGATCATGGCGGCCGGCGCCAGCACCTGCAGCATCAGGGCCGGGCTGAGGCGAAACTGGCGATCGGCCCCCGCGCCGTCGGCCGCAGGGCGGTACACCATATCGTTCTGGCGGTGTGCTTCGAGCCACACGCTGGTGCCGACATAGTGCTCGATGCCGGGATCGAGCGCCGCCAGCGTCGGCAGCGGCTTGAAGACGTACACGCCATAGTGGGCGGCGGAATGGGGATTCTTGCTGCCCTGGTGGACCCAGCGCTGGGCCTCGGCCTCGGCCGCCACTGCGCGCGCGGCGCGGGTTCGATCGAGGTCGAGCGAGGCCAGCAGCGCTGCGCAGGCGGCCAGCGCCAGGCCGAGCGCCAGCACCAGGCCCACCCTCCAGTCGCGCCGGCGCTCGCGCCAGTCGGCCTGCCAGGCGCCGACCAAGGCGTGGCGCCACACGGCGTCAGGCACGGGCCGCGAGACTGTCGAGGTAATTGCGTTCGAGTTCGCCTGCATTCAATTCTCCAAGTTTCCATTCGCTGACCAGGTGGCCGCCGACCAGCACCCCGCAGCGGTCCGCCAGTTCCTGGGCGCGCAGCAGATCGTGGGTGGCCATGATCACGGCCGCGCCGTCGTCCGCCACCGCGCGGATCAGGTCGCCGAAAGCGACGCTGGCTTCAGGGTCGAGCCCCGAGGTCGGTTCATCCAGTACCAATACGCTCGCGCCCTTGGCCAGCGCCATCACGATGCCGACCTTCTGGCGCATGCCTTTCGAATAGCCGTGCGCCTGCCGGTGCCACGCGTGCTGGGGCAGGCCGACGCGCGCCAGCAGCGCTTCGATCTCGCTCGTGGCGAGTCGGCGACCCAGCAGGCGCATGAAGAAGTCGACGTTCTCGACGCCGGTAAGGCGGTCGTACAGGGCGACGTTTTCAGCGATGTAGGCGGCGTGGCGGATTGCCGCCTCGGCCGGGGGAAGTGGGGAACCGGCGAGGGTGATGCGGCCGTGGTCGGGCTTCACGAATCCCAGCAGGCAGCCGATGGTGGTGGACTTGCCGGCGCCGTTCGGCCCAAGCAGCGCATAAACCTGTCCGGCCGGCACGTGCAGATTGAGGTCGTTGACGACGGTGCGCTCGCCGTAGCGTTTGGTCAGGTGGTCGATTCTGATCATGGGGTGTGGTGGTGAAGGCGGGGCGCCGCGATGCGGGAATCGGAGACGCGCAGGGGCCGTCAGGACGATGCTCCTCCTTAGTGAGAATGATATATCATTATCAAAAGTGTGTAAATGATCTGAGTTACACGCCGTCCTGGGTGTAACTGGTCATGTCGGTGCCGGTGAAATAGCTGAAGCGTCTGCTGGTGATACGGATCGCGGCCTGCGGGGAATGCTGCCGGTGATTGGCGCTCGCGGCCCTTCAGCGCGATCGCGACTCGGTGTCTTTGGCGCTGTCATCGTTAAATATGGATGAGCATTGAACTGCTGAGCTTACTCGCGGTCCAATCCCGGTCGCCATCGATCGGGAGCGCGCCATGAAAGCGCCGAAGTTCGCCAAGATGTTCGCCCAGCTGCCTCAGCTGAACCAGCCGCAGCGTCAGCAGGTGCTTGCCGCCCTGCATCCGGCAGCTGGGCTCGACCGGGTGGTCGCCCTCATTGGCGAGATCCGGTCAAAGGGACGGCGCTGCCCCGATTGCGCTTGCGAGCGTTGTCACCTGCACGGCCATGCCAATGACCTGCAACGCTATCGCTGCTGCGCATGCGGCCGCACCTTCAACGACCTGACGGGAACGCCGCTGGCGCGGCTCAGGCACAAGGGCAAGTGGCTCGATTATCTCGACACGGTGCTCGATTCACGCACAGTCCGCTCTGCGGCCAAGCGTGTCGGCGTGCACCCCAACACCACGTTTCGCTGGCGCCATCGCTTTCTCGACCGGGTCAAGGACGACCGGCCCGAGCGCCTGGTCGGCATCGTCGAGGCCGACGAAATGTTCCTGCTCGAATCGCAGAAGGGTTCACGCAAGCTCGATCGCAAGCCCCGCAAGCGCGGCGGCAGGGCCGCCCTGCGTGGGATTTCGCATCACCTCGACTGCATTCTGGTGGCGCGCGACCGCAGCGGGCAAACCATCGACGCCGTGACCGGTCGCGGCGCCCTGAAGGTGGCCCAACTGGTCAGGCACCTGCTGCCGAAACTCGATCCCCAGGCGCTGCTGGTCACCGATGCCAACGCCGCCTATCCCGCCTTTGCCCGTGCTCATGGCATTGCGCACCAGGCCGTCAATCTCAGCGCCGGCGAACGCGTCCGCAATGGCGTCGAAGGCGCCATCCATGTGCAGAATGTGAACGCCTATCACCGGCGCTTCAAGGAATGGCTGGCGCGCTTCCATGGCGTGGCGTCACGCTGGTTACCCAACTACCTGGGCTGGCATTGGGCGCTCGATGGCGGCCGAGTCACTTCTGTCGAGCAATTGCTGCGTATTGCATTCGGGGTCATCAACAGGTAACGATGACAGCGCCTTGTCTTTTGACGAATCAGGTTTCCGTCCGAATCCGCCGGTGCATGGGCCAGCGCATGCGCGAGTGTGATGGCTACAGCTTGCGCTCAACCATCCGTCGTCTGCAGGGTAGGCGCCGCCTGGACCAGGCGCGCATCCATCGGAATATCGATGACGAATGTGGTCCCCCGTTCCGCGCTGCTGTCCAGTCCAATGCTGCCGCCATGGCTTTCGGCTACCGCCCTGACGTAGGGCAGGCCGATTCCCCAACCATGGCGCTGGCCGCTCAAGGCGGCCTCGGCGCGGCGGTACATCTGGAAGATGCATTCCTGTTCGTCCGGAGGAATCGGCTGCCCCTCGTTGTGCACGGTCAGCAGCAAGCGCTCGTGGACGTTGTCCAGGCGAATGGTGACCGGCGAGCCGGCGGCGCCGTACTTGATCGCGTTCGAGACCAGGTTTTCCACCGCGCGCTTGAGCGCCGAGCGGTCCCAGCAGCCGACGGTGGGCCGGCCATCGAGATGGATACGGGGCCCGTGCGCCGCCAGGGCGTCGGTCTGGACTTCCTTCGCGACCTCCCAGATATCGACGGCGGCCAGTGCGAGCTGGATGCTCTCGCCACTGTGGAAAGCCATGGTGTCGAGCAGCTCATCCACCATCGCGGCCATGCGTTGCAGATTGGTGAGCGCCTTGGTTGCCACAGTCTTGACCCGCGTCAGGTCATTGCTCAGAAGGATGAGTTCAAGTCCCGACATGGACGCTGCCAGCGGCCCGCGCATGTCGTGGGTCAGCGCAGCCGCGAAGCGTTCACGAAAGCCGCTGTGCACCAGCGAAAATGCCTCGACCGCTTGCTGGATGCCGGCATCGATCGAGGCGTGGATCGTGCGCGCCTCGTGCTGACCGATGTCGACCTGCTCGCGCTGCAATACCTCGAAGATCGCCCAGCGCAGGATCTGGTACTCCTCGATCAATGCCGCATGATCGTAGACGGTGACCCGCGCCCGTTCGCCGCCGTGTTCGGCAGCCACCGAGGTGCCGTCGACCGCCGTGATGCGGGGATAGTCGGGGCTGATGCTCTGGGCGATGTTGTCGTAGAAGACAGGCAGGGTATCGATGAGGATCGGATGCCGGACGTCGCGTGCCTGCACGATCCGTTCGCGCACGCGTGCTTCCCAGGTGGAAAAGACGGCGTCACGCAAGTCGAGCATGCGTCGCGCCGCCTCGGAAAGGCGGGCCCCGGCGCCTTGCTGATCGCTTGCGAAAGTCATCGCTTGCCCATTCGATTGAAGCTGTTCATGCGCGCATGGTACGGGAATCGCCCCAACGGTTAGCGACGATTGTAACAGGGTAGTATGAAAATTTTGCAATTCACGCCGTGCCCGCAGTGACCCGCAACAGAGGGCGCGGGCTCGAACAATCCAGTGGATGACCGTTTGGATTCTGGCCTTTGACTAATCACACGCCGTAAAATGCGGTCTTGATCCACTACGTATAAGACATTCGCATGGAAACCATCGACCAGCGTTACCTCGTCCAGCAAAAAAAGCGCACCGAGGAGGGCAAGCCGCCCGTATTCGCCAAGGTAATGCGTAGCAAAGAAGGCAAGTTCGAAGGCGTCTCCTTCATCAAGAACAAGGAAAAAGCCACCGTCATGACGGTGGCCGAGGCTCAGGAAGTCATCGACTGGGCTGCCAGGAAGAAAGGCAACGCCCACGAATACGACACCAGGGTCATTTGCGTTGGGCAGTAGCCAGGGATCCGGCAACACGCGTCAACTGGGCATTCCCCCAGGTCGCCACCACCGGCGGCGCATCGGCTGCCTGTGATCCACGCACCACCAGTTCAATGACCTTGACGCCCCGGACGTCCGCCTTCAACAGCGGCGCCCTGGCGCCAAACGCCACCGGCGCGCTCTCAGCCAACAGCTTGCCATCGCCATATACGTAGAACCGCACAGGCTGACGCGGGTTTTCGGTCGAATCGTCCACGCCAACCGCGGCCGTCAACTGCGCATAGCCGCCATCGTTCTTCACCTGCAGCCGCGAATTCGACAGCACGCCGATCCCCGACTCGTACACCTGTCCCGCCACCTGCAGGCTCTGGCCATACGGCGTCGTATCCGCCTGCGCGCCGCCCCAGCCCGCGTACTGGGGGCGCGAGCCGCCAGAACGGGTGCTCGACCACGGGTCGATCATGCGGTGGACGGTCGGGTCGAGTTGCGGTTGACGGGTGCCGTCGACGGCGACGTTGATCGCGCCGGGGATCTCCGACAGGTACACGCCGTTGTCCAGTTGCCGCTTGCCGGTCGCCTCGAACACGAGCGTCTCATGCGGGGCGAGCACGAACTGTTTTTCGCCGGTGAAGGTCGAGCTTTGTTTCGACCACAGGTCACGCAGGGTCACCGGTGCGCTGTCGGACAGTTTCAGGTGGCCTGCCAGCAGGGTTACGGGCGCCGGCGAGGCGCCGCGGTTGAACAAGGCCACCGCCTTGCGCTCGCCGTTGCCCAGCGTCTTGACGATGATCTGCGCATCGTCGGAGTCATAGGTGACCACGCCCTGGTGTCCGGCCTTGTCCTGGTTCAGGCCGACGACCTCGGCGTTGCCGATGACCTCGAGGAAGGATGCCGGTCCGTTGCGCAGGTCATAGCTGAGCAGCAGCGGCGCGTTGATCATCGCCCACAACGAGAAATGCGAGCGCACTTCGACCGGGTTGGCGACATCGAATTCGCCGTGGCCGATGTGCAGGATGTCGGGGTCGTTCCATTGGCCAGGGCCGGCGTACAGCGCGCGTTTCGCTGCGCTGTCGAAGTTGTGCAGCATACTCGTCCAGCTCGGCGTGATGTCGGCGCTGGTGCGCCACAGGTTGCCGACATCCTTGCCCCAGCTGCGCACGTTGGCCATGCCCCAGGCGCAGATCGACAGCACATAATCATTATTCGGCCGCGCTTCCTTGATCGCCGCGGCGACTTCTTCGTAGCGCGCGCGTACCGCCTTGACATCGGTGCGGTTGATCGAGCCGCGTTCGATCAGCGGCGCCGCCGCGCGGTAGTCCTGTTTTTTCACCAGGTCCGAGCCGGGCAAAAAGTCGGCCAGCCCGCAGGCATCGATCTTGATGTAGTCGAAGCCCCATTCCTTGAAATACAGGTTGATGTCCTGCCTGACGTGGCCTTCCAGGCCCACCTCGCGCTCGGCGGTCGTGCCCTGCGGCAGGTTGGGCGAATGCAGGTCATAGGCTTGCGAACAGGCGTTGCGCCCGATATCGGTGTAGATGCCAGCCTTCAGGCCCATCGCGTGCAGCTTGTCGGTGAATGGCTTGAAGCTGGTTTCGTTCGGCCCACCGGTGGCCGCCGAGGGAAAGATGCCGGTGCGGATCTGTAGCCGGCCGTCGCCCGTGCGCCGTTTCACCCACCAGCCGTCATCGATGTTGACGTGCTTGTAGCCCAGTTTGGCGAGCCCGCTGTCGACCAGCGTTTGCGCGGCGCCGAGCACCTTGCCCTCATCGACTTCGGTGCGGAACGCGTTCCAGCTGTTCCAGCCCATCGGCGGCGTGCTGGCGCTGCCGTTCGTGGCGCCTTCCCAACGGCCCGCCGGGGCCAGTGGATCGCCCGGGGAGTCGGCATGCGCCGGCGTGAACAACAAGGTCAGCGTGGCAGCCAGGCTACCGCACACCAGTTTCCATGGCTTGGGTTGGGTCACTTTGGTCCGGCAGTCTTTCATGCACATCTCCTGGTTGTAGTACAGGGCTTGCGTCGAGGCAGGCCAAGGGAAAATCGAATCTGGCAATGCACGAAGTCTTCAATTTCGATGGTAATCGAAAGAATTCGAAAAGAAAAGTCATTACATGGCCATTAAAAGGAAATAAAACGAAAATATATGGGAAGTTTTTCCATTTTTTTGCCGCTGCTGGCCGCTCGTGCCGGCCTTGCGCCAATCTGGTAAGCTGACACTTTATTAAAATTATTCGTCCGACCATGGGGCAAACCGGTCAGCGCCGCGATACCATCCTTAAAGCACTTGCTGAGCAAGCGTCGGTACAAGTGAGCGAACTGGTGAAGCAGCTCAAGGTCTCGGCGGTGACGATCCGCAGCGACCTGAGCGCGCTCGAGGCGCAAGGCCTTGCCATACGCAGCCACGGCGGCGCAACGCTGGCCCGGATGCCGCCGACCGAACACACGGTCTCGCAGAAAGACGCGCTCAATCACGAGCAGAAAGAGCGCATCGGCGCATTGGCTGCGCGGCTCGTGAAGCCGGGCGAGAACATCATCATCGATTCGGGCACCACGACGCTCTCGCTGGCCCGCCATCTGCGCGATGCCCAGGATGTGACGGTCATGACGAATGGCCTGAATATCGCCTGGGAACTGGTCAACGCACCGGGCGTCGACCTGATCCTGACCGGTGGGCTGCTGCGCAAGCGCTCGCTGTCGCTCCAGGGGTTGCAGGCCGAGGCCTGCCTGCAGGCCTACAGTTTCGACAAGCTGTTCCTCGGTGTCGACGGCTTCGACCTGCAGTTCGGCGTGACCACCCACCATGAGGCGGAAGCGAGCCTGAACCACAAGATGGTGGAGCGCGCCAGGAACGTCATCGTCCTCGCCGATTCCTCCAAGTTCGGCTTCATCAGCCTGCACCGCATCATCCAGCTCGACCGTGTCAACACCATCATCACCGACGCCGACATCAGCCCCGAATACCGGGAAGGCTTGCGCGACGCCGGCATCGAACTCCTGGTTGCCGGCTGAGCCCTCAGAGAATGCTCAGCGTCGTCCCTGTACGAAACGCGCCGAGCGTTCCATCCCATCCCTGCGAACTGGCGGCATCGTCGGCATTGGCCGGGCGCACGCTATAGCGAACATCGCCCGCCAGCGAGGCGGCGCCATCCGGAAATGCAAGCAACACGTCGTAGGCGCCGGCGGGCGTGCCGGCCGGCACGGCGAACCGTGCGCTTGCTTCGCTGGTCTTCCCCGGCAACCAGGTGCGTGGGTCCATCGAGGCCAGGGCAATGCGCACGACCGCGCCGGTGGAGCGGTGCCTGAGCAGCATGTGCACGCCGCGTGGATTGAAGGCGCGCGCCCAGCCACTATTACGTAGCGTTAGCGCCAGCTCGCCTGACTGGCCGGCCGCCACCGCAGGGCTGTGCTGCAGCGTCTGCAGCTCGAAGCGGTAGCCCATGAGGCGTTTTACTTCGGCCAGGCAGCCCTGCGCCTCCCAGCGCGCGTGAAACAGCTTGCGATAATAGGTGTCGTTCAGGTAGGTCAGGCCGAATTGCCGTCCTTCGCGCAGGATGTCTTCACAGTCCCCGCGCGGCGTCGGATCGACCGCGTCCGCGGGATTGCAGGTCTCGCCGCCGAACGGTGCGACGGTCGAAAGCGCGGCGACGTAGTCGCGCTCGCGGCGGCGGGTCGCCGCGTCTTCGCTGTAGGTGCCGACATCCGTGCTCGAGGCCATGAAGCAGTCGTTGTGCACGCCGATGCGCGAGGCGCTCGAGCCGTCGCGCCAGCGCGGCGCCTGCGGCGCCCACGCCATCAGGTAGGGTGGATAGCGCAGTTGCAGGAACCTGTCGGCCGGCAGTGCACCAAGCAGCGCGTCGCGGATGCGCGTGCGCGCCGCCGGCAGGGTGAGATTGTTGGACGAGGTGTGCCACTCGCCCCAGGCGCCGACGAAGCCGGCCTGCAGGTAGGCGATGACGTCCGCATTTTCCTTCAGCACCGGCGTGAGCTGCCCGAGGTGGCCGAGGACGCGCTTGAGCGGCGCATCCTGCGCCGCCTGGTATCCGGTCTCGCCCCCAGGGTAGTTATAGATAAAGCGCGGTATGAGTTTCAGGCCGGCGCGGCGCGCCGTGGCAAAGCCTTCGTTCAGCGCATCGAGCTGGTTCCGGGGCAGCGCCTCGCCGACGTACCGGTCGAGCCGCACCGGCGCATAGACGATGCGGTAGCCGGCGGCGAACTGCGCATCGGCCTGCGCCTGCGTCCATGCAGCCAGGTCGTCTGCCGCCCAGACGTACATGCCGCGCTCGGGATTGGCGATCTCGTCGTCCGTTGCACTGAACGTGGTTGTCGCGACATCGCCCGCGGCATGAGCGGAAAAAAGGACCGCCCCGGAAAGAAGGGCGGCAAAGGGGAAGAGAGGCAATCGCATCGAGACTCCGTGTCCGATGAAGCGGGCCGGCGCGCACGCCGGCCCGTGCTGCATCAAAACTTCAGGCTTGCACCGAGGGTGAACGAGCGGCCATAGCGGTAGTAGCCGTTGGGCAGGCTGATGATGCCGTTGGTCAGCTTCGGCGCCTGCTCTGCATCGGACAGGTTATTGCCTTCGAGGCTGATGCGCAGCGACTTGTTCACCTCGTAGGCGATCTGGGCCGTGACCCAGGTCATCGAGTTGGCCATCTCGTTGAAGCCCGAACCGATCACATTGGTGGCGGTGACGAAGGAGTCGGTGTAGTCGGCCGTGGCGCTCATGCTCCATGGGCCCTTCTCGTACAGGACGCCCAGCGAGGCGGTGGCCGGCGCGATGCCCTCGAGCGGGCGTTCCTGGCCGTCGACCCAGCTCTTCGACAGGTTGCGCGTGTATTGCGCACGCACGCCGAAGCCGTTGTCCCACAGGTGCTGCAGGCCGATCTCCATGCCTCGGGCCTTGGCGCTGTCGCCATTGATCGGGCGCTGCACGTTGAACAGGCGTCCACCGGGCGCGCCGATGTCCTGGCCGGTCAGCCACTGGTTGGTGATCTGGTTCTTGATGTTCTTCTGGTAGACCGCGAAGGTCAGCGCGGAGCTCTTGGCGTAATACCACTCGAGCGACACGTCGGCCTGGCGTGCGCTGTACGGCTTGAGGTCGGCATTGCCGCCGTAGATCTGCGTGAAGTCGCCCCACGAGATGCTGGCGGTGGTGCTGGACGGCGCCAGCTTGTCGACCGACGGACGCGCCATCGTCTTGGCGGCGCCGAGGCGCAGCTGCAGGTTGTCGGTCAGCGAGTAGGTGAAGTTACCCGATGGCAGAGCGGAGGTATAGCTGGCGTCTTGCTGGATGACCGACGGATCGGCATAGACGGCAGTGAAGTTGAACGCGCCGTTCTGCAGGATGTCGTTGATCTTCGCGTCCCAGGCCTGGGCGCTGGTCCTGGTGCGCACGAGGCGCACGCCGACGTCCGCGAACCAGCGGTCGCCCGACATGTCCGCCTGCACGAACGCAGCCGTGGTTTTCTCTTCCACGCGGTAGCTTTCCAGCGGGTTGAAGGCGGGCGCCGACAAGGTCGAGCTGTAGACGCCGCCGCCCGGGCGGGGCGTGCCGTCCAGGGCGGCCAGTGCCTGCGCATAGTTGTTGACGTCGAAACCGAGGAAGCTGCGTGGGAAGTTTCCGCTCACGCCGGACAGGAAGCCGCCCGGGCTGAGGGTCTGGTTGATGACGTTGTTGCCCAGGGAGCCCACATTGATCGCATTCTCGCCGGAGTAATGATCCTGGCCTGCATTGAACGCGTTGTTGATCATGTCGCGCGACTTCTTGCGGTTGGTCTGGCTGACGCCGAACTTCAGGTTGTCGACGTTGAACCGGTCTACCCGCCAGTCGGCATCCAGCGTCAGGCCACCGATGCGGTCCTTGATGTTGTCGCCCGTGCGGCTGTAGTAGTGGGTATTGAAGTCGTTGGCGGTGAACAGGCCCTGGGCCAGGCCGGTCTGCAGGTCGCGGCCGTCGGCCAGCGTGGTCGTCACGTCGGGCACGGAAGAGCCGGTGAGGCGGATGCGCGTGGTGTTGGGCTGGTTCATGCGCAGCACGACATAGCTGTCGTTGCCGCCCGAGTTCCGCTCCGAGGTGGACAGGTAACCGTCCGCCGCCACCTTGAAGGTCGGCGACACCTTCCATTCGGCCCGGGTGCCGTACATGGCGGTATCCACCACGCGGTACTCGGTCTGGTTCAGGACCTCGGGATTCAGGCGCAGCTCGGGGTCGGTGCTGTCCAGGGTCAGGTCGGTCACCACACCGTTGGAGACTTGCATATTGGACCAGCGGCCCGGCGCGAACAAGGGGTAATACGACAGCTGGTAGCCGACCTGCGGCGAGTCGAGGCGGGTCTTGAAGCCGTCGAAGATGACTTTCACGTCGCTGGTGGGACGCCACTCCACCTTGCCCGAGAGGGCGATGCGTTCCTTCTTCTCCATGATGGAGCCGAAGCGGAACTGCCCCGGCCCGATCAGGCCTTCTTCTCCGGGATCGAGAATGCCGTTGCCGTTGGGGTCGATGTGGCCGCCCCAGGTATTGCCGGATTCCCAGAACTGGCTGGGGTCGCTTGGGATCGCATTGCGCGACCAGCCGCCTTCGTTGCCGGCGGTGTCGGTGCGCACGTCGCGCTTGGCGTAGACCACGCCGAGCAGCACGCCTACCTTGTCATCCCAGGTATTGCTGTAAGTGCCCGACAGCTTCTTGCCGTTGAGGCTGCTCATGTCGTTGTGGTCGCCCTCCAGGCGCAGCAGGCCGCGCTGGCCTTTCTGGTCGAACGGGCTGGCCGAGCGCAGGTTGACGAGGCCGCCGATGGCGCCTTCGACCAGTTGCGCCTGGGTCGACTTGACGACGTCGGCGCCGCTGATGACGTCGGCCGGCAACACATCGTAGGCGAAGTAGCGGCCGGCGCTATCCGTGCCCAGCAGGCGGCCGTTGAAGGTGGTGATCGTGTAGTCGGGGCCGAGGCCGCGGATGCTGACCTGCTGGCCTTCGCCGCCGGCCGTGCGCGAGATCGACACGCCGGTGATGTGGCTGAGCGAGTCGGCCACGTTGTTGTCGGGGAAGCGTCCGAGTTCAGTGGCGCTGATGCTGTCCTGCACGACAGCCGAGTTGCGCTTGAGCGCCAGCGACTGCTGCAGACTGGCACGGGTGCCGGTCACGACGACCTGCTCGACCTTGTCCGTCTCGGCCGTGACGGCTTCCTCCTGGGCTTGGGCGTTCGCCGTGAGGGTGGCCAGTGCCAGCAGGCAGGCGGAAGTTAGTGGATTCAGCACAAAGCGGGCATGACTGTCGCCGTGCGAACGGCATTGCATATGAGAACTCATTAAACGCTTCCTTTTTTATAGGTTTGTTGAAGCAGCACGGGCGAGTGCTGGTACACGGGAAGACTGTCCGGTTGCTTTCGTTTGATTTCGTATGACGTTGTCTCTCACGTATAGCGGTTTCGGTTTGATTGAATCGAAAGCACCTGGCTGGCTACTGTTGTAACAGTGTGAGTTAGTCTATAGCGAAATCCCGGGCGTGACAAAACATCTTTCGATTTTTTTCGAATCACCTGTTGTATCCGTGTTATTTCGCTATAGCGCTTTCGTTCGAAAGCTTTGCGCGCTTACTATTTCTGTTGTAAGGCGTAGTTAGAGGTCAGCTATTGCGCAGCATCCCCGCCAGCGCCTCCGCGGTCAGCGGACGCGCACAGAGGTAGCCCTGGTAGGCCTGGCAGCCGTTCGCGAACAGGAAGTCGCGCTGGGCCTCGGTTTCCACGCCCTCGGCCAGCACCTTCAGGCCAAGGCTGGCCCCCAGCGCGATGATGGTGCGCGCGATTACCGCGTCGTTCGGATTCGTGGTCAGGTCGAGCACGAAGGAGCGGTCGATCTTGAGCATGTCGAGCGGCAGCCGCTTGAGGTAGGCCAGCGACGAGTAGCCGGTGCCGAAATCGTCGATCGCGAAGGTCAGGCCGTGGGCCCTGAGGGCCTTGATCTTGCCGATCGCGTCTTCCACATCGTCCAGCAACGAGCCTTCGGTGATCTCGAGCTTGAGCTTGCGCGGATCGGCGCCGCTCTGATCGAGGCAGCCGAGCACCTGGGCCACGAAGGCCGGGTGGTGCAGCTGGCGCACGCTGACGTTGACCGAGACTTCCAGGTGCGCGGTTTCCGCCTGCCCGCCCCAGGAGGACAATTGGCGGCAGGCGCATTCGAGCACCCAATGGCCGAGTGGAAGGGCCAGCCCGGTCTCTTCGGCCAGCGGGATGAATTCCACCGGCGAGACCGTGCCGCGTTCGGGATGGCGCCAGCGCACCAGGGCCTCGACCCCGGCGATGCGGCCGTCGCGCTCGACCTGCGGCTGGTAGTGCAGGAAAAACGCATGCTCGCGCAGTCCGGCGCGCAAGTCGCCTTCCAGCGCCAGGCGCGTCGCGGCCGCGGCTTGCAGGGCGGGATCGAAGAAGCGGACGGTGCCGCGTCCGGCCGCCTTGGCCCGGTACATCGCCAGGTCGGCGCGCCTGAGCAGTTCGCCGGCGTCGCTCGCGTCGTCGGAAAAGACGGTGATGCCGATGCTGGCGCCGAGCTGCAGCCAATAGCCGTCGAGCTGCACGGGCTGGCTCAGCAGGTAATTGATGCGTTCGGCCTCATGCTTCGCATGGGCGCAGGCCTGCTCCTTGTCCGCGGGAAGCTGTTCCAGCAGCACGCCGAACTCATCGCCGCCGAAACGGGCGGCGATGACATCGGTGGGAAGGCCGGCAGCCAGCCGTATCGCCATCTGCTGCAACAACTGATCGCCAGCCGCGTGGCCGAGCGTCTCGTTGAGCGTCTTGAAGTTGTCGAGGTCGATCAATAGCAGGGCCGCCTTGCGCCGCGGGTCGCGGCGGGTCGCGGCAAGGGCGGCTTCCATGCACTCGGTCAGGAATGCGCGGTTCGGCAGGTGCGTGAGCGTATCGTGGAAGGCGAGATAGCGGATGCGGGCGTCGAACGCGTGCCGCTCGGACACATCGACCACGGCGCCGACTACGCGCAAGGCCTTGCCGTCGCCGTCGCGCAGGATCTGCGCCCGGTCGTGCACGTGGGCCGCGCTGCCGTTCTTGCGGATGAAGCGGTAGTCGTCGCTCCAATGGACGTCGCCGCTGTCGCGCAGCGCATGGTCGAAGCGCGCGATCACACGATCGCGGTCGTCCGGGTGGATGCGGTTCATCCACAGGGCGAGCGACGCCGAGAATTCATCCGGCGTGTAGCCGAACAGCTCATGCAGGTTGGCGCCGAACCACAGGGTGTCGGTGCGCAGGTCGAGATCCCAGATCGCGTCGCTGGTGACGCGGGCGACGATGCGAAAGCGCTCCTCGCTGCGGCGCAGCGCATCCTCGGTCAGTTTCTGGAGCGTGATGTCGCGCATATAGACCGCCAGCCCGGTATCGGACGGATAGGCGCGCACTTCGCAATACAGCTGGGGCGAGGCATGGACATCGTCGAAGGCGACCGTGCAGCGCTCGCGCATGGCGCGCCGCAACTCTTCCCACGCCAGCCCGGCGCCCAGTTCGGCAAATTCATCCCACAATACCTTGCCCAGCAGCTCGGTGCGTGGTCGCTGGAACAGCTGCTCGGCTTCGCCATTGAGGTAGGTGAAGCGCCATTCGCGGTCGACCGTGTAGAAGACATCGGTGATGCTCTCGAGCGTGGCGCACAGGCGCCGGGCCAGGTGTGCGTTGGCCTGCTCGGCCGTGCGTCGCTCGGTGACGTCCTGCACCGTGCCGTAATAGGCAGGTTCGCCGTCTCTTCCGTGCATCAGGTCGCCGCGAGCATGCACATGGCGCACCTCGCCGTCCGGCCATACCACGCGATGTTCCAGGTCGAGCGGCGTGCCGTATCGCAGGGCGTTCGCGACCTCGGCCTCGATGGTTTGCTGGTCGTCGGGATGCACGCGCGCGAACAGTGTCGGGAAGTCGGGATCGGCCGCATCCGCGCAGATGCCAAACAGGGCGCGCAGCTCATCCGACACGAACAGGCGGCGGTCGCGGACGCGCATCTCCCACAGCCCGACCTGGGCCACGCGCTGGAGAAAATCGAGCCGGTCTCCCAGCGTGGCGTGTGGCACTGGGGCGAGGGCGGAACTGGTTTTCGGAGAAGGCATGGCGCAGCGTCCAAGGCGTTGGGAACGCGACTGCGGGGGCATGGCAATGTCGAGGGAAGGTCGAGAGCGATATCGAAGGCGACGCGTGCGGCAGTCGAACAGACGCCATGTTGTATCACCTCGGGCGGGGCGCTGCAAGCGCGGCTCCGATTTGCACGCGCTGCCCGCCATCGCGCTGCAGTCGGGCATCGGCATTTATTTCAATATTGGCAAGTACATTTGTACGAATCTGCATTGCTGGGTTACAATATGTTTTTCCGCCGCCAGTCATGGCCTGGCATTCATTAATGTTTCCCCCCAATCGATACGGTGCCGAGCGCGCCTGCAAGCATGGGGCGCATTGAGCAGCGTTCGAGATCGCTGTCTTGTCCGGATCGACCCCATGCGCCAGGCAGGGCGCCCTGTGCGGCGTCGTCACCTTGAGCGGTGACCCTGGTCCTGTATTCCCTCGACGTGACGTCATTGGCCTGGCCGTGCAGGTCATCGAGGGCAATCGCAGGCCGCTTCGACCTCGGGAGCTTGCACATCGCGCGACATGGATCGCCCGATATCAGGTTCTGCTGCGCCGTCACTAGACCGTAGGCCCGGGATTCTTCGTCAATTGCGCCATCGCCCGCTCGACGCCGGCCGTGGCGCGCCGATCATCATTCAGGATATCTACGTGAATTCGAACTACACCTTTACCCCGCAAGACCATGTTTCGACAAGGGCGGCGCTTTCAGCTCGCATGAACGCGCGCATGAAAATGACAACGGCGACCCGCCTGTGCGCGGCCCTGGCCGGCATCGCGGTCCTCGCCTCCGGCCACGCTTACGCCCAGGAGATCGGGAGCGCACAGGAGGAAGCAGCCTCGCCGCTGACGATCGGCGGCGCGATCCGTTTCAATTACGGGCACAAGAGTTGGGACAAGGACCGCCGCAGCGGTTTCGTCGGCCTCGACACGGCGCGCTTGGACGTCAACTACGACGACGGCCGGCTGATCGGCTCGGCCCAGTACCGCTACAATAATTATCCGAAGGGGCAGGGCGACTACTGGCAGCATTTCCTGCGTCATGCCTGGGGCGGCGTGCGCTTCGACGACAAGAGCGAACTGCATGTGGGCCTGGACAGCAACCCCTTCGGCCTCCTGCCGTTCGCCTCGAATAACTTCTACGAGTCGATCGCCTTCTACGCCGGCTTCGAAGATAAGTACGACCTCGGCGTGAAATACATCAGCAGCCCTGGTCCGATCGAATGGCAGCTCGCCTTCTTCCCGCGCGATGGCGGGTCCTACGGCGGCGGCAGCAATACGGCGGGCGCATCGAACCGGTATTCCTACAATATCGTCAAGGATGACGACGAGCAGGGCTACGGCACCGGCCAGACCGACAGCGAGCGCAACACCCTGGTGGGGCGCGTGGTGTGGAACCTGGGGCCGGAGGGCCGTCACCAGTTCGGCTTTTCCGGCCTGACCGGCGAGATCGACAACGGCCGCGGCACCGACACCCGGCGCCACGCCGGTGCGGTCCACTATCGCGGTAACTATGGCCGCGTCAATGTGATGCTGCAATCGATGCGCTATCGCTACCGCACCGCGCACGGTCCCGAGCAGACCTATGGCGGCCTGGACCCCAACAGCTTCGTCCTGGTCGGCGGTTTCGGCTACCCGTTCCCGGTCGCATCAAAGGGCGACATCCATATCGCCAACATCAGCTACGACCTCCCCGGCAGGATCGGCCCGTTCAGCGGGTTCAAGGTCTACAACGACTACAGCGTCCTGAAAAAGCGCAGCGGCGACTACCGGGACTCGGTGCAGAACGTGACCGGGATGAGTTTCGGGGCAGGGAAATGGTCGTTCTATGCGGACCTGATGATCGGCAAGCACCATCCCTACCTGTCGCCCGATCTCGGCGGCCTGGCTGCGACCTCGTCCGCGCACCAGGGGTTCACGCGGCGCATCAATCTGCAGGCTGGTTACTACTTCTGAGGCCAGCGAGAAGCGGGGAGGGATATCAAAACGGGTATCGATCTCGTCAAATTCTTGATTGGAATGCCATCACGTAAGGCTCTACCATGCGGGACCGGGCCGTCTGCGCCAGCCGCGAGCGGACCGGAGCGTTGCAGCATTCCGATCGATCCGTTTGAAGGAGTCTTCCATGCCCGGTCCCACTGCCGCTTCCGGCACAGCTTCCACCGTAGCCGGATCGGTGAGGGTCAGCAGCTTCGCCGTCATGTCGCTGCTGTCGAGCCTGTTCTTCATCTGGGGCTTCATCACCGTCATCAATAATACCCTGCTGCCGCACCTGCGCAGCGTGTTCGACCTGAGCTATACCCAGACGACGCTGATCGAATCGGTCTGGTTCGCCGCCTACTTCATCGCGTCGATCCCGTCGGCGCGGCTGATCGAGCGCGTCGGCTACAAGCGGGCGATCGTGACCGGCCTGGCCATCATGGCCGTGGGCTCCCTGCTGATGGTCCCGGCCGCGCGGCTGCCATCGTATGGCGTCACCCTGTTCGCGCTGTTCGTGATCGCCAGCGGCATCACCTTGCTGCAGGTGTCGGCCAACCCCTACGTGACCGTGGTAGGCTCGCCAGAAACAGCCTCGTCGCGCCTGAACCTGGTCCAGGCCTTCAACTCGCTCGGCACGACGCTGGCGCCGCTGTTCGGCGCCTATCTGATCCTGGGGCGCTCGAACTCCGGCACCGCCGAGGCGAACACGGTCCTTACCCAGGCCGAGCGCCTCGCCGATGCCCAGGCAGTCCAGCTGCCCTACCTTATCGTGGCGGGTGTGCTGGTATTGCTGGCGGTGGCGATCGCCCGTTTCCCGCTGCCGGCGCTGCATGCCGGCACGCGCCGCGTCAGCAAGGAAGTGCGCGCCACGCTGTCGCTGTGGCGCCACCGGAACCTGGTGCTCGGCATCCCGGCGATCTTCATCTACCTGATCGCGGAAATCGGCGTCGCCAACCTGTTCATCAACTTCGTGGCGCTGCCGGAGATCGGCAACCTGAGCCACGAGCAGGGCGCCCATTACCTGTTCCTGATGTGGGGCGGCATGATGGTTGGGCGTTTTGCCGGCAGCGTCCTGATGCGCCGGGTGGCGGCGCAGCACGTGCTGGCGATGGCCAGCATCGGCGCCTTCATGGTCATGCTGGTCGCCGCGCTGGGAACCGGCCAGGTCGCGCTGTGGGCGCTGGTCTCGGTCGGCCTGTTCCATTCGGTGATGTTCCCGACCATCTTCACGCTGGGCATCCGGGGCCTGGGGCCGCTCACCGAGGAGGGCGCGGGCCTGCTGATCATGGCCATTGCCGGTGGGGCGCTGGTCATCGCGCAAGGCTGGCTCGCCGATACCGTCGGGCTGCAACTGTCGTTCCTCCTGACGGCGGCATGCGAGCTGTACGTGCTGTTCTACGCCGTGTGGGGAGCGCGAGGCGGCAGCCATGCCGGCCGGCCGGACTGAAGGGGGGGGGGCAGCAGTCAGATCATCGGCGAGAGGATCTGGCTGCGCGCGGCCCCAGGACAGCGCCAAGGGCCCCGTAAGACGCTGCCGCAGTCCTTCTTTTCGAGGGTCGACAAGGAGATGAATCCATCAGGAATATTGTGATTGATTATGCAAATGAGTATAATTCTCATTTGCATTCAATCTCAATTCTTACTGGACCTCTTCATGACCAAGCTTCGGACTCCGCCATCTGCCCAATCCAATCGTCCCACGGAGCTGTGTCTGATGATCCGCAGGGTCTGGGGTAGCGCATTCGTTCTCGCGCCGATCGCGCTGCTGGCCGGCACCGCGCATGCCCAGGACAGCGCGGCGCCGCAGATCGAGCAAGTGCTGGTGACCGGCGCCCGCACGCTGGACGAGGCGCCGTACATGGGCGGCGGCGTGGCGCGCCGCGGCGGCGTTGGCGTGCTCGGGGCAAGCGACATCATGGATACGCCGTTCAGCACGACCAACTACACCTCGCAGTTGCTGGAAGACCAGCAGGCGCGCACGCTGGCCGACGTGCTCGTCAACGAAGCGTCGGTGCGGGTGCAGACCTCGACCTCGGGCTTCAGCGAAGACTTCCAGATTCGCGGCTTTGGCGTGGGCAGCGGCGACGTCGGCGTGAACGGCCTGTACGGACTCGCCTCGGGCAACCGGATGCCGGCGGCGATGATGGACCGCGTCGAAGTGCTGAAAGGCCCGGGCACGCTCATGTATGGCATCCCCCCCGGCGGCAGCGTCGGCGGCAGCATCAATATCGTCACCAAGCGCGCTGGCGACAAGCCGCTGACCCGCATCACCGGCACCTTCGAGAGCAAGTCGATCTTCGGCACCCACGTGGACGTCGGCCGCCGCTTCGGCGATGCCGGCCAATGGGGCGTGCGCTTCAACGGCGTCTACCGCAATGGCGACAACACGCTCGACCACAGCAAGACCGAATCCGGCCTGGCCGCTCTGGCGCTCGACTATCGTTCGTCGAACCTGCGCTGGGTGGTCGATGCCTATGCCCAGCGCGAAGACACCGACGGTTTCCGCGGCCAGTCCACCTTCCGTCCCAACGTGACGCGGATCCCGGATGCGCCGTCCGGCAAGCGCGCGATGTATCCGGGCGTCGAACTCGCGATGCGCGACTCGGCCATTTCGTCGCGCCTGGAGTACGACCTGGCCCCGAACGTGATGCTGTACGCCGCCGCCGGCTACCACTATAACGCCTACGAGCAGGACTTCCCTGCGGCGCGCGGCAACGATGCGATCGACATGGCGGGCAATCTGCGCATCACCAGCGCCTGGTACGACGCCGCCACCCGCAACAAGACCGGCGAGGTCGGCGCCCGCGCCACCGTCGAAGGGCTGGGCGTGAAGCACCTGTTTACCGTCTCGGCCTCGCGCCTGGAACAGGAATCCGGCAGCTTCTACCTGCCGGCGCCGGCCGGCACCGCGGTGGACTCGAACATCTATCATCCGGCGCCGCTGCCGGTCATGACCGGGGTGCGCCAGTCGCCGACCACGACCTCGGGCACCGAACTGTCCAGTATCGCCCTCACCGATACCCTGTCGTTCTTCGACAACCGCCTGCTGGTGACCGGCGGCGTGCGCAAGCAGAAGGTCGTTGCGAAGAACATCGCACCGAGCGGAGCCAGCACGACCTCGTACGACGAGAGCGCGACCTCGCCGCTGCTCGGGATCGTGGTCAAGCCGATGGCCAATGTGTCGCTGTACACCAACTTCACGTCCGGGCTGACGCGCGGCGCCATGGCGCCTCAGACTGCGGCGAATGCAGGCGAGGTGTTCGCTCCGTATAAATCGAAGCAGTACGAGGCCGGCGTGAAGGTCGAGCAGGGCAAGCTCCTGACCGGCATCTCCGTGTTCCAGATCGATCGTCCGAACGCCGTTACCGATCCGGTCACCACGATCTACAGCATGGACGGCAACCAGCGCAACCGCGGCCTGGAACTGTCGGTCATGGGCGAGGCCGTGCGCAACCTGCGCCTGATGGCCAGCGCCACCTTCTATGACGCCGAACTGGAGAAAACCCAGGGTGGCTTGAACGAGGGTAACGACGCCAACGGCGTGCCGAAGCGCGCCCTCAGCGCCGGCCTCGACTGGGATCTGGTGCAGGTGCCTGGCCTGAGCTTCAATGCCCGCGCCATCCACACCTCGGACATCCCGTACAACGCCGCCAACACGCTGTTCCTGCCGTCCTGGACCCGCTTCGATATCGGCGCCCGCTATCGCACTAGCCTGATGGGCCGCCCCGTCATCCTGCGCGCCAGCGTCGAGAACGTCGCCGACAAGGCCTATTGGCTGGCCAACGGCACCTTCGCCACTGCGGCCGCGTCGCGCACCGCGCTGGTGTCGGCGCAGTTCGATTTCTAGGGATGCGTCTGAGGCTCGACGCAGAACAGGATTGAAAATTGCCGGCTGACGCCGGCAATTTTCATTTGGACTGGATAATGTGTCAGTTGCGAATATGGCCGCATGCTATCTGCTGTCCAGTGCACAAGCCAGCTGCTATACTGGTTTCAGGATCATATAGTGCACTTTAAGGGCGTTGAGCGAATATGGATTGCCATATCGAGATTTTCCAGGACGGCCAGTGGATCGCAGCTGCCACTGCGAGCTTTTCAGACATCGTCCGCAACGGCTTCAGGGCCAACGATTGCGTGTTCGAATACGATTTGCCCTACGCTTTCGGTGACGCGCCGTTGCCAGTCTCGCTCGTCGTTCCAGTCGATGCCGATCGCCATGTTCGCGCGGCCTGGCCTACGTTTTTGTACGACCTCGTACCGCAAGGGAATGGTCGCAAGTTTCTCCTCGATCATCTCAAGCTCCCCGATGCCCAGGCGTCCGATCTCCCGCTGCTCTGCGCAGGCGCCTTCAATCCCATCGGGCGACTGCGGGTACGGGAAGCCGTGCATTATTACGAGCAGCATGTCGAACGCCATGATGTTGCTGCCGAGGGCTTCGATGTCGATGAATTGCTCGCACGTTCGGCAGACTTCCATGAAGTGATGATGGTCCATGGCATGCTGGCGGCAGGTGGCACTGGCGTGCAGGGAGTCGCCCCCAAATACCTGTTGACCGAAGGGCATGACGGCAAATGGTATCCGGATGCGGCGCTCCCCGACGACCGTGCCCGGCGCCATTACATTGTCAAGCGACCACGCGGGTCATCCGAAGACGACCGCAAGGTGTTGCGCAACGAAGCCGGCTATATGGAAGTCGCTCACCGACTTGGCATCCGTACCTTCGACCTGCCGACATGGCATGAAAACACCTTGTTCGTTCCTCGCTTCGACCGCCGCGCACAGGACGGATGCGTACAGCGCTTTCACCAGGAGAGCGTGGCCTCGATCGCCGGACTGGCCGGTTTCGGTACCCAGGCCAACCAGTTCGAGCTGCTGGAGGCAATACGCAAGGTCGTGGATGATCCGACCGGAGAGACCATCGAGTTCATCCGGCGCGACGTGCTCAACCTGGCCATGCGCAATACCGATAACCATGCTCGCAACACAGCGGTGCAATCTGCCGATGGTATCGTTCGCCTGACGCCCCTGTTCGATTTCGCACCGATGTACCTGGACCCCGAGGGCATCACGCGCTCGGCGCGCTGGTATCACCGTGAAACACGCAAGGAACTTCGGCACTGGACGGACATCCTGGATCACCTGGCCTTGTCCGGTCCGGAGCATGCGCAGGTGGTGGACGCCCTGGTCCGCTTTGGCGAACAACTGGCGACCTTGCCCGACTATATGCGCGAGGCAGGCATCGACGATGACATCGTCGAATTCGTCAAACCCAGCGTCGAAGCGCAACGAACCCACATCCTGGCATTGAGGTAGTCATGAGCAGAAGAAAGCCGATCGACAAGACGCAGATTCGGGAGCGACGCAATCGCATGCTGGAATCGGCAGCCGCCGCCAGGCTCTCGCTCACCGAAGGCGTGCGCGAGATGCGGGCAATCTCAGGGATGACACAAGAAGACTTCGCGCGCCATCGCGGCGTCAGCGCCAGGGTAATCAAGGCGCTCGAACTCGGACAGGGCAATCCGACGATGGCGACGATGAACCGGATCGGTCAGTTCTTCGGTCTGGAGGTGGCGTTCGTTCCGATCCGGCGTGAAGCACAGCCTGTGGCAAGCTTCACGCCTGAGGACGATTCTGTTGCCACCTCGGGCGACGATACTGGGGTGGCGCCAGCGGAACTCATCCGTCGCGCCCTCGATATAAAAAACAAAATTAACGATCGCGCAAAAGCCCATCAAGAGGAGCTTAATGAGTTGGTCAACAGCATGAACGAAACAGTCGACAGGTTGATGTCCCTGGATCTGACGAGCAAAGCCGTCCCGCTAGCTGCGAAGGTGAAGCGAACCTTGTCCGATGGTTCCGCAACAGGCGAGCGCCGCATCCGCAACGGAAAGAAACCGCCTTCGGCCTGAGCACTTTGTCACGAACCAGGATGCCGACTAGTCGCGCTTTACTTCTTCCGCCCCGACCAGCATCGCAAACGGATAGATCCCTCGCCGGTGTCCATCCGTGAATCCGAGATTGAGCCCATAAGCCCCCACCGGCTCGATGACGGCGATGCGCACCCGTGTGTCGGCCTCGACCGCCAGCCCGGCGCGTCGTCGGGCGCGGCATTCGGCGCAGGGGCAGGAGGCGCGCAATGCCGCGTGGGTCCAGCTGCGCGCGCTGCCATCCGCCCACGACAAGTCCAGCACGCCCCGCAGCAGGTGGTTCTCGATGGCGTCCGGCGTGGTGCTCACGTCACCGCTCCGATCTGCTGGATCGCCAGCCGCACCGATTTGCGCACCTCGGGGTCGGGGTCGCCGGCCGCCAGCGCCAAGGCCTCCAGCGCCAGGGGCGAGCCGATCTCTCCCAGCGCCAGCGCCGCTTCCTTGCGCAGATTGCCGATCGCATGCTCCAGTGCCGACAGCAGCGCGGGCAAGGCATCCGCACTGCGCAACCGCCCCAGGCTGCGCGCGGCGCGCAAGCGCACCTGCCAGTAGGGATCGGCCAGGGCCGCAATCAATGCCGGCGCCGCGCCCTGCAGGCGCAGCTTGCCCAGCGTGGTCGCCGCTTCTTCGCGCACCGGCCAGGCCGCGTCAGCCAGCGCGGCCAGCAGCGCGTCCAGCACTGCGGGGCCATCCGCGAAACCGAGCGCGCCCGCCGCGGCGCGGCGTACCTCGGGCGCGGGATCGCACCGGACGATGCGCGTCAGGGCGGGCAGGGCTCCCTCTTGCTTGAGGTAGCCGAGCACCGCGACCGCTTCGCGCCTGACCAGCGCATTCTCGTCCAGCAAGGCATCGAGCGCCGGTGCGAAGCTGGCGGGCACGCGTAGCTCGCGCACGCCGCGCAAGGCGGCCGCGCGCACGAAACTGTCGCCGCTGCCGATATACGGCGTCAGCTGCGCCGCCGATGCTGGCTGCTTGAGCTCGGACAGGCCATGCGCCGCCGCCGCGCGCACTTCTTCGTCGGCATCGGACAGCAGGCGCGCCAGGCCGGCCACGGATTGCGGTGTCTCGAAGGCTTCCAGCGCGCGCGCCGCCTCGGCGCGCACCGGGGCCGCGTCGTCGCCGAGCGCGGCGATCAGGAGCGGCAGGTGGGCGTCGCCATCCAGGTCGGCCAGGTCGAGCACGGCGATCCGGCGTACGGTTGCATCGATATCCTGCAGGCGCGGGGCCAGCGCGGCCAGTTGCGGGTCTTGATACGGTAGGGCGGTCACGGGAACATCCTTGTCGTTTATCGGTTGGTATGGGGGGCGCTCGGCGGGCCGAGGGGGCTCAGGCGCTCGAGCGGAACGATCCGGGCCTGGGGGTGCAGCAAGTCGAGACAGTGGCGCTTGAGCCGCATGAATTCGGGCGACGTCACCAGGTCGGGGTGGCGCGGGCGCGCGAAGTCCAGGCGCAGCTCCTCGATGATGCGGCCCGGCCGCGGGCTCATCACCACGATCCGGTCGGCCAGGAACAGCGCTTCGTCGATATCGTGGGTGATGAAGACCACCGTGGTCTTCACCCGCGCCCAGACTTCCAGCAGCAGCTCCTGCATCTTGAGCCGGGTCTGGGCGTCGAGCGCGCCGAACGGTTCGTCCATCAGCATCACGCGCGGCTGGTTGATCAGCACGCGCGCGATCTCGACCCGCTGCTGCATGCCGCCCGAGAGCTGGATCGGATAGCGGTCCTCGAAGCCGGCCAGCCCCACCAGCGCGAGCAGCGCGCGGGCGCTGTCGTGGCGGGCGCGCCTGCCAACGCCTTTCATCTTCAGGCCGAAGGCCACGTTGTCGAGCACCTTCTTCCAGGGGAACAGGGTGTGGTGCTGGAACACCAGGCCGCGGTCGGGATGCGGGCCGGCGACGGGCTCGCCGTCGATGCGGATCGCTCCCTTGTCCGGTTTCCAGTGGCCGGCCAGCGCGCCCAGCAGGGTCGACTTGCCGCAGCCGGACGGCCCCAGCACGCACACGAATTCGCCGGGGACGATCGACAGCGACACGCCCTGCACCGCATCGAAGGCCTGGCTGCCTTCGCCCAGGCGGATGGTCAGGTCGTCGATCTCGATGCGGCCGGTCGGGGCGCCGGCTTGCGCCAGGCGCACGCTTTCCAGCGGCGACAGCTGGTTCATGGCTTCTTCCTTTGCATGAGGTACCACGGCAGAAACAGGTTGCCGATCTTTTTCACCAGAATGCTGCTGCCCATCCCTATCACGCCGATGAACAGCATGCCGACCACGATCTCGGGATAGTCCTGGATGGTGCACGAGGCCCAGGTGTAGTAGCCGATGCCGTACTGCCCGGAGATCATCTCGGCCGTCACCAGGCAGAACCAGGCGGTGCCCATGCCGATCGACAGTCCGGTGACGATGTTCGGCGCCGCCGCCGGCAGGATCACTTCGGTGAAGATGGCCCGGCGTCCAGCCCCCAGGCTGCGCGAGGACGCGACCAGGCGCGGGTCGACGCCTTCGACGCCGTGGATCGTGTTGAGCAGGATCGGGAACAGCGCGCCGATGAAGGTGATGTAGACCATCGACATCTCGGACGACGGGAACATCAGGATCGCCAGCGGAATCCAGGCCACGGCCGGAATCGGCCGCAGCACTTCCAGCGGTGGCAGCAACACGTCTTCCAGCAGGCGCGAGCGGCCGATCAGCAGGCCCAGGGCGATGCCCGCCACCATGGCGCCGGCGAAGCCGGAAAACACGCGCTGGACGCTGGCCGTCAGGTGCCGCTCGAGCTTGGGCGACTCGACCAGCGCCGCTGCCGCCTCCAGCACCTCGCGCGGCGATGGCACGTTCTGGAAGGTGACCAGCCCCAGGTTCAGGTGGCGCGACGCGGCCCACTGCCACGCCGCGATACAGGCTGCCACCGACAACAGGCGCAGCAGCAGCCGTCCCAGCTTGCGAGACAGGGCGGGGTCGAGCCAGGCGATTCGAAGCGCTTCCATCGGCGGCTCCGGCGCTCAGGCCGAACGGGCCGACTTGAGGGTGTCGTAGTCGACGACCCGGGACTTGTTCTTCTGTGCATGCGCTTCGGCGTCGGCCTTGAGCAGGAAGGCGCTGATCTCCTTGCCGTCGACGACGAACCAGGCGTCGCCGGCGAGCAGCTTGAGCCCCGTGTTCTGGTCGTGGGCGTAGACGGTGCGCACCTTCTTGCCGGCCTGCTCGAGTTTGCGCAGCTCGGCGAAGGCCGTGGTGGCGCTGGCGTAGTGGCGCACCAGCGGCTCGCCCTGGACCCAGATCTGGGTCAGGCGCTTGACGTCGGCGATCGGCTTGCCGCTGACGGCGTCTGTCGCCGCGAGCGGCAGCTTGGCGTAGTTCTTCAGCTGCTTGTCGTAATCCAGGCCGGCCTGCTGGTAGGCGGCGCGGATATAGCGGTCGTCGATGAAGGTGGCGGCGTCGATGTCGCTGTCGGTGCGCTTGAGCAGGCGCAGGGTCGCGATCGAGGTCTTGACCGCCTGGCGGTATTCCGGCTTCCAGCTGAAGTCGCGCGTCTGCAGGCCGAGCGGTCCGTGGAACAGGTAGTTCACTTCGGCCTCGATGCCGGTCACCCTGGCGATCAGCTCGCTGTACTTCTCGGGTTCGGCCGCGATCAGGCGGTCGGCCTCGAGCGCGGCGCGCTGGTAGGCCACCACGACCTCGGGATACTTGCCGGCATAGGCGGCGTCGACCAGGCTGCCGTGCAGGGTCGGCGCCCTGGCCTGCGAACCGTCGAAGATCTTGCGGGCATAGCCGCGGTGCGGAAACAGCTCGGCGAACGGCACGAAGTCGGCATGCGCCTCGATCTTGTTGCCTTGCAGGGCCGATCCCGCCACTTCCGGCGCCTGGGGCGTGATGTTGACGTCGCGCTCGGGGTCCCAGCCCTGGGCCTGCACCGCACGCAGCAGCATGCCATGGGCGGTGGAAGCGAACGGCACCGAGATGGTCTTGCCTTTCAGTTCGGCCAGCGACTGCACGGCCGACGCCTTCGGCACCACGATGCCGTTGCCGGAACCCGTGGTGCTGCCGGACAGGACGTTGATGAAGATGCTTTTCTTGCCCGCCTTGGCATGGGCGGCGCCGTTGAACGAGCCGGGGAAGTCGGCCATGGCGCCGATGTCGAGCTTGCCGGCCACCATCTCGTTCGTGAGCGGCGCACCGGAGGTGAAATTCTTCCACTGGATATCGTATTTCACGTCCTTGTACTTGCCGGCGCGCGGCAGGTATTTCTCGAGCAGCCCGAGTTCGCGGATCAACAGGCCGCCGGTGGCGCAGTTGATCGTCGTGTCCTGGGTTCCGATGGCGATGCGGATCGTTTCCGCCGCGTGGGCGCTGGCAAACGATAGCAGCAGCGACAGCGCGAGCAGCGTGCGGTGCGGTTTCATGTTCTCTCCTGGTGGTGGACGACTTGCTGTGGACGCCGCGCTCAGCGCAGCAGATAGGGAATATCGACGTGCACGGCGCCGGTCGGGCAGTCCTTCTCGCACGGCATGCAGTACCAGCACTCGTCGAACTTCATGTAGGCCGTGCCCCGGCTCAGGTCGATGGCCAGCACGTCGAGCGGGCAGACGTCGACGCAGACAGTGCAGCCCTTGTGCGCGATGCACTTGTCTTCGTCCACGGTGACCGGGACGCTGGTGATGTTGATGGTGGTCGGCATACGGTTCTCCTAGACAGCGGCCGGCTGCGGGGCGTCGTGCGCGGCCTGGTGCACACGCAGGCGGCGGTAGGCGTCTTTCTCGACCTCGTCGAGCGGCACGATATACGGGGCGATCGGGCGCTTGAAGCAGGTCATGCGGCCGTCCTGCTTCTTGAGTTGCACGTGCACGAACCAGTCGGCGTCGTTGCGCTGCGGGTAGTCGACGCGGTTGTGATAGAGCCCCCAGCGGCTCTCGGTGCGGTACAGCGAGGCGCGCGCCGCCATTTCGGCGCAGTCGCGGATCGCATGCACTTCCATGCAGCGCATCAACTCGTGCGGGTCGCGCGCCTGCAGGCGATCGAGGTCGGTGCGGATGGCCTCGAAGCGCTGCAGGCCGATCTCCATCTTGCGCGTGACCTTGGGCGGTTGCAGGTAGTCGTTGACCATGCGGCGCAGCTTGTATTCGACCTGGTTCGCGGGCAGGCCGTCCTGGCGCGAGAGCGGCGCCCAGACCCGGGCGCGTTCGGCCTCGACCTGGGCTTCGTCGAGTTCCGGCAGGGCGTTCCCGGCGCAGTAGGCGGCCGCGCTTTCGCCCGCCAGGCGGCCGTAGACGAAGGCGCCCAGCATATAGTTGTGCGGTACGCAGGCCAGGTCGCCGGCAGCGTGCAGGCCGGGCACCGTGGTGCGGGCCTGCTCGTCGACCCAGACCCCGGACGCCGAGTGGCCGCTGCACAGGCCGATCTCCGAGATGTGCATCTCGACCATCTGCTCGCGGTAGTCGGTGCCGCGGCCGGCGTGGAAGCGCCCGCGGCTGGGCCGTTCGTTGGTGTGCAGGATGGTCTCGATGGTCTGGATGGTTTCCTCGGCCAGGTGGTTCATCTTGAGGAACACGGGGCCGTTGCCGCCCTGGAGTTCGTTGTAGAACTCCTGCATCATCTGGCCGCTCCAGTAATCGCACTCGATGAAGCGTTCGCCCTTGCCGTTGGTGGTATGGCCGCCGAACGGGCCGGTGACGTAGGCGCAGGCCGGACCGTTGTAATCCTTGATCAGCGGATTGATCTGGAAGCATTCGATGCCGGACAGCTCGGCCCCGGCGTGGTAGGCCATGCTGTAGCCGTCGCCCGCATTGGTCGGGTTCTCATAGGTGCCGAACAGGTAGCCCGAGGCCGGCAGCCCGAGGCGGCCGGCGGCGCCGGTGGCCAGTACCACGCTTTTTGCCCGGATCACGTGGAAGTCGCCGCTGCGGCAGTCGAAGGCCATGGCGCCGGCGATCGCGCCGTCGGACGCGGTCAGGAGCCGCGTCGCCACCAGGCGGTTGGTGATCTCGACCCGCGCGCGCTTGAGGCGCCGGTACAGCACCTTCTTGATGTCGTGCCCCTCGGGCATCGGCAGCACATAAGTGCCCATATGGTGCACCTTGCGCATCGCGTAGTCACCGGTCTCGTCCTTCTCGAACTTGACGCCCCAGCTGTCCAGTTCTTCGATCATCGCATAGCTGTTTCGGGCATAGGCCATCACCGTCTTCTGGTTGACGATGCCGTCGTTGGCGACGGTGATCTCCTTGACGTACTGCTCGGGCGTGGCGAAGCCGGGGACGACCGCATTGTTCAGGCCATCCATCCCCATCGAGATGGCGCCGCTGCGCTTGACGTTGGCTTTCTCGAGCAGCAGCACGCGCAGGGCGGGATTGGCCTCCTTGGCCTTGGCCGCCGCCATCGGGCCGGCGGTGCCGCCGCCGATCACCAGCACGTCGACGGTTTGCACATGGGTTTCCATATCAGTTTCCTCGGGAAGGTGAAGGGTGACGGGGCAGGCGCAATCCATACTGGAAGACTTCGCCACGCACATAGAGGTATTCGAAATCGAGTGGCGCGCCGCCGGTAGTCCAGGTCAGGCGTTCGATGCGCAGCAGCGGCGCTCCGGGCGCCACCCCCAGGGCCGTCGCCATGGCAGGATCGGCGGCCACGGCGCCGATCTGGATGTCGGCGTGCCCGAGCGCAATGCCGTAGTCCACTTCGAGGATCAGGAAGATGTCGCGTTCGGCCAGGTTTTCGCCGCGCAGGCGCCGCCCCACCTCGGGTGGCAGGTAAGTCACTTCGAACGATACCGGTTGCCGGTCCAGGTAGCGCACGCGGCGCACTTCGGTGACCGGCGCGCCGGGCGCCAGGCCGAGGCGGTCCGCGACCGCCGCCAAAGCGTCCGTTTCCAGGTGCGATACCACCCGGTTGACGATCTGGTAGCCCTGGCGCGACATCGCTTCGCCAAAGCCCTCGAGACGACTCAGGTCCTGGCGCGGCGTGCGCCGGGCCACGAACGAACCCTTGCCGGGCGTCTTGACGATGAGGCCTTCGTTTTGCAGGTCGCCCAGGGCCTGGCGCACGGTGATCCGGCTGACGCCGAAGATCGCGCTGATCTCGCTCTCGGCCGGCAGGCGCGCTCCCGGCTGGTAGCTGCCATCCACGATCCGCTCGCGCAGGCGCTCGCGCAGCTGGGAGTGGAGGGGGACGGCGGAGTGTTCAAGGGCCTGGAAAAGTGCCATGCTAGCCTCGTGGATCCTGTCATGACAGGTGATGACGTTGCATGGATCGTATCGACAGGGCCTCGCGACGGGAACGAATCTCTTTGCGTTTGCACATGCGGAAAACGCCTGAATCGGCGAGCGCATATCGATATTCGGCGACAAGGTGACCAATGCGGCCTGGAGCGGCAAGCCGTCGTGGTTCATCGCCAGCGCCCGCAGCCCGCTGAACGCGGCGAGGCACATTGCGTGGGCGCTTGTGCGGACCGATTTCGTGGGTGTTGGTCACCATGAACAGGACGTGCTTCATGCTCATGAGGTTCTCCGGGAAAGTGAATGGTCCTGCCGGACGGTAAATCGTGCGGGTAGGGAATCAGGATCCATTTTTCACCGGGAAGCACCGGCTGGTACGGGGCCGACGATCGGGTCGCCCATGCGCCGCCCAGTCTCGCGCATCGGACGGGCGCGCAGTTGCAGCGCTTCCCATCCTGGGTATCGGGCCGCCGCATCAGGAGAATGGAACTATTGTGTATTTATTGGCGCGCGGCAATGTCTCTTGTCGGTGCCGGGGTTAGGATGCAGTAACGGTCCGGGCGCCGCGCCGCCGCCTGCGGTGCGCGCCAGTCTCACCAGGGGAGCGACACTGCCATGATCCATGACAAGTCCGTCAGCGAAGCCGCCGCCGAGTTGCGGCAAGTGTGGCGCGCAGCGTCCGGATTCCTGCTCAGCATCGAGCTATGGCTGATGGTGCTGGTGGCCGCCGGCATGGTCGCCGGGTTCTGGCTGGCCTTCATGGGCCAACCCTCTTGCCTGCTGGCCTTCGGCCTTGCGCTCGGCTACCCGGCGCTGCGGGTCGTCCTGCACCTGAAGGGGCGGCTCGCCTGGCCGTTCTTCTGAGGCTGCCGGCCGAAGCGCCTCTCATCCAGCTCAATAAATCTCGTGGACGATCCGGTAGTCGCGGTCAGACACCGGCACGAAGCGGGCGACGTTCAGCTTGTCCAGCACGTCCGCGCTCTGTGGGCCGCCGCGCTTGAAGAAGGCGCCGCGTATCTTCTCCTGCAAGTCGTCGCACAGCTGGCCCCTGAACACGAAGGGGTCGGTCGGGATCGGGCCGGAGCGCCACACGACCCGGATCTGGCGTTCCCTGGCTGGATGCGAAGCCATCTCCGTCGCCAGGTTCTGGCTGCCGACGAAGGCGGCGTCGATCTGGCCCGCCAGCACCCGGTTGATCGACTGGCTATGGCTGCCCGAATAGCCGACCTGGGAAAAATACGCTTCCAGCGGCCGGCCGACCTGTTTCGCGAACACATGGCGCGGGATCAGGGCGCCCGAGGTGCTTTCGGGGTCGACCAGGGCCAGGCGCTTTCCGCGCAGCGCCCGGACGTCCGCGATCGCGCTGCCGGCCCGGACGATCAGCAGCGAGTGATAGAACGCGCCTGCGGGCTGGAACCTGCTCGCCTTGTTCGCATAGTTGGCGAATGGCGTGAGCATGGGATCGGCGCGCCTGGCGGAGACGTAGGACGCGGGCCCCAGCCGGGCCAGGTGGACCGCCCCGGACAGCAGGGCTTCGACCACCGCCCCGTACGAGGGCGCGGCATAGACTTCCACCGGGATCCCCAGCGCCGCGCGCAGCTGGTCGAGCAGCGGCTGCAGATCCGCGATCTCCTTGCGGACGTCGCCGCGCGGGATGATGGAAAAGCGCAGCCGGTCCGGCCGTTCGCAGGCCGCCGCCAGCGCCGGCGCGCCATGAGCCCCGTGCGCGGCAAGGGCCGCCAGGAGCGGCAGCTGCATGAGGGTCCGGCGGCGGGGATCGGGGTTCATGTCGGCTGGAAGGATAGGAACTGCTTGTGGAGGAGCGGCGCGATCTGCGCCGCGGGGCACGGGCGTTGCAGGTAGAAGCCCTGCACCTGGTCGCATCCGGCAGCCTTCAGGTGCACCAGCTGGTCGCGCGTCTCGACGCCTTCGGCCACCACGGTCAGGCCCAGGTTGTGGGCCAGCGAGATGGTCGAGGCGACGATCACCGCGTCGTTGGTGTCATTGCGGATGTCGCGGATGAAGGAGCGGTCGATCTTGACGGTATGGATCGGGAACTGCTTCAAGCGGGACAGGCCCGAGAAGCCGGTGCCGAAGTCGTCGAGCGCCATCCGGATGCCGGCGCCGGCAAGGGCGTCGAGGTTGCGCTGCGCCATTTCCGCATCCTCGATGAGGCTGCTCTCGGTGAGTTCGATTTCGATCAGGTCGGGTGCGATGCCATGCTGGGCCAACGCGCCCAGGAAGTCTTCCAGCAGCCTTTCGTCGCGCAACTGGCGCGCCGAGACGTTAATCGCCACCGGCACCAGCGGCACGCCGTCCGCCCGCCACTGCGCCAACTGGCGGCACACGGCGTCGATGATCCAGCGCCCGAGCGGCGCGATGAAGTCCTGTTCCTCGGCCAGGGGGATGAAGTCGCCCGGGAAGATCAGGCCATGGTCGGGATGCTGCCACCGAACCAGGGCTTCCAGGCCGACGATCTGCAGGGTGTCGAGGGTCAGCTTGGGTTGGAAGTGCAGGCAGAATTCGCCGTCATGGATGGCGGGCCTGAAGCGCGCCGCGAGTTCCGAATGCAGCGCACTGGAAGCGTTCAGCGAGGCGTCGTAGAAGCTGAAGAAGCCGCGCCCGCGCGCCTTGACGCTGTACATCGCCTGGTCGGCATGCAGCAGCAGCGCATCGAGCTGCTGGCCGTCGCGCGGATACAGCGCAATGCCGACGCTGGGACTCGTTTCGACGTCGTGGCCGTCGAGGTTCGGATAGACCGCCGACAGGCCCTGTACCAGCTTGCCGGCGAGCTGGGCGACGAATTCCTCGGACGGCACCTCGGACAGCAGCACCACGAACTCGTCGCCGCCCAGCCGGGCAACCAGGTCGTACTCGCGCACGGCGCCCCGCAGGCGCGCGGCCACCGCCTTCAGGAGCTGGTCGCCGACGCCGTGACCCAGGGTGTCGTTGATCACCTTGAAGCGGTCGAGGTCGAAGAACAGCAGGGCGTACAGGTTGCGACTGCGCCTGGCCCGCTTGAGTTCCGCCGACGCCATCTCCTGGAACATCCTGCGGTTGGCCAGCCCCGTCAGGTGGTCCTGCGAGGCCAGCGCGAGGGCGCGGCTCTTTTCCTGCTCCAGCTGGGCGATCAGGCGCTGCTTTTCCTGTTCCGATACGGCCACGGCGCTGTGCAGCAGCTGCTGTTGCCACAGGCCGGCCGCGATGCCGATCGTGATGACCAGCACCAGCAGCGAATAGGCGCCCGCGCGCAGGAAATACGACCGGTGCTGCGCATCGAGTTGGCCCAGGACGACCGCCGGATCCTGGGTCACGGTGACCCGGATCGGGATGTCGGCCAGGACTTCGCGGGCAACGATGGCGCCGGCGGCGGGCTCCATCCCCTGGCCCGTCTCGCGCGACGCCGTGGGCAACAGGATCCCGCCCTGCATGACCGCCAGCGGCGCGCCGTCCTGGTGGACGATCTCTATGCGTCCTTCCGGCCCCAGGTCGACGTTGCGGTAGCTGCCCAAAAAGTAACCCAGGTCGACCATCGCGCCGTAGTGGCCCCGGTCTCCGTCGAGCCGGACCAGGACCGGCAGGCGCCAGGGATACTTGCCGCTCGCGGCGGGGCGCCCGATCGCCATCGCCGGCGCGTCGGGCGAGTCGCCGCCGGCGCGTTCGAGCAGCTGCTGCAGCTCGGGCTCCCGGTCCTGGTTGGCGGACGAGTAGACCAGGGCGCCGCCGGCGTCGAACAGCACGGCGCGCACATAGGCCGAGTCGCCGACCAGCTGCGGATTCAGGTGGAAGGCGGCGGGCTGCGCCGCATTCGCTTCGCTGGCGGCGATGCGCGCATAGAGCGTGGCCCGGCCCAGCACTTCCTCGAGATTGGTCGCGACGATGAGGACGATGTTTTCGCTGCTGGTGGTCGCCGCCTGGCGCGCGACGGTCTTTTCCTGCTCGGCGCGATCGACGTAGAACGCCCAGATCGAGAGCACGATCGTGAGCCCGAGCACGCAGGTCACGGGCAGCAAGGCATTGGGGCTGACCAGTGACAGGACGCGGCGGCGCAGGATGGCGAATGGAGGAGGGGTGGAGGCAGGCACCGGGTTGTGATGTATCGAACCGAACGAGCCATGCTAACAACGTGACATGACAGGTCCATGACATGGGGATGTCAGGCGTGCTTGCCGGATTGTCAAGTCTGCTATGCTTTTCGCTTGCAGCCATTTGCTTCTCATGGAGGAACGCATCGATGACGTTTGACCTTTGCGCCAAGCCGCGCAATCCCAGTTGGATCCGTCTCGCCACCGCCATCGCGCTGGCCTCCACGACGGTGGGCGGCGCAGCCGCCCAGGCCCGTGAATCCGCCCAGGCGACGGCGCCGCAATGGCGCCAACAAAGTGACGCATCCAGGCCCACCGCGCGCCACGAGAACGGCTTCGTGGCGGTGGCCGGGCGCCTGATCCTGCTCGGCGGACGCGGCGAGCGGCCCCTCGAGATCTACGACCCGGCCAGCGGGCGCTGGACCAAAGGCGCAGCGCCGCCATTCGAGATCCATCATCTGCAGGGCGTGGAGTTCGGGGGCAAGCTAGTCGTGCTCGGCGCCCTGACCGGCAAGTTCCCGGAGGAGTCTCCGGTGCCGCACGTGCTGATCTACGATCCTGCGGCCGACCGCTGGAGCAAGGGTCCCGAGATTCCGCCGCATCGGCGGCGCGGCGCGAGCGGCGTGGCGGTGCATGACGGGATCATCTATCTGGTCGGCGGCAACCGCCGCGGCCATATGAGCGGCTACGTCGCCTGGCTCGACGCCTTCGACCCGGCCACCGGCCGCTGGACCGAACTCCCCGACGCGCCGCATGCGCGCGACCACTTCCACGCCGCCGTCATCGACGGCAAGCTGTATGCGGCGGGCGGACGCCGCTCCGCGCACGACCTGGGCAATGCGCTGGCGCAGACCGTCGGTGAGGTCGACGTCTACGATTTCAAGGCGAAGCGTTGGAGCACGCTCCCCGCGCCGCTGCCGACGCAGCGCGCCGGGACGGCCAGCGCCGTCATCGACGGCAAGCTGGCGGTGATGGGCGGCGAGAGCATGATGCACGAGCACGCGCACCGCGAAGTCGAGGCCTGGGACCCGAAAAGCGCCCGCTGGCAAACGCTGCCCGCCTTGCCGGTCGGCCGCCACGGCACCCAGGCCGCCACGCTGGACGGCAAGGTGTATCTTGCGGCCGGCAGCGGCAACCGCGGCGGCGGACCGGAGTTGGACGATCTCTGGCGTATCGAGCCAGGCAAGCCCGGTAAGCCCACTGCGCGCGATCCCGCCTACGATGCCTTCTCCCTGATCCCCGAGGCGCCGGGATCCGGCTGGATCGATGCGACCCTGCCGAATGTGCCGGTGGCGCCTGCCCTGCACGCGACCGACTCGGTGTTCATCGACGTGGACCACGACGGCGACCTGGATGTCGTGATCTCGGTGGAGCACGGCGTCAACCGCCTGTACCGCAATGACGGAGGCGGCAAGCTGACATACGTCCCGGATGCTTTCGGCACCCGCATGCACGACAGCGAACACGTGCGCGCCGCCGATGTCAACCGCGACGGCCATATGGACGTGGTGTTCGTGGCCGAGGCGGACGAGCACCACCAGCTGTACCTGGGCGACGGCAAGGGCGGCTTCGTCGACGCCAGCGCGCGCCTCCCGGCCCACAGCCAGGGCAATGGGCTGGCGGTCGGCGACGTCAATGGCGACGGCCTGCCCGACATCTTCATCGGCAGCACCGGTGAGGCGGGCGGCGGCAAGGAGGTGCCGGCCAAGAACCTGCTGTTCCTGGGCGACCCCAAGCGGCCCGGCTACTTCATCGATGCCTCCGCCACCCATCTGCCGCAGGCGAACGACCAGACCGAGGGCGCGGTGCTGGCCGATATGGATGGCGACGGCCACCTCGACCTGGTGCTGGCCAGCCCCAGCCAACCGAACCGCCTCTTGACCAACGACGGCAAAGGGCGATTCAGGGATGCGTCGGACCGGCTCGAGCTGAAGGTGCCGATGGAGACCCGCGAAGTGCACGTGCTGGACGTGAACGGCGACGGCAAGCTCGATATCGTGTTTTTCAATATTACGAGCAATAACGCCGGCTGGGAGAAAGACCCGCAAACGCGCCTGCTGGTCAACGATGGCAAGGGTAACTATCGCGACGAGACGGCGGCGCGCCTGCCGGCGCACACCTTCTCGAGCTGGGCCGGTACGGTGGTCGATTTCAATGGCGACGGCGCGCCAGACCTGCTGGTCGGCGCGATCCAGGTGCCGGGCTTCGTGCCGCTGCAGCCGCGCGCCTGGCAGAACGACGGCAAGGGCAATTTCAAGGACGTGACCCTGCCCGTGCTGCCGGGCGTGACCGTCGGCCGCAGCTGGAGCATGGGGAAGGGAGACCTCGATGGCGACGGCAAGATTGATGTCTTCATCGGTGGCTGGGGCACCCAGGCGCGCCTGCTACTCAGCGACATCAAGAAGCACCGGGCGTCGCTGCCGCCGGTGCCGAAGCTGGAGAAGCGGTCGCGTTGAGATGTTGTTGAACGCGTGGACGGCTGGTAATTCGTGCCACTGGCACGAATTACTCCACGCGTTCAATCACTGGGCGCGCTTGAGGACGAACTCCGTGATCTCAGCCGGCACCCCGAGCCGGATCGGGAACCCGTTCCACAGCCCGGTGCCATTGCTGACATACAGCTCCATCCCTTTGACGCGGTAACTGCCCGAGACGTAGCCGCCATTCGCGCGCTTGACCACCTGGTCGACGCCCCGGATCATGCCGCCATGGGTATGGCCCGACAACTGCACGTCGATCCCGGCTTCGGCATTGGCGGCGACGCCGATCGGCTGGTGGCTGAGCAGCACGACTGGCGCACCCGGCGCGGCGCCTTCGAGCGCGCGGCGCGTGTCCGGCCCTTCCATACCGAAGCGCGGCGCCACCCGGTCGGTCACGCCGGCCATCGTCAGGCGGCCGCCATTATGGTCGATGGTGGCGTGGCGGTTGACCAGCACGCGCATGCCAAGTCCTTCGAAGACACCCGTCCAGCGCTCGGCGCCGAAATAGTATTCGTGGTTGCCGAGGCTGGCGATGACGCCGTGCCGGGCCGCCAGGTCGGCCAGCGGCCGCACGTCGCCCGCGCGCGCCTGCGGCGAGCCGTCGATCAGGTCGCCGGTGATGACGACCAGGTCGGGCCGCAGCGCGTTGCTGCGCTCGACCACCTCGCGCACCCAGTCCCCGTGCATCAGGCGGCTGATGTGCAGGTCGGTGAGCTGCACCATGCGAAAGCCAATCAGGGCCGGGGGCAGGTCGCGGATCGCCAGCTCGACCCGGCGCACCTCGGGCACCTGGATTGCCTGGCCCACGCCGACCGCCGACAGCAGCGCGCCGGCGGCAAGGACGGCATACCGTAAACGAAGCGTCAGCCGTGCATCGACGGCGCGCCCGCGGCGCAGCGCCCAGGCGGCCAGCAGGGCCAAGTCGGCCAGCAACTGCAGCAGGAGCGCCAGCAGGAAGCTGCAGTACAACCAGCCCAGCAGGATGATGAAGATGCGCGGGATCTCGGGCGAGAACATCGTGCCGAACACCCAGCGCTGGATCATGTGGTGCTGGCAGACCACCAGCAGGGCAAGTCCCAGGCCGATCCGGGTAAAGCGGTGCAGGGGAAGGGGAACGATCAGGCGCAGTACGAAGTACAGGTAGGCGAGATAAACATAGGGGAAAAACACAGCGGCAACACTCTTGTCTCTGGTTAAGTTGCCGCGATGATATCGCACCCGGCGCCAGGCGGCGGCGCCGCACACGGTTTATCGTCGTTTACTAAACTTCGCTAAACTTCGCCCGTTCCGCGAAAGACTGTTGAGTGCAAGTTCTTTCCTTTGTATAAATTCGCTTGTTGTTACACGAAGACCCCTGCTATGCATGCGGCATCACTGTCGTTTAGTAAATCCCTGTGAACGCTATCATCCTGGCGTTCCGCATCAAGGGGAAAGCACGGCTGCCGCTCGAGGGAACCTGCAAGGTTCCGCCTAAAAGAAAGCCCGCCACAGGGCACGTCAAGGAGACAAACGATGACTTCAAGAACCCAAGCCGCTTCCCGGCAGCTGACCTGCCGCATTACGCCTATCGCGATGGCGGTCGGCGCCGCACTGCTGACCCTTTCCAGCGCCCACGCGCAGACCGCCGCCACCGTCCCGGCGGAACCCGCAGCGCCGGTGGCCCAGCAGGGCGCGCCGCAGATCGAGCCGGCGCAGCCGGGCGCGCAGGCCGAGGCGCCGGCAAACACCACCGGACCGGTGACGGTGCACGTGACGGGCTTTCGCTACTCGATCGAGAAAAGCCTCGACCAGAAACGCGACGCCAACTCGATCGTCGAGGTGGTCACCGCCGAAGACGTCGGCAAGTTCCCGGACAAGAACGTGGCCGACGCCCTGCAGCGCGTGCCGGGCGTAGTCGTCACCCGCAGCGGCGGCGAGGGCAAGAACGTCTCGGTGCGCGGCCTGTCGTCGGAACTGACGCTGACCCAGTTGAACGGCAACTATGTCGCCACCGCCGAATCGAACGGTGACCCGTCGCGTTCGTTCAACTACACGCTGATGCCGTCGAATATGCTGGCCAGCGCCGAACTGTACAAGACGTCGGAAGCGCGCTTCGACGAAGGCGGCATCGGCGGCACCGTGATCCTGCGCACCCGCCGTCCGCTGGACGTGAAATCGGGTTCGGGCTTCCTGAACGCCGAAGGCACCTGGTCCGACACCACCAAGAAGACCGACCCGCAAATCTCGGGCCAGTATGCCTGGCACGACGAAAGCAACCGCATCGGCGTCCTGATCGGCTACACCCAGCAGAAGCGCACCATTCGCACCATGGGCGGCAGCACCTCCAACTGGCAGTGGTACAGCGACAGCCGCGCCACCAATCCGTCGGTCGACGTCAACGGCCAGCCGAACGGCCTGAACTCGTACTGGTGGGGCGAATCGGGCTTCTACAATCAGGATGGCGACTACTACACCAACTTCGCGCTGCCCACCTCGGTCAACCTGGACGTGGTGACCAATGAACGCGAGCGCAAGGGCGGCCAGCTGACGCTGCAATTCAAGCCGCTGCGCAACCTGAACATGACGGCCAATTACTTCCGCTTCGACTTGAAGCAGAATACGCAGACCAATTCGCTGAAGATCCCGGAATGGAGCATCGCGCGCTTCAATGGCGACGGCAATTATCCGGGTGGCCGCATGCTCGACCACCTGACCTTCGACCCGAGCGGCACCATCGTCACCGGCGCCCAGTACAGCGCGCGTCCGGGCAAGAACTACTACTGCAGTTCGGCGCAGGCCGGGGCGGCCGGGTTCGCCAATACCGGCGGCTTCGGTCCCGACGACTGCACCATCCCGACCCCGCAGATCGCCGGCAACATCAGCCGCGAAAAAGCGTTGTCGCAGACCGCCGACTTCGAACTCGAATGGAAGGGCGATTCGCTCGACGCCAACATCAAGCTCGGCCGCACCTGGGCCGAGGGCGGTCCGGAAATGACGCTCGGCATGCCGATCAAGCCGCGCCGCCAGAATGCCGACGGCAGCTGGAGCCTGGGCAATCACTTCTCGGCGTGGGACCTCTCCGGCACTCCGACCATGACCTTCTCGCCGGAGCTGATGGCGAACCTGCAGAGCGGCATCGGCGAGATCGATCTTGGCTCGACCAGCTCGTCGTGGACCCGCAACAAGACCGACCAGAACTACGCCCAGGCCGACCTGACCTGGCACGTCGACAAGAGCAACTGGCTCGATTCGATCCAGTTCGGCGCCAAGTACCGCGACGGCGGCACCAACCGCCGTACCGGCAACAACTACTGGGTTTGCCAGGGCGCCGACCCGGGCGACTACGACAGCCGCTTCCAGAACGGTTGCGACGTCAATGCCAACAAGTTCCGTCCCGACTTCCTCTACAGCGAAGAGCTGGGCAACCTGACCAACGGACTGAAAGCGAGCGCCTTCCCGGCGATTAACTACCCGGCCTATATCGCGCACCTGAACAGCACCTACGGCCCGATGCAGACCCGTAACGAGGACAACTTCGTCTACAACGTCGACGAGAAAATCACGTCGATGTACGTCCAGGCCAACATCAAGACCGACCGCCTGCGCGGCAACCTCGGCATGCGCGTGGTGCGCACCCGCCAGCACGCCGATTCGACGGACCAGGTCGATTACTACAACGATTACTTCTTCGACGGCCCCGACGGCAACCCGGCGCCATGTCTGCCAGGCGGCGCGCCTGCCGCCGGCGCGCCGGCCGGTTCGGGCTGCACCAGCGGCTTCACCGTGCTGCCGGACAGCCAGACCAATCCGGCCAGCGGCCACATCTCGACCTTCGTGGTGAGCGCGCTCGATCGTACCTACACCGACTACCTGCCGAGCCTGAACCTGGCCTTCGACCTCACCGACACCCTGCTGCTGCGCGGCGCGGCGTCGAAGGTGGTGGCGCGTCCGAGCTACAACTCGATCGCCGCCCCGGGCAGCCTGCGCAACTTCGGCCAGGAATACGTCGACGACCGCCGCCTGATCGGCGGCGGCGACCAGGTCGGCTGGTTCGGTACGGGCAGCAACAAGGAACTGGACGCCTTCAAGGCCACCCAGTACGACCTGGGCCTCGAGTGGTACTTCACGCGCGGTTCGGTGCTGGGCGCGGCCGTATTCCGCAAGAACGTGAGCAACTTCGCGGTGCCTGTGGTGCGCGACGTCACCCTGGACATCGGCGGCGAGCAGGTGGCGGTGCAGAACTACAGCACCAGCGCCGGTGGCCGCGATGCGGTGTCCAAGGGCATCGAACTGTATGCGCAGCACACCTTCGATTCCGGCATTGGCTTCCAGGCGAACTACACGTACAACAAGACCAACCAGGCCGCGATCACCTTGTCCAACGGCCAGCAGATCGGCACCTCACCGCTGGTGGGTAGCGCCAAGAACCAGGCCAACCTGACCGTGTTCTACTCGAACGACAAGATGATGCTGCGCGCGTCGTACAACCGTCGCGGCGAAGTGGTCAACGGCCTGGTCAACGGTTTGAACGTGTATGACGAGCCTTACAGCCAGGTCGACCTGAACGCCGCCTATAACTTCACCAAGGAACTCAGCCTGACCGCGTCGGTGCTGAACCTGACCGAGGAAGAGTCGCGTTCCCGCCTGGGTAACGACACCAAGGCGCGTTACTACTCGAGTGGCTACGCGGGCCGCGTGGCATACGTGGGCCTGAACTACAAGTTCTGAGTTCCGCCGTCGCGCCTCCCCGCACCTCGACCAGGAGGCGGGGAGGCCCACATCTCATGATTGCCATGTCTACACTGATGTCCTCCACGCGCCTGTTGCTCGGACTGGTCGTGGCGCTGTTCGCCGGCGCCGTCCAGGCCGACGCCCCGCTGCAGTTCACCATCGACCAGGGCTGGACTTTCCGCATGGTGCCGGGCGACGCCCAGGCCGGCGCCTATCCGGAAGCGGCGCCGTCGCGCGCGGCCACGGTGCCGGGCACGGTGCACACCGACCTGATGGCGCACGGGCTGATTCCCGACCCCTATGTCGGTGCGCCCGAGGCCGGCTTGCAATGGGTCGGCCTGGCGGACTGGGAATACCGCGTCGAATTCGATGCCCCGCGCGCGGCCTTGCGCAACGCGCGCAGCGACCTGGTGTTCGACGGGCTGGACACCTTCGCCGAAGTCTGGCTCAACGGCCACAAGCTGCTCGACGCCGACAACGCCCACCGTACCTGGCGCGTGCCGGTCCAGGGTTGGCTGCGCCCGAGCGGCAACATCCTGCGCATCGTGCTGCGCTCGCCGATCGCGCGGATGCTGCCGCAGGTCGCGGCGATGCCGCACAAAATCGCCGGCAACTATCCTTCTCCCTACGGCGACGAGCCGAAGGACGCCATGACTGGCAACTTCGTGCGTAAACCCGGCTACCACTACGGCTGGGACTGGGGGCCGCGCTATGTCGGCGCCGGCATCACGAAGCCTGTGGTGCTGCAAAGCTGGGATACGTTGCGCATCGACGACCTGCAACTGCGCCAGGACCGCGTCGACGCCGCGCGCGCCGAGCTGACCGCGATCGCCTCGCTCGACGCGGTGCGCCCTGCGGCGGTCGAGCTGCGCCTGTGGCAGACGGGGCCCGATGGCGCGCGCACGCTGGCGGCCCGCCAGCGCTCCAGACTGCGCGCCGGCGCCAATCGCATCGCGCTTCCGGTGGCGGTGGACGCGCCGCAGCGCTGGTTCCCGAACGGCTACGGCAAGCAGCCGCTGTACCGCTACGAACTCGAGGTGGCCGATGGCAAGACCCGGCTGGCGAGCGTCTCCGCCCGCACCGGCCTGCGCAGCGTCGAACTGCGGCGCGACCGCGACTCGCGCGGCACCGCTTTCTACTTCGTCGTCAACGGCATCCCGGTGTTCGCCAAGGGAGCCAACACGATCCCGTTCGACATGTTCCAACCGCGCGTCAAGAAGGCGCAGCTGCGCCGCGCGCTGCAACTGGCGCGCGACGCCAATATGAATATGCTGCGCAGCTGGGGCGGCGGCTACTACGAAGGGCGCGATTTCTATGATCTTGCCGACGAGCTGGGCCTGCTGGTGTGGCAGGACTTCATGTTCGGCGGCGGCATGCAGCCGGCCTACGACCCGGCTTTCCGCGCGAACGTCGTGCACGAGGCGCGCGACCAGGTGCGGCGCTTGCGCAACCATCCGAGCGTGGTCCTGTGGTGCGGCAATAACGAGCAAGAGATCGCCTGGAAATACTGGGGGCACGGCAAGACGCTGAAGGCGGCCGATCCGGCCTTTGCCGACCAGGTGTGGAAGGGTTATGTGCAGCTGTTTGGAACCGACCTGCGCCAGGTGGTGCGGGAAGAGGGCGGCGGCATCGGCTATTGGTCCAGCTCGCCGAGCGAAGACTTGCAGGAAGTCGCCAACACCGAGGCCAGCGGCGACATGCATTACTGGGAAGTGTGGGGCAATCCGGCCCATCCAGTGACGAAATACCTGGAGATCACGCCGCGTTTCATGTCCGAATACGGCCTGCAGGCGTGGCCGGTCCAGCGCACCATCGATGCCTTCGCCCGGCGCGACCAGCAGCAGCTCGGCGCGCCCGTGATCGACGCCCATCAGAAGTTCATGGCCGGCAAGGGTAACGAACGCCTGATGAAGTACATCGACGACGAGTTCGGCGCGCCGCGCGACTTCGCCGGCTTTGTCTACCTGAGCCAGGCGATGCAGGCCGAAGGCATCGAGCTGGCGGCGCTGCATCACCGCCGCAGCCGTCCGACCACCATGGGCTCGTTGTACTGGCAGCTCAACGACGTCTGGCCGGGCGCTTCCTGGTCCAGCATCGACTGGTTCGGTCGCCCGAAGGCGCTGCACTTCCACGCCCGCCGCTTCTTCGCGCCAGTGACAGTGGCCGCGCTGCGCGACGCCAGGGGCGAGACTGGACTCAGCCTGCTCAATGACCGCACCAGCCGCGTGCGTGGCGAGCTGCGCACCCGCGTGATGACGCTGGAGGGCAAGGTGCTGCGCGACGAACGAAAGCCGGTCGAGATGGCGCCGCTGTCGGCGACCAAAGTCGCCGCCTATCGCGATGCCGACGTGCTCGGCACGGCCGATCCCGCGTCCACCGTCGCCGTATTCGAGCTGCACGCCGAGGGCGAACCGGCCGCGCGCGCCGTGGTGTACTTTGCGCCGGCCAAGAACATCGCCTGGAAAGACGCCGGCCTGCGCGCCGACCTGCGTCGCGACCCGGAGCACCCCGACGCCTACCTGCTCGACATCTCCGCCTCCAGCCTCGCGCGCGCGGTCTGGATCGATTTCGGCGATCTCGATGCCGACCTGTCCGACAACGCCTTGACCCTGCTGCCCGGCGAGCGCATCACGCTGAACGTGACGTCCGGCGCCAGCGAAGACGCCTTGCGCGCCGCCCTGCAACTTCGCGCGCTGGCCGATGCCGTGCCAGCCACCCTTCCACAGACCAGGAGCCCTTCCGCACCATGACGCAGAAAGCAACCGCTCACGATTCCCGCAGCGCCGCCTTGCTGTCCGACCAATCACGCGGCGCTCGTCCCCGCCTGCGCGCCATCGCCGCCCAAGTTGCCGCCGCCGCGCTGCTGCTCGGCTGCGCCAGCACGACGCCCGACACCCTGGGCCCCGCCAATGGAGCGGCCCGGTTCTCGAGCTCGTTCGAGGCTGGCGACCCCATGCCCGCGACCCTGGCCGGCGGCGGTGTGCGCGTCGAAGCCGGCGCGGGCCCCGAGCGCCCCTACACCGCCAAGCCGAAGGCCGGCTACAGCGGCCTGCGCGCACTGCGTTACCAGGCCGAAGGCAGCGGCGGCCGCATGCAGCTGTTCCCGGTCGATATCGCCATCGATGCCGACACCACGCTGTCGTGGAAGGTGCTGCCCGAGATCGTCGACGACGACACGGTCGCCTCGACCGGCGTCTCGCTCGACCTGGTGCTGGACGACGGCAGCCGCGTCTCAAGCCTGGGCATCCTCGACCACCACGGCGTACGCGTCGGCGCCGCCTCCCAGGCCGAATCGAAGACGCTGTACCCGCAGCAGTGGGCGAACAAATCGGTGCGCCTGGGCCAGCTGCAGGGCCGTCGCATCAAGTCGATCGAGCTCGAGGTGCGGCCCGCCGCCGGCAAGGAAGGAAATGCAGGCAAGGCCAGCGGCTGGCTGGACGACATCCGGATCGCCGACCAGGCCCCGCTGGCGGTCACGCGCGTGTCGGACTACGTGCGGGCCACGCGCGGCACCCAGGCCAACGGCACCTTCTCGCGTGGCAACAACATCCCCGCAACGGCGATGCCTCACGGCTTCAACTTCTGGACCCCTGTCACCGACGCCGGCACGCTCAGCTTCATGTACAGCTGGAACGAGAAGAACGGTGCCGACAACCGTCCACGCCTGCAGGCGCTGTCGCTCAGCCACCAGCCGAGCCCGTGGATGGGGGACCGCCAGACCTTCCAGGTGATGCCGTCGGCCGCCAGCGGCCAGCCCGACCCCGATCGCCAGCGCCGCGCGCTGTCGTTCTCGCACGAGCAGGAACAGGCGCGCGCGCATGGCTACCGCGTCGACTTCGACAACGGCATCCGCGCCGAAATCGCGCCGACCGAGCGCGCCGCGGTATTCCGCTTCCGTTTCCCCGCCGACGGCGACGCCAACCTCCTGTTCGACAACGTCGATGCGCGCGGCGGCCTGACGCTCGACGCCGCGACCCAGACCCTGCGCGGCTATACCGACACCCGCAGCGGCCTGTCGAACGGCGCCTCGCGCATGTTCGTGTTCGCGCGCTTCGATCAGCCATGGACCGCCAGCGGCGCGCTCGAAACCGGACGCCCGACTGGCTATGTGAAGTTCAAGCCCGATGCCAAGGGCGAGGTGCGCATGCGCATCGCCACCTCGCTGATTTCGCTCGAGCAGGCGCGCCGCAACCTGGACATGGAAGTCGGCGACGCCGGTTTCGAGGCCGTGCGCGAGCGCGCCCAGGCGGCGTGGGACGCGGAACTGGGCCGGGTGAACGTGCAGGGCGCCAGCGAAGACCAGCTGGTGACCGTGTACTCGAACCTCTACCGCCTGTTCCTGTATCCGAATATGGCCCACGAAAACGTCGGCACGGTCGACAAGCCGGACTGGCGCCATGCCGACCAGAGCGGCTGGTCGAAGGACAACGCCGGCGGCGACGCCGCCAGCACCTCGGTCAGGATCATCCCCGGCAAGAACTACGTCAACAACGGTTTCTGGGACACCTTCCGCACCACCTGGCCGGCCTATGCGCTGTTCACGCCGACCCGCGCCGGCGAACTGGTCGACGGCTTCCTGCAGCAGTACCGCGACGGCGGCTGGATGGCGCGCTGGTCGTCTCCGGGCTATGCCGACCTGATGGTCGGCACCAGCTCCGACGTCGCCTTCGCCGACGCCTGGCTCAAGGGCGTGCGCGGTTTCGACGTGCACCAGGTCTACGAGGCGGGGCTGAAGAACGCGACGGTGGCGCCGCCGGTCTCGAACGTGGGCCGCAAGGGCCTGGGCAAGTCGATGTACCGCGGCTACGCCGACACCACGGTGCACGAGGGCATGTCGTGGACGCTGGAAGGGGCGCTGAACGATTTCGGCCTGGCCAAGATGGGGCAGGCGCTGGCCATTGAAGAGGCCGGCAAGGGCAATACGGCGCGCGCGCGCCGCTACCGCGAAGAGAGCGAATACTTCGCCTCGCGCGCCACCGACTACGTGCACCTGTTCGACCCGGCGACGGGCTTCTTCCGCGGCCGTGACGCCAAGGGCCAGTGGCGCCAGCCGGCGGCCAGCTTCGAGCCGCGCCTGTGGGGCGCGGACTATACCGAAGCCAATGCCTGGACCTTCGCCTTCACCACCCCGCACGATGCCGAGGGGCTGGCCAGCCTGATGGGCGGCCGCGACAAGCTGGCGGCGCGCCTGGACCAGTTCTTCGCCACCCCGGAGACGGGTGAGGAAAAATTCTCGGGCCGTTACAAGCGGGTGATCCATGAGATGACCGAGGCGCGTGACGTGCGCATGGGCATGTATGCGCACAGTAACCAGCCTTCGCATCACATTCCATGGTTGTATGCCTCCATCGGCCAGCCCTGGAAGACCCAGGCGCTGACCCGTGAAGCGCTGCGCCGCCTGTACCTGGGCAGCGAGATCGGCCAGGGCTACGCCGGCGACGAGGACAACGGCGAGATGTCGGCCTGGTACACCTTCGCCATGATGGGCCTGTATCCGATGCGCATGGGGTCTCCCGAGTATGTGATCGGCTCGCCGGCCTTCGCGCGCACCGATGTGCGGCTGGAAAACGGGCGCATGCTGAGCGTGATCGCGAACAACAACAGCCCGCAAAACGTGTACGTGCAGTCGCTCAAGGTCAACGGCAAGCCGTGGAACCAGGCCTGGATCAAGCACGCCGACATCGCCAATGGCGCCACCCTGGAATTCACGATGGGCAGTGCGCCGTCGACCTGGGGCAGCGACGCAGCCAGCCTGCCGGCGTCGCTCACGGCCCCCGGCGCGCAGCCGGAAGGCCTGGCCGACCGCAGCGGCGGCGCGCGCAGCGTGACCCTGGGCGGCAAGCGCATCGCCGGCGCGCTGGTGGACGACGACGCGGCAACCGTGCTGTCCCTGCCGCCGCGCGCCAGCGTGGCGTTCGCATTCGCGGCGCCAACCCGGATCAGCCACTACACCATCACCGCGGGCGCGTCCGCGCCCCAAGGCCTGGGCTGGACGCTGGAAGGCCGCAGCGGCAAGGGTGGCTGGACGGCGCTCGACGGGCGCAGCGGCGAGCGTTTCGAGTGGGGGAACCAGTTGCGGCCGTTCGGTGTCGCCAAGCCCGGCGCGTACCGCGAATACCGTCTGCGCTTCGACAACGGCAGCACGGTCGAACTGGCCGAGCTCGAACTGCTGCAGCCGGGCGTGCGCAAGCCTTCGACCGGCGGTTTGAGCGCCAGGTAAACACGAAACAGGCACGCAGTAAGTACGTTCTGCCGAGGCGTGACAGGCGCCGGCAGAACCCGGCTCAAGGTGGTATTCGGCCTGTTTACTAAAAATCGCTAAAAAGAACCTGGGCAGCTTCTCTACGATTGACGCGTCGAAAGTGCGACTGTTATAAAACCTGCTGGATGCAAGCGAATTTTCCTGGCCGGTATGTGGCCGGCAAACGCGGCATCGGGCGTTTAATAAAACAGTTTTGAATAATAATGACGGAGACATAGCATGTTGTCGATTTTGGTGCTGACATGAGCCAGGTGACCCTGCGCGACATCGCGGGCGAGACCGGGCTGTCGATCGGCACCGTCTCGCGTGCGTTGAAAAACCAGGGCGGCATGACGGAGGCGACCCGGTCGGTCGTGCGCGAGGCCGCCATCCGGCTGGGCTACGATTTCTCCCTGCTCAAGAAAGGCCGCATCCGCCGCATCGCCTTCCTGCTGCACAGCCAGCACAACACGCTCACCTCCAGCCCCTTCTTCACGCCGGTGCTGCACGGCGCCGAAGAAGCCTGCCGGCGCGAGGGCATCGCGCTGTCGCTGATCGTGGTCGGCCCGGCCGAGCCCGTGCTGGAACAGATCCGCCTGCACCAGCCCGACGCGATCCTGTGCGCCGGCTTCTTCGAGCCCGAGGTCCTGAGCGCGCTGCAGCAGACCGGCAAGCCGATGGTGCTGGTGGACATGCACCGGCGCGGCTTCACCTCGATCAACCCGGACAATATGGGCGGCGGCTACCTCGCCACCCAGCACCTGCTGCGCTGCGGCAAGAAGCGCATCGCCATGCTGTCCGGCTCACTGGCCCACTACAGCATCCAGCAGCGCAACCGGGGCTTCCGCCAGGCGCTGTTCGACGCCAGGGTGCATGCCGATCCGAGCCTGGAAGTCATCGTGCCCACCATGGGCGAGGGCGAGGACGGCGTGATCGAGGCCATGCGCAGCCTCTTGGCCCTGCCGAAGCGGCCGGATGCGCTGTTCTGTTACAACGACAGCACCGCCCTGGTCGCCATGAAGTACTGCCTGGCCGAGGGGCTCAAGATCCCCTATGACCTCGCGATCGTCGGCTTCGACGATATCGCCGCCTCCGCCGCCGCCATCCCGCCGCTGTCCACCGTCCACGTGGACAAGGAAGCGCTGGGGCGGGCCGGGGTCGACTCCCTGCTGCACAAACCCGACGAAACCCCATCCCAGATAACCCTGCCAGTCGAGATGATCGTGCGCGAGAGCAGCTACGACGACTAACGCACACCCACGCCAAGCCACCATGACCACTTTCCCGAACTTTCGCAGCCCGGACGTGCTGCTCGACCACGCCCGCCACACGATGCGCTTCTACCATCCGCGCGCGATCGATCCCGCCGGGGGCATGTACCACTACTTCAAGGACGACGGCGCGGTCTACGACGCGCATCACCGCCACCTGGTCAGCAGCACGCGCTTCGTGTTCACCTATGCCATGGCTTACCGCCACTTCGGGGACACGGCCTATCGCGACGGCCTAACGCATGCGGTCCATTTTCTGCGCGAGGCGCACCGCGCACCGGATGGCGACGGCTACGCCTGGATGCTGGACGGCCGCACGATCGAGGACGGCACCCAGCATGCCTACGGCGAGGCCTTCGTGCTGCTGGCCTATGCGCACGCCACGATGGGCGGCCTGGAGGAGGCGCGTCCCTGGATCGCCGAAGCCTTCGAGCTGATGGAAAAACGCTTCTGGAACGCGGCCGACGGCCTGTATGCCGACGAGGCGAGCCGGGACTGGCGCGAGCTGTCCACCTACCGTGGCCAGAACGCCAATATGCACGCCTGCGAGGCGCTGCTGGCGGCGCATGCGGCGACCGGCGAGCGGCGCTACATCGAACGCGCCTATACGGTGGCCTACAACATCACCCAGCGCCAGGCCGAACGCTGCGGCGGCCTGGTCTGGGAGCACTACGACACCAACTGGCAGCCCGACTGGACGTTCAATATCGACGACCCGGAAAACCTGTTCCGTCCCTGGGGCTACCAGCCGGGCCACTTCACCGAATGGGCCAAGCTGCTGCTGCAGCTGGAAGCGCGCGGCAAGGACGTGCTGGAGCAGGATCTCGACTGGCTGCTGCCGACCGCGGAAAAGCTGTTCAAGGTGGCGGTGGAGAAGGGCTGGGATCCGAAACACGGCGGCCTGTGCTACTCGCTGGCGCCGGACCTGACCGTGTGCGACTTCCACAAATACTTCTGGGTGCAGGCCGAAAGCGCTGCGGCGGCGGCCATGCTGGCCGCGCGCACCGGTAATGCCGAGTACTGGACCTGGTACGACCGCCTGTGGGAATACAGCTGGACCCATTTCGTCGACCACCAGCACGGCGCCTGGTACCGCATCCTCGACCGCGAAAACCGCAAGCTCTCCGACGAGAAGAGCCCGGCCGGCAAGGTCGACTATCACACCATGGGCGCCGCCTACGACATCGTGGCCGTGCTGAAGGGTGGTGCGCGTGCTTAATCCTCCCCGCATGCTGTGCGCCGGCGAGGCGCTGACCGACATGATCCACCAGGGCGACGAGCAATGGGTGAGCCGCGTGGGCGGATCGACCTGGAACGTGGCGCGCGCGCTGGCGGCGCTGGGCGAGGCGACCGCCTTCGCGGGCGCCATCAGCCTGGACCGCTTCGGCGACGCGCTGTGGGCCGCCAGCGAGGCCGTCGGCCTGGACACGCGGTTGCTGCAGCGGGTTGACCGTTCGCCGCTGCTGGCCGTGGTGGAACAGGGCGAGCCGCCGCGCTACTTCTTCATCGGTGACGATTCCGCCGACCTGCACGTCGAGCCGGCGCTGTTCCCGGCCGGCTGGGCCGAGGGCCTCTGCTGGGCCCACTTTGGCGGCATCAGCCTGGCGCGCGAGCCGCTGGCCTCGAAGCTGGTAGCACTGGCGCGCCAGCTCAAGGCGCAGGGCGTGGCGATCAGCTTCGACCCCAACTACCGGAACGTGATGGACGAGCGCTATGCGCCGACGCTCGAAGCCATGGCCTCGATCGCCGACCTGGTGAAGGTGTCGGACGACGACTTGCGCGGCCTGTTCCCCGGCCTTGAACTGGACGAAGCGCTGGCGCGCCTGCGCGAATTCAATCCGGCGGCGTATTGCCTGCTGACGCGCGGGGCCCAAGGCGCGAGCCTGTTCCACGGCGCCGAGCGCTGCGACGCGCAGGCCCCGAAAGTGGCGGTGGTGGACACCGTCGGCGCCGGCGACGCCAGCGCCGCCGGCCTGTTGATCAGCCTGACGCGCTACCCGGAACGCCGCCTGCAAGCGCACCTGCATGCGGCGCTGGCCGCCGGTTCCGCCGCTTGCCTGCAATCCGGCGCCACCCCGCCGCCACCGGCGGCCATGCACCAACTGTTCGAACAGCTCGAAGGAGACGCTACGTGATGAGTGAAGCCTGCACCAACCCGTTCCAGCCCATCTTACGGGGCGTGTGTTTCGCCCTTGCCGCCTGCCTGTTGCCGCTGTCCGCTATCGATGCGACCGCAGCCGGCGGGTCGGCCAATGCGGCCAAAGCCGCCGTCGCCGTCGGCACGATGCCAGTGAACACCTTCATCGGCACCCAGGACGAAGGCAATACCTTCCCCGGCGCCTCGGCCCCGTTCGGCATGATCCAGGTCAGCCCGATTGCCGACCACTACGCCGGCTACCGCTACACCGACAAGAAGATCCGCGGCTTCGGCCACTCCTTCCTGTCCGGCGCCGGCTGCTGGGAGCAGGGCGGCCAGCTGTCGGTGCTGCCGGTCACCGGCACCATCGGCCCCGGCGGCGACTTCGACACCGCTAAAAAAGGCGCGTTCGACCACAAGCAGTACGCTGCCGATTACACCCACGACGGCGAAGTCGGCCAGGCCGGCTACTACAAGGTCAAGCTGACCAGCTACGGCGGCATCACGGCCGAGGCGACCGCGCTGACCCGCGCCGCCGCCGAGCGCTATACCTATGCGCCCGGGACGAAGACCGGCCACGTGCTGCTCAACCTGGGCCAGGCCAACGAGCGCCACTCCGTCATCGGCAGTGAAGTGAAAATCGTGGGCGACCGCAGTGTCGAGGGCCAGATCGTCACCAAGAGCTTCTGTGGCGGCGCGAAGTACACGACCTGGTTCCGCATGGAGTTCGACCAGCCCTTCGCCAGGCGCGGCATCTGGGACGACCGCGCCGGCTGGCCCGACGTCGACGGCCCGAGCCAGCAGGGCGAGGCCAAGCCGCACGGCGTGTGGCTGAGCTTTGACCTGAAGGATGGCCAGGCGGTGACCGCCGTCAGCGCGATCTCCCACGTCGATGCCGAAGGCGCGCGTATCAACCTGAAGTCGGAGGGCATGGAGGCTGGTCGCCCGATGCGCTTCGACGCCATGAAGGCCAAGGCCCAGGCGAACTGGCAGCGCGAGCTGTCCAGCGTGCGCATCGAAGGCGGCAGCAAGGACGACCGCACCGTGTTCTACACCGCGCTGTATCACACCCTGCTGCAGCCGTTGACCGGCAACGACGCCGACGGCCGCTACCGCGGCTACGACGACGCCATCCATACGGCCAGGGACTGGACCTATTACGAGTTCTTCTCGCTGTGGGACACCTACCGCGCCCAGAACCAGATGCTGGCCCTGCTGCGTCCGGAGCGCGCGAGCGATATCGCGACCTCGGTGCTCAAGATCCGCGAGCAGGGCGGCTGGCTGCCGCGCTGGGGCTATGCCAACTTCGAGACCAACATCATGACCGGCGATCCGGTGACGCCGTTCCTGGTCGATCTGTGGCGCTTCGGCGCCCTTAAGGGCCGTGAGGCCGAGGCCTATGCCGCGCTGCGCGAGAACGCCTTTGGCGTGCCGGCCCACGGCATCCGTCCGCAAGGCCGTTCGGGCAACCCGAGCTACCTGAAGCAGGGCTTCGTGCAGTACGACCGCAGCTTCATCTCGAAGGGAATGGACACCGACCCGCACCACGGCGCCTCGGCGACGCTCGAATACGCGGCGGCCGATGGCGCGCTGGCCGGCATGGCCCAGGCGCTCGGCCATCTAGATGATGCGAAGGTGCTGGCGCAGCGCGCCCTGAACTGGAAGGCGGTCTGGGACCCGAGCGTGGTCGATGCCGAGACCGGCCAGAAAGGCTTCCCGCGTCCGCGCCTGCTGGACGGCAGCTGGTTCGGCGACGTCGGCAGCGGCTACGATCCGCGCGGCGACCACGGCTTCCATGAAGGCACGGCCTGGCAATACCAGTGGCTGGTGCCGCAGGACGTGCCGGGCCTTGCCGCCGCGATGGGCGGCGCGGCGCCGGCCCTGGGCCGCCTGGACCAGTTCTTCGACTATCCGGCGGTGCTGGCCGACCCGAACGCGGTGCGCAAGTCGTGGGTGGTGGGACCGTACAGCTACTACGCGCAGTTCCGCTACAACCCGAACAACGAACCCGACCTGCACGCGCCATGGATGTACACCCTGATGGGCCAACCGTGGAAGACCACCACCGTGGTGCGCGCGGCCGAGACGCTGTTTACCAACGGTCCCGGTGGCGTGACCGGCAACGACGACCTGGGCACCATGTCGTCCTGGTACCTGTTCAGCGCGCTGGGCATCTACCCGGACATGCCGGGCAGCGGCCGCTTCCTGCTGCATGCGCCGCGCTTCGCCAAGGCCGAGATCGACCTGCCGCAAGGCCGCATCCTGCGCATCGAGGCGCCGGGCGCCAAGCCGGGCGAGCGCCGCTTCGTCAAGTCGGTGAACTACGGCGGCCGCGCGGTGGAGCGCGTGTGGCTGGACTGGGAGCAGCTGCAGTCGGCGGGCACGCTGAAGTACCAGCTGACTACCCAGCCGGACACCAAGGGCTGGGGCACGCGCGGGCGTGACCTGCCGCGCGCGCCGGCCGGTGTGGCGAACTAAGCGCAGCAAAAAAACGATAACAGGAGACAGCATGGCCAATATGCCATACAAGGCGGCGCCAGCCGCCCCCAACCAGGGCGCGGCGACGCAGCTCGACAACAATACGAGCGCGCTCGTCATCGTGACGATCCTGTTCTTCATGTGGGGCCTCATCACGTCGCTCAACGACGTGCTGATCCCGCACCTGAAGGCGGTCTACACCCTGACCTATGTGCAGGCCATGCTGGTGCAGTTCTGCTTCTTCGGGGCCTACGCCATCGTGTCGCTGCCGGCCGGCGCGCTGATCCGCCGCATCGGCTACCAGAAGGGGGCGGTGGCCGGCCTGCTGGTGGCCGCCGTCGGCTGCACCCTGTTCTATCCGGCCTCGTTCGGCGGCTACGGCCTGTTCCTGCTGGCGCTGTTCGTGCTGGCATCGGGCATCACGGTGCTGCAGGTGGCGGCGAACCCGTACGTCGCGGTGCTCGGCCCGGCGCGCACGGCCTCGAGCCGCCTGACCCTGACCCAGGCCTTCAATTCGCTGGGCACCACGATCGGGCCGGCCGTCGGCGGCCTCTTGATCCTTTCGGCGGCGGGGGCGGTTGCGGTCACGGGCAGCGACGCGGTCGCCGAGGCGGCGGCCGAAGCGGCGTCGGTGCGCGGTCCCTACCTGGTGCTGGCCGGTGTGCTGGTGCTCCTGGCCGTGCTGTTCTGGCTCGCCCGCCTGCCGGCGATCGCCGACACCGAGGACGTGCCGCTGGCAGGTGAGGCGCAGCGCTCGGCGCTGTCGCACCGGCACCTGGTGCTGGGCGCCATCGGCATCTTCCTGTACGTGGGTGCTGAGGTGAGCATCGGCAGCTTCCTGATCAACTTCATCGGCGAGCCGCACATCGCCGGCCTGTCGCATGCTGACGCCGCCCACTACGTCAGCATCTACTGGGGCGGGGCGATGATCGGGCGCTTCATCGGCTTCGCCGTGATGCGCGTGGTCAGCCCGGGCAAGACGCTGGCCTTCAACGCGCTGGCGGCGATCGTGCTGGTGCTGTTGGCGACCTTCACCCGGGGCGACCTGGCGATGTGGGCGATCCTGGCCGTCGGCCTGTGCAATTCGATCATGTTCCCGACCATCTTCAGCATGGCGCTGCATGGCCTGGGCAGGCACACCGGCCAGGCCTCGGGCATCCTGTGCATGGCGATTGTCGGCGGGGCGCTGGTGCCGTTCGCGCAAGGGGCGCTGGCGGACTCGTTCAACGTGCAGGTATCGTTCCTGCTGCCGGCGGCGTGCTACGGCTTCATTTTGTACTTCGGAGCCAAGTACGCGTCGATGTATTCGGCCAAATAAGCGGCCAGGCAGGCGAAACAGGACGGCGCCGGGTTTTCCGGCGCCGTTTTACTTGTCGTCTCAGTTGAACGCGTAGTTCACGCTGGCATAGAACCGCCGCCCGCGCGGATCGGTATAACTCGGATCGTACCCGGACAGGAAGAAGTAGGCCTGGTTCGAATACGGCGGGCTCTCGTCGAACAGGTTCTGCACGCCGGCGCGCAGCTTCAGGCGCGGGGTTGCCTGATACGCCGCCGACAGATCCCACAGCGAGTATGACTTGACCTTGTTCTGCGCCACCACCGAGCCGTCGTCGATATTGATCGCCGTGTTCTGGTCGTCGTAGCCGCTCGACCAGGTGTTCTGCAGGCTGGCCGAGACGGGACCGCGATCCCAGTCGAAGCTCACCGTATGGCGCCAGCGCTGCACCACGCCGTCGGTGACGAACTTGTTCAGGTTGCTGACAAAAGCGTCGCCCGGCGCGTTCTGGATTTCCGACGACAGCACATAGGTGCCGTTCAGGCGTCCGCCGAAGCGGCCGATGGCCGTGTCGACGCCGCGCACCGTGACCGCCAGGTCCAGGCCCTTGGCCACCTGGGCGCCGCGGTTTTCCTTGCGCAGTTCGATGTAGTCGATCACGTCGTCCTCATCGCGGTACACCAGGCTCCCGTACTTGGCCAGGTTGCCCAGGATGATGTCGTCGCCGATCTCGCTGATCAAGTCGGTACGCTTGATATTCCAGTAGTCCAGCGAGGCGCTCACATTGCGGCCAGCCGCGAACACGGCGCCGAAGGAGAACTGGCGGCTGCGCTCGGGCTTCAAGTCGGCATTGCTGTAGCGGCGCGTATCCCAGTTGTCGGCGCAGTCGGCATAGTTGTTCTCGACCGTGGCGCAATAGACCGGATCGGGCAGGGTGGCGGTGCTGCTGTAGACGGTGGGGCGGAACAGCTCCGTCATCGTTGGCGCACGGAAGCCGCGGCCGGCCGAGGCCCGCACCAGCAGGGCATCCGTCGGGCGGTAGGAGAGGCCGATCTTGGGGCTGGCCGCGCCGCCGACCTTCTCGTAGTGGTCGTAGCGCGCCGACAGCTGCGCTTCCCACTGCTTGGCGAACGGCACCAGCACTTCGCCGTACAGGCCGGCGACGTCGCGCTTGTCGCTGGTGGCGCGGCCGCCTTCCGGCGCGGCGTCGTTGTTGATGTTGTCGGAGAGGAGCAGGGCGGATGGCGTGAAGTTGTTCTTCTCGCGCCGCACCTCGCCGCCGATGGCGACCGCCAGCTCGCCGCCCGCCAGCGGCATGAGCGCGCGCGAGAACTTGAAGTCGACTGCATCGAGGGTGCCGCGCGCACGGCGCACGACGTCGTCGACCTGGATGCTGTCGATCAGGGCGCGGCCCTCGGGGCTGGATGGGCCGAAGGGGTTGATGCGGCCGTCCAGGATCCCTTCCATCAGTTCGTTGTACAGCACGTAGCCGTTGGTGTCGCGGTCCTTGACCGTGTTGACGCTGTGGTTGTACGCGGTATCGTAGTCCCAGCCGCCCACGGTGCCGCTCACGCCGACCACGAAGCGCATGCCTTCGCTGGTTAGCTCGCTGGTGCGCTGGCCGGCTTCGGACAGGCGCATGCGCAGTTCCAGTTCGCCCGGATAGTCGTCGTCCAGTTCTTCGAGGCCGGTGCCCACCAGTTGCGGCACCAGGCGATAGTCGATATAGCCCGTCACGCGCGCCGACGAACCGGTGTACCACGACTTGGAGCGGCTGAGCGCGACCTCGGCATAGGCCTGGTGGCCGCCGCCCAGTTTGAGCACGCCGCGGCTGAGCAGGCTCGCCTTTTCCGTCTTCGGATAGAGCTCGGTGTCGCCCATATAGTTATAGGTGCAGGCATCGACGCCGCCGGTGCCGTCGGGCAGGTAGACGTTGGCCGGCGGCGCGCAGTCGGGCGCCGACAGGTTGATCAGGCGGTTGGTGATCGGGCGGCCGTTGATGGTGAAGCCCAGTTCCTGCAGGTGGTCGCGCTGGTTCGAGGTCAGGCGGATATTCGCCGGGCCGGTATAGCCCGACAGCAGATGGCCCAGGCGTTCCTCGACCAAAAGGCCCGGGATGAAGCTGCGCTGCGAGGTATTGAGCGCGTTGGTGCGCTGGAAGTCTGCCACCGCGAACACATTGTAGCCGTCGCGTTCGAGGTCGCCCGTGCCGGCGCTGATGCTGGCGGTGCGCTTGCCGGCGCCGCCTTCGTCGGTGGTGCTGCCGTAGGCGTTCAGTTCCAGGCCCTGGAAGTCCTTGCGGGTGATGAAGTTGATGACGCCGCCGATTGCATCGGTGCCGTACAGCGCGGAGGCGCCGTCCAGCAGCACCTCGACCCGCTCCAGTGCGGCGGCCGGGATGTTGTTCAGGTCGACGCCGCTATCGTCGCCGGGCGAGGCGAAGTTGGCCATGCGCCGGCCATTGAGCAGGACCAGGGTCGACGAGGTGCCGATGCCGCGCAGATTGGCGCTGTTGAAGCCGCGCTGGTCGCCGCCGACATTGATGCTGGCGCCGTCGGTCAGGCCGCCGACGTTGCTCGACACCCGGGCGAGGAGCTCGGAGGCGGTGGTCACGCCGGCCTTCTCGATCTCTGCGCGCGAGACGATCTGCACCGGCAGCGCGGTCTCGGACAGCACCCGGCGGATGGCGGAGCCGGTGACTTCGACCTTCGGCATGGCGGCCGGCGCCGGCGCCGTCGCTGGCACAGGCTCGATCGTCACCGCCGGTGTTTCCTGTGCCAGCGCATTGCTCGATATCCCCGTCGACACCCCTGCCGCCATCCAGGCGCCCGCCAGCAGCGCACCGCGCACGGCGTGTGCCGCCGCCTTCAACTTCATATTCATCAATTGTCCTTGTGAAACTACGCAATAATCGACGAGTGTAAACGCGCGGCGAGCCGTAAAGACAACAATCGGTGCCGGAAACGAGGGATGTTGCGAATCTGATACGCGGGAGCTGCCGATCCGGGTCGGTATTCCCTCTGGAGAAATAATGAATTGCGGCTTGCACCGATTCCCTGCATTCGCATAATTCATGAAAATGCTCCCCTGACGAACGCGGCCAAACCGGCCGCCAGCCTGGGAGAACGCAGCATGACGACCTCTGTTTACCACGACGGCGAACGCGCCGTGCAGCATAGCGCCGGAGAGGTCGGCATCGCCGACCGCAATGGCGTGGTCATCGCCGACACCATCCTCGGCGGCGCCCGGCCCTTCATCGGCAAGCAGTCGATGGTGGTGCTGGCCAGCGTTGACGCCGACGGTGCGCCCTGGTCCACCGTCCTGTTCGGGCAGCCCGGTTTCGCCCATGCCGACAGCGCGGCGCACGTGACCGTCGACCTGCCGGCGGCGCTGCGCGACCCCGAGGAGCCGTTCTGGCGCAACGTCGCCGCCAATCCGACGGTCGGCAGCCTGTTCATCGAGCTCGGCTCGCGCCGCCGCTACCGCATCAATGGCGCCCTGGAGCGCCTGGACGATGGAGGCTTCGACCTGGCCGTGCGCGAGGCCTATCCGAACTGCCCCAAATACATCCAGCGCCGCCAGCTGCGCCGCATCGATGGCGATGCGGCGCCGGCGCTGGTGGGCGAGGGGCGCGCGCTCGACGACGATGCGCGCGCCATCGTGCGCCGCGCCGACACCATCTTCGTGGCCAGCAACCACCAGGAGCGTGGCGCCGACGCCTCGCATCGCGGCGGCAGCCCCGGCTTCATCCAGGTGGTAAGCGACATCCTGCTGCGCATTCCCGACTACAGCGGCAACAGCCTGTTCAACACCTTCGGCAACCTGACGCTCGATCCGCGCGTGGGTCTGTGCATTCCCGACTTCGACCGCCAGCGCCTGCTGCAGCTGAGCGGTCGCGCACGCATCCTGCATGGCCAGGACGATCCGCACGGCCTGACCGGCGGCACCGGGCGCTTCTGGGAAGTCGCGATCGACCGCTGGTTGCTGCGCCGCGCACCGCAGCGCCTCGACTGGGAATACCTGGACGCTTCGCCCTTCAACCCGGCGGTGGAGGGCTGAATCGTGAGATATCTGATCGATTCCATCATCCGCTACGGCCCCGTGGTCAAGGAGTTCCGCCTGGCGCCGGAGGGCGGCGCACCGCTGCCGCCATGGCAGCCCGGGGCCCACGTCGAACTGGAATTCACCTCGAGCGCTGGCGCCAGTCACCGCAATGCCTACTCCGTCGTCGGCGAAGAAGGTGGCATGCTGCGCATCGCGGTTCAACGCGAGGAGGGCGGGCGTGGCGGCTCGCGCGTACTGCACGACGAATACGAGCCCGGCATGACGCTCGAGGTCAGCCCGCCGCTGGACACGTTCAAGCTGCATGCGGGCCGCACCCGCACGGTGCTGATCGCTGGCGGCATCGGCATCACGCCGATGGTGCCGATGGCGCGTGCGCTCGATGCGGCCGGCGCCAGCTACCGGCTGCACTACCTGGCGCGCGACGCCGAACGGCTGGTGCTGGCCGAGGACTGGACCGGATTGGGCCCGGAGCGCGTCCAGACCCACGTCACCGCCACCCAGGGCCGTCCCGACCTGGCAGGCCTGATCGGGCCGTGGGAAGAGGGCTGTGAGCTGCACGCCTGCGGGCCGTCGATGCTGCTGGAAGCGATCCGCGCGGCTGCGACGGCGCAGGGCTGGCCGCAGCAACACGTCCGCTTCGAGAGCTTCGGCGCACGGGCCCATGATGAGGATCGTCCGCTGCAGGTCGTCCTGCGCCAGACGGGGATGACCCTCGATGTCGCGCCGGGCAAGTCGATCCTCGATGCGATGATCGAGGCCGACGTCTTCGTCTCCTACGAGTGCAAGCGCGGTGAATGCGGCAACTGCTATGCTGGCGTGGTGTCGGGCGAGCCGCTGCACCGCGACGTCTGCCTCAACGCGCAGCAGCGGGCCATGGGCATGACGCCCTGCGTCTCCTGGGCCACGGGCCCGCTGCTGGAACTCGATCTGTAAGCTGTCTTCTACCACCCCCAACCGAAAGGTCCCACGATGACAACGCCCACCGCAGTGCGTCCGCCGCTGCCGCCATTCACCCGCGAATCCGCGATCGAAAAAGTGCGCCTGGCCGAAGACGGCTGGAATACGCGCGACGCCGCCAAGGTGTCGCTGGCCTACAGCCTCGACACCCGCTGGCGCAACCGCGCCGAATTCGCCAACGGCCGCGACGAAGCGCGCGGCTTCCTCGAGCGCAAGTGGAACAAGGAGCTCGAGTACCGCCTGATCAAGGAGCTGTGGGCCTTCACCGACAACCGCATCGCGGTGCGCTACGCCTACGAGAGCCGCGACGACTCTGGCAACTGGTACCGCTCGTATGGCAACGAGAACTGGGAATTCGGCCCGGACGGCCTGATGGTCAACCGCTATGCCAGTATCAACGACATGCCGATCACGGAGGAAGAGCGCAAGTTCCGCTGGCCGCTTGGTCGCCGCCCGGACGATCATCCGGGCCTGTCCGACCTCGGGCTGTAACAGCTCACCTGGCGTCGGCGCGGCAAACATTCATCGTCAATTGGCAAGTCAGTGTTGCTTTCAGCGAAACGATGAATTTCTAGCGGTATCCATTCCCTAAATGGTCAGTATTTACGACAATGATGGTGTGCGCCTCGCTGGCCAGGGGGCTGGCGGCGCCGTGCACGATCGGTGAACCATGATGGGAACTATGACCAGGGACGACCGCGCCAGCTACATCCTGTCGTTTGCAGAATTCGACATCGAGCCGCGCCTGCGCCGGCTCAGCCGCGGCGGCGCTGTCGTGCGCATCGGCGCGCGCGCCTTCGACATCCTGTGGCTGCTGGCCGAGGCGCCTGGGCAGGTGCTCGAGCACCGCTACCTGCTCGAACGGGCCTGGGCCGGGCGCGTCGTCGGCGAGGCCAACCTGCGGGTGCAGATCGCCGCCCTGCGCCGCGCCCTCGACGTCGAGGGGGTGGAGCGCTACATCCTCAACGTGCCGGGACGCGGCTACCTGCTGACGGCGCCGGTGGTGCGCCGTTGATCGTCAGTCTGCCTCCTGCCTGACCCGTGCGATCGCCGCGTTAATGCCGTCCGGCCCGTAGCCGGCGTCGTGCATGCGCCGCAGCGCCTCCGGCGACGGCGCGCCGGGTTGCGCCAGGAGCGTCGCGACGAAGGCGAGGCAGGCGGTCGCCCTGGCCTCATGGCTGCTGCCTTCCTCGTTGGCCACCATTTCGGCGGTGTTCATGCCGGCCGCCCGGCCGCGCTCGCGCAGGCGCAGGATCCGCGGCGTGGCCGCTCCCGTCCCGGCGCGGCGGCGCGCCAGGAACAGGTCGATGCGGATGCGGGTGCGCAGGTCGAGTCCCGTGCCGGCGGGGCGCCCGTCATGCGAATTCATACGATCCGATGGTCCATCATAATGGGGATTGCGGCGGCAGATAATTGCTGAGACTTCCATTCTGCGAAATAATGAAGGCCATTGGAATCGGCGTGCTACGCAAGGCACTATTTCGCAGGGAGTAATGAGTGGATCAGATCCATCTGATGAACGTCTTCGTGGCCGTGGGCGAAGAGGAGGGCTTTGCCGCGGCGGCGCGGCGCCTGGACCTGTCGCCGGCCGCCGTCACGCGCGCCATCGCCGGTCTCGAGGAAAATCTGGGCGTCAAGCTGCTGCTGCGCACCACGCGCAATGTGCGCCTGACGGAAGCGGGCCGGCGCTACCTGGACGACACGCGCGCCATCCTGGCCAGCATCGATGAAGCCAACGAGGCGGCGGCCGGGGTCAATGCTGCGCCCAAGGGCAATCTGTCGGTGACGGCTTCGGTCCTGTTCGGCAAGACCTTCGTCATGCCCTGCATCGTGCAGTTCCTGAACGAGTATCCCGAAGTCGAGGTGTCCGCGCTGTTCCTGGACCGGATCGTGAACCTGGTCGACGAGGGCATCGATGTCGCCGTGCGCATCGGCCACCTGCCCGATTCGAGCCTGAAGGCGCTGCGCGTGGGCCAGGTGCGGCGCGTACTGTGCGCCTCGCCCGAGTACCTGGCGCGGCAGCCCTTGCCGCAGCATCCGGCCGACCTGCTGCGCCATACGATCATCGCCGCCACCGGCATTTCTCCGCGGGTCGAGTGGAAGTTCGGCGCGGTCGACGATCCGAGCATGGTGCGCCTGCGGCCGCGCCTGACGGTGACCAGCAACGACGCCGCCATCGAGGCCGCCTGCGCCGGGCTGGGGATCTGCCGGCTGCTGTCCTACCAGATCGCCGACCAGTTGACCGCCGGCCGCCTGAAGGTCGTGCTGGCCGAGTACGAGGAGGCACCATGGCCGGTGCACCTGGTGCACCGCGAGAGCAAATTCGGATCGTCCAAGGTGCGCAACTTCATCGACCTGCTGGCCGACCACCTGCGCGCCAACCCGCACCTCAACTAGGGTCCGGTCCGGCATTTCGGCAGGCGCAACGATGTATTGTCCTGGGCGGGATTTCTCTTGGCGTCCCCGGTTCCTAGAATGGCTTCATTCGCTGCACGGCGCGGCGAACACAAGCCCACTAGGAGAAAACCATGAAAGCAGCCATCATCATCCTGTCTGATCCCAAAGCCGGCGAAGACGCGCTGGGACGCATGTTCAACGGCCTGGCCGCCGCCTACGACTTCAAGCAGAAGAACACCGAGGTCGGCATCTACTTCCAGGGCACCGGCACCCGCTGGCCCGGCGTGCTGGCCGACGACAAGCACCCGATCCACGCGCTGTACAAGGCGGTCGAAGACAAGGTGGTAGGCATTTCATGCGGCTGCGCCGACGTGTTCGGCGCACGCGAAGAAGCCGAGAAGGCCGGTTTCGACATGATCACCGATAACAGCGTGCCGGGCACCTCCGGCTTGCCGAGCATTGCGCAGATCGCGGCCGACGGCTATACCGTGTTCACGTTCTGAACGGGCGCCGGGGCTCGCCATGCACGCAGGCCCCCCTGTTGTCTCCGGTTCAGACGATAATGTCAGGGTTTATCTAAAAAACTCGGAGACAGCATGTTCGACACCGCAAGCCGGCCCGGCATGTCCGTGCAAGAGGCCGGCACGGCCACGTTGGAAGGGGCGTACCGCAAGGCCACCTGGCGCCTGATCCCCTTCATCTTCGTCTGCTACCTGTTCAACTACCTTGACCGGGTCAACGTCGGATTCGCCAAGCTCGAGATGCTCGACGCCCTGCAGTTCAGCGAGACCATCTATGGCCTGGGCGCCGGCATCTTTTTCATCGGCTACGTGAGCTTCGGGGTGCCGGGCAACCTGATCCTGCACCGGCTGGGCGCGCGGCGCTGGATCGCCATCATGATGATGACCTGGGGCTCGCTGTCGGCCTGCATGCTGTTCGTGACCACGCCGCTGGAGTTCTACCTGCTGCGCTTCTTCACCGGGGTGGCCGAAGCCGGCTTCTTCCCCGGGATGGTCCTGTACTTCACCAAGTGGTTCCCGTCGCACAGGCGCGGCCAGGTGATGGCCCTGTTCATGTCGGCGATCCCCGTCTCGGGCCTGGTCGGCGGCCCGCTCTCGGGCTGGATGCTGAGCCACTTCGCCGACGGCCAGGGCGGCATGGCGGCCTGGCAGTGGCTGTTCCTGCTGCAGGGCCTGCCTACCGTGTTCCTTGGCCTGGCGGCGCTGTTCTACCTGAACGACGGCGTGGCCCAGGCCAGCTGGCTCGGCGCCCACGAGAAGGCCGCCCTGCAAGAGGAACTCGCGCGCGACGAGCGCGAACGCCCGCCCGGCGCGACCGCCGTGCATTCGCTGCGCGCGCTGCTGCTCGACCGCCATGTGTGGATGCTCGGCTTTATCTATTTCAGCATCAAGATGGGGGCGTATGCGATCAACTTCTGGCTGCCGTCGATCATCCGGGAGCTCGGCTTCGAGGACGTCGGCACGGTCGGCTGGCTGAGCGCCATTCCCTACCTGTTCGCCTGCGTGTTCATGGTCATGGTGGGCCGCTCGGCCGACCGACGGCGCGAGCGCCGCTGGCACCTGTCGGCGCCGCTGCTGATGGCGCTGGCGGGCCTGGCGATGGCCGCGCACTTCTCGGACAATGCCATTCTCGCCATGATCGGGCTGTGCCTGGCAACGATGGGTGCGCTCGCCGGCCTGCCGATGTTCTGGCCCCTGCCGGCCGCTTTTCTCAGCAGTGCGGCCGCGGCCGGCGGCCTGGCCCTGATCAATTCGATGGGGCAGGTGGCCGGCTTCGCCAGCCCCTTCCTGGTCGGCTGGATCAAGGACCTCACCGGCAGCACCGACCTCGCCCTGTACATCCTGTCGAGCGTGATGCTGGTCGGGGCCTTGCTGGTGCTGACCGTGCCGGCGCGGCTGGTTAATAGGTGAAAACTGCGCGGTGAGAACTGCGCGGTGAGCACTGCGCGCTGATCGGGCGGGGCTGATCAGGTGGGGCTGAGCAGCGCCGACACGTACAGTAGCAGCTTGTCTTCGCTGCGCGCCAGGTCGAGCCCCGTCAGCTCGCCGACGCGGCGCAGGCGGTAGTCGAGCGTGTTGCGGTGGATGCCGAGCGTGGCCGCGGTGGCGGCCGAGTTCTCGTTCTGGGTGAACCAGGTGTCGAGCGTGGTGCGCAGCATGGCGCGGCTCTTGTCGCCGGCCAGGCGCGCGATGGGCATGCGCAGCTGGTGCGCCTGCCAGCCGCTGTCCAGCCCGGACAGCAGCACCGGCAGGGCCAGGTCATAATAGCTGAACACCTGCTGCTGCGGCACGCGCAGGCGGCCCAGCCGGCTGGCGCTGCGCGCGCTCTGGTAAGACACGGCGGCGCCTTCCAGGCCGGGCAGGGCGATGCCCATCGCGAGCGTAAAAGGCAGCTCGCATTCCTCGCGCACCAGCTGGGCCAGCAGGTCCAGGCGCCGCTGCGGCGTCGTTTCGTAGCCCTTGCGCGCCGGGTCCCAGGAATCGAGGAGCACCATTTCGGACGGGCCGACGGTGGCGGTCAGCGCATCCTCGCGCCGCGCCAGGAGGCGCATCTGCAGGCGCTGGATGTCGTGCAGCGCGGCCCCGGCGCCGGCGCCGTCCGGGCGCGGCTGCAGCTCGAGCAGGAATACCAGCTGCATGCGCTCGAGGTCCAGGCCCAGGCGCCGCGCCCAGCCTTCGAGCTCGGGGCGGTGCGCCGCTTCATAACGGATGAGGTTCAGCACGAAGGCTTCGCGGTAGCGCGAGTTGTTCTGCAACTCGTTCGCCAGCGCCGCCTGTTCCAGGATCATCTCGGCTGTCAGGCGCACCAGTTCGCCAAACTGGCGCACCTCATCCGGCGCGCCGGAGAGGCCCACCGCGCCGCATAGCTGTCCACCCACGGAGAGGGGCAGGTTGGTGCCCGGCTGGGCGCCATGCAGCTTGCGCGCGGCGGCCGCGTCGATCTCCACGGTCAGCTTCTTGGCCAGCGCGAGCAGGGCGCCCGCATGCAGTTCGCCCACCCGCTCGCGGTTGCCGCTGGCGAGGATCACGCCGCTGGCATCCATCACATTGACGTTGAACGGGATGATCCGCATGGTGCGGGTGACGATTTCCTGGGCGAGCCGGGTGTCGAGGATGTGCATGGGCAGACGTGAGTGATGGAGCGACCCTTGTGATTATGCACAAAACCGGTCGCGCCGAGGTGGCGGAATGTGATGATCCGTTGTGCATATTGTGAATGTGCACGAAAAATGGCCGCTATTTCAATCTCGGTCTTGTGCGTGTCGCCGACGCCCGATATCCCTTGTTTGGCCGATAATCTTGTCGATCACCCTTATTAGAAATTCGGAGACAGCATGAGCACCACCGCAAGCACATCCGGCATCCAGGACGGGGGCGCCGGCGCGGCCCTGTTGGAGGGCGCCTACCGCAAGGCCACCTGGCGCCTGATCCCCTTCATTTTCGTCTGCTACCTGTTCAACTACCTGGACCGGGTCAACGTCGGTTTCGCCAAGCTCGAGATGCTCGACGCGCTCGGCCTCAGCGAAACCGTGTACGGCCTGGGCGCCGGCATCTTCTTCATCGGCTACGTGACCTTCGGGGTGCCGAGCAACCTGATCCTGCACCGGCTGGGCGCGCGGCGCTGGATCGCCATCATGATGATGGCCTGGGGCGCGCTGTCGGCCTGCATGCTGTTCGTGACCACGCCGACCGAATTCTATGTCCTGCGCTTCTTCACCGGCGTGGCCGAAGCCGGCTTCTTCCCCGGCATGGTCCTGTACTTCACCAAGTGGTTCCCGTCGCACAAGCGCGGCCAGGTGATGGCGCTGTTCATGTCGGCGATTCCCGTCTCGGGCCTGATCGGCGGCCCGCTCTCGGGCTGGATGCTGAGCCACTTCGCGCACGGCCAGGGCGGCATGGATGGCTGGCAGTGGCTGTTCCTGCTGCAAGGCCTGCCGACCGTGTTCCTGGGCGTGGCCGTGTTCTTCTACCTGAACGACGGCATCAGGCAGGCCGGCTGGCTGAGCGACGCCGAGAAAACGGCGATGCAGGACGCGCTCGACCGGGACGAGCAGCAGCGCTCGACGGGCGTGCACGCGGTGCATTCCTTTGGCGCCGTGCTGCGCGACTGGCATGTGTGGATGCTGGGCTTTATCTACTTCAGCATCCAGATGGGCGTCTACGCGATCAACTTCTGGCTGCCTTCGATCATCAAGTCGCTGGGCTTCGAGAACGCGACCACGGTCGGCTGGCTGAGCGCCATTCCCTACCTGTTCGCCGGCGTGTTCATGGTGCTGGTGGGCCGCTCGGCCGACCGCCGGCGCGAGCGCCGCTGGCACCTGTCGGCGCCGCTCTTGATGGCGCTGGTGGGCCTGCTCATCGCCGCGAACTTCTCGGACAACGCGGTGATCGTGCTGGTCGGCCTCTCCCTGGCCACGATGGGCGCGCTGACCGGCCTGCCGATGTTCTGGCCCTTGCCGGCGGCCTTCCTGGGCAGCGCGGCGGCGGCCGGCGGCCTGGCCCTGATCAACTCGATGGGCCAGGTGGCAGGCTTCGTCAGTCCCTTCCTGGTCGGCTGGATCAAGGACGCCACCGGCAGCACCGACGTCGCGCTGTACATCCTGTCCACCGTCTTGTTCATCGGCGCGATGCTGGTGCTGGTCGTGCCTGCCCGTCTGGTCAATCGCTAAAGGAGAGGTCCATGAAAATCGTCATCGCTCCAGATTCGTTCAAGGAAAGCCTGTCGGCGCTGGAAGCCGCCACCGCCATCGAGACCGGTTTTCGGGAGATCTTCCCCGACGCGGTCTACATAAAGGTGCCGGTGGCCGACGGCGGCGAGGGCACGGTCGAGGCCATGGTCGCCGCCACCGGCGGCCGCCAGGTCGTGCTGCAGGCCACCGGTCCGCTGGGTCGGCCGGTCGAGGCCTTCTATGGCCTGACCGGCGACGAATCCACGGCCGTGATCGAAATGGCCGCCGCCAGTGGCCTCGAACTGGTGGCGCCCGCCGAGCGCGATCCGCTCGTGGCCACCAGCCGCGGCACCGGTGAACTGATCCGCGCCGCGCTGGACGCGGGTGCGCGCCGCTTCATCCTGGGCGTGGGCGGCAGCGCCACCAACGATGGCGGGGCCGGCATGCTGCAGGCGCTGGGTGTCCAACTGCTCGATGCACAGGGCGACCAGCTGGCGCCGGGCGGCGGCGCGCTGGCGCTGCTTTCGCGCATCGACGTCTCCGGGCTCGACCCGCGCATCGGAGACTCTGTGTTCGAGGTGGCCTGCGACGTCAGCAATCCCCTGGTGGGGCACAAAGGCGCGTCCGCGATCTTCGGGCCGCAGAAGGGCGCCACTCCTGGAATGGTCGAGCAGCTCGACGCCAACCTGCGCCACTACGCAGGCGTGATCGCGCGCGACCTGGGCCAGGAGGTGGCCGATATTCCAGGCGCCGGCGCCGGCGGCGGCATCGCCGCGGCGATGCTGGTGTTCCTGAAAGGGCGCCTGCGTCCCGGCAGCGAGATCGTGGCCGATGCGGTGGGCCTGGACGCCTTCGTGCGCGACGCCGACCTGTTGGTCACCGGCGAGGGTCGCATCGACAGCCAGACCGTCAACGGCAAGACGCCGATCGGCGTCGCGCGCGTGGCACAGCGCCACGGCAAACCGGTGATCGCCATCGGCGGCTGCCTGGCGACGGACGCCCATGCGGTGCATGCGCACGGCATCGCGGCGACTTTCAGCACCGTCATGAAGGCGGGGACGGTGGCCGAGGTGCTGGCGGGCGCGCAGTTCAACCTGCAGTGCACGGCGCGCAATATCGCCGCCGCGCTCAAGCTGGGCATGGACTTGCGGCGCTAGCCGATCAGCGGCGTATCGACCTTCTTGAGGGTGCGCAGCACGAAGCTCGACTTGCTGTGGCGGATGCCGGGGATCTTGTACAGGCGTTCGCGCAGCAGGCGTTCGTAGTCGCGCGTGTCTTTCACCGCGATGCGCAGGAAATAATCGTAGTCGCCCGAGATCAGCGAGGCTTCCAGCACCTCGGGAATCGATTCGAGTGCGCGCCCGAATTCATACAGCGTCTCTTCGCTGTGGCTGTCCAGCGTGACCTGTACGATCAGCTGGTCGTGGTAGCCGAGGCTGGGCAGGTCGACCTTGACCGTGTAGCCCTGCAAGGCCCCGCTATCCGTCATCCGCTTGATGCGGTTCCAGCACGAGGTGGTCGACAGGCCCACCGTGGCGCTGATCTCCTGCAGTGGCGTGCGCGAGTCGCGCAACAGGATGCCCAGGATGGTCAAATCGGTTGCGTCGAAAGATTTTTTATCTTGGCTCATATCTGGTGAAAAATATTCAGGTAACCCGCCAATTCTAGCTGAAATTATGAAGCACTTTCATGTCCTGAGTCGATAGACTTCAAGGCATGAAACCACATCCCGAATTCCTTCCGCCGCCGGCCGGCAAGCTCGCCCTGACCGGCGCCGGCCTGTTGCTCGACACCCTGGTCGCCTGCGGCGTCGACACCGTGTTCGGCTATCCCGGCGGCGCCGTCCTGCCGCTATACGATGCGCTGGCTCAGGACGGGCGCCTGCGCCACGTGCTGGTGCGCCACGAGCAGGCCGCCGTCCATGCGGCGCAAGGCTATGCGCGCTCCACCGGCCGGCTGGGCGTCGTGTTCGTGACGTCCGGGCCGGGCATCGCCAACACCACGTCGGGCCTCCTCGACGCCCTGAGCGATTCGATCCCCATCCTGTGCATCAGCGGCCAGGTCGCGACCACCTCGATCGGCACGGATGCCTTCCAGGAGTGCGACGCGCTGGGCATTTCTCGCACGGTCACCAAGTGGAATACGCAGGTCCGGGCCACGCGCGATATCGTCGCCACGATCCGGCGCGCGGTGTGCGAGGCGCTCGAGGGCCGGCCCGGTCCGGTGCTGGTGGACGTGCCCAAGGATATCCAGGCGCGCGCGGTGGACGCGGCCGACTTCGGGCGCCAGGTGAAACCCGCCCCGCAACTGCCGGCCGCGGGCGACGACCTGGAAGGCCTGGATGCGGCGGCGCTGCTCATCCGCCAGGCGCGGCGCCCCGTGTTCTACGGTGGCGGCGGCTTGATCAACGCGGGTCTCGACGCCTGCGCCGCCTTCACGCGCCTGGTGCGCTGGAAGGATGCGCCCTGCACGCTGACCCTGATGGGCCTCGGCGCCTTCCCGGCCTCGGACCGGCGCTGGCTGGGCATGCTGGGCATGCACGGCACACTGGAAGCGAACCTGGCGATGCACCACGCCGACCTGGTCGTGTGCGTCGGCGCGCGCTTCGACGACCGGGTGACGGGTCGGCTGGCCGACTTCTGTCCCGGCGCGAAGATCGTCCACGTCGACATCGATCCCCGTTCGATCGGCAAGGTGGTGCCGGCCGACGTCGGCCTGCGCGGCGATTGCGGCGCGGTGCTGCGTGGCCTGCTGGATCGGCTGGCCGGCCTGCGCGCCGATCCGGCCCTGCTCGGCGATTGGTGGCGCACGCTCGACACCTGGCGCGCCGAGCGCTGTCTGGACTTCGTCGCGCAGGATGGCACGATCGTCCCGCAGCAGCTGATGTCCACCCTGGCCGGGCGCCTGACGGGCAGCAACGCGATCGTCTCGACCGACGTCGGCCAGCACCAGATGTGGGCCGCGCAATACCTGGGCTTCGAGGCGCCGCGGCGCTGGCTGACCTCGGGCGGCGCCGGCACCATGGGCTATGGCCTGCCGGCGGCGATCGGCGCCCAGGTCGCGCATCCGGACGCGCTGGTCGTGTGCGTCAGCGGCGATGCCTCGGTGCTGATGAATATCCAGGAGCTGTCGACCGCGGTGCAGCATCGCTGTCCTGTCAAGCTGGTCCTGTCGAACAACGGCTGCATGGGCATGGTGCGGCAGTGGCAGGAGCTGCATCACGGCGGGCGCTATAGCCACAGTTATACCGAAGCCTTGCCCGACTTCGTGGCGCTGGCGCGCGCCTTCGGGTGGGAGGCGGGGAGGGTGGAGCAGGCCGGCGAACTGGACGCGGGGCTGGATGCCTGCCTGGCGTCGAACCGGCCCTTCCTGCTCGATGTCAGGGTGGCCCAGGCCGAGAATTGCTTCCCGATGATGCCGGGCGGGCGGGGGCACCACGAGATCATGCTGGGGAAGGATCGCTGGTATCGCAACACCAAGAGCCTATCCCGGCAGGTGTGAGTCGCTCCTGGCGCGCCTGGCAGACGTGTGCTGCGTTGCTCGTCGTTGCATGGCTCGCCATGCGGCCTCCTCGCGCCTTGCCCACGCCAGCCATGCATCGCCATGAGCTTCCCCACACCTACCGAGATAGGCTCTAAGTAATTGCTCGTATTGAAAATGATTCTCATTCACGATAGGATGCCGGTTTGTTCATGAATCCCGCTTGCCATGCCCACGCCCGTGTCCCGTCGTCCGCTCCTGATCGCCCTTGCCCTGTCTCACGCTGTCCCTGTCTTCGCGGCGCCGCAGGAGACTGACGAACAGGACATGCAGGCGGTGCGCGTCACCGCCACCCGGGCCCAGGGCTTCATGCCCAATACCGTGGAGGCGGGCAGCTTCCGTGGTTCCGACGTCATGGACGTGCCCTCGACCGTCAACGTGATCACGCGCGACGTGCTCGAGCTGCAGGCCGCCGCCGGCCTGTACGACGCGCTGCGCAACACGGCCGGCGTCACGCGCCAGCAAAATGGCGGCGACACCTGGGACCAGCTGGTCATCCGCGGCATCGCCGTCGAGAACCGCACCAACTACCGCCTCAACGGCTCGCTGCCGCTGATGAACTTCGGCCAGGTCTCGATGGAGAACAAGGAGCGGGTCGAGGTGCTCAAGGGCGCCACCGCCCTGTACTACGGCTTCACCTCGCCGGCCGGCGTCGTCAACTTCGTCACCAAGCGCGCCGGCAGCGTGCCGGTGAACACGGTCGGCCTGACCCTGGACGACAACGGCTCCGCCGTCGCCACCGCCGACGTGGCGCGCCGCTTCGGGCAGCGCCAGGAATTCGGCGTGCGCGTCAACGCGGCCGGCGGCACGCTCGGCTCGCACCTCGACGGCGTCGGCAACGGCAACCGCGGCTTCGCCTCCGCCGCCCTCGACTGGCGCGTGAGCGAGCGCCTGCGCCTGCGCGCCGACCTCGAATACGACAAGCGCCGCGTGACCGAGCAGGCCGGCATCAACCTGCCGCCGACCATCGGCGGCGCCATCGGGTTGCCGCGGCCGGTCGACCCGCGGCGCCTGGTCGGCCCGGACTGGGCGCGCTTCGAGACGCATGCACGTAACGTCCAGCTGCGCGCCGACCTCTCGCTGAACCAGGACTGGGCCCTGACCCTGGAGGCCGGCCACGCCGAGACCAAACGCGAGCGCAACCTGTCGATCTTCCGCTTCGACAGCGCGGCCAGCGTCGCCACCGGCGCCGGCCGCATCGGCGGCAACTCCCAGTTCGCTGACGTCGACTCCGACATGCTGCGCGCTGAGCTGGCCGGGCGCTTCTCCACCGGTGCGCTGAGCCACGATCTGACGCTCGGCGTCGCCGGCACCGACAAGGGCCAGGCGCCGGTCTACCAAGCCAACTACACGATCCCCTTTCAAAACCTGTATGACCCGGTCCCGATCCGCAACGCCAGCTTCGGCGCGGTACCGACGCGGCCCACCACGGCCGCGCTGGACAGCCGCGACAAGGGCCTGTACCTGGTCGACCGCATCCAGTTGGGCCAGTGGCAGCTGATCGGCGGCGTGCGCCGGGTCGACTACCAGAGCAGCCAGGGCGTCAACCGCTACGACGTGAGCGAGACCACGCCAATGGCGGCCGTGACCTGGCGCGCCCGCGACGACTTCTCGCTGTATGCCTCGATGGCCGAAGGGCTCGAGGAAGGCGAGGCGGCGCCGGCCGGCAGTGCCAACGAGGGTACCCGCATGGCGCCGGGCGTAAGCAAGCAGAAGGAGATCGGCGCGCGCTGGAAGAGCGGCGGCGGCTTCCTGACCCAGCTGGCGCTGTTCGACATCGACCGCCCCGGCTACTACACCAATGCCGCCAATGTGTTCACCGCCGAGGGCGAGCAGCGCTATCGCGGCGTCGAGCTGTCGGCGCAGGGGCGTCTCACGCGCCGCCTGTCCTGGCAGGGTTCTGCCCAGGTGCTCGATCCCGAATTCCGTGACATCGGCGCCGCCTATGACGGCAAGCTGCCCGAGAACGCGGCGCGCCGCACCGCCAGCAGCTTCCTGGCCTACGACCTGGACGCGGTGCCCGGCCTGTCGCTGACCCTGGGCGCCTATTACACGGGCAAGCGCCCGGTGAATGACTTGAACCAGGCCTGGCTGGGCGGCGTCACGCTGTTCAGCGCCGGCGGGCGCTATGTCACGCAGGCTTTCGGCAAGCGCACCACCTGGCAGCTCAATATCGATAATGCGGCTGACAAGCAGTACTGGGCGGGCGCCGGTACGCGCCTCTCGGCCGGCCTGCCGCGCCTGGTCAAGCTGTCGGTGAAGGTGGACCTGTGAAGGCGGCGCCCAATTCGCCACGGCGCTGGCGTCTGCCGACCATGCGCGAGGTCTGGTTCCAGTTGCACTGGTTCGTCGGCATCACGGCCGGCACCTTGCTGGCCGTGATCGGCCTGACCGGCGCCATCCTCGCCTTCGAGGACGAGATCGTAGAAAGCATCAATCCCGGCGTGTTCGCCGTGCCGGTCGAGCAGCGGTCGCGCCTGGAGCCGGAACAGATCCTGCGCGCGGCCCGCCAGGCCCATCCCGGCGAACGGGTCGCCAGCCTCACGTTCGAGGCGCAGCCCGGCAGCACCGTTGGCGTACGCTTCGCCCCGCCGCCAGGGGAGCGGCGCGGCCTGGAGATCCATGTTCATCCGTATAGCGGCAGCGTGCTGCCCGCCGTGCGCGGCGCGGCCTTTTTCCAGTTCGTCGATTCGCTGCATCGCTGGCTGCTGCTGCCGCGCGCGCCGGGCCGCATCGTGCTGGGCATCCTGGCCCTGTGCCTGGTCGGGCTGGCGCTCAGCGGCCTGTACCTGCGCTGGCCGCGCAAGAAAGACTGGCGCAGCTGGCTGACCTTCAATACGTCGCTGCGCGGCCGATCGTTCCTGTGGGCGCTGCATGCGATCGCCGGCACCTGGGCCCTGGTCGCCTACCTGGTGGTGGCCGGCACCGGACTTTACTGGAGTTTCGATATCGTGCGCGGCACCTTGCAGGACTGGGCCGGCACCCCTGCGGCGCAGCAGCGCGAGGCCAGGTCCGCTGCCACGACGCGTGGCGACGCAAGCCTCGCGCCGGCCTGGCGCACCTTCGTGTCGATGGCGCCCGGCTGGTCGAGCGCCACCATCCGCCTGCCGGAGCGCGGGAATGGCGCCTATCAACTGACCTGGCTTGCACAGGATGCGCCGCACGACCGCGCGCGCAACCGGATGACCGTTGGCGGCAATGGCGCGGTGCGCCAGGACGAACGCCATGCCGACAAGGACGCCGGGCAGCGTGCGCTGACCACCATCCGTCCGCTGCACACCGGGACGTATTTCGGATTGCCGGGGCGGATCGTCATGATGTTCGCCAGCCTGGCCTTGCCTGGCTTCGCGATCACCGGATGGATGCTCTATCTTGGCCGCCGGCGCCAGAAGCGTGCGCTGGCGCGCGAGCGCAGCCTGGCGGCGCAGGCCGATGCGGACACCAGCGGCGCGCCGGTTCTGGTGGCCTTTGCGACCCAGGGCGGCCAGGCCGAACGGATCGCGCTGCACAGCGCCGGCGCCTTGCGCGCCGGCGGCCGCGCGGTCGACCTGCGGGCCGTGTCGGCGCTGGCGCCGGGCGACCTGGCCGGCTACGGGCAGGCACTGTTCGTGGCCAGTACCTTCGGCGAAGGCGAGGCGCCCGATTCCGCACGGCGCTTCAGCCGCGAATTGGAGGCATGGCAGTCCATGTTTGAGGGCTGCCGCTTCGCCGTGCTGGCGCTGGGCGACCGCAACTACGCGCGCTTCTGCGGCTATGGGCATGCATTGGACCGCCGCCTGCAGGCGCTGGGCAGCACCCCGCTGTTCCCGCTGATCGAAGTGGACCAGGGCGACGAAACGGCGCTGGGACGCTGGATGCATGCGCTGGGCGCGCTTGGCGCCAGCCCAGGCGAGTTGCCGCCAGCCGGCGGGGCCGCACCGTTGTCGGACTGGGTACTCCATTCAAGGCGCCTGCTCAACCCGGGCAGCCAGGGCGCGCCGCTGTACGAAATCGCCCTGCGGCCAGGCCTCGAGGCCAGCTGGCAGGCAGGCGACTTGCTCGAGATCGTCGTTCCCGAGGCCCCGACGGCGCCGCGCCGCTATTCGATCGCCAGCGTGCAGGACGACGGCGCGGTCGAACTGCTGGTGCGCCAGCAGCGTCACGAACACGGCCTCGGCCTGGCCTCCGGCTGGCTCACCGAATACCTGGCGGTCGGCGGGTCGGTGCGCGCGCGCCTGGTCGCCAATCCGGGCTTTCATGCACCTGGCGACGACCGGCCCTGCATCTATATCGGCAACGGCTCGGGCATGGCCGGCTTGCGCGGCCACCTGCGCAGCCGCGCCGGTATGGGGCGGGGCCGCAACTGGCTGCTGTTCGGCGAGCGCCAGCGAGCCTTCGACAGCCTGTGCGAGGCCGAGCTGGCGGTCCTGCGGACGGCCGGCATGCTGCCCGAACTCGACCTGGTATTTTCGCGCGACCCGGGGCCCGAATACGTCCAGGACCGCCTGCACGCGCGCGCCGACGTGCTGCGCCGCTGGATCGACGACGGCGCCACGATCCACGTCTGCGGCAGCCTGCAGGGCATGGCCAGGGCGGTTGACGAGGCGCTGGCTGCCATCCTTGACCGGTCGGAACTGGAACGGCTGATGGACGCGGGGCGCTACCGGCGCGACGTCTACTGAGGCTCCCTCACTTGCCGCCCTGGAGCTTTTGCACGGTCTGGTCGGTGGTCCACAGCGCGTTGGCGATGTAGCGATAGTTGACCAGCGCGCTGGCGTAGCCGTCGCCTTCCGGCGTCTTGGGGCCGGCGACCGCATCGCGCACCACGGCCACTTCGAAGCCGCGCTCGAGGAATTCGCGCAGGTGCGACTCCACGCACAGGTTCGACAGCATGCCGGCCAGGACGATCTTGTCCACGCCCTGCTTGCGGAGTTGGAGCATCAGGTCGTTCGACTGCGGACCGTACAGCTTGTGCGGCGAGGCGACGACGGTCTTGCCGTCCTCGATAAACTGTTTGAACTCGGGCATGAAGTCGGCGCCGGAGCCGCGAAAGCCGTCCAGGCTCAGGGCGCTGGGGCGGTCGAAGATCTTGATCTTGTGCTGGAAGATCTCGGCCGGGCCACCGTGCTTCCAGGCGTGGTCGTGCGGGTAGTAATAGTGCGGCGAGATCGACACCACGATGCCTGCCGCCTTCGAGGCCTTGAACAGCTTGGTCAGGTTGGGAACCAGGTTCTGCTCGGTGACGCTTTCGCCGACCACACCCCAGGCCGCGCCCTTGGCGCTCATGAAGTCGATCTGCGGATCGATCACGACCAGCGCCGTGCGCTTCAGGTCGAGCTGCATGCCCGGATCGGGCAGGGCCGGCCTGGCGGGATCGGCGTATTTCGCGGGGATCTGGGCGGCGGCGCCGGTGGCGAAAAGGGCGCCGGCCAGGGTGCAGGCCAGGACGCAGGCAAGCGCGCGGCCGATGGTGGATGGTTTGGTGGTCATCAGGGTTCTCCTTGTGGATGGACCTCCATTACATCCCTGCGGCGCCTGGCTCGCCAGCCCACATTTGGCGAGCCAGGCGTCCCCCTGATTCCGGATGGCATTGTTGGCCGAAAACGTGGTAAAAACTAGTTTTCGGACGTCAGTGCAGGTGGCGCCGGAAACCGGCTCCACTCCCGCCTTCCGCAGGCGGGCGCGCAGGGCGCCCGCAGCCGTTCGAACTACGCCGCATGGCGCCTGCAGGCTGGCGCCGCTCTCGTTATACTGCGCGCATGAACATTCCCCCATCCGACGCCGGCGGCGATTTCCAGGCCCTCGTGGCGGCGCGCCGCAATTTCACCTTGCGGCGCCTGCACGCGCCAGGGCCCGATGCGCAAGCGCTGGAACGCATCGTCGAAGCGGCCGCGCATGCGCCCGACCATGGCCTGCTGCGGCCGTGGCGCTTCGTGCTCATCCCGCAAGCGCGGCGCGCCGACCTGGGCGAGGTGTTCGCCGAAGCCCTGGCCGAGCGCGACCCCGGCTGCGGCGAAGAAGCGCTGGTCACCGCGCGCGACAAGGCGCAGCGTGCGCCTTGCCTGTTGGTGGCGGTGCTGCGCGACGATACGGCGGCCAAGGCGATTCCCGTAGCCGAGAAGCTGGTCTCGCTCGGCTGCGCCATGCAAAACCTGCTGCTCGCGGCCGGCGCCGCCGGCTTCGCGACCGGCCTGGCCAGCGGCGCCGCCATGGACGCGCCGGGCATGAGGCGCCTGCTTCGGTTGGCGCCGCACGAGCGCGCGATCTGCTTCATCGGCCTGGGTACGGCGGCAATCGAAAAACCGCCGCGCCCGAGGCCGGACGCGGCGGATTACCTGAGCAGCATTTAGACGCCGACGGCGCTAGGCCCCGCCGCAGGCGCCGCAGCAGCCGCCCGCCCGCGCCTGGCGCACCGGGAAGCCCGCGCGCGTGGCCGTGATGTCGATCTCGCGCGACGAGGTCAGGTCGCCGTCGTACAGCACCCGAACCTGGCTGGCGCCGGCATTGGCCTCGACCGCGTTCACGCCGGGGATGGCGCGCAGCCAGTACAGGATGTGGTCGGCGCCGGGCTGGTCCAGCGCGGCGTCCAGTTGCAGTCGGTGTTCCATGGTTGGATCCTTTCGGTGGGGGGGAACGGTCAGCCGCAGCTGCCGATGTAATGGCATTCGGCGCAGCGCGCGCAGCCGTCGACCTTGTGCAGGGCGCGGGCGCCGCATTCCGGGCACTTGGCGGCGGCCATGCGCGGCTCGGCGCCGATGCTTTCCGCAAGCGGCGCCGGCATGGCTTCTTCATGGTCCGCCGCGCGCGCCGCCAGCGCGCAGTCGAGCTGGTCGACCGGCACCTGGTTGCCCCAGGTGTCCAGGAAGCCGCGCCGGATCAGCATCCGCTGCAACATGAAGGCGATCGCCGCCACTTCGGAATCGTGGTAGACCGGCACCTGCACGCCGTCCTCGCGGACCAGGTGGCCGCAGCGCACCGGACCTTTTTCCCACACCACCTCGCGCATGTCGGCCAGGGCCTTGGCCACCGGGCTGCCGGCGCGCGCCGCCAGCGACAGCAGGCGCATGGTCGAGGTGATCCACTGATGGCCGTCGCTGCGCTGGTTGGCCGGCATGAAGAATTCGAAGGGACGCTCGATGGTCACCGGGTGCCCGTCGTGCAGGCCCTCCACGCGCAGGAAGCTGATGGTCAGGTAGACCGCCTTCTTGCCCTCCTGGGTCGTGTACTCGACTTTCGAGGTGAGCGACTCCAGCTCGCCCAGCGGGCGCGACTCGAAGCGCTTGCGCAGCGGATCATCGTCCGACGGTGCGGGCGACGTCGAGGCCGGGGCCGGCGCTTCCACGCTCAGCACGCTGCCGGTGACGCTGTTGGGACGGTAGGTAGCCAGGCCTTTCAGGCCGGCGCGCCAGGCCTCGGTGTACAGGTCCTTGAATTCGGCATAGGGATAATCGGCCGGCACGTTGACGGTCTTCGAGATCGCCGTGTCGACATAGGGTTGCACCGCCTCCATCATGCGCAGGTGGTCGAGCGCCGACATCTCGAGCGCGGTGACGAACTGCGGTGGCAGCGGCTCACCGTCCGCCTGCAGGCCGAGGTGACGATACAGGCGCCAGGCGTGGTCCGCCACTTCATAGGTGCGGATGGAGTCGTCCGGCATGCGCTTCCTGCGCTGGTAGACCCAGGAGAAGGCCGGCTCGATGCCGTTCGAGGCATTGTCGGCGAAGGCCAGCGAGATGGTCCCGGTCGGCGCGATCGACAGCAGGTGCGAATTGCGGATGCCGTGGCGCGCGATGTCTTCGCGTAGCGCATCCGGCAGGCGGGCGACGAACTGGCCGGCCAGGTAGCGCTCGGCGTCGAACAGCGGGAACGGGCCCTTCTCGCGGGCCAGCGCGATCGAGGCCGCATAGGCGGCGTTGCGCAGCTCGCGCGCGATGCAGGCCGCCATGGCGCGCCCTTCCGGCGCGTCGTAGCGCAGGCCGAGCATGACCAGGGCGCTGCCCAGGCCCATGAAGCCCAGGCCGATGCGGCGCTTGCTGGCGCCTTCCTCGGCCTGTTGCGGCAGCGGCCACTGGTTGGCGTCGAGCACCAGGTCGAGCATGCGCACGCCGATCGCGGCGACTTCGCGCATGGTGTCGAAGTCGAAGGCGGCGCCGGGGGTGAAGGGCTGGCTGACGAAGCGGGTCAGATTGAGCGAACCGAGGTCGCAGCAGCCATACGGTGGCAGCGGCTGCTCGCCGCAGGGATTGGTGGCCGCCAGCCGCTCGCACCAGTACAGGTTGTTCTCCGCGTTCATGCGGTCGATGAACAGCACGCCCGGCTCGGCGTGGTCGTAGGTCGAACCGACCACCTTGTCCCACAGCGTCCGGGCCGGCACGCTGCGGTAGACCCACAGGCCGTCGTCGCGCTGGAAGGCGCCGGCATCGATGGCGTCCTGGGCCGGCGGGGCGCGGTGCACCAGCTCGACGGCTTCGTCGGCCAGCACCGCTTCCATGAAGGCGTCGCTGACGCCCACCGACAGGTTGAAATTGCTGAAGGCCCCGCCGTCCTTGGCGGCGATGAAGCGCTCGATATCGGGATGGTCGATGCGCAGCACGCCCATCTGGGCGCCACGGCGGGCGCCGGCCGATTCGACCGTGCGGCAGGAAGCGTCGAACACTTCCATATACGACACCGGGCCGGAAGCGCGCGAGTGCGTGCCCTTGACCAGGCTGCCGGCCGGGCGGATCGGGCTGAAGTCGTAGCCGACGCCGCCGCCGCGGCGCATGGTCTCGGCGGCTTCCGCCACCGCCGTATAGATGCCGGGCAGGCCGTCGGCGTCGCCGGTGATCGAGTCGCCCACCGGCTGCACGAAGCAGTTCATCAGGGTGGCCTTGATGCCCAGGCCCGCGGCGGAATTGATGCGGCCGGCCGGCACGAAGCCGTGTTCCTGGGCCCACAGGAAGCGCTGCTCCATCTCGGCGCGCAGGGCTTGCGGCTCATGGCTTGCCAGCGCATGCGCCACGCGGGCGCGCACTTCCTCGATCGAGGTTTCCAGGCCGCGCGCGTATTTTTCGCGCAGGACGTCGGTCGATACCTCTTGTGGAGGCATGGCCGCGGTAAACAGGTGGTCTTTGGCGTTCATCGAATTCTACGGATCGTGGATCGTTCGATCCTGTGGGTTAGGTGTTCGTCCACTATCCGCGCTTCGGGCGCCCGGCGCCTTAAACCGGTTCAAGATTCCGACAGCGTTCCCAGGTCTTGCGCGATCAGCGCCGTCATCGTGCGCGCCTGGTCCGGATCGACGTCATGGTGAAAGCGCTTCTTGACGCCGTGTTCGGCCAGCTGCCAGTGCAGGTCCGGCTCGATGCCGTGCCGCGCCAGGCAGCTGCGGGCGCACAGCAGCGGGCAGCCGTCGATCACGGCCAGCGGCCGGCCGGATCGCGCCAGCTTGAGGATCGGCTTGACGTCGCCGCCGATGCCGGCGATGCAGGACATCTCGGCCACGCCCATGCGGTCCAGTTCGAGGGCGACCTGGTTGGCGGTCTGGGCGGCGCTGGAACAGCCCGAGCACGAGTACACGATGGGAAAAGTCGACTTGTCCATGATGGCCTTTCAATGGGGAGGGGGCGGCGCGCCGGTGCGCCGCGGGATGAGCGACGCCAGCACCCGGTGCGGCGCCAGCCGGGCCGGGTCGAACACCGGGCCGTCGATCGCGTCGAGCGTGTTCTTGATCGTCAGCCCGAGTTCGGTGTCGCCTTCCATCAGCAGGCGGCGGCTGAAGAACAGGGTGTCCGGATCTTCCTTGCGCGCCGCCAGCTGGGCGAAGTCGTGCAGGCTGGCGCTGATGGTGAGGTCGGGCGCCTGGCTGCGCGCGGCCGGTCCGAAGGCGCTGCCGTTCCAGACGAAGTCGAAGGCGAGGCCGGCATCCGGCGCGCACAGGCGCAGGCGCTTGCCGCGCAGGGCGGCGCGCACGTCGTCAGGAAGGTGGCGCACCAGCGCCAGGTTGAGTGCGGTGGCGAACAGGCGCGAGCCGGGGGCGGCCGGCAGCAGCGACAGCAGACGCTTGACGGGCGCGGGCAGGGGATGCGATTCAGGGTGCATGGTGCTTCCTTGTCGTGTGGTCAGGCGGCGGGTCAGGCAGCGATGCGCTCGAGTCCCGGCCGGCCATGCCAGAAGCCGTCGCAGGCTTCGGCCGGCATCAGGGGCGCCATGCGCGCGGCCGCTTCGCCAAGGGCAATGGCGCCGTCCAGGGCGGCGCGCACCAGGGCCACGATGGCGGGCATATTGTTCGATTGCGGGCTGAGACGCACCACATCCACGCCCATGGCGCGCATGGCATCGAGCTCGCCCATCAGGTTGTAGACGAGGGCCGACTGGGTCTGGATGCCGTTCAGCACCAGGAAGGGTTGTTTTTCACGGGTCTGCATCACCAGCCCGTCCGGATACTCGATGCAGCTGAAGCGGCAGTCGTCCTTCGGCAGGTTGCGCTGGCGCGCGGTGAAGCAGCGCGCCGAGAAGGCGAGCGGCAGGCGGCCATAGGCGAATACCTCGGTCTCCAGGCCGTCCGGGCGATCTGCCAGCAGCGCGGCCAGGCCGGTGCGCGACATCTCGATCGGCATCACCCAGCGGGTGGCGCCCAGGCGCGCCACGATGCCCAGCGACTGGGCGCTGTACAGGTTCAGGTGCGGGCCGGCCACGAAGGGCTGGCCGCTCATGCAGTTGACGGCGCCCATGTCGTTGGCCTCGACCAGGAAGCGGCCATTGGCGGCGACGCGGCGCATGGCGCCGAGGTCGGAATGGGATTCGATCAGCACCTGGGTCGACAGCACCACCTGCTTGCCGGCCCCCTGCAGCAGCTCAGCCAGGGCCAGCCAGTCGGGCAGGCGCAGTTCATGGCGGCGCGAGCATACGGCTTCGCCGAGATGGATGATGTCGACCGGGCTGTTGGCGAGCGCCTCGTAGAAGGCGAACACGGTGGCGCGCGGCCAGTAGTACTGGATGGGGCCAAGAGAGATCTTCATATTTTTATTTCCAGGGACGGTGATAGGCGCCCAGCGTGTGCTGCCGGCCTTCGGCCACCTTGTCGAGCTCCGCCATCCAGGCTGGCTTGAGCGAGAAACGCTGGCCCGACAGGCAGGTGTCGATCGCCTCGCGCCAGACCCGCGTCACCTGGGCCACATAGGCCGGGCTGCGCTGGCGGCCCTCGATCTTGATCGCGCGTGCGCCGAGGGCGGCCAGCTGGGGCAGGATCTCGAGCGTGTTCAGGCTGGCCGGCTCCTCGACCGCGTAATAGGTCTCGTCGCCGACGTCGAAGCGGCCCTTGCACAGGGTCGGATAGCCGGCGTGCTCGCCATCGTCGTAGCGGTCGATCAGCACCTCGTTCAGGCGCGCTTCCAGTCCCTTGGGTGTGTGCTGCCAGCGCACCGCCTTGGCCGGCGAGCAGACGCCGTAGGTATTCGGCGATTCGCCTGTCACATAGGACGACAGCTGGCAGCGGCCTTCGACCATCACGCACAGGCTGCCGAAGCCGAACACCTCGATCTCGACCGGCGTGCGGCCAATCAGGTGCTCGACCTGGCTCAGGGACAGCACGCGCGGCAGCACCGCGCGTACGATGCCGAAGTGGCGGTGATAGAAGTCGATGGCTTCCAGGTTGGTGGCCGAACCCTGCACCGACAGGTGCAGGCGCAGCCCGGGGTGTACGCGCGCCGCGTATTCCATCAGGCCGGGATCGGCCAGGATGACGGCGTCGATGCCGAAGTCGGCGGCGCGGTCGATGGCGGCGCGCCAGGCGTCCCAGCCGGCCGCCTGGGGATAGGTGTTCAGGGCCAGGAAGACCTTGCGGCCGCGCCGGTGGGCATAGTCTATCCCGGCGCGGATGGCATCCTCGCCGAAGTTCAGGCCGGCGAAGTTGCGGGCATTGGTGGCGTCGCGAAAGCCGAGGTAGACGCAGTCGGCGCCGTTGTCGACGGCGGCCTTGAGGGCGGGCAGGCTGCCGGCGGGGCAGACCAGTTCAATGGGTGGGCGGATGGTGGTGGGGAGTTCGGCAGGTGTCGGTGTCATGGGCGATGCAGGTTGATGGTGCGTGCCGTGACTGTAGCGACCCGGGGTTCCGGGCGCATTGAACTGGTTCAAGGACTACGTGAGCCGCAGCACCTTGCCATCGGCATCGAACGCCGGGAAGCGTTCGATGGCGCCGCGGTGCACGGCATCGATCATCATCTTGAGCGCGCGTTCGACATCCGGAGCGGTGGGCTGGGCGCCGTCGATGCCCGGCAGGGCGGCGACGAAGGCGACGTCCCATGGCTGGCCGGTCTGCTGCGATTCGCGCGCCAGCGTGGCGAAGTCCGGCAGTTCGTCGACTGCCTTGTCGACGCACATCACGGGCGCCAGCGCGCCGCCCTGGCCGGCCTCGAAACGCTTCTTCTGGCCCGGTGTATGGTTGAGTGGCAGCTCGCGCGCGGCGAACACAAACAGCAGCCGTTGCGGCTCGTCCTGGGTGCGTGCGGCCAGGAGAAAATCGTTGAAGTCGGTGATCTGCATGGTCAAGTCGCCCCCTTACTGCACCAGCGGTGTGGCGGCGCCTTCGAGCGTGACGCCCTGGACGTCGGCGCGGCCCACCAGCAATTGCAGGTACTGGTGCACGCCGCGTTGCCAGGCCGCCGTAGCCAGGTAGTCGGCGATCCGCTCGCGCACCGCCTCGAACGGCAGCAGGTGGCCCGCGACCCGGCGCTGCACCTGCACGATGTGCAGGCCGAAGCGGGTCTCGACCGGGCGCTCGGCCAGCCGGCCTTGTTCAAGGCGGAACACGACAGCGTCGAATTCGGGCACGCACTGGCCGCGCGCCAGCTGGCCCAGGCTGCCGCCGACGGCGCCGGACGGGCAGTTCGAGTATTGGCGCGCCAGTTCGTCGAAGCGCTCCGGCGCCGCCTTGAGCGTCGCCAGCACCGCGTCCGCGGTCTCGCGCAGCAGTTCCAGCGGCGCGTTGGGCGTCACCTGGAACAGGATGTGGCGCGCCTCGACCAGTTCGCCGTTGGTGAACTGCTGTGGATTGGCGGCGTAGTAACGAGAGCAGGCGGCATCGTCGGCCTGCGGCACCTTTACTTCGCTGGCCAGCAGCGCTTCGATGCACGCGTCTTCGTCCTCGCCCAGCATGCACAGGCCGAGGCAGTCGGCTTCCTGCACCAGCAGGGTGCGCAGCACCACTTCGTGCACCGACTGCTTGAGCGGATTGTCGGCATGCTGGTGGTGCGCCAGCTCGCGTTCGATGACGTGGTCGTCGATGTCGACGCCGTTGACGGACAGTCCCATGATGCAGCTCCTTAACGTGGACGGACCAGCTGGAAGGCGCGGCCCAGGTAAGCCAATGCGCCGAAGCCGCTCCATACGTGCACCAGGCGGGTGAATGGGAAGATCACGAACAGCGACATGCCCATGAACAGGTGCAGCTTGAAGACGATCGGGGCCTCGGCCACATAGGACGCCGCGTCGCCGCGGAAGGTCACGATGTGCTGGGCCCAGCGCATCAGGCTGACCATGATCTCGCCGTCGAGGTGGTCGAAGGAAGTGAAGATCGAGCCCAGGCCCAGCAGCAGGGTGGCCAGGATCCACAGCAGCACGATCTTGTCCTTGAAGGTGGTGACGCGGCGCAGGCGGTCGGAGGTGAAGCGGCGCACCAGCAGCATGGTGATGCCCACCAGGCAGATCAGGCCCATCACGCCGCCGCCGGCCATGGCGACGATCTGCTTGGTGCTGTGGGCAATGCCCATGGTGTCCCATACCCAGACCGGGGTGAGCAGGCCGACGGCGTGGCCGAACAGCAGGCCAATGACGCCGATGTGGAATAGCGCCGAGCCCCAGCGCAGGCTGCCCCGGTGCAGCACCTGGGTCGATTCGGATTTCCAGCTGTACTGCTCGCGGTCGAAGCGGATCAGGCTACCGAGCAGGAAGATCGCCAGCGCGATATAGGGATAGATCCCGAAGAAGAATTGGTTCACGTAGTCCATGATGGTCTCCTGTTCAGGCGGATACCGGGGCGCGGTGCGCGCCTTGCGGGTAGAAGTTGATCGGTTGCGCGCCACCTGGCGCGTGCTTGAGGAGCGGCTCGACGCCATCGGCACCGGGGCCGAAGGTCTCGAGCGCCTCGTCCATGTCCTTGATCGGCGGCTCGGAGAGTTCCTCCGCCAGCACGGGGCTGAGCTGTTCCAGCACGTCGAACACGCAGGCGTAGACGTTGCCGTTGGCGGCCAGCTTGTTGCCGATATGGGCCAGCACGTGGACGGCGTCGCCCAGCAGCGGGCCGGCGTCAAGCTCGCCTTCGAGCTGGGACAGGAACTCGAGGAACAGCGGCACGAAGTCGGGCAGTTCGTCGCCCTCCATCTGCAGGCCATGCTTCTTGTATTCCTCCATCAGGTCGACCATGGCCTGTCCGCGGTCGCGCGACTCGCCGTGGATGTGCTCGAACAGGTGCAGCGAGTGCGAAGGCGTGCGGTCGAAGGTCTGCACGTAGTACTGCTGCAGCGTGATCAGGTCTTCGTTCGCCAAATGGGTCAGCAGCGGCCGCAGGGCGGCGCGCATGCCGGGCCTGGCGTCAAGGCCGGCTTCCATCTCGGGCAGCGCGGCGACCAGCTCCGGCTCGGGGTAGAGCAGCAGGGCGGAAAGGATGCGGTAGTGTTTCATGATGTGTCCCTTGTTTCAGGCCTGCTCGGCTTCTTTTTTCTTGCGCGACTTGGGCATCGAGACGAAGTGGGTCGAGCCCTGCTTCTTCTTGCCGAACAGGGAAGCGTCGCTGACCCCGTCCGAGCAGCCGTTACCGAACGAGAAACCGCAAGAGCCCTTGTCGTTGAAACTGTCCTCGGCCATCTCCTTGTGGCTGCTCGGGATCACGAAGCGGTCTTCGTAGTTGGCGATTGCCATGATGTGGTACATGTCCTCGACCACTTCCTGGGACAGGCCCACCTGGCCCAGCACCTTCAGGTCGGGCTGGCCATCGACTGTCTTTGCCCGCATATAGGCGCGCATCGCCAGCATGCGGTCCAGCGCGTGCACGATCGGCGCTTCCTTGCCGGCGGTGAGCAGGTTGGCGAGATAGCGCACCGGGATGCGCAGGCTGCGGGTGTCGGGCAGGATGCCGTTCATGCCCATCTTGCCGCTTTCGGCCGCGGCCTGGATCGGCGACAGCGGCGGGATGTACCACACCATCGGCAAGGTGCGGTATTCGGGATGCAGCGGGAAGGCGATCTTCCACTCGACCGCCATCTTGTACACCGGCGAGCGCTTGGCCGACTCCAGCCACGCGTCCGGGATGCCCTGGCGGCGTGCTTCGGCGATCACCTCGGGGTCGTGCGGGTCGAGGAACAGGCCGAGCTGCGATTCGTACAGGTCCTGTTCGTCGGCCACCGAGGCAGCGGCCTCGATCTTGTCGGCGTCGTACAGCAGCACACCCAGGTAGCGGATGCGGCCCACGCAGGTTTCGGAGCACACGGTCGGCTGGCCGGCCTCGATGCGGGGATAGCAGAAGGTGCACTTCTCTGCCTTGCCCGACGACCAATTGTAGTAGATCTTCTTGTATGGGCAACCCGAGATGCACATGCGCCAACCGCGGCACTTGTCCTGGTCGATCAGCACGATGCCGTCGTCCTCGCGCTTGTAGACCGAGCCCGATGGGCACGAGGCTACGCAGGCCGGATTGAGGCAATGCTCGCACAGGCGCGGCAGGTACATCATGAAGGTGTTCTCGAAGGTCGAGTACATCTCTTTCTGCACGTTGTCGAACAGCTTGTCCTTGCTGCGCTTGGCGAACTCGCCGCCCAGGTCATCTTCCCAGTTCGGGCCCCATTCGATCTTGTCCATCTTCTTGCCGGTCAGGACCGACACCGGACGCGCGGTGGGCGGGGTTTCGCTCAGGGGCGCGTTCTGCAGGCGCTCGTAGTCATAGGTGAACGGTTCGTAGTACTCGTCGATCGCCGGCAGGTTGGGGTTGGCGAAGATGTTCGCCAGGATTTTCAGGCGCGAGCCTTGGCGCGGCTCGATCCTGCCCGCCGCATTGCGCTTCCAGCCACCGTTCCACTTGTCCTGGTTTTCCCATTCCTTCGGATAGCCGATGCCCGGCTTGGTCTCGACGTTGTTGAACCAGGCGTATTCCACGCCATCGCGGCTGGTCCAGACGTTCTTGCAGGTCACCGAGCAGGTGTGGCAACCGATGCATTTGTCCAGGTTCAGGACCATCCCGATTTGTGCTCTGATCTTCATGCTTGACTCCTGTTGTTCTCAACCGCCTCTGGCCGTGCCTTGATGCCGGGATCGCCGTTCGGACGCGACTCGTCGCGCGCGCCCTCCATCCACTCCACATCGCGCATCTTGCGCACCAGGACGAATTCGTCGCGGTTCGAGCCGACCGTGCCGTAGTAGTTGAAGCCGTACGACAGCTGGGCATAGCCGCCGATCATGTGGGTCGGCTTGGTGACGGCGCGGGTGACCGAGTTATGGATACCGCCGCGTTTCTTGGAGAGCTCGGCGCCCGGCACGTTCACGATCTTTTCCTGGGCGTGGTACATCAGGGTCATGCCCTCGGGGACGCGCTGGCTCACCACGGCGCGCGCGGTCAGCGTGCCGTTGACGTTGAACACCTCGATCCAGTCGTTGTCCTCGATCCCGGCATTCTTCGCGTCGATTTCCGACAGCCACACGTGGGGGCCGCCGCGCGACAGGGTCAGCATCCGCATATTGTCCGAATAGGTGGAGTGGATGCCCCACTTCTGGTGCGGCGTGATGAAGTTCAGCGCGATCTCCTTGTTGCCGTTCGGACGTGCATTCAGCAGCGCGTCGGTGGTCTTGGTATCGATCGCGGCCTTGTACACGCACAGTCCCTCGCCGAAGTCGCGCATCCAGGCGTGGTCCTGGTAGAACTGCTGGCGGCCGGTGAGGGTGCGCCATGGGATCAGTTCATGGACGTTGGTGTAGCAGGCGTTGTAGCTGACTTCCTCGCTTTCCAGGCCCGACCAGGTGGGCGACGAGATGATCTTGCGCGGCTGCGCCTGGATGTCGCGGAAGCGGATGCTGTCGTGCTCGCGCGGGATGGCCAGGTGGGTGTGATCGCGCCCCGTCATCTTCGACAGCGCATCCCAGGCCTTCACCGCCACGTGGCCATTGGTCTCGGGCGCCAGCGACAGGATCATCTCGGCGGCGTCGATCGCGGTGTCCAGGCGCGGCTGGCCCTTCGACACGCCATCGGCCAGCACCGTGCGGTTGATGCCGCGCAGGACGTCGACTTCGTGGCCGGTCTTCCAGCCGATGCCCTTGCCGCCGTTGCCCACTTTCTCGAGCAGCGGTCCGACCGAGGTGAATTTTTTATAGACGTCCGCGTAGTTGCGCTCGACCACGGTCATGCTCGGCATGGTCTTGCCCGGGATCGGTTCGCACTCGCCGGCGCGCCAGTCCTTCGGATCGAAGGGTTGGCCCAGTTCGCCCGGGGTGTCGTGCATCAGCGGCGTGAGCACCAGGTCTTTCTGGATGCCCAGGTGGGCGCCGCCGATCTCGGAGAACTTGGCGGCAATGCCCTTGTAGATCTCCCAGTCCGACTTCGATTCCCACAGCGGCTGCACGGCTTCGGACAGCGGATGGATGAAGGGGTGCATGTCCGAGGTGTTCAGGTCGTCCTTCTCGTACCAGGTGGCGGTCGGCAGCACGATGTCGCCGTACAGGCAGGTAGTGGACATGCGGAAGTCGAGTACCACCAGCAGGTCGAGCTTTCCTTCGGCGGCAGGGCGGACCTTGACGTCGCGCGGCTTGACGCAATCGTCTTCGTCGCTCATCAGGGCGTTCTGGGTGCCGAGCAGGTACTTCAGGAAGTACTCGTGGCCCTTGCCCGAGCTGCCCAGGATGTTGGAGCGCCACACGAACATATTGCGCGGGAAGTTCTTTGGATTGTCCGGGTCGTCGCAGGACAGATTCAGCTTGCCGGCCTTGATCTGGTCGACGGCGTACTTGACGGGATCCTCGCCCGCGCTTTCGGCGGCCTTGACGACGTCGAGCGGATTGGTCTCGAGCTGCGGCGCCGATGGCAACCAGCCCATGCGCTCGGCCTTGGCGTTGTAGTCGAGCAGGGACATCTCGGCCCGTTCGCCGTCGGCAGTCGGGCACAGGATCTCGGACGTGTTCAGCTTCTCGTGGCGCCACTGGCTGGTGTGGGCGTAGAAGAACGAGGTCGAGTTCATCTGGCGCGATGGACGGTTCCAGTCCAGCGCGAAGGCCAGCGGGGTCCAGCCGGTTTGTGGACGCAGCTTTTCCTGGCCCACGTAGTGCGACCAGCCGCCGCCGCTCTGGCCGATGCAGCCGCACATCATCAGCATATTGATGATGCCGCGGTAGGTCATGTCCATGTGATACCAGTGGTTCAGGGCGGCGCCCACGATCACCATCGACTTGCCGCGGGTGCGGTCGGCGTTGTCGGCGAACTCGCGCGCCACCGTGATCACATCAAGCGCTTTGACGCCGGTATGCTTGACCTGCCATGCCGGGGTATAGGGCAGGTCGTCGTCATAGCTCTTCGGGGTATTCGGGCAGATGCCGCGGTCGACGCCGTAGTTGGCCATCGACAGGTCGAACACGGTGGTGACCAGGGCTTGCGTGCCGTCGGCCAGGGTGACCTTTTTCACCGGCACCTTGCGCTCGAGGAGGTCGTCGGCATCCTTGCCGCCGAAGTAGGGGAAACCGACACTGACGATGTCGTCGTGCGCGTCCAGCAGCGACAGCTGCGGATCGATGGCGGCGCGCGAGCTGCCGTCCTTCTGCTCCAGGTTCCACTTGCCGGTCTCGCCCCAGCGGAAGCCGATCGAGCCGCTCGGGGCGACGATCTTGCCCGTGGACTGGTCGAGCACCAGGGTTTTCCACTCGGGGTTATTGGTCTCGTCGAGGTTGTTGGCCAGGTGCGAGGCGCGCAGGAAGTAGTCGGGCACCAGCCGGCCGTCTTTTTCCTTGAGCATGACCAGCATCGGGAAGTCGGTGTACTGCTTGGCGTATTCATTGAAGTACGCCGATTTGCCGGTGGCGTGGTATTCCTTCATGATGACGTGGCCCATGGCCATCGCCAGCGCGGCGTCGGTGCCCTGTTTCGGGGCCAGCCAGATGTCGCCGAACTTGGCCATCTCGCCAAAGTCCGAGGACACGGCCACGGTCTTGGTGCCCTTGTAGCGCACCTCGGTATAGAAGTGGGCGTCCGGGGTGCGGGTCATCGGCACGTTGGAACCCCACACCATCAGGTAGGTCGAGTTGTACCAGTCGGCCGATTCCGGCACGTCGGTCTGTTCGCCCCAGACTTGCGGGCTGGCCGGCGGCAGGTCGCAGTACCAGTCGTAGAAGCTCATGGCCACGCCGCCGATCAGGCTCAGGTAGCGGGTGCCTGCGGCATAGCTCACCATCGACATGGCGGGGATCGGCGAGAAGCCGATGATGCGGTCAGGCCCGTACTCCTTGATCGTATGGGCGTTGGCGGCGGCGATCATCTCGTTGACGTCGTCCCATTTGGCGCGCACGAAGCCGCCCTGGCCGCGGATCGACTTGTAGCTGCGCGCACGCTCCGGATCCTGGCTGACCCAGGCCCAGGCCTGGACCGGATCCATGGTCTTGCGCGCTTCTCGCCACATCTGCATCAGGCGGCCGCGCACCATCGGGTGCTTGACGCGCTGGGCCGAGTAGACATACCACGAGTAGCTGGCGCCGCGTGGGCAGCCGCGCGGTTCGTGGTTGGGCAGGTCGGGACGGGTGCGCGGGTAATCGGTCTGCTGGGTTTCCCAGGTGATCAGGCCGTTTTTGACATAGACCTTCCAGCTGCACGAGCCGGTGCAGTTGACGCCGTGCGTCGAGCGCACGATCTTGTCGTGCTGCCAGCGCTGGCGATAGGCGTTTTCCCAGGTGCGGTCTTCCTCGACCACGGCCCCATGGCCGTTCGAGAAGGTTTGCTTCGGTTTGCCGAAAAAATTCAGGCGGTCCAGAAAGTGACTCATGATTTCTCCATTGGTGCGTACAGCCTGGAACCAGTGTAGGTTTGCGCTGCGACGCCGGGTATTCGCAGGAAGTCGGTCGGTGCCGTTGCATCGGGACTAGACCGACTAGTCCTTTCGATCTAATGAAAAACTAGCAAGGCATCTCGGCGCCCTTGCGCGAGTAGTACCACCAGGTGATCGCGATGCAGGTCGCGTAGAAGCCGATGAAGCACCACAGGGCCGCGCCCGGGCTGCCGGTGAGGGCGATCGAGGTGCCGTAGCTCTTGGGGATGAAGAAGGCGCCATAGGCCGCCACCGCCGAGGTGAAGCCCAGCACGGCAGCGGCTTCCTTGTTGGCGTTGACGACTGCCTGCTGCTGCACGGCCTCGGGCTTGCCCTTGGCGGCGCGCTGGTGCAGGGTCAGGAAGATCACCGGGATCATGCGGAAGGTCGAGGCGTTGCCCACGCCGGTGCAGGCGAACAGCACCATGAACATCCAGAAGAAGCCCCAGAAATTCCCCGCATTGCCTTGCAGCGGCAGGAATTGCAGGACGCCGATCACGGCGCCGATCATGGCCACGAAGGTCCACAGGGTGACCACCGCGCCGCCCAATTTATCGGAGATCCAGCCGCCGGCCACGCGCGCCAGGGCGCCGACCAGCGGACCGAGGAAGGCGTACTGCAGCGGGTCGACTTGCGGGAACAGGGTGGTCGTCAGCAGCGGGAAGGCGGCCGAATAGCCGATGAAGGAACCGAAGGTGCCCACGTACAGCCAGCACATCAGCCAATTATGCTTGCGCCGGAAGATCACGGCCTGCTCGGCGAACGAGGCCTTGGCCGATGCCAGGTCGTTCATGCCGAACCAGGCGGCCAGCGCGGTCAGGGCGATGAAGGGCACCCAGATGAAGCCGGCGTTCTGCAGCCACATCTCCTTGACCACGCCGGCCTTGGTCCAGGTCTGCGGGTCGCCGCCGAAGACGGCGGCGGTGATCACCAGCGGCACCACGAACTGCACCGCCGACACACCCAGGTTGCCGAGGCCGGCGTTCATGCCGAGGGCGTAACCCTTTTGCGCCTTGGGGAAGAAGAAGCTGATGTTCGCCATCGACGAGGCGAAGTTGCCGCCGCCGAAGCCGCACAGCAGGGCCAGCACCAGCATGGTGGGATATCCGGTGGACGGGTCCTGCACCGCATAGCCGATGCCGATCGCCGGCAGCAGCAGCGAGGCCGTGGAGATGGCGGTCCATTTGCGCCCGCCGAAGATCGGCACCATGAAGGAATAGAAGATGCGCAGCGTGGCGCCGGACAGGCCGGGCACGGCGGCCAGCCAGAACAGCTGGTTGGTGCTGTAGGTGAAGCCGATGTTCGGCAGGTTGACCACGACCACGCTCCAGACCATCCAGACCGCGAACGCCAGCATCAGGGCCGGGATCGAGATCCAGAGGTTGCGGTTGGCGGTGGCCTTGCCCTGGCTTTGCCAGAAGGCGGGAACCTCGGGTTCCCAGGTCGAGATGAGATAGCGGCTCACGTTGTTCTCCAGATGGTTTTAGTAGGGTGATGTCAGGCCGCGCGCTTGAGCGGGGCCGCCTGGGCCGCCGGGGTGTCCTGGCGGCCGGGCTTGAACGAGAAGTGCATCCACACCAGCGAGACGCAGACGGTCCCGTAGAGCAGCATGAAGGAGCTGGAACGGATGCCGGTGAGGTCCACCACGGCGCCGAACATGATCGGCAGGATGAAGCCGCCCAGGCCGCCGGCCAGGCCAACCACGCCCGAGACGGCGCCGATGTTGTCGGTGAAGTCGTCCGAGATGAACTTGAAGACCGAGGCCTTGCCGATGGCCATGGCGACGCCGACCACGAACAGCAGCGCGGTGAACAGGATCGGACCGAGGCCGATGTCCAGGCCCATGCTGCCCTCGACGGTCTGGATCGTCATGCTGGTCTGCGGATACGAGAGGATGAAGAAGCACACCCAGCACACCCACATCACCCACCAGGTGACTTTATAGGCGCCGTATTTATCCGAGATCCAGCCGCCCAGCGCGCGCAGCACGCCGCCCGGCAGCGAGAAGCAGGCGGCCAGCAGGGCGGCCAGCTTGAGGTCGAAGCCGTATTCGCCGACGTAGTATTTGGTCATCCACAGGGCCAGGGCCACGTAGCCGCCGAACACCACCGAGTAGTACTGGCAGTAGCGCCACACGCGCGGGTCTTTCAGCACCTTCATTTGCTGGGCGAAGGTGACGCCGGTGGGCGCCTTGTGGGCAGGATCGGAGTAGGAGCAGAACCAGAACAGCAGGGCGGTGCCCAGCATCAGGGCCGCGTAGGCGTGGGGCAGGGCCTGCCAGCCCCACGCCGCGATGATGGCCGGGGCCACGAACTTGGTCAGGGCCGAGCCGGAATTGCCAGCGCCGAATACACCCATCGCGAAGCCGCGCCGCTCCTGCTTGAACCAGCGCGCGACGTAGGGCGTGCCGACCGAGAACGAGCCGCCGGCCAGGCCGACGAACAGGCCGCAGACGAGGAAGTGCCAGAACTCGGTGGCGTAGCCGATCATCCAGATCGGCAGCACGGAGGCCAGCATCAGCAGGAAGAACACGATGCGCCCGCCATGGCGGTCGGTCCAGATCCCGAGCGGCACCCGGATCAGGGAGCCGGTGAGGACCGGTGTGGCGACCAGCAGGCCGAATTCGGTTTCATTGAGGCCGAGCTGGGCCTTGATCGGGATGCCCAGCACGGCGAACATCATCCAGATGGCGAAGCAGATCGTGAAGGCGAAGGTGCTGCTCACCAGGACCGCGAGCGGCCGCCGGTCGTGGCGTTCATTGGTTCCCATATTGTTCTCCTTGGGTGGGGGGACGGTCGCCACCAAGGTTAGGGATTGCGGACGTGCGCGGCCATTCGCCACAGGTGGGCTGGCGGGAGCAATAACGACCTAGGGAAGGTCGGCCGGATGGGCTATGGGGCGGGAGGGAAACTAGACACTCGGGAGTACGGCCGGTTTACGCCCGGAGTAACAATGCGATGGGCGGCGCCATGCAAAAAGCCCGCCAGAAGGCGGGCTTTCAGGTGCTTGCAGCCTGCGGCAGCCTCGCCCACGCTATCTGCGTGGTGCGCGCCGCCGCCGGGTTGTTCAGATCAGATGGCGAGGATGTTTCCTGCTTTATCGCCTTTAGGTCCGGTCGAGCGCACGAAGGACACGCGCTGGTTTTCGGACAGGCTCTTGAAACCTTCGGATTGAATATCCTGGAAATGCGCGAATAAATCGGCGCCGCCTGCATCAGGAGCGATGAAGCCGAAGCCCTTGGAATCGTTGAACCATTTTACGGTGCCGGTTTGGGTAGTCATTTGATATTTCCTTTTGCATTAAATTGAGCAAGATTGCTCGGATGCACATTCGACCAAGAAAAGGTGTAACGGGAGGGAATCAAACGGGACTGCCAAACGGCGAGACTGGAGAGAAAATCCAACAATAACAACGACTTGATGTAGTGCAGAAATGAAAGATACACGACTTCAGTGGAATGTCCTAATTGTTTCTGAATTTAATTGACCGATAAATGATGAGTGGCATTTACGCAAATCTACGGTGGCTGATATGATGAAAAAGTCTGGAGCGATGCGATTGGCGCAACGCCGGGAAAATGGAAAGAATAATAATGACAAAACACCGGCTCGCCGATTTTATTCGCGATAATCTGGAACCTATCCTGCAGGCCTGGGAAGATTTTGCGCGCACCATCGAGCCGCCCGCACTAACCATGGACGACGTCGAATTGCGCGACCACGCCAGGCAGATGCTGCAGGCCTTCGCCAAAGACCTGGCGCAGCCACAGGACGAGGCCGAACGCAGCGCCAGATCGCGCGGCCTCGGCAAGCGCGAGCGCGCCGATACCGCAGCCGAAGTCCACGCCGAAGCGCGCCTCATCTCCGGTTACACGGTGGTGCAGCTGGTGTCCGAGTACCGCGCGCTGCGCTCGAGCGTGCTCACCTTGTGGGCGGCGGATGTCGCGGCCGGGCAGCCAACCGATATGGAAGACGTCAATCGCTTCAATGAGGCGGTCGACCAGGCGCTGGCCGAATCGGTCGCGCGTTACCAGGCCATGGTCAAGCAGTCTCAGAACATGTTCCTGGCCATTCTCGGGCACGACCTGCGCAACCCGCTCGGCACGATCGTCACCGGCGCCAGCTTCGTCATGCAGGCGCATGACATTCCGCCGAAATACGTGCTGGTCGCGACGCGGATGTTCAACAGCGCCAAGCGCATGAGCAAACTGATCAACGATCTGATCGATTTCACGCGCACCCACCTGGGGCCGGGAATCCCGATCAAGGCAAGGGAAGGTAATTTGCTGAAGGTATGTGAAGAAGTGGTCGAAGAACTGCGCACCTTCCATCCCGAGAAGCTGATCGACTTCCAGGCGCCGACCCAGCTCGAAGCGGTATTCGACGACAGCCGCATCGCCCAGGTGCTGTCCAACCTGATCGGCAACGCCCTGCAATACGGCGCCCCGGAGGCGCCGGTCGAGGTGCGCGTGAGGGACTCCGATGACGCGGTCGTGGTCGCGGTCAATAACCGCGGTCCCTTGATCCCTCCCGACAAGCTGGCCGGCATCTTCGATCCCCTGGTGCGAATCGCGTCAAGCGTCAATACCGATTACACCGAGCGCACCAGCCTCGGCATTGGCTTGTTCATCTCGCGCGAGATCGTCCAGGCGCACGGCGGTCAACTGACCGTCGCCTCGACCGCGGACGACGGTACCACATTCACCATCACGCTGCCGCGACGCCAGGGCGCGTGAGCGCGCGCCGGGCGAGCGCTGCCGAGCCGTCGGCGACCCGCGCCGACGAGTCGGCGATCAGTCCCTTGATTTCCCTGGCCGCCGAGGCCGTCGATGACGTTGGTGATGGCGCCGATGCGGTCGGCTGAGGCGCAGATGGCGTTTATCGTCGCCACCACCTGGCAGACCACGGCGCCGCCTGCCTGGCGATGCCGGACAGGCCCTGGGCTGGCTAAAGGTTGATCTATATGAAATCTAGATACTTTTGGGAAATATTTGGCACGAAAAAGCAGCGCGTAGCAATATCGGGTCGCAGCTGACGGAGCAGGCGGGTGCTTGCCGATGCGACAACTGTATCCTGTTCCTGTACTATTCCTCGCGGTATTGGCCATTGGGCCACTTTCTTAATTTCCGCACCAATCGATGAACACAGCCGTATTACGCCAGACAGGGATGAGCGAGCAGCAATGGCGTGATTCGCCGCTGGGCGACCCGTGCGAATGGCCCTCTGCGCTGCGCCTGGCCGCGGCGCTGGTCCTCGAATCCCCGGCCCCGATGTGGCTGGCCTGGGGCGATGCGCTGGCGCTGCTCGCCAACGACGCCTGCGGCGCCTTGCTGCCGTCGACCGGCGCCCGGCGGCCCGGCGCCCCGGCTGCCAAAGCCTGGGGCGAGGCCTGGAATGCGCTGCGGCCGGCGGCCTTGCATGCGCTCGATGGCCGGGGCAGCCGCGTCGATGAACTGGAGCTGCGTGGCGCCGGCGGCCTCGCGCCCGCCTGGGCGACGTTCGCGTTCGCACCTCTGCGCGACGACGCCGGTCGCGTGCAGGGCCTGCTGTGCACGGTGCAGGACGTGAGCGCGACGGTCGCCGCCCGGCGCAGCCTGCGCGAGAGCGAGGCCGCCGCCGCGCGCGGTACCGCGCAGACGATGGAGACGGCGGAGCGTTACCGGCTTGCGCTGCTGTCGACCAATGACGCCATCTGGGACTGGAATATGGCCGACGGCCACGTGATCTGGAACCAGGCGGTTCAGACGCTGTTCGGCCACCAGTTCGACGCGACCAGCGCCAACTGGTGGCTCGAGCACATCCACCCCGAGGACCGGCCGCGCATCGACAGCACCATCCACGCGGTGATCGACAGCCAGGGCAGCAGCTGGTCGGGCGAGTACCGTTTCCAGCGCGCCGACGGCAGCTATGCCGAGATATTCGACCGTGGCACGGTGCTGCGCGACGCCGAAGGCCGCGCGCGGCGCATGATCGGCGCCATGCTCGACCTGAGCGAGCAGCGGGCGACCCGGGCGGCGCTGCAGGAAAGCGAGCGCCTGTTCCGCACCCTGTTCGAATCGATCGACGAGGGCTTCTGCGTGATCGAGTTCCTGGACGGCCCCCATGGCCCGCTGAACGACTACGTGCACGTCCTGGCAAACCCCGCCTATGCGGCTAACGCCGGCATCGATGACGTGGTCGGGAAGAAGGTCAGGGACCTGGTGCCGCAGGAGGCCGAGGGCTGGATCGAGATCTACCGTCAGGTGCTGGTCAGTGGCCAGCCGCTGCGCTTCGAGCGCGCGCTCGAACACACCGGGCGCTTCCTCGAGCTGGCGGCGCTGCGCATCGAGCCGCCCGAACGGCGCCAGGTCGCCGTGCTGTTCCAGGACATCACCGAGCGGCACCGCGCCGAGGTGGCGCTGCGCGACATGAACGACACCCTCGAGCGGCGCGTGGCGAGCGAACTGGAACGCCACGCGCGCATGGAAGAAGCGCTGCGCCAATCGCAGAAGATGGAGGCGGTCGGCCAGCTCACCGGCGGCATCGCGCACGATTTCAACAATATGCTGGCGGTGGTGTCGAACGCGATGGAGCTGCTCGGCCGGCGCCTGGGCGAGGGCGATGAGCGCGCCCTGCATTACGTGGGAATCGCCAAGGGCGGCGTGCGGCGTGCGGCCCAGCTGACGCAGCGGCTGCTGGCCTTCTCGCGCCAGCAGCCGCTGCAGCCGGAATCATTCTCCGCCAACGACCTGGTGGCGGGCATGTCGGAGCTGATCCGACATTCGCTCGGCGGCAGCATCCGCGTCGAGCTGGAACTGGGCGGCGCTCCCTGGCTGCTGCACGCCGACCATAACCAGCTGGAGCATGCGATCCTGAACCTGGCGGTGAACGCACGCGATGCGATGGAGCACGGCGGCAAGTTGCTGATCCAGACCGCCAACCGCGTGCTCGACCGGTTCGACTTCGTGGAGCTGGGCGATGCCGCGCCGGCCGACTACGTGATGATCGCGGTGGCCGACACCGGCGCCGGCATGCCGCGCGACGTGCTGGCCAAGGCCTTCGAGCCCTTCTTCACCACCAAGGAAGTGGGGCGCGGCACGGGGCTCGGCCTGAGCCAGGTGTATGGCTTCGTCAAGCAATCCGGCGGCCAGGTGCGCATCGAGTCCACGCCCGGCGCGGGCACGCGGGTCGAACTATACCTGCCGCGCCACCTTGAGGCAGGCAGCACGGCCGCGCAGCCGGCGGCGGCGCCGGACATCGTCCGCGCGCGCGCCGGCGAAGTGGTCCTGGTGGTGGACGACGAGGCGGCGGTGCGCAGCCTGTCGGCCGAGATGCTGCAGATGCTGGGCTACGCGGTGCACGTGGCGGATGGCGCGGCGGCGGCCTTGCGCCTGCTCGACGCGCATCCCGACATTGCGCTGCTGTTCACCGACGTGCTGATGCCCGAACTCGACGGTCGCCAGCTCGCCGCCCGCGCCCTGCAGCGGCGGCCCGGCCTGCCGGTGCTGTTCACCAGCGGGCATACGCGCGACGTGGAGGCGGTCGAGGGCATGCTGGTGCGGGCGTGGACCTTGGCCAAGCCGTTCACGCTGGCCCAACTGGCGAACCAGGTGAAGATGGCGCTCGACGGCCAGTGAGCTAGTCGCGCCGCTCCTGCCCCGACTGCAAGCCATGCTCCACCGCGAACACCGCCGCTTGCACCCGGCTCGACAGCCCGAGCTTCTTGAGGATGTTCTGGACGTGGATCTTGACCGTGCTTTCGGCCAGGTCCAGGGCGCGCGCGATCACCTTGTTGCTCTCGCCGCGTGCCAGGCAGGCCAGGATCTCGCGCTCGCGTGGGGTGAGCTTGTCCAGTTCCGACACCGCTGCAGGCGCCCTGGCTGCGCCGCCTCGCTGCACGTGGGCGAACAGCTTGCCGGCCAGCGATTCGGCCAGCACCGATTCGCCGGCGGCCGCGCGTTCCACGGCACGGGTCAGGTAATCGGCATCGATGTTCTTGAGCAGGTAGCCGCGCGCGCCGGCTTGCAGGGCCGCTGCCAGGTCCTCGGCTTCCTCAGACACGGTCAGCATCAGCACCGCGGCGCCGGGCCGGTCCTGCAGCATCAGCTGCAGGGTCTCGATGCCCGACATGCCGGGCATGTTCAGGTCGAGCAGGACGACGTCGGGCTTGAGCTGCAGGGCGCGCTTGACGCCATCGACCCCGTCGGCGGCTTCTCCCACCACGTTGAAACGCGGATTGCGCTGCAACAGCGAGCGCACGCCGCTGCGAAACAGGGTATGGTCGTCCACCAGCAGCACGCTGATCGTTTCGGCTTCACTAGGCATTCAATCTCCCTTTCATATTGATTCAGGCGGCGCGGCGCTGCGCCTGCGCGAGCCGGAGCCGGACCGTGGTCCCGGCGCCCGGCGTCGATTCGATCTCGAGGCTGGCGCCGATGCGGCCGGCGCGCTCGCCCATGATGTGCAGCCCCACGTGGCCGCCGTCGGCGTCCGGCTTCGCGCCGGCGTCGAAGCCGGCGCCGTCATCTTTCACGTTCACCAGGTAGTCATCGCCGTCGTCGACCCGCACTTCCACGCGGCTGGCGCGGGCGTGCTTGCGCACGTTCGACAGCGCTTCCTGGACGATGAACAGGATCTGCAGCTGCGCCTCGCGCTCGATCGGCGGGCCGCCCTTGCCGTGCACCGAGAACGCAGTGTCGACGCCGGCCTGGTCCGCGAACTTGCGCACCGTCTTGTGCAGGGCCGCGTTCAGGTCTTCTTCCGCCAGCCGGCTGCGGAAGTTCAGCAGCAGCTCGCGCACGTCTTCGTAGCTTTCCTGGACCCCGGCGCGCAGCAGCGGCACGATCTCCGCCGCCTCGGCAGCGCGTCCCGCGGCGAGCGAGGTTTCCAGCATCTGCACCTGCAGGTTGAGGAAGTTCAGGCCTTGCGCGATGCTGTCGTGCAGGCCGCGCGCGACCAGGTTGCGTTCTTCCGAGATCGCCATCTCGCGCTCGCGCGCCGCCAGCCGCATGTTCTCGATCGCCACCCCGACCAGCTTGGCCAAGGTCTCGAGCAGGGCCTGTTCGCGCTCGCTGAAGCTGCGCCCCTGCATGAAGTGAAGGCTGAACAGGCCGACGTGCTGGTCTTGCGCGTGGATCTGGAACACCGAAATGGTCGCAAAACCTTCGCGGCTGCAGGCCAGGGGGCCCACCTGCGGCATGTCTTCCAGCCTGTGTACCACAGAGATCTTCCTGGCCGCCGCTTCGCCGCACAGGCAGTCGCCGATCTTCATGCAGCGCTCGGCCTCGGCCATCTCGCTGGACAGGCCGTCGTGCACCACCATATGCATGTTCTCGTTGGCCGGGTCGACGATGCGCACGGTGCTGCCAGCCGCGCCGAAATAAGCCGCGATGCGCGACAGGAAGCCGCTGCACATGGTTGCCAAAGTGTGGCGCTGCTGCAGGAAGGCGGCGCAGTCGTACAGCAGTGCCAGTTCGCGGTTCTTGTCTTCGAGGCTTGCGGTCTTGCGCCGCACCTCGTCTTCGAGATTGCAATACAGGTGCTGCAGGCGGTCGGCCATTTCGTTGAAGCCGCTCGACAGCTGGCCGAATTCGTCGCGGCTCTCGACGTCCAGGCGCACCCCGAAGTCGCTGCCTGCCATGCTGCGCATGCCTTCGCGCAGCCGCATCACGGGCGCGATGATCATTGCGAACATCAGGTAGACCAGGGCCACCGTACCGCCGATCGCCAGCGCGACCAGCACCAGCTGCGAGGCGCGCAGCCAGAAGGTGCGCAGTTCGTTGTCGCGTTCGATCAGGTTGACCAGGCGGTCGAGATCGGCCACGTAGTCTTCTAGCTGGTCGTCGAACAGGCGCAGCGCCTCGATGCGAGCGGGCCCTTCCAATTGCAGCACCTGGCGCGCGCTGGGGCGCACCTGGCCGCCCCAGCGCCGCGCCACGTCGAGGAAGGCGCCGTGGATCGCCGGCGTCGGCGGCAATCCCAGCGGACGCTGAGGATCGCCGCGTTCGAGCAGCAGCAGGGTCGCTTCGATGGTGGCGATCTGGCGTTCCACGCGCGCATAGGCGTCGATGACGGGCGCCTCCTGCGTGCGCGGCAGGGCCAGCGCCAGCCGGTAGTTGTGGCGGCGCAGGCTGCCGGTCTCGTTGATCGCGGCCGCCGCCCCTTCGAGCTGCCACGACAGCCACAGGGTGGCGCCGATTGCGGCCAGGGCCAGCAGCAGGAAGCCGATCAGGGCGCCGACGATCTTGGTGGACAGGCGTTGGAAGGGGGCGAGGGCGGAGTAGGCTGGCATGCGGTTCAGGCGGCGTGCGTCACGTTCACCGCGACGGGATCGAGTATGGGCAGGAATTCCTGCTTGCGCGCCGAGTAGGCGAGCAGGGTGCCGGCGGCAAGGTCGAAATACCAGCCGTGCATGGCTAGTGTACCAGCCTCGACGCGGCGGCGGACCCACGGATAGGTCAACAGGTTGTCGAGCGAATGCAGGATGCTGGCCAGTTCGGCCGCTCGGCACTGCTCGTCGGCGTGCTTGTGGTGCAGTTCGCGCAGCACGTCGCGCCGCACCGGTTCGGCCAGCCGCATCCAGCGCGCGACGAAGCCGGTCTGCTCCGCCTCTTCGCTGATGCGTGCGCCCGACATCAGGGCGCGTATCCCGCCGCAGCGCGCGTGGCCGAGCACGATGATGCGCGCCACCTCCAGGCCGCACACCGCGAACTCGATGGCCGAACTGACGCCCGGCGGGGCGTCCGGGGCGCACGGCGGCACCAGGTTGGCGATATTGCGCACCACGAAGATGTCGCCCGGATCGCAGCCGGTGAGCAGCGCCGGATCGACCCGCGCATCGCAGCAGCCGATGACCAGGGTGCGCGGATGCTGGCCCTGGCGCAGGCTGTCGAGCGCGGTGGGCTCCTTCAGGTATTGCTCCTGGAAGCGGCTGAAGCCGCGGATGAATTTTTCGATGTCCTGCATGTCGGCCTCCGGTTGGCCCCATTGTAGGCAGGGGCGGCTTCGGCGGCAGTCGGCATGACGACGTACGGTTTCTAGGTCAAATTGACTATTTGCACAGCTAGCTCGGCCGTTTTTGATCCACATCAAGTTTTTGTTTAGTCAACGAATTGTAGGATGCGGCATGCGCAATCGCTGCTTTGGAGCGAATGCGCTTTCCGGTGCGCCGGATGTTCCAGGCGCCCCCGTTTCGTTCGTTTCCACGGGCTACGCCCTGAATTTATCGTGAGCCGACACCGCATCGCACCCCGCCAGTTCCTGGCAACCCTGCCCCTGTTCGCCGACCTCTCGTCCGAACAGCTCGACATGCTCGCGCAAGCGACCACCGAGCTGCACGTGCCGCGCGGCCGCGTGGTCGTCGAACGCGGCGAATCCTGCAGCGGCCTGCACGCCGTGATCTACGGCGACGTCAAGCTTTCCATCGTCTCGAGCGAAGGCGACGAGAAGGTGGTCGAACTGATCGGCCCCGGCCAGAGCTTCGGCGAGGCGCCGCTGTTCATGGAGCGGCCCTATATGACCCAGGCCGAAACGCTGGCCGACAGCATGCTGCTGCACATCTCGAAGCACGCGATCTACGCCCAGATCGAGCGCAATCCCGGCTTCTCGCGGCGCCTGCTGGCGTCGATGAGCCGGCGCCTGCACGGCCTGATCTCGGACGTCGAATCCTATACCCTGCGCAGCGGCAGCCAGCGCATCGTCAGCTACCTGCTCAAGGACGATCCGGCGCAGGGCGCCGAGGTGACGCTGGCGGCGCGCAAGAAGATGATCGCGTCGCGCTTGTCGCTGTCGCCCGAATACTTTTCGCGCGTGCTGCACGACATGGCCCACCGCGGCATGGTCGGCATCGCCGGGCGCAGCATCACCATCCTCGACATCGAGCGCCTGCGTGCCTACGAAGGCTGACGCCGCGCCGTCATCAACCAACCACGAAGGCGTTCATATGTACATGCAGCTGACCGAATTCACCGACAACGCCCTGCGCCTGCTGGTCTACCTGGGCAACCACCGCGAGCGGATCGCGACCATCAACGAGATCGCCGAGCGCTACGGCATCTCGCGCCACCACCTGGCCAAGGTGTCTTGCGTGCTGGCCGCGTCGGGCCTGATCGAGACTTCGCGCGGCCGCCTGGGCGGGATGCGCCTGGCCGGCGCGCCGCGCGACATCCGCCTGGGCGAAGTCGTGCGCTGCACCGAGCGCGGCCTGGCGCGTGGTGCGCGCGGCGGTCCGGACGGCGAGCGGCCGCCATGCCGCCAGCCTGACGACCGCCTGCAGCAATCGCTGGCGGTGGCCACCGCCGCCTATCTGGCCGAACTCAATCGCGTGACCCTGGCCGACCTCATTCCCGGCGGCGGGGAGGCTCACGGCGAGATGCCGGGCTGGCTGGCCACGAATGCCTGGCGCTGGCAGCACTCGACACTCGAGGAGGGGGCATGAACGCGATCATCGCCGACACGATCCGCATCGACGTCTCGGCGCTGGCGGCGCCCGAACCGATGGAACGCATCCTCGATGCGCTTGCCGCGCTGCCGCCGGGCGCCCGGCTGCAGGTGCTGATCCACCGCGAGCCGTTCCCGCTGTACGAGATCCTCGACCGGCGCGGCTGGGAACACCGCACCACGCGCCGGCCGGACGCCCGCTACGACCTCGTGATCGAAGCGATGGCATGCAGCGCGCACTGAGCTACGCGGCGATGCCCGCGCTGCGGGTGCCGCTGCCGTTCATGCTGGCGGCGCCGTGCTTCGCGCTGGCGGCGGCGCTGCTGCTGGTGTGGCACGGCGAAGCGGCGCTGGTCTTGCGCTGGACCCCGGTCACGCTCTGCATGACCCACCTGGTGGTGCTGGGTTTCCTGACCATGACGATCGTGGGCGCGCTGTTCCAGCTGTTGCCGGTGACGGCGGGCGTGGCGGTGCCGCTGGCGCGGCAGGTGGCGGTCTTTTGCTGGTGCGCGCTGGCGCTGGGCACGGCCGTACTAGCCGCGGCGCTCGGCCTGAGCCTGGGCGCGACGGCGTTTCACCTCGCGGCGGGCCTGCTGGGCAGCGCCGGATTCGTGTTCCTGAGCGCGATCGGGGCCGCCATCGCGCGTCCGGTGCCGGCGGGCGCGAAGCCGCTGGTGGAAGGCGTGCGCTACGCGGCGGCGGCGCTGGCGATCACGATCGCGATCGGCGCCGCGCTGGCGCTCTACCTGGGCGGAGTGGGAAGCCTCAACGCGCCGCTGCTCACCGACATCCACGCCACCTGGGGCCTGGTCGGCTGGGTGATCGTGCTGACGGCGACCGTGTCGTTCCAGGTGGTCCCGATGTTCCAGGGTACGGCCACCTATCCGCGTCTGCTCGAGACCTGGCTGCCTCCGCTGGTGTTCGCGCTGCTGTTTGGCTGGAGTGCGGCGACGCTGTTCGACGCCGGCTGGTGGGCCCTGGCCTGCGAGATCGGCATCGGCGCGCTTCTGCTGCACTATGCGGTCACCACGGTGGCCTGGCTAGGGCGCCGCAAGCGCAAGCCGGATACCGGGACCCGTTACTGGCTGCTCGCGATGGGCAGCCTGCTGCTGGCGGCGCTGCTGCATTTCATTCCGTTCGAGCTGGCCTTCGATTCGGTGGATGCGCTGCCCCTGCTCACCGGCGTGCTCGTGATCGTGGGCTGCGCAATTTCGGCGGTGAACGGCATGCTGTACAAGATCGTGCCCTTCCTGGTCTGGTACCACCTGGCCCACGACGAGCGTCTGCCGCGCGAACGCATCCCCAAGATGTCGGCGGTGCTGGGCGAGGCGCAGGCCGCGCGCCAGTGGCGCTGGCATCTTGCCGGGCTGGCGCTGCTGGTGCTGGCCTGCCTGTTCCCCGCCGTGCTGGCGCGGCCCGCGGGCCTGTTCCTGATGGTGTCCTTGCTACTGCTGGCGCGCGACGTCGCCGGCGCGGCGCTGCTGTACGTACGCCTGCGCGGCGCATAAAACAGCACGACCGTACGTAACCGCGTCCACACGCGATGGTGTCGCTTCGGCTAGAATGTTTGCCCATGAATGGAAGGCCGCCTTCCACGCCGCGACATCCAAGTTATAGGAAGACCATGAGTACCGATAGTAATCTGAACGAAGCCCAGAACACCCAGTTGCGCATCGACGCGCTCGAATACCATCGCAGCCCGACCCGCGGCAAGATCGAAGTGGTGGCCACCAAGCCGCTGTCGAACCAGCGCGACCTGTCGCTGGCCTACTCGCCGGGCGTGGCCTACGCCTGCGAGGAAATCGCCGCCGACCCGGCGACCGCTTTCGATTACACCTCGCGCGGCAACCTGGTGGCCGTGATCTCGAACGGCACCGCGGTGCTGGGTCTCGGTAACATCGGCCCGCTGGCATCGAAGCCGGTCATGGAAGGCAAGGGCTGCCTGTTCAAGAAATTCGCCGGCGTCGACGTGTTCGACCTGGAACTGGACGAACTGGATCCGGACAAGCTGGTCGACGCCATTGCCATGCTCGAGCCGACCGTGGGCGGCATCAACCTGGAAGACATCAAGGCGCCGGAATGCTTCTACATCGAGAAGAAGCTGCGCGAACGCATGAACATCCCGGTCTTCCACGACGACCAGCACGGCACCGCGATCATCTCGACCGCCGCGCTGCTCAATGCGCTGAAGGTGGTGGGCAAGGACATCGGCCAGATCAAGCTGGTGGCCTCGGGCGCCGGCGCGGCGGCCATCGCCTGCCTGGACATGATGGTGCTGCTGGGCGTGAAGCAGTCGAACATCTACGTCACCGACTCGAAGGGCGTGATCTGGCAGGGTCGCGAAGCGAATATGGAAGCCAACAAGGCGCGCTATGCGCAGGCGACCGATGCGCGCACCCTGGGCGACATCGTCAAGGATGCCGACGTGTTCCTGGGCTGCTCGACCGCCGGCGTCTTGAGCGCCGAGATGGTCAAGACCATGGCCGACAAGCCGGTGATCCTGGCCCTGGCCAATCCTGAACCTGAAATCCGTCCTGAGGTGGCCAAGGCCGCGCGTCCGGACGTCATCATCGCCACCGGCCGTTCGGACTATCCGAACCAGGTCAACAACGTGCTGTGCTTCCCTTACATCTTCCGCGGCGCGCTGGACTGCGGCGCGACCCGCATTACCGACGAGATGAAGCTGGCCTGCGTGACCGCGATCGCCGAACTGGCCGAGGCCGAGGCGAGCGACGTGGTGGCGCTGGCCTACGAAGGCCAGGACCTGACCTTCGGTCCTGAATACATCATCCCGAAGCCGTTCGATCCGCGCCTGCTGGCGGCGATCGCACCGCGCGTGGCGCAAGCGGCCGCCGATTCTGGCGTGGCGACCCGCCCGATCGCCGACATGGACGCCTACCGCGACAAGCTGGGCGAGATGATCTACCACACCGGTTTCTTCATGAAGCCCGTGTTCAACAAGGCGCGCGCCAATGTGCGCAAGGTCGCCTACGCCGAAGCGAACGAGCCACGCGTGCTGCGCGCGGTGCAGGCGGTGGTGGACGAGGGCATCGCCCAGCCGGTGCTGATCGGCGACGAGACCGCGATCGCGCGCGCCGTCAAGCAGGCCGGCCTGCGCCTGCAGGCTGGCGTGGACTACACGGTCATCGCGGCGGAGCTTGATACGACGCTGCAAGGCACGCGCCTGCTGAAGTCGGGCCAGGTCGACGCCCTGATCTGCGGCATGACCGGCAGCTATGACAGCCACCTGGAACATGTCAGGAACGAGATCGGCGTGGCGCCGGGCGCCGAAGTGCTGGCCGCGATGAACGCGCTGGTGCTCGACAAGCTGACCCTGTTCATCACCGACACCTACGTCAACGAGACCCCGAGCGCCCAGGAACTGGCGGCGATCACCCGCCTGGCGGCCGAGGCCCTGCAGCACTTCGGCCTGGAGCCGAAGGCGGCGCTGCTGTCGCACTCCTCGCAGGGTTCGTCCGAGCGTCCGTCGGCGCGCCGCATGCGTGAAGCCCGCGCGCTGCTGGCCGAGCAGTCCCCCGAACTGGCGGTGGTCGGCGAGATCCACGGCGACGCCGCGCTGTCGCAGGAAATCCGCGACATCTACGGTATCGACGCTGGCTACACGGGCAGCGCCAACCTGCTGGTGATGCCGTCGCTGGACGCGGCCAACATCCTGTTCAATGTGCTCAAGGTCGCGAGCGGCAAGGGCGTGACGGTGGGTCCGATCCTGCTGGGCGCGGCCAAGTCGGTGCACATCCTGAGCCCGAGCGCCACCGTGCGCCGCATCGTCAACATGACGGCGCTGGCGGCGGCGCAGGTCGTCTAAGGCGTTAACCCTTTCCATTCGACGGCCCCTTGCGAGGGGCCGTCGCGTTTTTGGCTTAGTCTATGATTTCCGTGATCGACCTCGCATTGAACTTCGGCCTGGGCGCCTCGCTCGGCATCGCCGGCGGCATGCTGGGCATCGGCGGCGGCCTGATTGCCATTCCGGTGCTGGGCCTGTTGTATGGCATGAACCAGCACCTGGCCCAGGGCACGGCGCTGGTGATGATCGCGCCGAACGTGGCGATCGGCTTCTGGCGCTATCACCAGAAGCACCCGGTCGACCTGCGCTCGGTCGGCGTGGCCGGCCTGTGCTCGATCGGGACCGCCTGGCTGGCGGCGCGCTTCGCGGTGGCGATCGACGCCCAGGTGCTGCACTACGCCTTCGCGCTGTTCCTGCTGGCGCTGGCGCTGTACTTCGGCTGGCCATCGCGGCGCAAGACCGGCGCGCCGTTGCCGCCCGCGAGGGAGGTGCCGCGCCGGCTGATGCCGGCGATCGGCATCGCCAGCGGCGCGGTGTCGGGCTTCTTCACCATCGGCGGCGGCATGGTGGTGGTGCCGGCGCTGGTGAGCCTGTTCAAGATGCCGCAGACGCGCGCCCAGGGCATGGCCCTGGCGCTGGTGGTGCCGGGCGCCTTCGTGGCGCTGGCCACCTATGGCCATAGCGGCGCGGTCGACTGGCAGGTGGGCCTGCCGCTGGCGCTGGGCGGCGTACTGACCGTGTCGTGGGGCGTGCACCTGGCGCATACCCTGCCGCCACGGCTGTTGCGGGTGGCGTTCAGCTCGGTGCTGCTGGCGGCCGCCGTCACCATGCTGGTGACTGGCGGCGCGCCAGCCGGCTAGACCGCCCAGGCCCGGCGGCGGCGCAACGCCAGTCCCGTCGCCCCGATCGCGAGCAGCGCCAGCGTAGCTGGTTCCGGCACCTCGTTCGGTCCCACGTATCGCGGGACGATTCGGAACACGTGATCCTGATAGCCGCCGTTAAAATCGAGCCACTGCTCATAGCCGGGGTCCAGGGCCCCTGCGGAGACGGTGCCTCGGTGGGCGCCTGCGAAATCGTAGAAGCCGGGGCCGTCTTCAGTAACCCGGTATATCGAAGTTTTGTAATGGGCAGTGTAATAGAGGATGCCCGATGGGTCGGATGCGAACCTGATGCTGAACGATGTGTACTGGTCGCCACCAAAGTTGCTGTAGATGCGGAAATTAGTCGGGCCGTCGCGTAAGAAATGGGTGCTCACTTCGGTGATCTCGGTGCTCCCTTCGGAATGCTCCGGCGATATGCGCATTTCGAACGGCTCGCCGACTCCCTGGATCGGTAGTCCGAACCTGAAATCGGCGATGGACCCATCGGTATCGTGCTGCACGAAGTACCCCGTCAGCGGGCCTTTGAAATTGTATTGCACGTATCCCGCCCATGCGGGCAGCGCACACAGCAGCCCTGCAACGAGCCCAATCACGTTCTTGATCATGTTGTCTCTCCCTGGTTAAATGGAAACCGGGCAGGGAGCAAGTAACGTGCCAAAAAATTAAACTGATTGTGATCAAGTACTTGGTGTTTCGTCGATGCGATTTTGTCGAATGCCTGTAAGACAGGCCGACAGGGAGACTCAGTTGGCGATGCCGTCGTCGCCGCCGAACCGGTCGAGCAAGAACGCGATGAAGGCGCGCGCCCGCGCTGATTGGTGTTGGCGATTGCGGTAGTACAGATACAGGTCGGCTCCCGGCTGCACATAGCCGGGCATGACGATCCTCAGGCGCCCGCTCTCCACATACTTGGTCAAGTCCCATTCCGATCGCACCAGGATGCCGTGGCCATCCAGCGCCCAGCCGAGGGCGATGTCGCCATCGTTGCTCGAGAGCGTGCCCTGCACCTTCACCGAGACATTGCGGCCCTCGTGCACCAGGCGCCACACGCCGTGCGCGTCCTCGTTCTGGCGATGGACGATGCAGCGGTGCCGCGCCAGGTCGGCCAGGCTGCCCGGCGTGCCGTGCTGCTCAAGGTAGCGCGGCGAGGCGCACAGGAAGCGCCGATTGGACATGATGCGGCGCGCCACCAGGCGCTGGTCGGGCAGCTCGCCGAAGCGGATCGCCAGGTCGATGCCGTTCGCGGCCAGGTCGACCGGGCGGTCGGTGACGTCGAGCTGCACCTCCACCTGCGGATAGCGCTGGGCGAAGCTCGAGACCAGCGGCGCGATCGCGGTGCGCCCGAAGCCCAGCGAGGCGTTCACCTTCAGCAGCCCGCGCGGCACCGAGCGCGTGCTCGATACCGCTTCTTCCATCTCGCGCAGCTCGGCCAGGATCCGGGTCGCGTAGTGCAGATAGGTTTCGCCTTCCGGCGTCAGGCTGCTGGTGCGGGTGGTGCGGTTGACGAGGCGCACGCCCAGGTGTTGTTCCAGCTGCGCCAGGCGCTTGGTGGCGGCGGGCGGGGTCAGGTCCAGCTCGCGCGCGGCGGTCGACAGGCTGCCATGGCGCGCCAGCAGGACGAAGAATTCGAGGTGGGAGGCGAGGTCGTTTTTCACCGCAGGTTAATAATCTAGTGAATCCGGCTCAATCATAACCGCCTTTGAAGCGAATAATCTGGTGGCTCGTTCAACCGCAAGCGAAGGAATACCAGATGAGAATCGTCGAGATCCGCGAAAAGACTGTCCCGATCAGCTCCCCGATCCGCAACGCCTACATCGATTTCAGCAAGATGACGCTGAGCGTGGTCGCCGTGGTCACCGACGTCGTGCGCGACGGGAAGCTGGTGATCGGCTACGGCTTCAATTCCAACGGCCGCTACGGCCAGGGCACCCTGATGCGCGAGCGCTTCATTCCGCGCATCCTCGAGGCCGACCCGGCGTCGCTGGTCGACGCCAGCGGCGACAACCTGGATCCGCACAAGGTATGGCAGGCGATGTTCACCAACGAGAAGCCGGGCGGCCATGGCGAGCGCTCGGTAGCCATCGGCACCATCGACATGGCGGTGTGGGACGCGACCGCCAAGATCGCCGGCAAGCCGCTGTTCCAGCTGCTGGCCGAGCGTTACGGCAGCGGCGAGCCGGATCGGAAAGTGTTCGTATACGCGGCCGGCGGCTATTACTATCCAGGCCAGGACCACGGCAAGCTGAAGGACGAGATGCGCAGCTATCTCGACCGCGGCTATACGGTGGTCAAGAAGAAGATCGGCGGCGCCTCGCTCGACGAAGACCTGCGCCGCATCGATTCGATCCTGAGCGTGCTGGGGGATGGCCAGAAGCTGGCGGTGGATGCCAACGGCCGCTTCGACCTGGACACCGCAATCGGCTACGCCAAGGCGCTGTCGCAGTACGATCTGTTCTGGTACGAGGAAGCGGGCGATCCGCTCGACTACGAGCTGCAGGCCACGCTGCGCAACTACTACGACAAGCCGATGGCCACCGGCGAGAACCTGTTCTCGATGCAGGACGCGCGCAACCTGATCCGCCACGGCGGCATGCGTCCCGACCGCGACTGGCTGCAGTTCGACTGCGCGCTGAGCTACGGGCTGGTGGAATACCTGCGCACGCTCGACATGCTGCGCCAGCATGGCTGGTCGGCCAGCCGCTGCATTCCGCACGGCGGGCACCAGATGTCGTTGAACATCGCGGCCGGGCTGGGGCTGGGCGGCAACGAGTCGTATCCCGACCTGTTCCAGCCGTATGGCGGCTTCCCGGACGGCGTGAAGGTCGAGAATGGCTACATCACGATGCCGGACTTGCCGGGAATCGGGTTCGAGGGCAAGGCCGACCTGATTGCCGAGATGCGGCGGCTTACCGCCTGAGTGGCGGCGTCGTGCGCTTGCGCCGCTTGACCACGACCGTGCCGGCCATCTTGTCGTGCCAGCCCTGCTTGCGCGCATCGATGCCGACCCAGATCAGGCCGAGCCCCAGCGGGATGCTGGAGACGAAGTAGCCGACGTAGCGCACCAGGAACTGGCGCGCACTCGGCCTGGCGCCGGTGCGGGCGTCGACGATGACGGCGTCGATGGCCATCTTGCCCGGCGTGGTCGAACGCGCGAGCCAGAACAGCATGACGACGATGGCGGGCAGCACCCAGCCGATGAACAGGTCGGCCAGGCCGCCGTCGAAGGACGGATCGTGCCAATATGCCGGCCCGTACAGGTACCAGAGCAGCGGCGCCGTGAGCATCATCACCAGGATGGTGTCGAGGAGGGCGGCGCCTACCCGGAGCCAGAAGCCGACGTATTCCGGCTCGTTTGCGTCGTACGGCGCCATGCTGTCCTTTCGGGCGGGATGTCAGTGATGCAGTGGACGGTAGCACCGGCCCGGCCGGCATGCAAGCGGGCCGGGCGCAGGTCAGCTGTCCTTGTCCAGATAGCGCGCAACCGCCTGGCCCACCTCGGTGGTATTGGCCACACCGCCCATGTCCGGCGTGCGCGGCCCCTCGACCAGGCAGCGTTCGATCGCCGCCAGCATGGCGTCGTGCGCGGCGGTATAGGTGGCGTCGCCCTGGCCCAGGAACTCGAGCATCATCGCGCCGGACCAGATCATCGCGATCGGGTTGGCGATGTTCTTGCCGTAGATGTCGGGCGCGGAGCCGTGCACCGGTTCGAACAGGGACGGGAAGGTGCGTTCCGGATTCAGGTTGGCCGATGGCGCGATGCCGATGGTGCCGGTGCAGGCCGGGCCGAGGTCCGACAGGATGTCGCCGAACAGGTTCGAGGCCACCACCACGTCGAAGCGCTCGGGCGAGATCACGAAGCGCGCACACAGGATGTCGATGTGGTACTTGTCCCATTTGACGTCGCCATACTGCTGGCCGATGGCGGCCACGCGCTCATCCCAATAGGGCATCGAGATCGAGATGCCGTTCGACTTGGTGGCGGCGGTCAGGTGTTTCTTCAGGCGGCGCTGGGCCAGCTCGAAGGCGTACTTGAGGATGCGGTCGGTGCCGTGGCGGGTGAAGACCGATTCCTGCAGCACGAATTCGCGCTCGGTCCCTTCGAACATCTTGCCGCCGACCGAGGAGTATTCGCCTTCGGTGTTTTCGCGCACCACGTAGAAGTCGATGTCGCCCGGCTTCTTGTTGGCCAGCGGGCAGGGCACGCCGGGCATCAGGCGCACCGGGCGCAGGTTGACGTACTGGTCGAACTCGCGCCGGAACTTGAGCAGCGAGCCCCATAGCGAGATGTGGTCGGGCACCGTGTCGGGCCAGCCGACGGCGCCGAAATAGATGGCTTCGAAGCCGTCGAGCTGCTGGCGCCAGTCGTCCGGCATCATCTTGCCGTGCTGCGCGTAGTAGTCGCAGTCGGCCCAGGCGAAGGTGGTGAATTCGAGGCGGATGCCGAAGCGGCGGGCGGCCACGTCGAGGGCGCGCAGGCCCTCGGGCATGACTTCCTTGCCGATGCCGTCGCCGGCGATGACTGCGATCTTGTGGGTGTTCATGTGGCGTGCTCCTGGGTGCTGGATGGGTGTGCCAAGCATAATCCGAAACGCGGTGTTTATAATATGGCTTTCCGTGGCGGCAAGGAACACGAAACGTGAATAATCTGCTGGAGCATGCCGACTTGCGCGTGTTTGTGACCGTGGTGCGCAAGGGCTCGTTCGCCCAGGCCGCCGCGGAACTGGGCATGTCTGCGGCGTATGTGAGCAAGCGCATCGGCGTGCTTGAAGAGGCGCTGGGCGTGCGGCTGTTCCAGCGCACCACGCGCCGCATCGTCATCACCGAGGAAGGCGAGCAGGCTTTCGCGCGGGTCCAGGCCATCCTGGACAGCCTGGACGACCTGGTCGACGAGGTGTCCGAGCGGCGCCGCGAGCCCAGTGGCCGGGTGCGCATCTGCAGCAGCTTCGGCTTCGGGCGCAATGTGGTGGCGCCGGCCATCGCCAAGCTGGTACGCGCTTACCCGGCGCTGCAGATCAGGTTCGAGGTGTTCGACCGGCTGGTCGATCCGGTGGCCGAAGGTTTCGACCTCGACGTGCGCATCGGCGACGAGATCGCGCCGCAGCTGATCGCGCGCCGCCTGATGGCGAACCACCGCATCCTGTGCGCGGCGCCGGATTACCTCGCACGGCATGGCGCGCCGCGCTCGCTGCAGGAGCTGTCCGGCCACCAGTGCCTGGTGATCAAGGAGCGCGACCACCCGTTCGGCGTGTGGCGGCTGCGCGCGCGCGGGGGCGAAGAGACGGTGAAGGTCTCGGGCGCGCTGTCGACCAACCATGGCGAGATCGCGCTGCGCTGGGCGCTCGACGGCGCCGGCATCATCCTGCGCTCGCGCTGGCATGCCCAGCCCCATCTCGATGCCGGGCGGCTGGTGCAGGTACTGCCTGACCTCAGCCAGGAAGCCAATGTCTGGGCCGTGTATCCGCAGCGGCTGGGCAATTCGGCCAAGGTGCGGGTGTGCGTCGAGTTCCTGGAGCGCGAGTTGGCGGCGGGGCGGGCACCGGAATAGGGCATTCCGGCTGCGCAAGTCGCACTGAAACAGGGGTGCGCGCACCGGCATGGTGCTTCGCACAAGCCTGTTTGCCCAGGTGTTTCTCATCTACTACGCCAGGATGCCTGGCGTATCGACATTGCGCCGCAACATGAGCGATAATAGCGGCCCGAAGCACACCATACCCCGTGCGTTTCGCGCATTTGCGCCTACCCGGCGCGCCGGCATCCCTGTTACCTCTATATCGCAAGGAACATGAACTTCAGCTCTACGCTCGTCGCTACCCCCTGCACGGCCACCCGGCGGACCCTGTCCGTTCGCGTGGCGATCGCCACCATCGACGTCGATGCGGCGGTGCGCGGATGAGCCAGTCTGCCATGTTCCCCGGGTCGGCATCGTCTTCCCAGCGCGCAGTCGTGGTCAAGCCGCATTCGCCACTCGATGACGTCTACGGCATTGCGGTCGGCGTGCTGTTCGTCGTGATCGGCATCGTGCTGCTGCAGGCGGCCCAGCTGATCACGGGCGGCGTGGCCGGCATTGCGCTGCTGACGTCGTACGTGAGCGGCGTATCGGTGGGCACCTTGTTCATGATGATCAACGTGCCGTTCTTCCTGTTCGGCTACCTGTTCATGGGCCCGCTCTTCACCTTCAAGTCGCTGGCCGGCAGCGCGCTGGTCATGGGCCTGCTCAAGATCATGCCTTTCGTACTGGTGATCGACCACATCCACCCCGCGGTGGCGGCGCTGGGCGGCGGCACCTTCTGCGGCATGGGCATCCTGGCCATGGCGCGCCACGGCGCTGGCGTCGGCGGCACCGGCATCGTCACCCTGTGGCTGCAAAAGAAGTACGGCATCAATGCCGGCCGCACCCAGGTCATGATCGACAGCGTCATCCTGCTGCTGGCCCTCGGCCTGGTGGCCCCGCACCTGGTCGGCTGGTCGGCACTGAGCGCGGTGGCCATGAGCAGCATGGTCATGGTCTGGCACCGCTCCGGCCGCTACTTCGGCAGCTAACCCCTAATTAGGGTCAGAGTCGAATTATTGAGCAATTTCTCCGCTTGATCGGCAGCTATTCTCGATGAACAGCTGCCTGTAATCATGCAGCGAAATAATGAGGGTCAGAGTCGAATTATTTGCCAATTGATTTTTAAAAATTGGCAAACAATTCGACACTGACCCTCTTTGTTTTACGTTCGTGCGAGCGCCATCATCGGTAAGACTAGTTCTCGGCTCTAATTGGTTCTAAATCGCCAACAAAAATGTCGCCAAATCTGGCGCAAAGAATTAGGGTCAGAGTCGATTTATTGAGCAATTTCCCGGAATGTCGATAAGTTCGACGCTAATGTTCAGGCCGATCAGAAATATTGCTTAACAATTAGGGTCAGAGTGAGATGCACCGGAATGGTGGACAGGGTTAATCAGGCACAGCTGAGAATTTTTTCCACCTGAG
>NZ_JBDGJG010000004.1:0-548995 GCF_057657035.1 Massilia sp. Soil_C_3
GGTAGCGTTGCACCCACCTTTGAGACGCGCTACCGCGTCACGTTTGAATTCGGCGCTGCGAACGGTTCGCTTAGCCGTCGAAGTTGTAGTGTCATCCATAGGACGTATTGTCTCCTATTTTGGATGTCCACCAAACCCGGGCTATCTCAGAGTCGATTTATTGGCCAATTGCCCGGCCACCACCGAGGGTCAGTCGAATTAGCGGCTCATCCGCAAAAGTTGTCAAACAATTCGACTCTGACCATGATTGTGACCCTAATTGGGTCTGGAGTGGGTGGAGGGGTTAGACGTCCGCTTCGGCGCAGACGGGGATGTCGGTGCAGGGTAGGACCAGGCTGAATACCGAGCCTTCGCCGGGCTTGCTGATCACACGCAGTTCGCCGCCGTGCGAGATTGCCAGCTGGCGCGAGATGTACAGGCCCAGTCCCAGGCCCTTCGGCTCGCCGTTGCGGGCGCCGCGCTCGTAGGGCTCGAAGATGCGTTCCAGGTCGGAGGGCGCGATGCCCTTGCCCTGGTCGCGCACGTCGATCCGCACCAGGTCGCCAGAGCGCTCGACGCTGACCTCGACCGGCTGGCCGCAGCCATAGCGCAGCGCGTTGGTCAAGAGGTTGACGATCACCTGCTCGACGCGGAATTCGTCCCAGCAGCCGGTCACGCCGTCGTGCGGGCGCAGCGTCAGGGAACTGCCGGTGGTGGCCGCCTGCAGCGACAGGTCGCTCACCACCCGTTCCAGCAGGTTCATCAGTTCGACCTGGGCCGGGCGGATCGACAGCTTGCCGCTGCGCATGCGCGAGACGTCGAGCATGTCGTCGATCAGCCGGATCATCGACTTGATCTGGCGCTCGTCGCGCTGGATCATTGCCTCCATCGGCTGGGGCGCGAAGGCGGCCGTGTTGCCGCGCTTGAGCTGCAGGCTGCGCATCTGCGTTTCCAGGAACAGCGTGTTGAGCGGCGTACGCAGCTCGTGCGCCACCAGCGACATGAACTCGTCGCGCATCTTCAGCGAGCGCTGCAGCTCCTGCTGGGTCTGGTTCAGCTCGCGCAGCAGCACCTCCTGCTCGTGCCGGCTCCGTTCCAGCGCCAGCATCTGGCGCCGCGTCTCGCGCCGCTGCTGGTCGAGCGCCACGAACACGTTGACCTTGCTGCGCACCGCGTCGGCGTCGAGCGGCTTGTACATGAAGTCGACCGCCCCGCTCTCGTAGCCCTTGAAGGCATAATCGAGTTCGCGCCCGGCGGCCGAGACGAACACGATCGGGATGTGGCGCGTGCGCGTGGTCGAGCGCATCACCTCGGCCAGCTCGAAGCCGTCCATGCCCGGCATCTGCACGTCGAGGATGGCCAGCGCGAACTCGTGCTCGAGCAGCAGCGCCAGCGCCTGTTCGCCCGAGGCGGCCTGGTAGATGGCGCGCTGGTCATGGCGCAGCAGCGCCTCGAGCGCCTGCAGGTTTTCCGGCAGGTCGTCGACGATCAGAATTTTGCTTGGGTCCTGGTTCATGGGGTCTCCAACAGGGGCAGCACGGCACGGATCGCCGATAGCGGCAGCACCATGTGCGGAGCGCAGCGCCGGATCGCCTCTTCGGGCATGGTACTGGCCTGCGCTTCTTCGGGGTCTTGGACGATGGTAAGGCCGCCGCGTTCGCGGATGCGGCACATGCCTTCGGCGCCATCAAAATTGGCGCCAGTCAGCAGTATACCCGCCAGCGCAGAACCATACACGTCGGCGGCGGACTCCATCAGTATATCGATCGCCGGCCGGGCGAACTGCACCGGCGGCTCGCAGCTGAGCGAAAAGCTGCGGTCCTGCTCTATCGACAGGTGGTAGCCGGAACCGGCGAAATACACGGTGCCGGGCTGGATCGGTTCCTTGTCCTGCGCTTCGCGCACCGGCAGCGCCGCGCGCAGGGCGAACAGCTCGGCCAGGCGGCTGTCGCGGTCCGGCGGCACGTGCAGGATGCAGGTCACGGCCGGCCTGAATCCCGCCGGCAGCGCCGGCACCAGGCCGACCAGGGCGTCGACGCCGCCGGCCGAGCCGCCGATGACGACCATCTCGATCCGGCGCGACCCCATGGCCGCGGCCAGTTGCTGGTCCAGGTTCATGGCGACACCTTGCGGAACAGGCGCTCGCGCCTGGCCAGCGATTCGAAGCGCTCGGCATAGCTGGAAAAGTCGATGCTTTCCTTGCTGCCCAGGCCCAGGAAACCACGATGGCACAGCGAGTCGTGGAACAGGCCGAGCACGCGATCCTGCAGGCGCCGGTTAAAGTAGATCAGCACGTTGCGACAGCTGACGAAGTGGGTTTCCGAGAACACGCTGTCGGTCGACAGGCTGTGGTCGGCGAAGGTCACGTTCTCCATCAGGCTGCGCTCGAACAGCGCGCCGCCATAGGCCGCCGTGTAATAGTCCGAGAACGCGGCCTTGCCGCCGGACTTCTGGTAGTTCTCGGTATACAAGCGCATGCGGTCCAGCGGGAACACGCCACGCCGCGCCGCCTCGAGCGACTCGGGATTGATGTCGGTCGCATAGATGATGCTGCGCTCGAGGAGGCCCTCTTCCTTGAGCAGGATGGCCAGCGAATACACCTCTTCGCCGGTGCTGCAGCCGGCCACCCAGATCTTGAGCGACGGGTAGGTCTTGAGGAAAGGCGCCACCTGCTCGCGCACCGCCAGGAAGTACTCCGGGTCGCGGAACATCTCGGTGACGGGAATCGTCAGGTATTGCAACAACTGGGCGAAACCGTTCGGCTCGTGCAGCACCTTCGACTGCAGTTCCGACACCGTCTCGCATTCCATCTCACGCATGGCGACCAGCACCCGGCGCTTTTGCGAAGCGCCGGTGTAGTCGCGGAAATCGTAGTTGTACTTCAGGTAGACGGCTTCGACGAGCATCCGCAGCTCGATGTCGAAGTCGCTCGGGGGTTGGCTCAAATTCGCTCCAGGGTGGGCATCCAGACCCGCAGCAGCGAGTACAGGCGGGAGAGGTCAATCGGTTTGGCCAGGTAATCGTTGGCGCCGGCGGCCAGGCACTGCTCCTGGTCGTCCTTCATGGCCTTGGCGGTGATGGCGATGATCGGCAGGCGGTCGAAGCGGCCGTCGGCGCGAATGCGGCGCGTCGCTTCCAGGCCATCCATGCCCGGCATCATGATATCCATCAGCACCAGGTCGATCCCCGGCACTTCATCCAGTTTCGCGATCGCTTCGAATCCATTGCGACCGACTTCGATCTTCGCGCCGCGCTGCTCCAGCGCCGACGTCAATGCGAACACATTGCGCACGTCGTCGTCGACCAGCAGGATGGTGCGGCCTTCGAACACGCGGTCGCGTCCACGCACCGCCTTGAGCATGCTCTGGCGCTCGGTCGACAGCTCGGATTCCACCTTGTGCAGGAACAGCGTCACTTCGTCCAGCAGGCGCTCAGGCGAGCGCGCGCCCTTGATGATGATCGAGCGCGAATAGCGCAGCAGTTCCGCCTCTTCGTCGCGCGTCAGGTTGCGGCCGGTGTACACGATCACCGGCGGGAAGGAGCACAGCTCTTCGTGCGACATGCGCTCGAGCAGCTCGCCGCCCTGCATATCGGGCAGCTTGAGGTCGATGATCATGCAGTCGAACACTTCGTTCTTCAGGTGGGTCAGGGCCTCGCTGGCGGTGCCCACGGCCGCGATCTCGACGTCGTCGTCGGCGATCAGGGCCACCACGCTCTCGCGCTGGCGCTCGTCGTCCTCGACCAGCAGCACGCGCTTGATCTTCTGGCTCGATTTTTCCTGCAGCTTGCGGAACACGTCTTCCAGCTCTTCGCGGCTGGTCGGCTTCAATGCATAGCCGATGGCGCCCAGGTGCAGGGCTTCGCCGCCGTTCTCGATGCTCGAGATGACGTGCACCGGGATGTGGCGGGTCGACGGATTGTCCTTCAGTTGCTGCAGCACGGTCAGGCCCGAGCGGTCCGGCAGGCGCACGTCCAGCAGCACGGCGTCAGGACGCTGGCTCACGGCCAGCGCCAGGCCCTCGTCGGCGCTCATCGCCACCAGGCAGCGGTAATCGAGTTCGTGCGCCAGGTCGTACAGGATGCGCGCGAACGGCGTCTCGTCCTCCACCACCAGCACGGTGCGGCGGCCGCCGGCGGGTTTGTCGCGGTCGTCCGGGAAGCTGTTGATCGGTTCCGCGCTGGCAGCGGGTGCGCTGGCCGCGGCCGGCATGGCGGGAGCAGCCGGCGCCGGCGTGTAATGCGGAAGCTGCGCCATCGTCGCCGGCGGTTCGGCCGGCGCCGGCACTGCCGGGATCCCGCGCGGCAGCACCAGGGTGAACACGCTGCCCTCGTTCGGCGCGCTCGACACGGCCACGCTGCCGCCCAGCAGGCGGGTCAGATCGCGCGTGATCGACAGGCCCAGGCCGGTGCCGCCGAAACGGCGGCTGGTGGTGCCGTCGGCCTGGTGGAACGCGTCGAAGATCTTGTCCTGCTGGTCGGACGCGATGCCGATGCCGGTGTCCTGCACGCGGAAGGCGATGTCGCCCTCGGGCGTGGTCGATACGGTAAAGCTGACCGAGCCGACTTCGGTGAACTTCACGGCATTCGACAGCAGGTTCTTGAGGATCTGCTCCATGCGCTGGCGGTCGGTATGCAGGCTGGCCGGCACGCCCGGATCGACGGCGATCTTGAACTCGAGCTGCTTCTGGCGCGCCAGCGGCTCGAAGGTGCGCGCCAGGCCCTCGACCACGCGCCGCACCGGCACGTCTTCCGGCACCAGGTCCAGCTTGCCCGCCTCGACTTTCGAGATGTCGAGGATGTCGTTGATCAGCTGCAGCAGGTCGTTGCCGGCCGAGTAGATCGTCTGGGCGAAGCGCACCTGTTCGTCGGAGAGGTTGCCGCTGGTATTGTCGGACAACAGCTTGGCCAGGATCAGGGAGCTGTTCAGCGGCGTGCGCAGCTCGTGCGACATATTGGCCAGGAATTCGGACTTGTAGCGGCTCGCGCTTTCGAGTTCGACCGCGCGCTGGTGCAGCTGTTCCTGGGCCGACTGCAGGGCCGAGTTCTTCATGTCCAGGTTCAGCGCTTGTTCGGCCAGCTGGTCGTTGGTGGTGCGCAGCTCGGCCTGCTGGTTTTCCAGCGCCGACTGCGACTCTTCCAGCGCGCGCGACTGTTCTTCCAGCTCTTCGTTGGCGGTGCGCAGCTCTTCCTGCTGCACCTGCAATTCCTCGTTCAGGGTCTGGCTTTCTTCCAGCGCGTCCTGCAGGCGCTGGCGGTACAGCACCGCGGCCATGGCGGCGCCGACCGACTGCGCGATGAAGCCGAGGAACTCGCGGTCGCGCTGCTCCACCGGACGCAGGAAGGCGATCTCGAACACGCCCTTGACCTTGCCGTGGTTGTGGAACGGCGCGATGATCAGCGCGCGCGGCGGCGCGTCGCCCAGGCTCGAACTGACCTTGATATAGTCGGGCGGCAGCTGCTCGAGCACCATCAGGCGGTTTTCCTCGGCCGCCTTGCTGGCCAGCGTGCTGCCCGGCGCGATGATCTCGGCGCGCTCGGTGTCCGTATGCTTGAAGCCATAGGCGCCGATGCGGCGCATGGCGCCATCGTCGCTGCGCACGTACATGGCGCCAATCGCGCCATCGAGGTACTTCACGACGTAGGGCAGCAATGCATCGGCCAGCGGCTCCAGGTTGATCTGGCCGGCGCTGCGCACATTCAGTTCGTTCTGGCCGCTGCGCAGCCAGTCCTGGTGGCGCAATTTCTCATTGTGCTCGGCCTCGTGCCCCAGCACCTCGTTATAGGTGTCGGACAGGTGCACCAGCTGGCGTCGGCCGAAGGCGGCCAGGCTGCCGCCGACGACTGCGGAAAGGATCAGGAAAGCCGCCACCGACCAGAAGGTGGTGCTGCGCGCGCCGTCGCTGCGCTCCTGCAGCAGGCGCATCTCGGAGGCCAGCACCAGGTCGAAGTTGCGCCGCATCTCGTCGGTCAGAGCCTTGCCGCGGCCGCTGCTGACGGCATCGATATAACTCAGGTCATTGGAGCGGCGGCGGTCGATCATCTCCTGGGCGAAGGCTTCCCACTGCTTCTGGATCTGGCTGATCCGGGTCAGTCGCTCGGCCTGGGCGATATTGTCCTTGACCAGGTCACTCAGCGCATCGAGGCTGGACGACATGCGTTGCCTTGACAGGACATAGGGCGACAGGAATTCCTCGTCACCGGCCAGCAGGTAGCCGCGCATGCCCGATTCCATCTCGGCCGACAGCTTGCGAATTTCATGGGCGCCGCCGATCACCTTCTGGGAATGCTCGACCCAGGTCAGGCTATTGATCAGGTAGGCGATGATGCCCACAAACACGATCGCGCTAACGATACTCATGCCTAGCGGCAGCGCGACGTTACGGGTAAGAATGCGGCGAAACTCGCTGTTTTGTATGGTTGGACCGGCCATGCCTGTTGTTCTGTTAGAAAAAAAATATCCTAAGTGTAACGCAAATGTGAAATTGCGCGCACACCAAAGTGGCACGGTCGTGCGTAAGCGCGTTCCGGCTGGCGAAAGAACGATCTTAACAAAATGCAACCAAATCCGGCGCACCGCTCGGCGCGCTAGCTTTCCTGACTTTTACTAATTCATCTGCGCCGCCAGGTAGCGTGCAGTGCGACTTTTCTTGTTGCGCGCGACATCCTGGGGTGGGCCGGAAGCCACTACGGATCCTCCTTCGTCGCCGGCGCCGGGGCCGACGTCGATCACCCAATCGCTGCCGGCCACCACCCGCATGGTGTGCTCGACCACGATCACGGTGTTGCCGGCATCGACCAGGCGGTTCAACTGCACCATCAAGCGGTCGGCGTCGACCGGATGCAGGCCGGTGGTCGGCTCGTCCAGTACGTACAGCGCATCGCCGCGCGTGGCCCGCTGCAGTTCGGAGGCCAGCTTGATGCGCTGGGCCTCGCCGCCCGACAGCTCGGTGGCTGGCTGGCCCAGGCGCAGGTAGTCCAGGCCGACCTCGTTGAGCACTTCCAGCGAACGCTCGACGGACACTTCGTCCTTGAAGAAGTCGATCGCCTCACCCACCGTCATGCCCAGCACCTCGGCGATGTTCTTGCCCCGATAAGTCACCTCCAGCGTCTCGGCGTTGTAGCGCGCCCCTTCGCAAGTCGGGCATGGCGCGTAGACGCTGGGCAGGAACAGCAGCTCGACCATCACGAAGCCCTCGCCGGCGCAATGCTCGCAGCGGCCCTTGGCGACGTTGAACGAGAAGCGGCCGGCATCGTAGCGGCGCTTCTTTGCATCCTTGGTGGCGGCAAACAGCTTTCTGACCTGGTCGAACAGGCCAGTGTAGGTCGCCAGGTTCGAGCGCGGCGTGCGGCCGATCGGTTTCTGGTCGACCCGCACCAGGCGCCGCACGCCCTCCATGCCGGACACGATGTGGCCGGCCAAAGGCAGTTGCTCGTCGCGTTCCAGGTCCGGCTCGTCCGGCTGCTCATCCTGCGCCGCCCCGCCCTGCCCCAGGGCCTGGCTCACCAGCTCGACCAGCACCTGGCTCACCAGGCTCGATTTGCCGGAGCCCGACACGCCAGTCACGCTCGTCAAGACGCCGAGCGGGAAAGCGACTTCCAGGTCTTTCAAGTTGTTGCGGTGGACGCCCGCGAGCTTCAGCCAGCCGCCCGGCTCACGCGGCGTGCGCTGCGGCGGCGGCGCTTCGCCGAACAGGTAGCGCCGGGTCTGCGACGCCTCGATCTTGCGCAGCCCTTCCGGCACGCCGCTGTATAACACCTGGCCGCCACGCTCGCCGGCCAGCGGGCCGACGTCGACCAGCCAGTCGGCCTGGCGGATCACGTCCAGCGCGTGTTCGACCACGAACAGCGAATTGCCGGCCGCCTTCAGCTGGGCCAGCGCGTCGAGCAGTGCTTCGGTGTCGGCCGGATGCAGGCCGCTCGATGGTTCATCGAGCACGTAGACCACGCCGAACAGGCTCGATCGCACTTGCGTGGCCAGGCGCAGGCGCTGCAACTCGCCCGGCGACAGGGTCGGCGTGCTGCGTTCCAGCGCCAGGTAACCCAGACCCAGCGCGAGCAGCACTTCCAGGCGCGCGGCCAGGTCGGCGGCGATGCGGCGGCGTACGATCAGCTGCTCGTTGTGCAGGTGCCGCTTGTCCTCATCCTTGTGCTTGCCCTGCGCATAGGGCTGGAGCAGTTCGGCCAGCCGTGCCAGCGGCAGGCGCGAGATCTCGGCGATGTCGTGGCCGGCGAATGTCACCGACAACGATTCGCGCCGCAGGCGCTTGCCTTCGCACTCGGGGCAGGCGCTGCTGACCATATAGCGCGCCACGCGCTTTTTCATCGAGGCGCTTTCGGTATTGGCGAAAGTCTGCATCACGTAGCGCCGCACGCCGGTGAAGGTGCCTTGATAGCTGGGCGTTTCCTTGCGTTTGAGGGCCGCCTTCGTTTCCTTGGGCGTGAAGCCGGCATACACCGGCACCGTCGGGCTCTCGTCCGTGTACAGGATCCAGTCGCGGTCCTTCTTGGGCAAGTCGCGCCACGGGGTGTCGACGTCGTAGCCGAGGGTGACCAGGATGTCGCGCAGGTTCTGGCCATGCCAGGCCGGCGGCCAGGCGGCAATCGCCCGCTCGCGGATCGTGAGGCTGTCGTCCGGCACCATCGAGTGTTCGGTCACGTCGTAGATGCGGCCCAGGCCCGAACAGCGCGGGCAGGCGCCTTGCGGGGTGTTGGGCGAGAACGATTCGGCATACAGCAGCTCCTGCCCTTTCGGATAATCGCCGGCGCGCGAATACAGCATGCGCAGGGAATTGCTCAAGGTGCTGACGCTGCCGACCGAAGAGCGCGCGGTCGGCGTGCCGCGCTGCTGCTGCAGGGCGACGGCCGGCGGCAAGCCTTCGATCTCGTCGACCTCGGGCACCGGCATCTGGTGGAACAGGCGGCGCGCATAGGGCGAGACCGATTCCAGATAGCGCCGCTGGGCTTCCGCATACAGGGTGCCGAAGGCCAGCGAGGATTTACCCGAGCCGGACACCCCGGTGAACACCACCAGCTGCCCGCGCGGAATGTCGAGGTCGACGTTTTTCAGATTGTGTTCGCGCGCGCCGCGCACGTGGACGTAGCCGTCTTCGGCCATGTTTTTGGCCATGTTTTTCTTGTTGGAAGTTTTGCTGGGCATCTGCCCTCCGGCATTATCGAGAATGCCCCATTGGACGCCTGCCGGCGCCCGACGTCGGTGCGCTTGCCAACAGTGCGGTCAAGCCAGGGTTTCCAGGCGCGCACACACTCCATCGACGCCGCTCTGCCCCTCGAACCGCGCGGCGAGCCTGGCGCACTGCGCCGCGACCTGCGTATTCCCGACCACCTCCTGCAAGGCCTTCGCCATGCTTGCCGGCGTAACGCGCGCCGCATGCAGGCTGGCGCCGGCTCCCATCGCCACCACCCGCGCCGCGTTGTCGAACTGGTCGTGCGCCAGCGGCACCACCAGTTGCGGCGTGCCGGCCCGCAAGGCTTCGGCCGTGGTGCCGATGCCGCCGTGATGGACCAGGGCCGCGACGTGAGGCAGCAAGGCGTTCAGCGGGACGTATTCCTGCCAGCAGACATTAAGCGGCAGCGTGGCCGGCACCTGTTCGACGTGCGGCGTCAGGAACACCGCGCGCAGGCCGAGTTCGGTCGACGCCTGCGCCGCCGCCTCGAAGTAGGCGCGTGCCTGGCGGTTGCCGGTGCCTGGCGTGAACACGACCGGCGGCGCGCCGCCATCGAGGAAGGCGCGCAGCCCAACACTCGGCGCGGCGTTCGGATCGGGGTCGTACAGCGGAAAATCAGCCTGGTACAGCGGCCGGGGCCAATCCGGCGGCGGCGCGGCGAACCAGTCGGGGAACAATGCCAGCGACAGGTCGGGGATGGAAGGAATGTAGTCCACCATATTGCCGACCTGCGGCAAGCCGCGCGCCACGCGCGCCGTGTTCAGGCCGGGCAAGGCCACCGGATCGACGAAGCGCGCCGCCAATGCGCGCCACAGCCAGCGGCGCGCGCCATGCGGCACCCAGGCCGGCACCGGCCAGGGGCCGAGCAGCAGCGGATCGTGCACGGTCGGCAGATTGGAAGGCGCCAGCCAGGCCGCCGCGATTTTCAGGCCGGGACAGGCGTGGCGGCACAGGTCGGCCTCGGGCAGCGCCAGCGGATGGACCAATAGCACGCGCCGCTCGTTCGGCTGTTTGCGGGCAAGCGCTTCGACCACCCGCGGCAGCTGCGCCATCGCCGGCCGCGTCGCTTCCCACACCACGGCCAGGCCGCGGGTGGCGTGCCACAGGTCGGGGTGGTCGAGCACGGCCATATCGGCCGGCAAGCCGTGAAAAGTGAGTCCGGCCGCCTCGACGTATTGCGCATGCTGTTCCGGGCCGAGGAAATCGACCCGGTTGCCGCGCTCACGCAGTGCGCGGCCGATCCAGAGGAAGGGAAACAGGTCGCCGGCCGAGCCGATCGTCGCCAGGATGAAATGCACCCGCCTGCCTCTCTTTGTTTATCAGAAGGACAGTGTACCTTCGATCGAATCGTCGAGCGTCTTGCCGATCACCGCGCCGACCGCGACCTTGACGCCGGCCACCGCGTCGCCATGCTTGTTGTCCCAGTAATAGCCGGCCTTGGGCGTGACTTTGATGACGGTGATGCGTGGATCGTCCTCGCCCCCGGTGAACCAGGTCTTGAGCATCGAGTTCCACAACTGCTTGATGCGCGCCTTGTCTTGCGAAACCTCGGCGTGGCCGTCCAGTTCCAGGAAGCCGGAATGCTTGCCCGACTGGAAGAACAGCTTGACGGTGGGATTGGCCTGCAATTCCTGGTTCTTGTGGCTGTCGATGCTGCTCAAGAACCAGATGGCGCCGGCATCGTCGGTCTCGCGCACGCTCATCGGACGCACGCCACGGCTCGAGCCGTGGCCATTGCCGGTGCAGAAGAAGCACGAGTCGGCGTCGTCGATCATGTCCTTGATGCGCTCGATGGCATCGACGCCGGCCAGGTCGCGGCGGTTTTCTTCGGGTTGGTTGCGGTTGATGGAATCCATAGTCTTCTCCTGAAAGGATGGCCATGTGGCCGATGAGAAGACTGTAGCCGGATCGCCGCCGCCGGTATGTGGGTAGCCGAACGCTGGGCAATTGAATCGCCCGGCGCCCGGTTCAACACAGGTTCACAGGAAGCGGTCGAGGATCTTGCGGCTGTGCTTGTCGATCTTGAACATATCGCGCACCAGGAAGTTGATGCCGTGGTTGTCCGCGATCAGCAGCGAGGCTTCGCCGATGCGGCGGATGTCTTCGTCGACCTTCAACACGAAGGCGGTGTCGCCACGGTCGGTCTGCACGGTCCAGGTGCAGGGTGTGGCAAAACTCGACACGTCCTTGATGGCCAGGATCTCGGGAATGAACTCGCGGCCGTCGATTTCCTCGCGGATCAGGGTGCGGATGGTGTCCGGCATATCGGCCAGGTCGTCGATCCAGGCGACTTCCTTGCCGCCTTCCCGCACCAGTGAAATGCCCTTGGTCGGCGCCTGGATCGGGAAGGCGCGCACCGGCGTCACGCCGACCCATTCCTCGCCATTTTCCAGGGTAATAATGAGTTTGCCAAAGCTGTCGCGGCGCAGCTGGAAGGGGATAGTTTGAATGCTCCTCATTTGCGTCATCATGCGTCCTTGTCGTCCAGATCCTGGTCCACGTTGCGCGCCTGCGCTTCGTAGAGTCGGTGATAAGCGCCTTCGCGCGCCATCAGCTCGTCGTGATTGCCTTCTTCGACCACCACGCCGCGGTCCAGCACCACCAGGCGGTCGGCCCGGTGCAGGGTCGACAGGCGGTGGGCGATGGCGATGGTGGTGCGGCCCTGCACCAGGTTGTCGAGCGCCTTCTGGATTTCTTTTTCGGTTTCCGAGTCCACCGACGAGGTCGCTTCGTCCAGGATCAGGATCGGCGGATCGATCAACAAGGCGCGCGCAATCGAGATGCGCTGGCGCTCGCCGCCCGACAGGCCCTGGCCGCGCTCGCCGACCATCGAATCGTAGCCCTGCGGCAGGCGCAGGATGAATTCGTGGGCGTGGGCGGCGCGGGCCGAAGCAATGATCTCTTCGCGCGTGGCGTTCGGTTTGCCGTAGGCGATGTTATCGGAAATGGTGCCAAAGAACAGGAAAGGCTCTTGCAGCACCAGGCCGATATTGCGGCGGTAGTCGGCCACGGCAAACGAGCGGATGTCCTGGCCATCGAGCAGGATCGCGCCTTCGGCCACGTCGTAGAAGCGGCAGATCAGGTTGACCAGCGTGCTCTTGCCCGAACCGCTGTGGCCGACCAGGCCCACCATCTCGCCAGCCTTGATCTTGAGCGAGATGCCGCGGTTGACTGCGCGATTGCCGTAACGGAAACCGACTTCGCGCAGCTCGATATTGCCCTCGATCTTGTCGACTTTCACGGGGTTGACCGGGTCCGGCACGCTCGAGACGTGGTCGAGGATGTCGAAGATGCGCTTGGCGGCCGAAGCCGACTTTTGCGTCACCGACACGATGCGGCTCATCGAATCGAGGCGCACATAGAAGCGGCCGCTATAGGCGATAAAGGCCGACAAGGTACCGACCGTGATGTCGCCGCGCGACACCTGCCAGATGCCGAAGCACCAGATCACGAGGAGGCCCAGTTCGGTCAGGAACGACACGGTAGGCGAAAACAGCGACCACACCCGGTTCAGCTTATCGTTGACGGCAAGATTGTGCTTGTTGGCTTCGCGGAAACGGGCCGCCTCGCGCTTTTCCTGGGCAAAGGCCTTGACCACCCGGATGCCGGGAATGGTATCGGCCAGCACATTGGTCACCTCGCCCCAGACGCGGTCGATTTTTTCGAAACCGGTGCGCAGCTTGTCGCGCACGATGTGGATCATCCAGGCAATAAATGGCAGCGGCAGCAGGGTCACCACCGCCAGCCAGGGATTAATCGTGAACAGGATAATGCCCGTCATCACAATCATCAGCACGTCCGACAGGAAGTCGAGCAAGTGCAGCGACAGGAAGACACAAATCCGGTCCGAACCGCTGCCGATGCGCGCCATCAGGTCGCCGGTGCGCTTGCCGCCGAAGAATTCCAGCGACAGCCGCATCAGGTGTTCATAGGTGGTCGAGCGCAGGTCGGCGCCGATGCGCTCGGAGGCCAGCGCCAGTACATAGGTCTTGGCCCAGCCCAGCAGCCAGGCCAGCAGCGCGGCCGCAAACAGGCCGCCCATATACATATAGACCAGATTGGTATCGATCTGCTGCCCGTTCTGGTACGGGATCAGCACATTGTCCAGCAGCGGCATCGTCAGGTACGGCGGAATCATGTGCGCGCCGGTCGAGCCCAGCATCAGCAAGAATCCCAGCAGCAATTGCCCTTTATAGGGCTGGGCGAAGCGCCACAGGCGGAACAGGGTCCAGGTCGACGGCGGCGTATGCAGCACTTTCTCGCAGATCGGGCAATCTTCCTGATCCGGCTCGAGCGGGGCCTTGCAACTTGGACAAGTATGCTGGTCCGGCGCCTGCACCGGCACGCCCGAGGCCACGCTCTGGACCTGGTCGCGGAAATGGTCGGCGACGCGGATCGCGTGCAGGTTCTGGCCGAGAGTAAAGCGCCAGGCGGACAGCAGCCCGCCATCGTCGATCAGCTCCAGGTGGCCGACCCCGGCATGGTCATGGTGGCGCAGTTCGGTACCCGCACGGTGCGGCCAGTCGCGCCAGACGGTCTCGCCCGGCGCGCGCGCCAGCAGGCGGCGATCCGTCACCAGCACCAGGCCTTTTGAAAAATGTAATTTCGCGTCGAGGTCAACCTCCACGCTGCTTAAAACGTTTTCCCCTGGTGCAAGCTGTTTCGCGACGTCACTTTGCCACCGTTCAGGTACGGAACTGGCGGCCAAGGCAAGCGACGATGGAATAGCAGGTTGTTGAGTTGTCATGTATTGCGCCCGATAACAGGCTTTTGTTCTCTAAGGGTGGACATGGCGCCGGTTCGGCGATGCACGAGGATCGTCGTTACGCCATTGCGTGAAACGCTCCACAGAGCGCTAGAACGTTTGTGCGTATCGTTTGGATGACACAAGAAACGTGTTAGTAGGAATGTTGCGGCGCAGCAGGCCGGCAAGTGTACATGAGTCGATCTGTACGCGGCCGCTTTCGGCACCGTTTTGAAAGTCGGGCAGACAAGGACAAGTCGCCAGCGCAAGAGAGTCGCCAGGTGGCAAAAGTGATTACATGACCAAGAAGAATGACATCAAATTCCTGCGCGTGACCTATCTGCGCGGACCGAATATCTGGACCTACCGTCCGGTACTCGAGGCCTGGCTCGACATCGGCGAGCTGGAAGACTATCCCTCGAACCTTCTTCCCGGCTTCACCGAGCGCCTGACCGCCTGGCTGCCCGGACTGGTCGAGCACCACTGCGGCGTCGGCTACCGCGGCGGCTTCCTGGAGCGTCTGCGTGACGGCACCTGGGCCGGCCACATCCTCGAACACATCGTGCTCGAGGTGCAGAACCTGGCCGGCATGAAGACCGGTTTCGGCAAGACCCGCTCGACCGGCGAACACGCCATCTACAAGATGGCCTTCCGCACCCGCGACGAAACCGTCGGCCGCGCCGCGCTCGACGTCGCCCACCGCCTGATGATGGCCGCGATCAACGACGAGCCGTTCGACCTTTCCAGCGAAGTCGCGCGCCTGACCGATATGGTCGACCGCCACTGCCTGGGCCCGTCCACCGCCCACATCGTGGACGCCGCCACCGATCGCCGCATTCCGTCGATCCGCCTCACCGACGGCAACCTCGTGCAACTCGGCTACGGCGCTGCCCAGCGCCGCATCTGGACCGCCGAGACCGACCGCACCAGCGCGATCGCCGAAGGCATCGCCAGCGACAAGGACATGACCAAGTCGCTGCTCTCGTCGTGCGGCGTGCCGGTACCGGAAGGCGCGATCGCGCGCAGCCCAGAGGACGCATGGGACGAGGCCCAGGACATCGGCCTGCCAGTGGTCGTGAAACCGATCGACGCCAACCATGGCCGCGGCGTGTCGCTCAACCTGCTGACCGAAGCCGAGGTCAAGGCCGCCTACACGATCGCTTCGGTGGAGGGTGAGAGCAAATCGGTGCTGGTCGAACGCTTCATCACCGGCAACGAACACCGCCTGCTGGTGGTCGGCCGCAAGGTCGTGGCTGCCGCGCGCGGCGAGTCGGTCTGGGTGACGGGCGATGGCCGCCAGAACGTGGCCGAGCTGTGCGAAACCCAGATCAACGTCGATCCGCGCCGCGGCGAGAGCGAGGAATTCCCCTTAAGCCCCGTCAAGCCGCGCGAGAGCGAAGAGAACCAGCTGCAGCTGCAGCGCCAGGGCTTGAGCCCCGACTCCGTCCCACCTGAAGGCCAGAAAGTGCTGATCCAGGTGAACGGCAACGTCGCCGACGACGTGACCGACCTGGTGCACCCCGACGTCGCCCACGCCGCCGCCCTGGCCGCGCGCATCGTCGGCCTGGACATCGCCGGCATCGACCTGGTGTGCGAAGACATCTCGCGGCCTCTCGAAGAGCAGCGCGGCGCCATCATCGAAGTCAATGCCAGCCCGGGCCTCCTGGCCCACATGAAGCCGGCCAGCGGCACCCCGCGCAACGTTGGCAAGGACATCGTCGACCATCTGTTCGAGCAGGAGCAGACAGGCCGTATCCCGGTGGTCGGCGTGACCGGCTCCAAGGGCTGCAGCCTGATCACGCGCCTGGTCGGCTGCCTGGTCAACATCACGCGCAAGGAAGTCGGCGTCGCCAACGGCGAAGGCCTGTACCTGAACGCGCGCGCCATCTCCAATCGCGACTCGACCGGCGTCGAGGCGGCCCAGCGCATCCTGATCAACCGCAACGTAGAAACCGCCGTGTTCGAATCGAACGCGCGCTCGATCCTGCAGGACGGCCTGCCCTACGACCGCTGCGCGGTGGGCGTGGTGACCGATATGAACGGCATCGAGGACGTGGCCGAGTTCCATGTGCGCGACGCAGATGCGATGCGCACCGTGATCCGTAGCCAGGTCGACGTGATCCTGCCGGACGGCGTGGCGGTGTTGAACGCGGCCGACGAACAGGTGGCCGGCCTGGCCGAGCTGTGCGACGGCAGCGTGATCTATTACGCGGCCGACGAAACCAACCCTGTCCTGGCCGCGCACCGCCAGGACGGCGAACGCGTGGTGTTCGCACGCGACGGCCGCATCGTGCTGGCCGCGGGCGAACAGGAGACGCCGCTGATCGCGCTGGCGGCAATGAAGCCGTCGACCGTGAAGTATCCGGAGAACGTGCTGGCCGCAGTGGCCGCCGCGTGGGCCCTCGGCGTGCCGAGCGACCTGCTGTGCGGTGGCCTGCGCGCCTTCGACGCGACGCCGAAGAAGTAATCCATTAATAAAGGAAGACGGTTTATGGAAGTATCTCGCGTACGGGCCCTGCGTGGCCCAAATCTCTGGAGCCATCACACTTCGGTCGAGGCCATCGTGGCGTGCACGCCGGAAGAAGAATCGATCGCCACCTTGAATGGTTTCGAATCGCGCCTGCGCGTGCGCTTCCCGCAGATGGGCGCCCTGCAACCCTTCGGCCACGACGACACGGTGCCGCTGTCGCACGTGCTGGAACTGGTGGCGCTCGCCCTGCAGGCCGAAGCCGGCTGCCCGGTGACCTTCAGCCGCACCACCGCCACCCTGGAAACCGGCATCTACCAGGTCGTGGTCGAATACAGCGAGGAAGACGTCGGCCGCCTGGCGTTGGACCTGGCGCAGCAGCTGATCGGGTCGGCCCGCGCCGACACCCCGTTCGACCTGGCCGCCGCGCTCAAGCAGCTGCGCGATACCGATGAAGACGTGCGCCTGGGCCCATCGACCGGCTCGATCGTGCAGGCCGCCGTGGCCCGCAACATCCCGTTCCGCCGCATGACCGAAGGCAGCATGGTGATGTTCGGCTGGGGCAGCCGCCAGCGCCGCATCCAGGCCGCCGAGATCGACGCCACCGGCGCCATCGCCGAGTCGATCGCCCAGGACAAGGAACTGACCAAGAAGCTGCTCGACGCGGCCGGCGTGCCGGTGCCGCAGGGCCGCAGCGTGGCCGACCCGGACGACGCCTGGGCCGCGGCCCTGGAGATCGGCCTGCCGGTCGTGATCAAGCCGAAGGACGGCAACCAGGGCAAAGGCGTGACGGTCAACGTCACCACCCGCGAACAGCTCGACGCCGGTTTTAAAGCAGCCAGCGAGTTCCGCGACGACATCCTGGTCGAGCGCTACCTGCCGGGCCACGACTACCGGCTGCTGGTGGTCGGCGACAAGATGGTCGCCGCTGCGCGCCGTGAACCGCCGCAGGTGATCGGCGACGGCAAGCACACCGTGCGCGAGCTGGTCGACGCGGTCAACCGCGACCCGCGCCGCGGCGACGGCCACGCGACCTCGCTGACCAAGATCCGCTTCGACGACATCGCCCTGGGCACCCTGGTGCAGCAAGGGATGAACGCCGACTCGGTCCCGGCCCTGGGCCAGCGCGTGGTCCTGCGCAACAACGCCAACCTGTCGACCGGCGGCACCGCCACCGACGTCACCGACGACGTCCACCCTGAAGTGGCCGAGCGCGCGATCGCCGCCGCCCACATGATCGGGCTGGACATCTGCGGCGTCGACCTGGTGGCCGACAGCGTGCTGAAACCGATCGAGGACGTGAGCGGCGGCATCGTCGAAGTGAACGCCGCGCCAGGCCTGCGCATGCACCTGGCGCCATCGTTCGGCAAGCCGCGCGCGATCGGCGAAGCGATCATGGACACCCTGTTCAAGGATGGCGACGACGGCCGCATCCCGGTGGTGGCCGTGACCGGCACCAACGGCAAGACCACCACCGTGCGCCTGATCGCGCACCTGCTCACCGCCTCCGGCCTGCGCACCGGCATGACCAATACCGACGGCGTCTACATCGAAGGCCGCCGCATCGACAGCGGCGACTGCAGCGGTCCGCGCAGCGCGCGCAACGTGCTGCTGCACCCGGACGTCGATGCCGCCGTGTTCGAAACGGCGCGCGGCGGCCTGCTGCGCGAAGGCCTGGCCTTCGACAAGTGCCAGGTGGCGGTGGTGACGAATATCGGCGCCGGCGACCACCTGGGCCTGAACTACATCACCACCCTGGAAGATCTCGCCGTGCTGAAACGCGTGATCGTGCAGAACGTGGCCGTGGGCGGCATGGCGGTGCTCAATGCCGCCGATCCGACAGTGGCGGCGATGGCCGAGAAGACCCGCGGCGAAGTCACCTTCTTCGCCCAGGACGTCGGCAATCCGGTCATGGCGATGCATCGCGCCCAGGGCCGCCGCGTCGTGTTCGTCGAAGAAGGCTACCTGGTGGCCGCGCAGGGCCGTTTTGTGGAGCGCATCGACCTGAAGGAAGTGCCGATCACCCGTGGCGGCGTGGTGGGCTTCCAGGTCGAGAACGTGATGGCGTCGGTGGCCGCCGCCTGGGGCGTGGGCACGTCGTGGGATGCGATCCGCCTGGGTCTTAAAACCTTCGTGGGCGAGAGCGACAATGCGCCGGGCCGCTTCAATGTGTTCGACTACCGCGGTGCGACCGTGATCGCCGACTACGGCCACAATCCGGACGCAATCGCGGCGCTGGTCAATGCCGTCGAAGGCATGCCGGCCAAGCGCCGTTCGGTGGTGATCAGCGGCGCCGGCGACCGCCGCGACCAGGACATCCGCCAGCAGACCGAAATCCTCGGCAAGTCATTCGACGATGTGCTGCTGTACCAGGACCAGTGCCAGCGCGGCCGCGCCGACGGCGAGGTGATCGCGCTGCTGCGCGCGGGCCTGGCCGGCGCCACCCGCACCGGGCACGTGGAAGAGATCGATGGCGAGTTCGTCGCCATCGACCGCGCCCTCGACCGCCTGGACGAGGGCGACCTGTGCCTGGTGCTGATCGACCAGGTCGATGCGGCGCTGGCGCACATCACGCGGCGCGTGACCCAGGCCAAGGCGGCCTGAATCTCGCCGGAAAAAAGGGCAGTGACGATGCCACGGCATCGTCACCCGCCGAGCTCTCCCTCCATGGCCTCGCGTGACAGGCCATACGCCAGAACGAAGACGCTGACGCCGTTCCCGGAATCGGCGGTCAGCGCTTCCACACCGACCGCATCCATCCAACCGTAGAATTCATCGCCCGCATGCAGCGGCTGGACATCCAGCTGCTCGGCCAGCACATGGCTGCCATCGGCCAGGCGCATGCCGAATCGTCCCGTCGACGCGTCGGCGAGCACCACGATACCCTGCTGTCGCATTGTTTTCCTCTGTGTGGCATGGCAGCGCGCCACGCGCTCGTGGCGCGCTGCCGCTGATCAGGCCTGATTCCTGGCGCGGGGGGCGCTGAGCAGTTGGGTTTCCCACGACAGGGCCACCGAGGCGGCGCCGCCGTTTTCGTAGATGATGTTGGTGACGCCCTCGAGAGTGCTCTCGCGTGCGTAGTCGCGCTGCCACTCGGACACGATGGCAAACCAGGTAATCGGCGTGCAGCCGGCTGCGACCATGCGGCGCACGGCCATGTCGTGCGCTTCCTCGCTCACGCCGCCGGATGCGTCGGTGACGACGAAGACATCGTAGTCTTCGCCTGCAGCCTGGATCGCCGGCATCGCCAGGCAGATCTCGGTGTACAGACCGGCGAGCACCAGCTGCTTGCGGCCGCTCTTTTTCACGATGTCGGTGACCTTGGTGTCTTCCCAGGTGTTGATGAAGGTGCGGTCGATCGGCTTTTGTTCAGGGAAGACTGCCTGCAGTTCCTTGATGAGATAGCCGCCGCGTTCTTCCAGCACGGTGGTCAGGATCGTTGGCACATTGAAGACTTTCGCTGCCTTGGCCAGGCCAACCACATTATTGATGATCATGGTCGGCTCATGGCTTTTCAGGCATGCGAACTGGAATGGCTGGTGGTCGATGAGAACGACGATGCTGTCTTCTGGACGCAGAAGCGCCTTGAGTCCATTCTTGCTCATTTTGTCTATCCTTAAATTGGCCAAGCACCGGGGCGCGCTTGGGAAGCAATAAGGTAGCAATGCGACGGTCGAGCGGCAATGACGGTTCCTGCGGTTAGCTGACGGATCTTGCTGCGTCAGGACTTGAGAGGGAGGATGTTATCCTGCGCCGATGAGCACTCCGCCCCTATCTTCCCTATCTTCGCTTCCTCCTTTTGGCGGAGCCATGCTGCTGCGGGCGCTGCTCAAGCGTCCGGCACGCGCGTCGACCGGCCAGGACGGCGCCACCTGGCGCCTCGACCGGATCGACCCCGATCACCTGCGCCGCTATAACGCCGCGTTTGGATTCAAAGGCGACGCCGTTCCACTCACCTTCCTGTACCTGCTGGCGCAGCGCGCGCAGCTGGCGACCATGCTGGCCTGCCCGATCCCGTTTCGCATTCCAGGCCTGATCCATGTCGAGAACCGGCTGGCGATGCACGGGCCAATCCTGATTGACGCGCCGCTGACGGTGACGACCGCCTTGCAATTGCCGCCTCCCGCCTCGAACGGCGCGCTGCATGCGGTGCTCGAGACGCGCGCCTTCGATGGCGAACGGCTGGCCTTTTCCTGCGACAGCACCTATCTGATCCGGCGCGGTAGCCGCGCGCGCCGCGATGCGCCGCCGCCCGAGGCGCCGCATGGCAAGGCGCTTGGAGAATGGACCGTCGCGCGTGACGCCGGCCGGCGCTATGCGGCCTTGTCGGGCGACTGGAATCCGATCCACCTGTGGCGGTGGTCGGCGCGCCTGATGGGGATGGGCGCGCCGATCATCCACGGCGCGCACACCCTGGCGAAAGCCTGTTCGCTGCTGCAAACGGCTTCTGGCCAGGACATCACATCGGTCTGGTGCCGCTTCCGACGGCCGGTCCCCCTGGGTTCGAGCGTTGCGCTGTTCCAGAGCGATACCGCGGGCGGATTCGCGGCCGTGTGCGATGACCGCATCGTCATCGAGGGACGCTGCACTGTCCTTCCCGAGGATCGAACATCGCCACGCCCGCAGCCGTCCTGACCGGCGCTTCATCCTGCAACACGTCCCAGTGCTCGGCCAACCTGCCATCCTCGATACGGAACAGGTCGACCACCACCTGCGGCGCCTCGGCCCAGCCCCGGATGCGTCCGTGGATGGCAACCATGTCTCCCTCGGCCACCATCATGCCCGGTTCGTAGTGTACGTCTTTCGACATGCCGGGCACCAGCGCGCGCAGGGCGTCTCGCCCCTGCGGGATGTCGGGATTGTGCTGGATGTAATCCGCGGCATAGAGGCGGTCGACCGCCGACGCATCGTGCGCCTGGAACAGCGAGGTCATCGCCTCGAGCACCAGCGCCTTGTTGCGTCGCGGCCGCTCGTCCGATGCCTGTAGCGCAGGCCGCGTGACGGTGATGGTGCCTTCCATGCGCAGGAATCTGCCGCCGGGCAGCGTCGCATACGAGTGGACCACGCCACGATCGTAGTCCTGGACATTGACGACGCTGGCGCCGTCTCTTTCTTGCCAGCTCACGACAAACATGCCGTTACCCAGCGGGACGACCTGGATGGCGACGATTTCGGCGCGGGCAAACGGCCCGTCCTTGATCTCGAATTTCAGCTGTGTCGACGACAGCAGCGTCAGGCTGACCTGGAATTCGGGATAGGCGACATCCATCTCGAGGCCGATGGGGAAATGGTCGATCGACACGGCCGGAGCTTTCACAAAGGTGATGCACGATCGGCGGCAGCGCTACCGCCCATCACCGGCGGTGGCGGCGCATCCGGCAGCGGCGTGAACTCCTTGTCGTCCGCATCCGGTAGCTTCATCCTGCCCGCCTGCCAGTCGGCCGCCGCCTGCGCCAGGCGATCCTTGGACGACGAGACGAAGTTCCAGTACAGATGGCGCTCGCCAACCGGGTCCCCACCGAGCACCATCACGGTCGCGTGTTCCAGCGCCTTGACGCGCGAGGCCGCCGCCCCCAGCACCAGCATCCGGCCGCTCTCGAGGCGCATGCCGTCCATTTCCACCGCGCCGGTGGCGATGTACAGGGCGCGTTCCTTGTAGCCGCCGGGGATCTCGGCGGTCGATCCCGGCTGCATGTCGAGATGGGCATAGAACAGCGGCGAACAGGTTTTCGCGGCGGCGGAGAGGCCATAGGCGCTGCCGGCGATGAGCTGGCCGGTGACGCCGCCATCCTTCCACTGCGGCAGGTCGGCGCCGGAGTGGTGCGAGAACGACGGCGCGATTTCTTCCATCCCGTTCGGCAGCGCGACCCAGGCCTGGATGCCGTGCAGGTGGTCGCCGTGCGCTCGCGCATGCTCGAAACGCTCGCTGTGCGTGATGCCGCTGCCCGCGGTCATCCAGTTGACTTCGTGCGGATGGATCTCCTGCTCGACGCCCACGCTGTCGCGGTGCATGATCCGGCCCGAGAACAGATAGGTCACCGTCGACAGGCCGATATGGGGATGCGCGCGCACGTCGGCGCTGCGGTCGAGGCCCGGCGCCAGGTCGAGCGGCCCGATATGGTCGAAGAAGATGAACGGTCCCACCATGCGCTGCTTGGCGAACGGCAGCACGCGGCCGACTTCGAAACTGCCGCCCAGGCTGCGGCGGCGCTGCTCGATGATCATGTCAATCATGGTTTTTCTTGCTCCTTGGTCAATTGTGGGAAGCCTGGGCGCGGGGCCAGGCGCTGGCGATCGGCGGCTTGGTGTCGAAATACGCCACCAGCAGATCGGTCAGGATGCGGATCTTGCGCGCCGGATGCTGGCCTGGCGGGCGCACGACGTAGGCGCCGGCCGGCGGCGGCGGATAGCGCGTCATGACCGGAACGAGCGCGCCGGAATCCAGGTACTCATGCATCAGGCCATAGGGCAAGTAGGCGACGCCCACCCCCGCCAGCGCGGCCGCGACCAGTGCGGTGCCGTTATCCGCCTTGAAGCGGCCCTGGGGCCGGACCGACACGATCTTCTCGCCATCCAGGAACTGCCAGGCCTCGGTGCCCTGCATGAGGGCCTGGTGCGACAAGAGCTGGTCCGGCGTCTCGGGCGCCCCGTGGGCGGCGATGTAGGCGGGACTCGCGACGGTGAGCCCATAAATCGGCCCGATCCGCCGCGCCACCAGGTTGGAATCCTGCAGGTAGCCGAGCCGAATCGCGCAGTCGTAACCGTCCGCGATCAGGTCCACATTGTGGTCGCTGTAGCAGGTGTGGATCTGCAGCCGAGGGTGAAGGCGCGCCATTTCCGCCAGCACCGGCGCGAAGTGAGTCGGTCCGAACGACAGCGGCGCGGCGATGCGCAGGCGGCCGCGCAGCTCGCCGGCGGGCAGGATGGTTTCGCGCGCCAGGGCGATCTCGGCGCAGACCCTGGCCGCATAGTCGCGGAAGGTGGTGCCGGCCTCGGTGAGCGCCGCGCCGCGGGTGGTGCGCGACAGCAGCTGGATGCCCAGCTCCTCCTCGAGCCGGGCCAGGCGCCGGCTGACGATCGACTTGGACACGCCAAGCCGGAGCGCGGCCGCCGAAATGCCGCCGGCATCGGCGACTTCCACGAATGTCTGCAACTCTTCGATATCCACTACGCTGCTCCCGGTTGCGCCACGCGGCGTCGCCTAGATGATACTGCCCTGCGTCGCCGGCTTGCCCAACGGCTCCGGCATGACGGGCAGGTGCAGGCGATCGCGGCCCGACAGCTCGTCGCCGTGGATTTGCTCGGCCAGGCGCTCGGCATCGCGCCGGCGGATGTCGAGCGCCGCCTCGTGGACGTCGGCTTCGGCAAAGCCCAGCGCGCGCAGGCCCTCGGCGCCCATCAGGTAGGCCGATTCGACGGTCTCGCGCACCTGGTAATCGACGCCGGCGCGGATCAGGGTAATGGCATGGCCGCGATCGTAGCTGCGCACCAGCAGCCGGGCCTGCGGAAACTCGCGCCTGGCCAGCGCGACGATGTCGTTCGCGGCCTTGGGCTCGTCGACGCACACCATGATCGCATCGGCTTGCCCGGCGCCGGAATGGCGCAGGGTATCCATCCTGGTGCCTTCGCCGAAGAACACCTTGAAGCCGAAGCGCTGCGCATCGCGGATGCGGTCCGGATCCTTGTCGATCACCGCCAGCCTGACGCCGCTGGACAGCAGCACCTGCGAGGCGATCTGGCCGAAGCGGCCGAAGCCGATGACGAGCACCCGCCCCTTCAGGTCGCGCGCATGCTCGACGCCGTCCATCGACTTCTCGTGCCGCAAGAGGCGGTCGGTCACGAGCGTCAGGAGCGGCGAGAGCGCCATCGAGAGGATCACGACAGTGGCGAACAAGGCGTTTTCGCGTTCGTCGAGCACGCCGGCAGAGAGCGCGGCGGCATACAGCACGAAGGCGAACTCGCCGCCCTGCAGGAACATCGAGGTGCGGTGAAGGGCCTGGTGGTTGGAAGCGCCAAACAGGCGCGCGACCACGTGGACGACGATGCCCTTGGCGACCATGAAGCAGAACAACATGGCCAGCAGCAGCCGCCATTCGGCCGCGACGATGGCCAGGTCGAGCGACATGCCCACCGCCAGGAAGAACAGCCCCATGAGCAGGCCGCGGAACGGCTCGATATCGCTTTCGACCTGGTGCCGGTAGCTCGAACTCGACAGCATCACGCCGGCCAGGAAGGCGCCCATCGCCATCGACAGGCCGGCCAATTCCATCAGCAGCGCCGCGCACAGGACCACCAGCAGCGCACCCGCGGTCAGGACTTCGCGCGTGCGCGACCTGGCCAGCAAGGCGAAGAACGGATCGAGCCCCCAGCGCGCCACGCCCAGCAGCACCGCCAGCGCGCCGATCGCCAGCAGCAGGTCGGACCATCCTTGCCCCTGCTGTCCGTGAAGCGGCGGCGCCAGGAAGGCGACCACCGCCAGCAGCGGCACGATCATCAAGTCCTCGAACAGCAGGATGGCGACCGACTTCTGCCCCTGCTCGCTCGCGATCTCGCCCCGGTCCTGCAGCGCCGTCATGATGACGGCGGTCGAGGACAGGACGAAGCCCGCGCCGGCGACGAAGGCGGCCGGCCCGGACAGGCCGAACATCGCATAGCCGGCCAGCGCCAGCGCGGCGGTCGCGGCGGACACCTGGGCCAGGCCCAGGCCGAAGATCTGGCCGCGCATCGCCCACAGCTTGTGCGGCCGCAGCTCCAGCCCGATCACGAACAGGAACATCACCACGCCCAGCTCGGAGATATGCAGGATCGAGCGCGCATCGGTGACCAGGGCCAGCACCGACGGTCCCACCAGGATGCCCGCCCCAAAATAGCCAAGGACCGCTCCAAGGCCCAGCCGCCGGAACAACGGCACGGCGATCACGGCCGCCCCCATCAGGACGACCACCGGGCCGATCGTCTGCCCCAGGCTTGCTCCAGCCATCAACTCTCCTCGCTTATCTCATTCATTTGATGCATATATCGGACATTGCGCCAGGCGCAACGGCAGGCGCAGGCGTTCCCGGATGCGCAACACAGCACATCCGGGAACGGCACTAGCGCGCACCACGCGCGGCCAGCAAAATCGTCCCGACGCCCATGCGTTGGAGATAGAACGATACCAATCCGATATAGGCGCGACAATGTTCAATCCTGCTATCGTTGGTTCATTCCTGCTGCGCCGGATCTACGAAGTCAGTGTTAGGAGAACCTTATTAGCGCCCCAATGGTCACGCCCCCGCCGCTCCCCCACAACATCATCGGTCTCTCGCAGGCGGGCCGCGCGTGGAGCGGCGTCCAGCTCGTCGTCACAGGCTACGACTGTGACGGCGAGGGCACGAGCATCCTGCCGCACCGCGATCACGCACGCCTCAGCGTCGTGCTGGAAGAGCATGGAGGCGCATGCGAGCCGCGTCTGCAACAGCATCGACCATGCCCCGTCGAGCATGTGCCGCGACATATGTATTTCGCGCCGGCCGGCATGGAGATCTGGGGCCACACAAAATACGCGCGCCGCGTCGTCGACGCCGTGCTCGTGTTCGACCTCGACGTCCTGAGCGAACGCCTCGAAACGACATTGGATCCGGACAGGATCGGCGTCCCGAGGCTGCGTTTTTCCAACGACCGGATCTGGCATCTGGTCAAGCTGCTTTCCGAGGCAGTCCATAACCCCGACCCGTCGATGCATTTATATGGCGACGGCATTATTACCGCCGTATCGTCCCAGCTATTCGCAGCGCCGCGCATCACGGAATTCAAAGCCGGTGGACTCGCGCCATGGCAGCTGCGACGGGTGATCGACTATATGGATGCGAATCTCCCGCACCGTGTCGAGCTCGAAACCCTGGCGGCGCTGGTCAACCTGTCGCAAGCCCATTTCAGCCGCGCGTTCAAGATATCGACCGGCCTGGCGCCCTACCAATGGCAGCTCGACGCCCGCATCCGGCGCGCACAGCAGTTGCTGTCCGCTTCCGATGCGAGCCTGGGCGAGGTGGCGCACGCCACGGGCTTTGCGGATCCGGTTCACTTTGGCAGGACGTTCCGAAAAATGATGGGCCTGGCGCCGGGCGCATGGCGAACCGAGCACAAGCGATAGTCGCTCCAGCGTCGCGCACGTCGAATAAATAAATCAAATTGACTTATCATTCGACTTGCTCTATAATTCATGCCCACTAGACAATAGTTATTCGTAGCAACACCCCTGCTGCACCATATTTGCCATCCGTTGGGTGGGAAATAGCTCTTAGGCCTAGCGCCAGCATCCCGACATCGTTGACGCAATGCGCGTCAGCACCCGCCCGCCGGCAAAGCGTCCGCCCTTTCCGTCGCCTGCGCGCTTGCGCACCGTTCGCACTGCCGACGGTTCGGGTCCATCGATTCCCATGAACGCCATTGGCTGCAGGGTTTCATTCCATTCGCCAAATCGAAGGAGAACAACAACGTGGCAAAACAAATCATCATCGACCATGTCTTCAAGGTGTACGGCGACCAGCCCGACGACGCGCTGGCGCTGGTTCGCCAAGGCGCCAACAAGCAAGACATCCTGGCCAAGACCGGCTGCACGATCGGCGTGTTCGACGCCACCTTCACTATCGAAGCGGGCGAGATCTTCGTCATCATGGGCCTGTCCGGTTCGGGCAAGTCGACCCTGGTGCGCATGCTCAACCGCCTGGTCGAGCCGACCGACGGCCGCATCCTGGTCGACGGCAACGACATCAACACGCTGCCGGACGCCGAGTTGCGCGCCTTGCGCCGCAAGGACATCAGCATGGTGTTCCAGTCGTTCGCGCTGCTGCCGCATATCACGGTGCTCGACAACACCGCCTTCGGCATGGAGCTGGCCGGCATTCCCAAGGCCGAGCGCCATGAGCAGGCGCGGCAAGCTTTGGCCCAGGTTGGCCTGGCGGGCTATGCTGCCAGCTATCCCGACGAACTGTCCGGCGGCATGCAGCAGCGCGTGGGCCTGGCCCGTGCGCTGGCCAGCGATCCATCGATCCTGCTGATGGACGAGGCGTTTTCGGCGCTCGACCCGATCATGCGCACCGAGATGCAATCCGAGCTGCTGCGCCTGCAGCAGATCAAGCGCCGCACCATCGTCTTCATTTCGCATGACCTGGACGAAGCGATGCGTATCGGCGACCGGATCGCCATCATGAAGGATGGCCACGTGGTGCAGGTCGGCACGCCCGAGGAAATCCTGCGCAAGCCCGCCGACGATTACGTGCGCAATTTCGTGCGCGGCGTCGATGCGGCGGCGGTCTTCAAGGCCAGCGACATCGCCCGCAAGAGCCAGATCGTGGTGTCGGAATCGCCGACCCGCGGTTCGCGCGCGGCGCTCTCCATGCTGGAGGAGCAGGACCGCACCTATGCCTACGTCGTCAATCCGCAGCGCGAATTCCTCGGCCTGGTGTCGGTGGACTCCCTGCGCAGCGCCCTCGACGGCCATACCGGCCCGCTGGGCCTGGCGCATGCCTTCCTGGCGGACGTGCAGACCATCAAGGCGGACGAACCCGTCGCCGGCCTGTTCGGCCAGGTGGCGCAACTGCCGTACGCGGTGCCGGTGGTGGGCGATGACGGACGCCTGTGCGGCGCGATCAGCAAGACCACCTTGCTGAAATTCCTCGACCCCGACACGCCCGCCATTCCCGAGGCACAGCATCAGAAAGGACAAGCATGAGCACGACCGAAAACAGCATCACGGCAGTACAGCAGGCGGCAGAGCAAGTCGCCCAGACCAACCCCTGGCTGCCGACGCCACCGAGCGACACTTCCTGGCTCGACGCGGCGGGGCCGGCTGTCACGCCCGAGCACGCCAGCAGTTTCGACCTGGCGCACGCCCTCGATGGCGCGCTGCCGCTGCAATCCTGGATCAACGATGGGCTGGGCTGGGTGGTCGAGCATTTCCGCCCCTTCTTCCAGGCCGTGCGTGCGCCGATCGACGCAACGCTGACCGGGTCCAGCCAGCTGCTGCTGGCCGTGCCGTCCCTCGCCCTGATCGCCATCATCGGCCTGCTGGCATGGCAGTTCACCAGCCGTGCGCTGGCCGTCGGCACCGTGCTGGCGCTGGTGGCGGTCGCCGCGCTGGGCGTGTGGCCGGAAGCGATGATCACCCTGTCGCTGGTGCTGACCTCGCTGGTGTTCTGCCTGATCATCGGCTTACCGTTGGGGATCTTCCTGGCCAGTAGTGACCGCGCGCAGAACATCCTGCGCCCGCTGCTCGACGCCATGCAGACGACGCCAGCCTTCGTCTACCTGGTGCCGGTGGTCATGCTGTTCGGTATCGGCAATGCGCCAGGCGTGATCGTCACCATCATCTTCGCCCTGCCGCCGCTGGTGCGCCTGACCAACCTCGGCATTCGCCAGGTGCGTCCCGACCTGATCGAAGCGGCGCGCGCCTATGGCGCCTCGCCCTGGCAGCTCTTGACCCGCGTGCAACTGCCGCTGGCAATGCCGTCGATCATGGCCGGCATCAACCAGGCGCTGATGCTGTCGCTGTCGATGGTGGTGATCGCCTCGATGATCGCGGTCGGCGGCCTCGGCCAGATGGTGCTGCGCGGTATTGGCCGCCTGGACATGGGCCTGGCCACCGTGGGCGGTCTCGGCATCGTCCTGCTGGCCATCATGCTGGACCGCCTGACCCAGGCCATGGGGCAACCGCGCCGCGGCGTGCGCCACTGGCACCAGACCGGTCCAGTTGGCTTCGTCCTGCGCCGCCTCGGCGGTGCCGCCGGCTCCGATGCGGCCCCAGCCGCCACGCCCACCACCGCACAATAAGACTGGAAAGGATAACGATGCGTCAAACCGAACACTTCAACGCCACCTATAAAACGCAGCGCGCGTTTCGCTGGACCTCGGCCCTCGTGCTTGCCGGGCTCGCCCTCTGCACCGGCATCGCGACGGCGCAAACGCCAAGCGCCGACCTGCCCGGCAAGGGCATCAAGGTGCAGGCCCTGCAAGGCCCGCTGGCCGAAGAAACCTTCCAGACCATGCTGGCCAATCGCGCCCTGGAACAGCTGGGCTATGAAACGCAGCCGAGCAAGGAAATCGCCTACCCGACCGCGCACATCGCCGTCAGCAATGGCGACGCGACCTTCCTCGCGGTGCACTGGGACCCGCTGCACAAGGACTATTACGACAACGCGGGCGGCGACGCCAAGTTGCTGCGTGTAGGCCAGTATGCCGGCCCTGCCGCCCAGGGCTACCTGATCGACAAGGCCACGGCAGAGAAGCACAACATCACCAATATCGACCAGTTGCGCGACCCGGCCATCGCCAAGCTGTTCGACCATGACGGCGATGGCAAGGCCGACCTGACCGGCTGCGATCCGGGCTGGGGCTGCGAGGCGATGATCGAACACCATATGGACGGCTACAAGCTGCGTCCGACGGTCAAGCATGTGCAGGGCAGCTATTCGGCGCTGATCGCCGATACGATCGGCCGCTACAAGCGCGGCGAATCGATCCTGTATTACACCTGGACGCCCTACTGGGTGAGCAGCGTGCTGGTGCCGGGCAAGGACGTCGTATGGCTGCAGGTGCCGCACTCATCGAATCCACAAAACACCAATACCCGCATGGCCGACGGCAGCGATTATGGATTTGCCGTCAACACCACGCGCTTCGTCGTCAATCGCACCTGGGCCGAGAAGAATCCGGCGGCGGTCAAGCTGTTCGAGGTCATGCGCTTGCCGATTGCCGATATCAATGCGCAGAACGAGCGCGTGCGCAATGGGCAAGGGTCGCAGGACGATATCGCGCGCCATACGGCCGGGTGGATCAAGTTCCATCAGGAACTGTTCGATAGCTGGATTGCACAGGCGAAGGCTGCGGCGAAACCGTAATTGTTGAAAAGGGTGGCCGGCTTCTGCCGGCCGCCGGTGTTTCAGACGAAAAACTCGCGAGCAGCAACGATTTTTTGTTTGACGCAAGCGCCATGCGCTCGCCATGAGCACGCCGAACAATCGCGTTACAACGAATGGACTGCGCCCCTGTATCCTGGCCGTCAAGAGAGGGTTACAATATCCGAAACTCTTTAAGGAAGCGTGCAATGCTGACGAATGAGATGAAGCGCAGGGCTTTCCTGAAACTCCGTACCGAGAACTATCGCGCCAGCCTACGCCTGGAGGGCCTGTCGCCACAGCCGGTCGCTGCCAAGAAGCCCTCGACAGCCAAGCCGACGCTGAAGCCGACCCGTGCCTGATAAGTATGGCGTTGGCGGAGACACGCAGTACTGCTACGCCAATTCGGACGCCTGATCAACAAGCTTGCCATCACCGACGAGGATGGCCTCGAAGTCGCCGAGGTCGAGTTGACCCAGGCGCGCATCGAACAGTTCGAACCTGACTTCGACGACATTTCGCTGTCCGCGCTGTGTGCCATCCATCGCCATCTCTTCCAGGACGTCTACCGCTGGGCCGGCGAACTGCGCACCGTCGACATCAGCAAAGGCGGAACTCGTTTCGCCAACGTGAGCAGGATCGAACCCGAGGCGGAAAAGCTCTTCAGACAGCTGGAACAAGAAAACTACCTTGTAAATTCATCGCGCAAGAGCTTTGTCAGTCGGCTGGCTCATTACTACAGCGAACTCAACGTCATTCATCCTTTTCGGGATGGTAATGGTCGCGCCCAACGGCTCCTGTTTGAAGTCATCAGCATTAATGCCGGGTACGCCCTGCGCTGGGAGCCGCTCAGCCGTAGCGAATGGCTGGATGCGAATATCGACGCGTACAATTGCCGAATGGATTCGCTCGAAGCGCTTCTGGACCGCGTGGTGACTCGCTTGTAACGGATGGCAGCGCCGAGGCAAAGCTTCAGCAATATCGCGCACGCCGCTTGAAGCACGAGCGTCCTCTATTGACAATGCACTTTAGCGGCTAGCACTCGAGAAAAAACTCTTGAGCAACGACGATCTTTGCAGCGGACTGCCGGGTCGATCGGGTTAAAATGTCAAGTCCTGGCCTTTCACGCGCCAAGCCGTACCGATTCAGACGACATGACCACCGCCCCCAAAGAAATCAACGCCGCCGCCATCAAGAACAGCGCGACGGAAAAGCACACTCCGATGATGCAGCAATACCTGCGCATCAAGGCCGACTACCCCACCATGCTGGTGTTCTACCGCATGGGCGACTTCTACGAGCTGTTCTTCGAGGACGCCGAAAAAGCCTCGCGCGTGCTCGGTATCACCCTCACCGCGCGCGGCAAGTCGGGCGACCAGCCGATCAAGATGGCCGGCGTGCCCTTCCACTCGCTAGACGGCTACCTGGCCAAGCTGGTCAAGCTGGGCGAATCCTGCGCCATCTGCGAGCAGATCGGCGACCCGGCCCTGTCGAAAGGTCCGGTCGAACGCAAGGTGGTGCGCGTGGTCACCCCCGGCACCCTCACCGATTCCGACCTGCTGCCCGAGAAGGCCGAGCGCCCGCTGCTGGCGCTGTGCCTGATCAACCAGCGTAAAACCGTCACCGCCGGCCTGGCGTGGCTGTCGCTCGCCAGCGGCAACCTGCGCCTGATGGAATTCTCGGGCGATGCGCGCGCCGTCGAACAGCGCCTGGCGCACGAACTCGAACGCATCGCGCCGGCCGAGATCCTGCGCGCAGATTGCGCTGACATGTTCGAGACTGATGCTTCTCATGCCCACCTCCAGCGTGTGCCCGAATGGCACTTTGATGTGGTCAAGGGCCACGGCGCCCTGCTCGAGCAACTGGGCGTGGCCACCCTCACCGGCTTCGGCGCCGATGGTCTCGGCGCCGCGTTCGGCGCAGCCGGCGCGTTGCTGCGCTATGCGCAGTCGACCCAAGGCCGCGGCCTGCAGCACGTGCGCGGCCTCGCCTGCGAAACCGAGAACGAATACATCGGCCTGGACGCCGCCACCCGCCGCAACCTGGAACTGACCGAGACCATCCGCGGCCAGGAGTCGCCGACCCTGTTCTCGCTGCTGGACGGCTGCCGCACCGCGATGGGCTCGCGCCTGCTGCGCTACTGGCTGCACCACGCGCGCCGCGACCAATCCATCGCACGCAGCCGCCACCAGTCGATCGAAGCACTGATCCAGGCCGATGCCAACGACGCGCTGTCGTCGACCCTGGCCCAAGTGCCGGACATTGAACGCATCACCACCCGCATCGCCCTGCTCACCGCGCGGCCGCGCGACCTGGCCGCCCTGCGCGTTGGCCTGACAGCGCTGCCTGTCGTGCGCGAACAGGTGGCGCGCTGCTTCATCCCGGGCGACACCTGCCTGCTGCGCGAGATCCACGACGATCTCGCCACGCCGGGCGCGTGCGTCGACCTGCTCACGCGCGCCGTGATGGAAGAGCCGGCGGCGATGGTGCGCGACGGCGGCGTGTTCGCGCGCGGCTTCGACGCCGAGCTCGATGAGCTGCGCGCGCTGTCTGAGAACGCCGGCCAGTTCCTGGTCGACCTCGAGACGCGCGAGCGCGCCCGCACCGGCATCGCCAACCTGCGGGTCGAGTACAACAAGGTGCACGGCTTCTATATCGAAGTCACCAACGGCCAGGCCGACAAGGTGCCGGACGATTACCGCCGCCGCCAGACCCTCAAGAACTGCGAACGCTACATCACGCCCGAACTGAAGGCCTTCGAAGACAAGGCCCTGTCAGCGCAAGACCGCGCGCTGGCGCGCGAAAAAATCCTGTACGACCAGCTGCTGGCCGACCTGGCGCCCCATATCGGCGTTCTACAGACCATCGCGCGCGCCCTGGCCCAGGTCGACGTGCTGGTGGCGCTGTCGAGCCACGCGCTGCGCCACAACTGGTGCGCGCCTACGCTGAGCGATGCGCCGTGCCTGACCATCGTCGAAGGCCGCCATCCGGTGGTGGAAAACCAGATCGAACGCTTCATCGCCAACGACTGCAAGCTGTCCAACGAGCGGCGCTTATTGCTGATTACCGGCCCGAACATGGGCGGTAAATCGACCTTCATGCGCCAGGTGGCCCTGATCACGCTGCTGGCCTACGTCGGCAGCTACGTGCCGGCCACCAGCGCGACGCTCGGCCCGATCGACCGCATCTTCACCCGCATCGGCGCCAGCGATGACCTGGCCAACGGCCGTTCGACCTTCATGGTCGAGATGACCGAATCGGCCGCGATCCTGAATGGCGCCACCGAGCACTCGCTGGTGCTGATGGACGAAGTCGGCCGCGGCACCTCGACCTTCGACGGCCTGGCGCTGGCCTGGGCGATCGCGCGCCACCTGATCGACACCAGCCGCAGCTTCACGCTGTTCGCAACCCACTACTTCGAGCTGACCCAGCTGCCCGAGACCTATCCGAGCGCCACCAACGTGCACCTGTCGGCGGTCGAGCACAAGGACAGCATCGTGTTCCTGCACGCGGTGCAGGATGGTCCTGCCTCGCAAAGCTACGGCCTGCAGGTGGCGCAGCTGGCGGGCGTGCCGCAGCCTGTGATCAAGGCCGCGCGCAAGCACCTGGCGCGCCTGGAAGCGCAGGCGCTGGATGCGACGCCGCAGCGCGACCTGTTCGCCGCGCCGCTCGCCGAGGAAGAAATCGACGAGGCCCCGGCGCCGGCGTTTGCTGCGGAGCCCCTGGACGACGGCCTGCGCGACGCGCTCGATGCGATCGACCCGGACGCGTTGACGCCACGCGAAGCGCTCGAACGTCTCTACGAGCTCAAGCGCCTCGCCGCCTGATGCAAGCACGGCGCCGATCACTCCTGCTGGCCGCCCTGCTGTCCTTCGCGTCGCTTGCCGGCGCAAAGGACAAGGCGGACAGCAGCGCGCACCGGTTCGCGGTGATCGGCAACGACTCGGGCGAGGACGGTGAGGCGCGCCTGAAAGCGGCGCTGGCCGATTCATCCGAAAAATCGCTGGCCTTCGTCGTCATCAACGGCATCAAAGGCGAGAAGGAAAGCTGCGGCGACCGGCTGTACCAGGAGCGGCGCGACATCATCGAGCGCGCCCGGCGGCCGACCGTCGTGTCGCTGGCCGGCAGCGACTGGACGGCCTGCCGCAACTCGGCCAACCGCACCAATGCGATCGAGCGCCTGAACCGCCTGCGCGAACTATTCCATGGCGAGCCCGAGTCGCTGGGCCGCGAGAAAATCCACCTGACCCAGCTGTCGGCCAGCCCGCGTTTTCGCAGCTATGCCGAGAATGCCCACTGGAAGGTCGGCAAGGTGCTGTATGCCACCATCAATCTCCCGGCCGGCAACAATCACTTCCTGCCGGCGGCCGGGCGCAACAGCGAATACGAAGACCGGACGGTCGCCAACCGCTTCTGGCTGAACCGCCTGTTCGCGATCGCGCGCAGCGACAAGGCCGAGGCGCTGGTGCTGTTCTCGGAAGGCGCGGTGCGGCCGTTCTACCTGGACCAGCCAGCGGGGCTACGCGGCCTTCTGCGGCGCGATCCGGTGGAGAAGGATGGGTTCGAGGCAGTGCGGCGCCAGATCCAGGGCCAGGCGCTCAAATTCGATGGCAAGGTGCTGCTGGTCGACGGCGGCAAGCCGCATGGGAAGAAACCCGAGATCGAGTGGAACGGCAACCTGGGACAGCTGTCGGTAGGGACGAAGGCGGTCGAGGTAAATGTGAAGGCGGGGAAGGAAGCGACGTTCGCGGTCGAAGACGCGAAGCAATGAGGCATCCGCGGCCCTGCGCTGCAGGGACCGCGAACGATTCGATGATTACTGCAGTGGCTGACTACGGAAGTGGTCGCCCTCGTCGCTATCGTCCATCTCATGATGATGACCGCCTGCGCCATGCACGTGGCCGTGCTGGATTTCTTCAGTGGTGGCTGCGCGCACGTCGATCACCGACAGATCGAAGCGCAGGGCCATGCCGGCCAGCGGGTGGTTACCGTCCAGGACCACCTTGTCTTCGGCGATCTCGGTCACGGTGAAGATCACCGGCTCGTCGTCGCCGCCTTCAGCCATGCCTTCGAACTGCATGCCGACTTCGATCGGCTCCGGCAGGCGGGCGCGCTCTTCGACCTTGACCAGCTCTGGCTCGTAATCGCCAAACGCGTCGTCCGGTTCTACCTGGATCGTCGACGAATAGCCGACTTCCTTGCCGTCGAGTTCTTCTTCGATCTTCGGCAGGGTATTCTCGTAGCCGCCGTGCAGGTAAACCATCGGCTGCGCGCCTTCTTCGATCAGGTTGTTCTGGGCATCCGACAGCTTGTAGTTAACCGTCACGACCGTGTCTTTGGCAATCTTCATCGCACATCCTTTCATTGTAAGGCTCGGATTATACCCCCGATGGGTTCTACGACTTGCCCGGCTGGTTATAATGACGCATGAAAAAATTACCGCTTCTCGGGAATATTACTCCCGCCGAGTTTCTGCGCGATTATTGGCACAAGAAACCGCTCCTGATCCGTGGCGCCATCCCCGGCTTCAAGCCCCTGCTCAAGTTCGAGAAACTGGCCGAGATGGCGCGCCAGAATCACGTCGAATCGCGCCTGGTCACCCAGAAGGGTGGCAACTGGGACATGCAGCACGGCCCCCTGGCCGAGCTCCCGGCCCGCACCGAACCCAACTGGACGATGCTGGTCCAGGGCGTAAACCTGTACGATGAACGCGCCGACGATCTGCTGCGTCAGTTCCGCTTCGTGCCCGATGCCCGCCTGGACGACCTGATGATCAGCTTCGCCACCGATGGCGCCGGCGTCGGCCCCCACTATGATTCTTACGATGTATTCCTGCTGCAGGCCCACGGCAAGCGCCGCTGGAAGATCGGTTCGCAGCAAGACCTGACGGTGGTCGAAGGCTTGCCGCTCAAGATCCTGGCCAATTTCAGGCCCGAAGAAGAATTCGTGCTCGAACCGGGCGATATGCTGTACCTGCCGCCGCATTACGCCCACGACGGCATTGCCGAAGGCGAATGCATGACCTATTCGATCGGTTTCCGCTCCCCTTCGTTCCAGGAATTGGGCGAGGCCTTCCTGCAATTCATGGCCGACTCCATCGATTTGCCTGGCCGTTATGGCGATCCGGAATTGAAGCCGGCCAAGAACCCGGCCGAGATCCCACGCGATATGCTCGACACCGTCACCGAAGAATTGAACAAGGTGCGCTGGGACGAGGAAGACGTGACCGTGTTCCTGGGCGAACACATGTCCGAACCCAAGCATAATGTCTTCTTTACTGGCCCGGCAAAACCGCTGACCGTGGGCCGCTTCATGGAAACCGCCGCCAAGCGCGGCATCAAGCTGTCCAGCAAGACCTTGATGCTGTACCGCGGCAAGCACGTCTTCATCAACGGCGAATCGTTCGCCGTCGGCCGCGCCGACAAGGCGGTGCTGGACGTGCTGGCCAACGAGCGCCGCATCGCCGGCGCCGTACTGGACAAGGCCACCGACGACGTGCTCGAAGCCCTGTACACCTGGTACCAGGACGGCTGGGTCGAGCTGGGTTGATGGACGAGGTGTCGATGAGCGAACCACGCACGATTGCTTTCGACACCCGCCTCGACTGCGAGGCGCAGTTTCACGCCTGCATCGAAGCGTCACGGGCCACCCTGGCCGTCTTCGATCCCGACTTCTCGGTCTTTCCACTCGGCAGCACCATCACCGACACCGCGCTGCGGGCCTTTCTTGCCCGCGGCGGCCGGCTGCGCCTGGCGCTGCACGATCCTTCCCACATCGAGCGCCACTATCCGCGCTTCTTGCGCCTGCTGCGCGACTACAGCCACCTGTGCGAGTGCCGGCAAACACCGCGCAGCCTGCGCCAGCTCACCGACTCCTTCTGTATCGGCGACGACCGGCACATCGTGCGCCGCTTTCATAGCGACCATCTGCGTGGCGAGGCAGCTTTCGACGATCCTGCCGCCTGCGAACTTTCACGGCACCGCTTCGAGGCCATCTGGCAAGAGTCACATCTTGCATTGCAAATGTCCACAACAGGCTTGTAAGCAAGAGCAATAGTTGCGTCAAAAACGCCAGATAGTTACATATCGCCGTGTTTCTTAGCCACGTTGCATCTTGTAACAATATGAAGCTTATTCATCCGCAAATTTCTTTCATTACGGCATGTGTTCGCTATTGCGAAACTGTAAAATTGTCTATAATATCAATCAGGAAGGTTCCGTTGCGTCTATGGCGTTAACGCTATTTGTGAAAGCACGAGAATTCCACCGAGAAATAATTACCGGTAATTATTAATCGCAACAAGTGTTCGACTCTTGTAAATACTAAGGAAAAATCATGAAAAAAACCCTGCTGATCGCCTCCCTGTTCGCTGTTACCCTGGCTGCTTGCGCTAAGAAAGAAGAAGCTCCAGTCGCACCAGCTGCTACCGAAACCCCAGCAGCTGTCGCACCAGCTGACGCAACCGCAACCCCAGCTGCTGACGCAACCGCACCAGCTGCTGCTGACGCTGCTGCCGCTGACGCTGCTGCTGCTGCCAACACCGCAACCGACGCAGCTGCTGCTGCTCAAGGTTCGGCTGAGCAAGCTGCTGACGCTGCTGCTACCACCAAGTAATTCGTTACTTCGGTAAGAAGAACCGGCCTGCGGGCCGGTTTTTTTACGTCTGTCGTTTTGTAATGTACGCAGGCCGCCGCTGCAAGCTCCACCGCTTGCCCAAAAACGTCGTCCCCGCGAAGGCGGGGACCCAAGTACTGCCAGCGCTATCGAAACGCTGGAAAACTTGGGTCCCCGCCTGCGCGGGGACGACGTATTTGAAGCCGGTAGCCGGGCTTGAAGCCAGCTACCGGGTCAGGGATTACTTCAGCTCGGTATGCAGCAGATTCAGGATCTTGCCTGCGGTCGCCGAGGTATCCGCCTGACCTTCGTTGGTCTGTACCGTGACCTTGCTGACGCTGGCGCCCTGCTCGGTCTTGACCAGCACGCGGTAGCGCTGGGCTTCCTTGAGCTCGTCTTCCGACTTGCCGCCCCACGAGAACAGGCGCTTGAAGAAGCCTTCCTTCTGCTCGGCCGCGTCCGGATCGACGTAGCGCACGAAGTAGACACCCTGCACGCGGTCGCGGTCTTCGACGGTGAAGCCGACGCGGTCCAGCGCCAGGCCGACACGGCGCCAGGCGCGGTCGAAGCCTTCGTCGACCTCGACCGTATCGCCCACCAGCTTGGCGTGCTGCGGCGCCACCGGTGCGTTGGCGACCGTCGCTTCGGCCGTCGCGACTTCCTTGGTGCCGGTCAGCATCGCGACCATGCGGCCCAGGAATTGCGATTCCATGCCAGGATCGTTCGGGCGCGAAGTCCAGGTGGTGGTTTCGCTCTGCGGGCCGGTCAGGACTTCCTCGGCGCCGCGGTGGCTGACCCAGATCTCGGTCGAGCCGTCCGGCAGGCGCTCGAGACGGGTGCGGAACTTGTCGCGCTCGCCGGTCGAGTAGGCGCGGTCGAACACGCGGCCGATGGCGTTGCGGATGAAGTCTTGCGGAATCTTCGAACGGTTCTCGACCCAGGCGGTTTCCATGGTGCCGGTAGTGGCCGATTCGGTTTCGATGGCGAAGCCCTGCTCTTCCCAGAACTGGCGCAGTTGCGGCCACAGTTGTTCCGGGGTTTGCTTGACCACCAGCCAGCGCTGGTCGCCGTTGCGCTGGACGCTGATCGCATCGCTCGAGATCGGTCCGATCTGCTGGTTGCTCGCGGCGACGCCGGGGACGAAGCCGCCGCCCGTGCCGGCGGCAGCGGCGGCCGCCTGGCCGGATGCGGTGGCGACGCCACGGCCGTCAGGGATGGCGTAGCGGTTGTCGCGCTGCAGCTTGGTCAGATCGGGCGGCACGTCCAGCGGCGCGGCTTTCTTGGCGCCCTTGTAATCGACCTTGTCGCCTTCAAAGATGGTGGTGCAGGCCGCCAGGCTGAAAGCGAGCGCGGTCAGCGTCAGCACGCGTGCGGCAGCAGGAGCGGAAGCCAGGGGCGAGAAATTGGAACGCGCGGAGTTGAATGCCGAGTACTTGCTTTTAGTCATGTCGTTCGATATCAGGTCAGGAACCCGAACCCTTGCGGGCCCGGGATTAGGAATGAACGCCGGCTTCCACCAGGGCGGCGCGCACGGTCTCGTGGTACTGGGCGGACAGCGGCGCGAGCGGCAGGCGCAGGCCGGCGGGCATCTTGCCCATTTCGGCCAGCGCCCACTTCACCGGCACCGGGTTCGGTTCGACGAACAGCTTGCCGTGCAGGCCGAGCACGCGGTTGTTGATCTCGACCGCACGGGCAACGTCGCCGGCCATCGCGGCCACGCACAGCTCGTGCATCGCGCGTGGGGCGACGTTGGCCGTCACCGAGATATTGCCGGCGCCGCCGCAGAACATCAGGGTCATCGCGCTCGGATCGTCGCCCGAATAGACGGCGAACGATTTGTCGACCATCTTGAGCAGCTCGATACCGCGGCCGATATTGCCGGTGGCGTCCTTGATGCCGACGATATTCTCGATCGGCGCCAGGCGTGCGACGGTCTCGTTGGCCATGTCGGCCACGGTACGGCCCGGCACGTTGTACAGGATGATCGGCAGGTCCACGCTTTCCGCAATGGCGCGGAAATGGCGGTACATGCCCTCTTGCGTCGGACGGTTGTAATAGGGAACAACCTGCAGCGAAGCATCGGCGCCGCATTCCTTCGCATGGCGGGTCAGCGCGATCGCTTCCGCGGTCGAGTTGCCGCCGGTGCCGGCGATGACCGGGATGCGGCCGGCGACGTGATCGACGGCCAGCTTGACGAGTTCGCAATGCTCTTCCGGCGACACGGTGGCCGATTCGCCCGTCGTGCCCACGATGACGATCGCGTCCGTGCCTTCCGCGACGTGCCAGTCGATCAGCTTGCGCAAACTATCGCGGTCAAGGCTGCCGTCTTCGAACATCGGAGTGACGAGTGCTACGATACTGCCCTTAATCATAATCTTGGCCGTGCCATTCATTAAAAAATCTGATTGTAGCGGATAGCCCGCCGCTATGGTTCATTCCTGACCACAATATGGTCGAGCCGGGCCTCGGTTTTGGCAAATCCCGCGCCGACCGCGCACAGGCGCTGCACCTGGGCCGGATGCGGCCGTTGCACATGGCCGTCCTCGTAGGCCAGCACCTGCAATCCGCCGTCTTGCGCCAGCCCCAGCAACTCGCCGGGCGCCAGCAGGAAGGCAGGATTGGATGGTTTGCCGTAGATCTGGTTCCCTTGTGCGAAGGTTTCGTAAATCAGGATGCCGTCCGGCCGCAAGCTGGCCGCCAGTGCCGCGAACAGCGGCCGGTGCAGGTAATTGGTGACCACGATCGCCGAAAAACGTCCCGCCTCGAAGGGCCAGGGCGAACCGTCGGCCTCGAGGTCGTAGGCCATCGTCGTGACATTGTGGCCCGCGCTGGCGGCCAGCGCCTCGGGTTTGACGTCCAGCGCCAGCACCTGCAGGCCGCGCGCCGCCAGCAGGCGCGTGTGGCGGCCATTGCCGCAAGCCAAGTCAAGCGCCTCACCGGGCGGCGCCAGGGAAACGAAACGCTCGACCCATGGCGACGGCGGCAGAGTCTGCATGTTCACACGCGGCGCGTCGACTGGCATGGCGTCAGAACAGCACGAAAGTGAACGGCAGGACCATCATGTCGACGATCCAGCGGCCCAGCTGCATCACCGGCACCACCCAGTAGCCCACCAGCTGCAGGAACACCAGGCCCAGCACGATGAAGAAGCCGTAGGGCTCGATGCGGGCGAATTTAAAGGCCAGGCTGTTGGGCAGCATGCTGGTCAATACCCGGCCGCCGTCCAGCGGCGGGATCGGCAGCAGGTTGAAGGCCATGATCAACAGGTTCGTCAGGATGCCGGCCTCGGCCATGCGGCGCGGGAAGGTTTCACTGACGCCGAAGAACACCAGCAATGCCGCGAACAGCAGCCACAGCGCGGCCATGATCAGGTTGGCAATGGGGCCGGCCAGCGCGACCCAGGCCATGTCGCGCTTCGGATTGCGCAGGCGGCCGAAATCGACCGGCACCGGCTTGGCGTAGCCGAACACGAAGGGCGTAAACAGATACATCATGATCGGAATCACGATGGTGCCCCAGATGTCCACGTGCACCAGCGGATTCAGGCTCATGCGGCCCTGGGAATAGGCGGTGTTGTCACCGAAAAATTTGGCAGCGTAGGCGTGGGCGGCTTCGTGCAGGGTAATCGCAAAAAGAACGGGCAGCGCGTAGACGGCGATGTTGCGTATCGTTTCATCCATAAGAGGGATTCTATCAGAGGCCGGTACGCACTTGTCCTGTGGAATTCTTAAGGCAGTGTCATAGACCGAAGGCCGCCGGATCGCCCCTGCCCTCGCGCACCAGTTCCGGTTCGGGGCCGGTCAGGTCGATGATGGTGGTCGCCTCCAGCAAGCCGGCGCCGCCGTCGATGATCAGCTCGATCTGCTTTTCCAGCCGCTCGCGCACTTCTTCCGGGTCGGACAGCATGTGGTCGTCGCCCGGCAGTTGCAGGGTGGTGCCGATCAGCGGTTCGCCCAGTTCTTCGAGCAGCGCCAGCGTGATGCGGTTCTCGGGCACGCGCAGGCCGATGGTCTTGCGCGACGGGTGCGACAGGCGGCGCGGCAGTTCGCGCGTCGCCTCCAGGATCACCGTGTATGGGCCCGGCATCGTGGCCTTGAGCAGGCGATATTGTGTGTTATCCACGCGCGCATATTGCGCGACCTCGGACAGGTCGCGCACCAGCAGGGTCAGGTGGTGCTTGTCGTCGATGCCGCGGATCCGGCGCAGCTTGTCGACCGCCGCCTTGTCATCCAGGCGGCATACCAGCGCATACGCGGAATCGGTCGGCAAGGCGACGATGCCGCCGCTGCTGACGATCTGCGCCGCCTGCTTGATCAGGCGGGCCTGGGGATTTTCGGGGTGGATCTGGAAATATTGGCCCATCTAAACGTCCTTGATTGATTAACGCAGTTGCTGGAGCGCGGCGATGCGCTGTTCCATCGGCGGGTGGGTCGAGAACAGCGCGCCCCAGCCGCCGCCGCTGCCGGAAATGCCCGACGCTGACATCGTCTTGGGCAGCGCGCCCGGCGCCAAACCACCCAGGCGGGCCAGTGCATGCTGCATCGGCACCGGGCTGCCCATCAGTTTCGCGGCGCCGGCGTCGGCGCGGAATTCGCGCTGGCGCGAGAACCAGGCGACGATGATCGAGGCCAGCAGGCCGAACAAAATTTCGAGCACAATCACGCTGGCGAAGTAACCGATGCCGGGGCCCTCGCCCTCCTTGCGGAACAATACCTTGTCGACGAAGAAACCGACCACACGCGCCAGGAACACGACGAAGGTGTTGACCACGCCCTGGATCAGGGTCAGGGTGACCATGTCGCCGTTGGCGATGTGCGCCACCTCGTGGCCGAGGACGGCTTCGACCTCGTCCTGGTTCATGCTCTGCAGCAAGCCGGTCGAGACCGCGACCAGCGCCGAGTTTTTAAACGCGCCCGTAGCAAACGCGTTCGGCTCGCCCTCATACACGGCAACTTCGGGCATGCCGATGCCGGCGCGCTCGGACAGGCGGCGCACGGTTTGCACCAGCCATTGCTCGGTGGAGTTGGCCGGCTGCTCGATGACGCGCGCGCCAGTCGACCACTTGGCCATCGGCTTGCTCATCAGGAGAGAAATGAAGGCGCCCGTGAAACCGATGACGATGGACATGACCGCCAGGGCAGGAATGTTGAGCCCTTGCGCGGACACGGCACGCCCCAGGCCGAGCAGGTTCATGACCAGCGTCAGCACCAGCACGACGGCAAGGTTAGTGGCAAGGAACAGCACAACACGCTTCATGGCAGACATCTCCTGAAAATTGATGACAGGATGCCAAGGTTGGGCTGAACCGGGGAAAATTCAAGGCCCAGCCATTAGCGGACCGGGCCGTCCCTAGCGCTGCAGGAAAAAGCGCAGCATCTCGCGCGAAGCATTGGGGCCGAGCGCATCGGTATGCGAACCAGCCGCATCGCCGCCCGCCCAGGTGTGGCCGGCGCCGTGCACGATCCAGTGTTCCGCCATTGCCCGCCCTTCTTCGTCGCGCCAGGTGCGGTGGGTAGCGCGGCGCCCGCCCTGGGTCGATTCGGTTTCGCTCGCGTGCAGCGGCGTGGCGCGCAGGCCGGCGTGGGCGCTGACGAATTGCTTCAACACCGCTTCACCGTTGCCCTGATTGACCACATGATCGGCATCGCCATGGAAGACGATCACCGGCACCGCCTCGCGCAGGCTGCGCCCGCGGCCCGGCTTCTTCATGGCTTGCAAGCCCGTGATCATGTCGCGCGCGCTGCCCGCCGGCAAGCCGGAGTGGACGCCGATCGCGGCAAACAGTTCCGGATACTCGGCGCCGAGCACCGCCGCCATCGCGCCGCCGGCCGACATGCCGGCCACGAACACCTGCGACGGCTCGGCATCGTATTCCCGCAACACCTCGCGCGTCATGCCGGCGAGGATGCCCGGCTCGCCGGCGTCGCGCGCCTGGTGGCCCGGCTCGAACCAGTTCCAGCAATGTGAATGGTTGGCGCGGCCGTCCTGCTCGGGGTACAGCACCAGGACGCCGAGTTCTTCGGCCAACGCGTTCATGCCGGTGCCGACCGCGAAATCGTCCGGGTTCTGGGTGCAGCCGTGCAGCATCACGACCAGCGGACGGCGTCCCTCGGCCGGTTTCGCGGGAATGTACAACTTGTAGCGGCGGCTGCCCGCTTCGCCGCCGTGGCTGCCGGCGATGAAGCGGCCGGGCAGGCGCGACTGCGGCTTCGTAGCCGGACGGGGCCGTGACTTCGGCTTGCTCCAGGCCGGCGGCGAATTGAGGTCGACGAATTGCGGCGCTTGCGGCGATGCGTCGGTCTTTTGCTGGGGCGTGAGCAGGCCGGCCTGGGCCAGCGCCTGCTGGATGATATCGGTGGCGGCCTGCGGGTCGCGCGTCTGCACGCGGCGCGCCGATTCCATCATCTGGCCGATGAACTGTTCGAAAGGTTTCATGGGTATATCCTTCTTCATGATTGGAGGCGGTCGGCCAATGCTTCGCGCACGGCCGTTGATGCAATAAAGGCGCCCAGCACCTGGAGGGATGCGATCGCCTCGCGCGCCAGGCTGGCGGGGACGTCGTCCTCGATCACGGCCAGGCCAAGGACATGGATCTCAAGCTGCTGCCCGTCTGCAACAATCTGTTCCAGTTCACGCCGGGTGTAGCGGTACAGGCCCATCACATAGCGTTTGCGCACGACTGTTTGCCGAATGACATCCACGTGCTGCTGCAACAGATTGCGGATCGCGGTGCGGACCAGGTCGGTGCGGTTCGAATAAAACCCTTCTTCGACCAGCAGATCGACCTGGGCCAGGTCGACCAGTCCAACGTTGACCGTAACCTTGTCACTGTCGGGGAGCTTTTTTTCTGGGGAAACTAGCTTCATATCGCCTCCTATACTCTTCACATACTCCATCTGGAGTATAAACTGCAAATTTCAAGGTGGCTGAGGGAATTTACTTGAGTTGCAGGGGCACAACAGAGCACGCAGGAAGACGCTGGAACGCAAAAAGCCAGGCGCTGCCTGGCTTCGCGGGAGACGAAAGGGACGATCAGGCGCCAGGGGTGCGGATCTTCTTGAACTGCAGCCCCCGGGCTTCATCGCCAATGATCTGGAAGCCGGTCACCTCCTGATCAGTGCCGCGCTGGAACCTGAGCCCGCCCATGAACGGCTTGTTGCCCGAAAACCTGTTGGCGTCGAGCGGCTTGAAGTCGATCTGGCCGACGCGTAGATTGTGTGCGCTGAGCACCCCTTTGCTGACAGTGAAAACATAAGAGGCATTGAGTTCTTCGTTATGGAAGGCGCCCGTGAACTGGTCCAGGTCCCGGTCGCTGTACGACACGGGCGTATAGGACTCGAACACTACCGGGTCACTGGCCCCCATGCTGTAGTGCATTTCCGGTCCATGCTTGCCAGCGACGAACTCGACGAAATAATGGTCGTCGCCCTCGATCTTCAGCTGGAATCTCGTACCGCCCAGGGGAATCAGTTCACGCCCAGGCGCTCCGCCTGCCCTGCCGTAATACAGGACGTCGTCCTTGACGTAGATAGCAGCAGGAACCGCCCGGACCGCGGTCCAGTAATTGCCCGCGTACTGCGCAAGCTGGGCCGGCGCGACCTTCACGCGCTCGATGCGCGAATAGTCGATCGTCAGAGGTTCGACAAACTGCTTTTCGAGCAGGACTGACGCGAGCCGCATGCCATAACTTCCGTTGTAATTTAGCCCCGAGCTCAGTACGACGACCGAGACATCGTGATCCGGAAAGCTGAACACCGAACTCGCGTATCCGCCGACGCCGCCGATCTGGTATTTCTTCGAGATCCCTCTTTCCTGGCCCGCATGCTGCTGGCCGTAGGTCGAGACCCTGGCGATATCGCGGATGATTACCCCGCTATCGAGCTTGATCGGCTGATTCAGCTTGTCGGCCAGCGCCTGATTGCCGGGCGCGGGCAATGCCAGGCTGGTGCGCCAGAGTGACAGGTCGCGTATCGAGGAATACAGATTGACCAGGCCGGGAGTGTTGCGCCCACCCACATCGTGTTTGTAGACGCCATCTCCTGCACTCCGGTAAGGAACCGCCCTGTTGGCCATGAACTGGGCGTCGTCAACCACGAACTGCGTGTTCACCATGCCCAGGGGCGCAAAAATATTCTTCTTGCAGAAAGCATCGAAGGCCTCCCCGGAGACGACTTCGACGATCCTGGCCAACAGGATGAACCTGCTGTCGCCGCCTGGCGAGAATTCTTCGCCTGGCTTGAAATGCAATGTCTTCTGACTCTTGAGGAGTTCAAGGACGGCTGCGTTCTGCCCGGGGCCGCTCGCCTCCCACCCGGCCAGGGCTTGCAAGACCTTGTAGCCGGCAACGCCGTCGGTCGAGCTCAGCAGGTGATTGACGGTGATTTTCTCGCCAAGATCGGGCAGCTCGGGCACATACGTTCTGATGTCGTCGCCCAGCTTGAGCTTGCCCTGGCTTTCCAGCATCAGCGCAGAATAGGCGATAAATTCCCACGCCAGCGTATCGATCTGGAAGCTGGTATCGACGGTTGCCGGAATACCGTGCTCGAGATTGGCCTGGCCGTAGGCCTTCTGATAAACCAGCTCGCCGTCCTTGAACATGGCTACCGCCAGCGCCGGTCGGGGAATACTGAAGTCGCTGAACACAGCGTCGAACTTCTGCATGGTGGCGGCGTCGATGCTGCTACCGGCATGGGCCGGCAGCGACAGCGATGCGAGACCTACCAGCACAAATTGCAGTGCGATGAGACCGTGTTTCTTCATATGGACCGATTCCTGTTTTTATTAGCAGTGTCAATATAATTCAGTGGAACAGCTCCTCCCTCCGAGTTCACCACATCCACCACATAGCTGTTTTTCCTGAACACATCCTGGGCAATCGCCGGCGATGCGAATGCGCAGTCAGGCCGGAATAGCAGAAGATAAAGCGCCATTAATATCTGAATAAAGAGAGGTCGACACATACATTCACCTGAAATGTAGAAATACCTGTTACCGAAGGTAGATACGGTTGCCCGGCCGCGCACCCGCCCGGATCGGTCGTCCGGGGGCGACACACGGCATCGCTAGCCAATATAGGAGGACCGCCCGGCGCCGCGCTCATGAACCATGATTTCGGACTCCGGATACATGATTCCGCAGCCGCTGGCATGCGCAGCGCCGCGGCTCACCCGGGGCGGGAGCAAGAAACGATCAGGGAGAGAGGTGGCCGCAGCCGGGGCTGGTGGCGTATTTCCAGGGACCGGACGTCGGCCCGGAAGGCTATGAGGCGGGCGTACCCACGGTGCGATCCGTACAGGATGCACGCGAGGCAGACGCGCGGGCGGCGCGGTAGCTCGCCGGTGTCTGTCCGGTGGTCTTCTTGAATGCAGCGAAGAAGGTGGAGGTCGAATTAAAACCGCTGCGCTCGGCAACGAGTTCCATATTCATGCGAGACTCACTGATCAACAAGTCCTGGGCATGCTGGATGCGGAACTCATTGATATACAGGTTAAAACTTTTACCCAGATTCTCATTGATTACCTGGGACACCGTGGTTTGCAGATTCCCGACCTTCTTTGCCAGCAGCGCCAGGCTCAGATTGGGATTCAGGTAGAGCTGCTGTTCACGCATCACCCGGTTGAGCGATTCGATCAACTCGCCAGCATCCTGGTCAGTCAATTTACGATTCTGGTACTTTTCTTTTTTGGCGACCTCGGCTTTCGCTCCGTGGTGCACGATCCACGACAACATGGCGACATGTACCGAGAAGGTGAATGACAAGGCGCCGACAATATATGAGGTCAGCGGCGTTGTCACATACGCGGCCAGCAGCAGGAAACTACCGGAATATACGCTCAACAACAATATATTGCTGCGATTAAGCTTGCCGTCCGTATCGCGCAACACCGCACGCGATTGCCACAGTGCATTCCCGGCCAATAGCAGATACGCGAACCAATACGCATGGATGCCGCAAACATAGTAATACCATGCGTTCGGATACTGGGAATATGGGAAATTCACCGCGATCAGGATGATGCACGACGCCGACGAGAGATGCCAGCGCCAGCGACCGTTTGCGGCGCTGGCCTTCAGGTCGGCCAGATGACTATCCACGTAAAGATAGGTCAGTGGCCCGATCAGCAGGCAGGCCGCCAGGCCGATCTGCAGAAACTCGATGGCGAGATCGGGATTGAAATAATAGAACGTCGATTTGACCGTGCGAAAGCCGACCGCGATCAGCAAGGCGCCCAGCATGGCATGTGTGAGGCGGTTGGTGCAGCGGGTAAAAAAATACAGCGCCAGGAAAACGCCATTGACCCCGCCAAGGACGCTGAACAGAAAGAGTAATTGGCTCGAGATCACTCAGGTCGCCCGGGCATTTATCGACGGTAGCGCGGGATCAGAACCAGTCATGCCATACCGGCGTCACGTTCGACGGCAAGGGCGGCAACTCCGCGAACTCGACCCGCGCCTCGCCCGGCGCATGGAAGTCGGTGCCGCGCGAGGCCAAGAAACCATAGCGCCGCGCCAATTCGGCATAGATCCCGTACTGGTCCGGCGTGTGGCTGCCGGTGACGACCTCGATGGTCTTGCCGCCCAGTTGGCGGAACTCGTCGAACAGGACGCCTTGCGCCGTGTCGCTGAACCGGTAACGGCCCGGATGCGCGATCACGGGGATGCCGCCCGCACCGCGGATCCAGCCCATCGCCTCGGCCAGCGTGGCCCAGCGGTGCGGCACATAGCCGGGCCGGCCTTCGGTGAGAAAGCGGCGGAATACTTCGGAGGTGGTGTCGCACACGCCGATCTCGCACAGGAAGCGCGCGAAATGGGTGCGCGACATCAGGTCGGGATTGGCGACGTAGCGCAGCGCGCCTTCGTAGGCGCCGGGAATACCGGCCTGCTCCAGCTGGGCCGCCATCTCGCGCGCGCGCTGCTCGCGGCCGTTGCGGGTGGCGGCCAGGCCGGCGATCAGGGCCGGATTGTCTTCGTCGACCTGCAGGCCGACCACGTGCACGGTCTCGTTGGCCCAGGTGACCGAGATCTCGACCCCGGCCACGAAACGCATGCCCAGCTCGCCCGCCGCCTTGCGCGCGGCCTTGATGCCGCCGACCTCGTCGTGGTCAGTGAGCGCCCACACGTCGACCCCGCCCTTGCGCGCGTAGGCCGCCACGTCGGAAGGAGCGAGTACGCCGTCGGAGACGGTGGAATGGCAGTGCAGGTCGACTTTCAGCATGGGGCGAATGTGGTATCTGGAACGACACATTGTACGCGCATTTGGCTGCCCGCTATCGCGGTTCGAGCCCCACTCCCAGCCGCTCGGCGAACGCACGAAATGCCGGCGTCGCGAAGCCATCCCGCCAGACCAGGCAGGTATCGAGACGGCCCAATGGCAGGGTCTTCAACGAAGCTGGCGCACCGCCCAGCGCCAGCACGCTGGCCGGCAGCACCGTCACGCAGGCGCCGGCGGCCACGCAGGCGATCATCGCGTGATAGGAATTCATCTCTTGCACCCGCCAGGCCGGGTCGCCGGCGATGCCTAACCGGTCTTCCGCCAGGCTGCGATAGGTGCAGCCCTGCGGGAAGGCAGCCAGGGACCGCGCCGTCATCTTGCGGACCTCATCGACATCGGCTTCGCCGGGCGGCAGCAGCAACAGCAAGTCCTCGACCCAGACCGGCATCGAGCGCAAGCCCACCTCGGCCAGGTCGGCGCCGCCATCCACCAGGGCGGCGAAGGCGCAATCGAGCGAACCCGTCCTCACCTGTTCGACGATCTGGCGCGACGGGCCGGTACGCAACACCAGCCGCGTGGCAGGATGGTCGACGTGGAAGGCGGCCAGCACGCCCGGCAAGCGGCTGGCCGCGGTACTCTCCATGCTGCCGATCCGCAGCACGCCGCCCGAGGCGCCGTTCGACACGACCTGCCGCGCCTCGTCTTCCAGCGCCAGCAGCCGTTCGGCGTAGACGAGGAACTGCTCGCCCGTTGGCGACAAGGCAATGCGCTTGGCCGTCCGCACGAACAGTCCGACGCCAAGGTCAGCCTCGAGTTGCTGGATCCGGGTCGTCACATTCGATGGCGCCCGCCCCAGCCGCGCCGCAGCCTGCGTGATGCTCAGCTCCACCGCCACGGCGCAAAAAATGCGCAAAGATTCAGTTTCCATATATCTTTTCTCAAAACAGAATGATACCATCACTTCATTCTCAAATTGAGAATAACTTCAAACGAAAGGAGCCGCCATGCAACCGTCCAATCCATTCTTTTCCCAGCTGTCCGTCGCGCATCCGATCATCCAGGCGCCGATGGCGGGGGTGGGCACGCCGCAGCTGGCGGCGGCGGTATCCAATGCCGGCGCGCTGGGTTCGTTGGGAATCGGTGCGAGCACGGCGGCGCAGGCGCGCGCGACGATCGAAGAAACGCAGGCGCTGACGGGGAAAGCGATCAATGTGAACGTGTTCTGCCACGCGCCGGCCCAGCGCGATGCCGCGCGCGAGTCGGCCTGGCTGGCCCACCTGGCGCCGCTGTTCGCCGACGCCGGCGCGACGCCGCCCTCCACGCTCGATGAAATCTACCGCAGCTTCAACGATGACGAAGAGACGTTCCGGATGCTGCTCGACCTGCGCCCGCAAGTCGTCAGTTTCCACTTCGGCCTGCCGTCGGGCGAACGGCTGGCGGCGCTGCGCGCGGCCGGGATCCGCACCATGGCCACCGCCACCAACCTGATTGAGGCGCTGCGCATAGAACAGGCGGGAATCGACGCGATCGTGGCGCAAGGCATCGAAGCCGGCGGCCACCGTGGCATGTTCGACCTCGATGCGACCGACGAACGTCTGAGCATGGCGGTGCTGGTGCGCCTGCTGGTCAAGCGGACGGGGCTGCCGGTAATCGCAGCCGGCGGCATCATGGATGGCGCCGGCATCAGGGCCGCGCTGGACCTCGGCGCGGCCGGCGCCCAGCTGGGCACCGCCTTCATCCTGGCGCCGGAATCAGCGGCGAACGACGCCTACCGCGCCAACCTGCAGGGAGAACGCGCTGCCACCACGGCCCTGACCGCGGCGATCTCGGGACGCCCGGCACGCGGCATCGTCAACCGCCTGGTCAGCCATGGCGCCTCGAGCGTCCCGGCCGCCTATCCGGTGGCGTATGACGCGGCCAAGCAGCTGCACGCGGCGGCGGCGAAGTCGGGCAACCATGAATATGCGGCCCACTGGGCCGGACAAGGCGCGCCGCTCGCGCGGGCCATGCCGGCGGCGGAACTGGTGGAGACGCTGGTGCGTGAACTCAATGCCAGCGGCGACGCCGCCTGATGCGGGCCAGCCTGCCCTCGCCCTTCACCTGATGGGCGAGCTGCAGCGCTATCGCGCGCAAGGCGGGCCGGTCGGCCCGGTGGCGCAGCGCTTCGTGCTGGCGATCGACGCGGCGGACGACGTCGGGATCGCCCCCGACGTCATGGCCCGGCTGGCCATGCTGGCGCAGGCGCCGGAAGCGCTGGACGACGCCGAGCTGCGCTGGGTGCGCAATCAGCTGCCGGAAATCGTGCGCCAGGTCGCCTTGATCAGTCCGGCACCAGCATGGAACGGATCGTCCCCTGCTTGGCCAGCACGTAGTCATGCCCCGCCAGCACCAGATTCGTGGTCGGCTGGATCACCTTGACGTTGATGAAGATGGTGTCGCGCGTCTCGGCATACGAACCGACGACCACGGCCTGCGCGTTGTGCGTGCCGGCCACTTCGCCCAGCTCGCGGGTGAGCATCAGCTCGCCCTGGTTGCGCTTCAGGTAGACGCTGTTGCGCAGCTTCATTTCCAGCACCGGCAGGCCGCCCTGGGCCAGGCGGGTGGCGATCTGCTCGGACACCACGCGGCCCAGCATCGAGCTATGTTCGAGGGCGTCGATGTTGACGAGGGTGGCCATGATCAGGGGCTGGTCGCCGGTCAGCTTGCCGGCCAGCTGGGCCTGCAAGGCGTCGGCAGCACGGTAGTTGGCGGCGACGAAATCGTTCGCGCTCACCGACGTGTAGTTGGGCTGCTCGATCAGCGCGCAGCCGCCCAGCAGCAAGGACAGGCCCAGTGCGGCCGCCGATAATTTCAATGTGCGCATGTTCAGCTCAATGGTCCTTGACCGCGAAGGTCTTCGATGTCGGCACCGGCGCGGCAAGGGCGGCGTCGTACAGCGCCAGATCCTCGTCGCTGGTGTAGTAGACCGAGGTGTTCCGCGCGTAATAGCGTTGCTCGTCCGCGACCGAGACGGTCACGATCATTTCGGTCTTCGGCGTATCGCCTGGCGCGAACTGGGCGGTGAACCAGCGATGCGCGTCAAAGCCGTAGACGCCGGCCGTCAGCAGCCACTCGGGACTGTGCTGGATGCTGGTCAGGACCCAGGCGCCGCTGGCCAGCGCGGTCGGCAGGCCGGCATAGCGGTACTGCGGACGATCCGCCGAGAAGGCAACCACTTGCGTGTCGAGCTCGATCTTGAGGGCACCCGGCACCGGATTCTTGACGACCACGAAACCATCGTTGACCAGGGCGGTGACGAGGTGCGACTTCACGCCCGTGCTGAAAATCGACGGTTGCAGCGGCTCCACGTACAGGGAGCGGCTCGGCGCCGTCTTCAGGGTCGGGCCCAACTCGGTCGCCATATGGCGCGCGATCACGCCCCAATGGGCCGCGGCCTGGAGCTTGGGCTGGTGCGTGCTGGGGAAATTGGTGGCCACGGGGGCCGGGCTGTAGGGCATGGCGCAGCCTGCGAGCAGCAGGCCGGCGGCGAGTGCGCAGGCGCCTCGGTAAGCCATCGTGAATCCTGTCGGTCAGTGGCGCGGCCGGACTGGCGCACGCTCGGGGGCGACTGTATCACAGCAGTTTCCCAACGGCAATTTATCCATCGAGAGTGAGGGGTGAATACAACGACAACGGCCAGTAGTCTCTGAGGCAGTACGTTTCACTGACTTTATGTGGCATGCATCAATTCGTAAATTAGGAATTTTTATTTCTATAAGCTGGTAATTTTCTTGCTACCAAATGGAATCATCGTGCTAAGCTAATAACACACATCAGCGAGGGGAATGCAAGGTGCACGAGCCGGACAACGCAGCGGGCGTTATATGAACGGGTCCGGCCTGGACCCTGCCCGCACCGGCCCGGTAACCGGGGCGGCCATGGATGCACCCATCACGACCAAGCGCCCTGCCTGGCGCGCGCTTGCCGCCGCCGTGCTGGCCGGCGTCGCCATCGCCATTGCCGGCTACACCGCCTGGCCGCGCGGATTGGAAGTAGCGCGCGCCGACGTCCACATCGCCAGCGCCGAACCCGGCGCGTTTCGCGACGACCTGGTGGTGCGTGCCCAGGCGGTAGCGCTGACCTCGGTGATGCTCGACTCGACCGAATCGGGCCGGGTCGAGGAAGTGATTGCACGCGATGGCCTCGTCGTCGCCAAAGGCGAACTGCTGTTTCGCCTGTCGAACCCGCAGCGCCACCTCGACTTGCTGGCCCGCCAATCCGAACACGCCCAACAGATTTCCAACCTCTCGAGCATGCGGGTCGCGCTCGAAACGAGCCGCGCCGACCACCAGCGCCGCATCTCCGAGCTCAGTTACGAAGCGGCGCAGGCGGACAAGCACCACAAGCGCGCCGCCGAACTGGCCGCCAAGGGCTTTCTATCCCCGGCCCAGGCCGAAGAAGCGTCCGACCGCCTGGCCCAGCAGCAGCACCTGCTGGCCGAAGCCAACGGCGCGGCGCGCACCGACCTGGCCATCAAGCAGGATGTGGTGCGCCAGATGCACAAGGCGATCGAGGGCCTGGAGACTGGCCTGGGCCTGGTCGGCAACACAGTCAATGCGCTCGCCGTGCGCGCGCCGGCGGCCGGCCGCCTGACCGACTTCCGCCTGCAGGTGGGCGAAACGGTCAGGCCCGACCAGCGCATCGGCCGCATCGACGACCCGGCACGCTTCAAGCTCACGGCCCAGGTCGATGAGTTCTACCTGCGGCGCGTGGCCATCGGCCATCGCGGCAGTGTCGAGGTCGACGGACGCAGCTACGCGGTCGACGTCAGCCGCATCTTCCCCCAGATCAAGGATGGCCGCTTCGTCGTGGAGCTGGTCTTTGCCAAGGCGCAGCCCGACTCGCTGCGTCCAGGCCAGAGCGCCGATACCCGCATCACCCTCGGCGCGGCCAGCCAATGCCTGCTGCTACCCAACGGCGCCTTCGTCAACGACAGCGGCGGCGCCTGGGCCTATGTGTTGGCGGGCGATGGCCGCAGCGCCGTGCGCCGTCCGATCCGGCTTGGCCGGCGCAGCAATAGCCAGATCGAAGTGCTCGACGGTATCGCTGCCGGCGAGCGCGTCATCGTGTCGAGTGTCGCCGCGTTCGGCAAGGCCGAACGCCTGCGGCTCATCGACTAGCCCCCACGCGGCGCAGCCGCATCGTCCAACAGGAGACCGCATGCTCAAGCTTGTCAACCTCAGCAAATCTTTTACCGGTGGCGAGGTCCGAACGACCGCCCTGGACCATATTTCGCTCGACATCCAGGCCGGCGAATACGTGGCCATCATCGGCCCGTCGGGGTGCGGCAAATCGACCTTGCTGTCGGTGCTGGGCCTGTTCGAAACCTGTGACAGCGGCCAGTACTGGTTCGATGGCCAGGACGTTGCCGGCCACAGCGAGATGGCGCTCAACACCTTGCGGCGCGGGCGCATCGGCTTCATCTTCCAGGACTTCAATCTGCTCGAAGAACTGACGGTGGCCGAGAACGTCGAGCTGGCGCTCACCTACACCGACGTATCGCGGCAGGAGCGGCGCGAGCGCGTGGCGGCGATCCTGGAAAAACTCGGCGTGGGCCATCGGGCCCGGCACCGCCCGTCCCAACTCTCGGGTGGACAACAGCAGCGCGTGGCCATCGCGCGGGCGCTGGTGGCGCGCCCCGCCCTGTTGCTGGCCGACGAACCGACCGGCAACCTCGACACCGGGCACGGCAATGAAGTCATGCGCCTGCTACGCCAGATCAACGACGAGGGCACCACCGTGGTCATGGTCACCCACTCGCCCGAGCACGCGGCCCAGGCCGGACGCACCGTGCGCCTGCTGGACGGCAGGATCGAAGCCGCTGCCGATAGTGCCGTCCTGGCCGAGGTGGCGCCATGAGACTGGACGATTTCCGGATCGGGCTACGTCACCTGGTGCGCGAGCCGGGCTACAGCGCCATCGCCATCCTGGGCCTCTCGGTCGGCTTCGCGGCCTGCCTGCTGCTGCTCGGCTTTGTCCAGTACTCGTGGCGTTACGATGCCCACGTGCCGCAGGTGGAACAGATCTACGTCGTCAAGCAGCGCTTCAACGTCGACCCGGTGGCGCCCTGGTTCGACCAGGCCCCGCTGCTGCTGCGCACGATCGCACTGAAGACCCCGGACGTGGACGACGCCACCGCATTTTTCCGCCCCGAGCCGCCGACCGTCAAAGTGGGCAGCGCCCTGCACAAGATGCCGAGCCTGCTGGTGCTGCCCCATTTCGCCCAGGTGCTGGGACTGCGTGCAATCGAGGGCGACCTGGATGCGGCCCTGACCCGGCCCGAAGGCCTGGCGCTGACGGTATCGACCGCCCGGCGCCTGTTCGGCGCCGCGCGGGCGCTCGACCGGACCGTCCAGGTCGGCGACAAGGTGCTGCGCGTGGCGGCGATCGTGCCCGACCCGCCGGCCAACACCACCATTCCCTTCGAAGCCCTGTATGGCGTGACCTCGGTCTTGAACGACCCGGGCATGCGCACCGAGCTGCAGACGGGCGAACACGGCGCGTGGGGCCGTCTGCTGCTGCGCATCGAGAACCCGGAGGCCGTACCGCAGGTGGCGGCGGCGCTCCAGCGCGCGCTCGACACCGCGCCCGCGGTCCAGGGTGTGCCGCCGGACGTGCGTGCGCGCCTGGGCGACAGCAAGGTGATGGACCTGGCGCTGTCACCGCTGCGCGAAGCGTATTTCGACCGCGACGTGGCGCGCAATCCCGTCTCGCCGCCCGGCGACCGGGGCGATCGCACCACCGTGACCGGACTAGCCGTGGTGGCGCTGCTGATCCTGGCCATCGGCGCCATCAATTACGTGAACCTGGCCACGGTGCGCGTACTGCGGCGCCAGCGCGAAATCGGCATGCGCAAGGTGCTGGGCGCGAGCGTGCGCCGGATCGTCCTGCAATTCATGGCCGAATCGCTGCTGGTGTCGCTACTGGCCACGGTGCTGGGCCTGCTGCTGGCCCGTCTCGCCCTGCCCCTGTTCGCCGAACTGGTCGACCGCAATCTGGATCGGCTGTTCGCGCCCGTCAACGTGGCGGCGGCGCTCGCGATCGGCGTCGTGCTGGGCGTGGTCGCCGGCCTGCAGCCCGCCTGGACGGCGCTGCGCGTGCGCCCCGCCCAGGCCCTGGCCGGACGCGCCAATACCGAGTCGCGCGCCGGTGCGCGCTTGCGCAAGGCGTTGACCGTGCTGCAGATCGCCACCGCCGTCGGCCTGGCCAGCCTGGCCATGGGCATCGCGCTGCAAACCCGCTTTGCGGTCGATGCCTCGCCCGGCTTCGACGCGGCCCCGCTGCTGATCGTCGACTTGCCCGAGCGCGGCAAGAAGAACGAGGCCGTGCGCGGCTTCATGACGGCGCTGGGCCAGCAGCCCGGCGTGCACAGCATGGTGCTGTCCGAGCACGTGGTCGGGCGCACCGGCAATGGCATCATCCAGGACATCAAGCGCGACGGCGGCGCCAGCGTATCGGCAGAAACCAAGATGATCGACACCAATTTCTTCGAGGTGTATGACCTGAAGCCGGTGGCGGGCCGCCTGTTCGACCCGCGCCTCGACCAGGAAAACGCCGTCGGGCCGGTCGTGATCAATGCCATCGCCGCGCGCCAGCTCGGCTTTGCCACGCCCCAGGCCGCGGTGGACCAGACCTTGCTGCACCCGGGCGACGACGGCAAGATGATTCCCTATCGCGTGCTCGGCATCGCACCCGAGCTGCGCTTCCGCTCGCTGCACGACGCGCCGCGCGCCACGCTATATGTGCTCAATACCGACTGGGCCGCCGTGCTCAGCGTGCGCAGCACCACGTCGGTGCTCGATGCAGAGCGCGCCGTGGCGGCGCTATGGAACCGTTACTTCCCGGATGCCATCCTGCATACCGAGCGCGCGGGCGACGTACTGGCCGCCAATTACGCCGACGACCGCCGCCTGGCCCAGTTGTTGGCGCTGGCCACCCTGATCGCGCTGGCGATCACTTCCTTCGGCATGGTGGCGCTGTCGGCTTCGATCGTGCAGCGCCGTGCGCGCGAAATCGTGCTGCGCAAGCTCTACGGCGCCGGCCGCACCCAGATCGCCATGCTGCTCGGACGCGAACTGGGCGGCCTGATCGGCATTGCCGCCTTGCTCGGCCTGCCGCTGGCCTTTCTCGCACTCGGCCATTACCAGGCCGGCTTCGTCGAGCATGCGCCGCGGGTGTACTCGATGCCGTGGCTGGCGCTGGCCGGGGTGGCGCTGGTGACCTTGCTGGCCACGCTGCGCCATACCTGGAGAGCGCTGACCATGCGGCCGGGCGCGGTGCTCAGGTAAGGAATTGCTCGACCATGGTCGCCAGCAATTCCGGCTGGTCATGGTGCAGCATATGGCCGGCCTGCGGCACCATGCGCGGCGTCACGTTCTGCAGGTAGGCCATCCGCCGGTCGACCTCGGCGCGCGCCTGGTCCTTGGCGCCCATCCAGCGCCACATATCGGTGTCCTCGGCCTCGACCCACAGCACCGGGGCCGTGATGGCGCTCCAGCAGGCCATGATTTCGTCGACGTGGTACAGCAAGGGCGAGCTCATTTTATGCGCCGGGTCGCCCAGGATCTTCCACAGGCCGTCGCGGTCCTGCTCAGCCCAGTGGGCGGCCAGGAAGGCGGCGCGGTCCTGCGCCAGGCGTGGATTGGTCTTGCGCAGGCGCGCCGCCACCTCATCCAGGCTGGCATAGCCGCGCATCTCGGGCGGCTCGCGCAACTCGTCCAGCCACTTGGCCACGCGGCCCGGATACTGTTTGGGGTGCGTGGTCGGCAGGCCGAAGCCTTCCAGGTTGATCAATTTCGCAATGCGCTGCGGCCGCACGCCGGCATAAATGCCGGCGATATTGCCGCCCATGCTGTGGCCCAGCAAGTTCACCTCCTCGCCCGGGGCATAGTGGTCAAGCAAGACGTCGAGATCGGCCACGTAGTCCGGGAACCAGTATGTGTCGTCGCCCGAACGCGCGCTCTGGCCGAAGCCGCGCCAGTCGGGCGCGATCACGTGCCAGTTTCCCTGCAGGCAATCGACCATGAACTGGAACGAGGCCGACACGTCCATCCAGCCGTGCAGCATGAACAGCTTGGGCGCGCCGGGCGAGCCCCAGTGGCGCACGTGCATGCGCAGGCCGCGCACGGTGAGGAATTCGGAACGTGAGGCTTTCATGGATTTCCCAAATTAGTACGGTCGTTCGGATGATTATACGGGCCGACCGTTGAATTCGCGCACTGCGGCCCCATCTGCCGGACTTCGGGACAGGACGGGGCGGTAAAATAACGCCATTTCCACCTACGCGAGCACATCCATGGCTATTTACCAGCTGGGCGAGCATGCGCCCGAGATCGATCCGTCGGCGTTCGTGGCCGACACGGCCACCCTGGTGGGCAGGGTCAGGCTCGCCGCGAATGCGTCGGTGTGGTTCGGCACCACGCTGCGCGGCGACAACGAGCCCATCACGATCGGCGAGAACAGCAATGTTCAGGAAGGCACCGTGATGCACACCGATCCGGGCTTCCCGCTCGAGATCGGCAAGAACGTGACGATCGGCCATCAAGCCATGCTGCACGGCTGCACGGTGGGCGACGGCTCGCTGATCGGGATCCAGGCCGTGGTGCTCAACGGCGCGCGGATCGGCAAGGGCTGCCTGGTCGGCGCCGGCGCCCTGGTCACGGAAGGCAAGGAGTTTCCCGACCACTCGCTGATCCTGGGTTCGCCCGCGAAGGTGGTGCGGACACTGACACAAGAAGACCTGCTGCGCCTGGAAGGCAACGCCGCGAACTATGTTGCGCGCGGCCAGCTGTTCAAGGCGCAACTCAAGAAAATCGGATAAAGAATGACGACTACGGATACTGGCACCACTAACAGGGACACCCTGCAAAAATTCATCTTCGACAATGCGGCCGTGCGCGGTGAGCTGGTCGAGATTTCGGACACCTGGCGCGAGATCCAGGCCCGTCACGCTTACCCGAAAGCCGTGCGTTCGGTGCTGGGCGAGATGGTGGCGGCCGGCGCCCTGCTGTCGGCCAACCTCAAGTTCAACGGTTCGATCGTGATGCAGATCCACGGCGACGGCCCGGTGCGCCTGCTGGTGGTCGAATGCGACGCCGACCTGCGCATGCGCGCCACGGCGAAACTGGCGCCCGACGTCGAGATCGCGGACGACATCACCCTGAGCGACATGTTCAACGCCAACGGCAAGGGCCGTTTCGTGATCACGCTCGACCCGGCCGACAAGGTCCCGGGCCAGCAGCCCTACCAGGGCGTGGTGCCGCTCGACGGCGACGATATGGCGACCGTAATCGAAAACTACATGCTGCGCTCGGAGCAGATGGACACGCGCCTGTGGCTGGCGGCCGACGACAAGGTCGCGCGCGGCCTGCTGCTGCAAAAACTGCCGCGCCACAGCGGTAAAGAAGATCAGACCAAGCAGGCCTCCGAGGCCGAAGACCTGGAAACCTGGAACCGCGCCGCCATGCTGGGCCAGACCGTCAAGCGCGAAGAGCTGCTGTCGACCGATATCTCGACCCTGCTGCACCGCCTGTTCTGGGAAGAGACCATCCGCGTGTTCGACCCGGTGCACCCGCAATTCCATTGCAGCTGCAACCGCGAGAAGGTCGGCAATATGCTCAAGATGCTGGGCCAGGAAGAAGTCGAATCGGCGCTGACCGAGCTGGGCGAACTGGGCATCAACTGCGATTTCTGCGGCAAGCACTACGCCTTCGACAAGGTCGACTGCGCACAGCTGTTCGCCAGCGACAGTCCGGTGCAGACCATGATGCCGCCGAGTGGTAGTACGCATTAAGGACGCTGGCTTCGTTCCTTTGCTAGCGTAAGCACGTCGTTCCCGCGGAGGCGGGAACCCAAGGCCTTTGCGTGGCCACTTGCGTTCGAGGCAGGCGGCGTGCATGCGAGCTTGGGTCCCCGCCTTCGCGGGGACGACGTTTACGGGCTGACAAAGGAACGCTTCATTCAGCGCATCAACGCACGCTGCGAAAACCCTTGCGCAACTCGTCGGCAAACATCTCGGGCTGTTCCATCGCAGGATAGTGCCCACCCTTCTCTACCTCGTTGTAATACATCAGCGTCGGATAACGCTCCTGCACCCAGCGCCGGCTGGCCATGTGCAGGTCGCGCGGGAACTGGCTGAAGGCCACCGGCACGGCAATCTCGCGCTCCTTGAAGGTGCGCATGCTCTCCCAGTAGATGCGCGCCGACGACCCTGCGGTGCCGGTCAGCCAGTACCAGTCGACGGTGTCGAGGATGTCGTCCATGCTCACCGCGTCGGTCGGATCGCCGTCATGGTCCATCCAGCGCCAGTACAGGTCGAGCAGCCACGCCGCCTGGCCCACCGGCGAGTCGGTCAGGGCGTAAGCGATCGTTTGCGGGGTCTGGATCTGCATCAGCTGGTAGCCGGACTGGTTCTCCTTGAAATCGCGCACGCGCCGCAGCCCTTCTTCTTCCTGCGCGTCGCGCGCTTCCATCCCCTCGACCACCGGCAGCATATTGAAGTGCACGGCCTTCACCGCCGGCAGCCCGATGCCGCCCAGTTCATTGGTAATCGAATACCCCCAGTCGCCGCCCTGGGCCACGAACTGCTCGTAGCCGAGCCGGCGCATCAACTCGACCCAGGCGTGCGCGATGCGCTCCGGCGTCCAGCCGGGTTCGCGCGGCTTGCCCGTCAGGCCGAAGCCCGGCATCGACGGCAGGACGACGTGGAAGGCGTCAGCCGGGTCGTGTCCGTGCGCGCGCGGATCGGCCAGCATCCTGGCGGCCTTCACGTTTTCCACGATTGAACCGGACCATCCGTGCGTGATCACCAGCGGCAGCGCATCGGGTTCCGGCGAGCGGATGTGGAGGAAGTGGATATCGAGGCCGTCGATGGTCGTCGAGGATGGCTCGAGCGCGTTCAGCCGCGCCTCGGTCGCGCGCCAGTCGTGCCGGTCGCGCCAGTAGTCGGCCAGCGCCCGCAGCCGGGTCAGCGGCACGCCCTGGCGCCAGTCGTCGACGGTTTCCTTGTCGGGCCAGCGCGTGCGCGCCAGGCGCTGGCGCAAGTCGTCCAGGTCGGCCTCGGAAATGGCGAAAGGATGCGGTCGGATGGCGTTGCTCACGGCTGGTCTCCTCGTTGATCGTCGGTCTGGGTTTGCGCACGCTTGCGCTCTCTCTCGGCAAGCAGGTCGGCGATAGCGTCGTCACCGTAGTGCAGCGCCAGCTCGCGCGGCGTCAGGCCCGTATGCCCCCTGAGATCGTGGCGGGCGCCCGCGTCGCACAAGGCCCGTACTGCGTCGACCTGCTGTTGCCACACAGCGTCGTGGAGCGCCGACAGGCCGTTGTAGGCGCCCTGCGCATTCAGCTCGGGCAAGGGCCGGGCGCCGCGCCGCGGCTCGGCCAGCAGGCGCACGATGTCGGCATGGCCGAAATAGGTGGCGTCGTGCAGGGCGGTGCCGCCCATCAGGCCGATCATGCGGGTCGGATCGGCGCCGGCATCGAGCAGCAGGCGCGCGATGTCGAGATGGCCCTCGCGCGCGGCGATGCCCAGCGGCGTGTAATTGTCATCGAGGCTGCCGACCATCGGCACCTGCTCGTCGAGGTTCGCGCCGGCGGCGATCAGCCGCTCGACCTCGGCCCGGTCACCGGCCTTGACCGCCGCGACGAGGGTCAGCGCGGTGACGCGTTCGGCGTCGGCGTCGATCCTGGCCTCGATCAGGTGCGCGATGGCGTCAAGGCCGTCGCCCCTGGCGATGTCGAGCGCAGTTTGCGCCCAGTGGTTGCGGATGTTCGGCCTGGCGCCGCGCTCGAGCAGCCGCGCCACGGCGCCGGCATGCTTGTGGAGCACCGCGTCCATCAGCGCCGTATTGCCGAGCACGGGCGACTGCTGGTCGATGAAGGCGCCGCGATCGAGCAGGAAGCCGATGACGTCGGCATTGCCGGACTGCGCCGCCTTGTGCAGCGCGCTCGCCCCCATGCGAGGGTCGAGCGCCAGCACGTCGGCGCCTGCGGCGAGCAGGATCGACACCATGTACGACTGTCCCAGCCCGGCCGCGATCATCAGGGGCGTGAAGCCCTCGGGGTCACGGCGATCCGGGTCGGCGCCGGTGCGGAGCAGTGCGTTCGCGGCGGGAAGGTCTCCCGCGCGAACGGCAACATGAAGGGGCATACCATCCTCCCGTATGATTGCTATCGAAAGCCACAGTTGATAAGTTACCGATAGTAGGGCAGAAGCGGATGGGTGTGCCGTTAGATAGGACACAGATGCGGCCACAGATGGCGTCCATCGCGTTTTCGCTCAAAATGGTAAGCTGATGCTGTTATGACACTGTTGCATTTTCGAACATCAGCGCCATGTACCCATTACTGAATCATCGACTTACCGACCACGGAGGAAGCACATGAATATCGATATTGGCATCAGCACCGAAGACCGCGCAAAAATCGTCGACTCGCTGTCTGGCGTCCTGGCTGACAGCTATATGCTGTACCTGAAGACCCACAACTTCCACTGGAACGTGACCGGCCCGATGTTCCAGACCCTGCACGTGATGTTCCAGGAGCAGTACACCGAGCTATGGAACGCGCTGGACGACATCGCCGAGCGCATCCGCGCCCTGGGCCACTTCGCACCGGGCACCTACCAGCGCTACGCCGAGCTGTCGACCATCAAGGAAGAAGCGAACGTGCCGGGCGCGCAAGAAATGATTCGCCAGCTGGTCGCAGGCCAGGAAGCGGTAGCGCGCACCGCCCGTGCGGCCTTCCGCATCGCCGACGCCGCCGACGACCAGCCGACCGCCGGCATGCTGGCAACCCGCATGGAAATCCATGAAAAGAATGCGTGGATGCTGCGCGCCTTCCTGGAGCAAGGCGCAGGCCATACCCAGGGTGAAGCGTCGTCGGATTCGAAGAACTGATGATGTGCCGGCGGTCCGCATGGACCGCATGAACAGCTGGGGTCAGGTCTGACATTCAGACACAACCTCAGCTGTAATTGAAATCTGAGAACGCCAACTCAATGCCGGCTTGGCTGAAATGGTTGAGGCCGTGTCCGAATGTCAGACCTGACCCCGATGTGATGTTCGCGGGAACGACGTTGTTCAAGGGTGGTGGCAACACCACTGCCGCGGCTCAATCGCCGCTACGCCCACCACTCATATGCAAATCGACCACCTTCATGATCTCGAGCGTGAGATCGAGGTCGAACTCGCCCGACGCCAGGGCGGCGCCCAGCTGCTCGCGCGGCACGCCGACCGCGGCGGCCAGTGCGCCCAGTCCCGGCGCCTGTGACACCGCCTTCAAGGCGGCCCCAATGATGGCGCCATCGCCATCTTCGAAAGCATCGGCCAGGCAGTCCGCGATCGCATCGAACGAATCGAGGCTGGCGGGATCGATCGGGGAATTCTGTTCACTCATAACGATGGATTAATGCGTAGGGGTAGCGTCCGGCTTCGCGCCGTTCTTCGATGGAGGCGGCGGAGGCGGCACGGTCATCGACTCGACCGGCTGCTCGTTCTTGCGCAGCACCTGCACGAAGATCTCGCCCTGCTTGATCATGCCCAGGTCGTAGCGCGCGCGCTCTTCCACGGCGCCGGTGCCATCCCTCAGGTCAACCACCTCCGAAGCCAGCTTGGCGTTCCTCGCGGTGAGTTGCTCGGTCTTGAGCCGGGTGGCCTCGACCTGGCCCTGCATGTCGGCCACGGACAGCCAGCCGCCCTTGCCGAGCCAGAGTGGGTACTGGATCAGCACGAGCAGGACGGCAAGGGCGATCGTGATCAGGCGCATGGCAAAAAGAGGATGCAATCTGGCCGGAGAACAGGAAGAGCAAGCGCCCTCCCCGCCCGCCGGCCAGGTGGATTACTTCAGGTTGTAGAACGCGTCGCGGCCAGGATAGCTGGCGATGTCGCCCAGGTCTTCCTCGATGCGCAGCAGCTGGTTGTACTTGGCCATGCGGTCCGAACGCGACAGCGAGCCGGTCTTGATCTGCAAGGCGTTGGTGCCAACCGCGATGTCGGCGATGGTCGAGTCTTCGGTTTCGCCCGAGCGGTGCGAGATCACGGCGGTGTAGCCGGCGCGCTTGGCCATCTCGATGGCGGCGAAGGTCTCGGTCAGGGTGCCGATCTGGTTGATCTTGATGAGGATCGAGTTGGCGATGCCCTTCTGGATGCCCTCTTTGAGGATCTTGGTGTTGGTGACGAACAGGTCGTCGCCCACCAGCTGCACCTTCTTGCCCAGCGCGGCGGTCAGGGTGGCCCAGCCTTCCCAGTCGCCTTCGTGCATCGCGTCCTCGATCGAGATGATCGGGTACTTGTCGCACCAGGTGGCCAGCATGTTCGTGAAGTCGGCTGCCGACAGGCTCAAGCCGCCTTCGCCCGCCAAGACGTACTTGCCGTCCTTGTAGAATTCGCTGGCCGCGCAATCCAGGCCCAGGGCGATGTCCTGGCCCGCCACGTAGCCGGCCTGCTCGATCGCCTGCATGATCAGCTTGATGGCTTCTTCATGGTTCGCGACCGATGGGGCGAAGCCGCCTTCGTCGCCGACGGCGGTGTTCAGGCCCTTCGAGTGCAGGATCTTCTTGAGGGTGTGGAACACCTCGGCGCCGTAGCGGATCGCTTCCTTGAACGACGGCGCGCCGACCGGGATGATCATGAACTCCTGGATGTCCAGGTTGTTGTCGGCGTGCGCGCCGCCGTTGATGACGTTCATCATCGGCACCGGCATCTGCATCGCGCCCGAACCGCCGAAGTAGCGGTACAGCGGCAGGCCGGCTTCTTCGGCTGCAGCCTTGGCGACGGCCATCGACACCGCCAGCATGGCGTTGGCGCCCAGGCGGCTCTTGTTTTCGGTGCCGTCGAGATCGATCAGGGTGCGGTCCAGGAAGGCTTGCTCATTGGCGTCCAGGCCCATGATCGCTTCGGAGATCTCGGTGTTGATATTCTCGCAGGCCTGCAGCACGCCCTTGCCGAAGTAGCGCTTCGGATCGCCGTCGCGCAGTTCGATCGCTTCGCGCGAACCGGTCGAGGCGCCCGACGGCACCGCGGCGCGGCCCATTACGCCCGATTCCAGCAGCACGTCGCATTCGACGGTCGGGTTACCGCGCGAGTCGAGGACTTCACGGCCGATAATATCAACGATAGCACTCATGTTTCTCAGTCTCCAGGAGGTGGGGAAATCGTAGGGGGCGCCGCCAATCGGGACATCCCCGCGGGATGTCCTGCTTGGTGCATCCAGAATCTTCGCTGTTACTTGAACTTGGTTTCCATGAAACCGGTCTTCTTGACGATGCGGTCGATCTCGACGAGCGTGGTCAGGAGTTCCTTCATGTGGGCCAGCGGCACCGCATTCGGACCGTCTGACATCGCATTGGCCGGATCGGGATGCGTTTCCATGAACAGGCCGGCAATGCCCGCCGCCACGGCGGCGCGCGACAACACCGGGACGTGCTCGCGCTGGCCGCCGGACGAGGTGCCCTGGCCGCCCGGCAGCTGCACCGAGTGGGTCGCGTCGAACACCACCGGGCAGTTCGATTCGCGCATGATGGCCAGGCCACGCATGTCCGACACCAGGTTGTTGTAGCCGAACGAGGCGCCGCGTTCGCAGGCCATGAAGTTATCTTCCGGCAGGCCAGCTTCGCGCGCGGCGGCGCGGGCCTTGTCGATCACGTTCTTCATGTCGCCAGGCGCCAGGAACTGGCCCTTCTTGATGTTGACCGGCTTGCCCGAACGCGCGCAGGCGTTGATGAAGTCGGTCTGGCGGCACAGGAAGGCCGGGGTCTGCAGCACGTCGACGATGCTCGCCACTTCGGGGATCATCTCTTCGTCGTGCACGTCGGTCAGGACCGGCACGCCGATCTCGCGGCGCACGTCGGCCAGGATCTCCAGGCCCTTCTCGCGGCCAGGGCCGCGGAACGACTTGCCCGACGAGCGGTTGGCCTTGTCGAACGACGATTTATAGATGAACGGGATGCCCAGCGCCGAGGTGATCTCTTTCAGCGTGCCGGCCGTGTCCATCGCCATCTGGCGCGATTCGATCACGCAGGTGCCGGCGATCAGAAAGATCGGGTGCTCGAGGCCGACGTCGAATCCAGCGAGTTTCATGCTGCGTCTCCTTGCAGTGCGGGCGCCGCATTTGCTGCGCCGGCCGCGGTATTGGTGTTGGAAGCCTGGTGCGCCAGCGCCGCCTGGATGAACGACGTGAACAGCGGATGGCCATTGCGTGGCGTCGACTTGAACTCGGGGTGGAACTGCACGCCCATATACCAGGGGTGCACGTCACGCGGGAGTTCCATGATCTCGCACAGGTCTTCGTTCGGGGTGCGCGCCGACACCGTCAGGCCAGCAGCTTCGACCTTCGGCAGGTAGTAGTTGTTACCTTCGTAGCGGTGGCGGTGACGCTCGGTCACGACGTTGCCGTAGATCTCGGCGGCCAGCGTGCCTGGATTGACGGCGCAGGTCTGGGCGCCCAGGCGCATGGTGCCGCCCAGGTTCGAATTGGTGTCGCGCTTCTCGACCTTGCCGTCATGGTTCTGCCACTCGGTGATCAGGGCGACCACCGGCTGGTCGGTTTCCGGATCGAACTCGGTCGAGTTCGCGTTCGGCAGGCCTGCCATATTGCGGGCGTACTCGATCAGCGCGACCTGCATGCCCAGGCAGATGCCCAGATATGGAATCTTGTTTTCGCGGGCGTAGCGCGCGGCCATGATCTTGCCTTCCACGCCGCGCTTGCCGAAGCCGCCCGGCACCAGGATGGCGTCGTACTTGGCCAGGTGCTCGCAGCCGCGGGTTTCGATTTCCTCGGAATCGAGGTACTCGATGTTGACGCGGCTCTCGGTGTGGATGCCGGCGTGGCGCAGCGCCTCGGTCAGCGATTTATACGATTCGATCAGGTCGACGTACTTGCCGACCATGCCGATGGTGATCTCGTGCTTCGGATTTTCCAGCGTGTGAATCAGGCGGGTCCACATCGACAGGTCGGCCTTCGGCGCTTCCAGGCCGAGGGCTTCGAGGATGATGTCGTCCAGGCCCTGGTCGCACAGCACCTGCGGCACCTTGTAGATGGTGTCCACGTCCCACACCGAGATCACGGCCTGCTCTTCGACGTTGGCGAACAGAGAGATCTTGGCGCGCTCGTCGTCCGGGATGCGGCGGTCGGCGCGGCACAGCAGCGCGTTCGGCGAGATGCCGATCTCGCGCAGCTTCTGCACGCTGTGCTGGGTCGGCTTGGTCTTGAGTTCGCCGGCCGAGGCGATGAACGGCACCAGGGTCAGGTGCACGAACGCGGCGCCCTTGCGGCCCGAGCGCAGCGACAGCTGGCGCGCGGCTTCCAGGAACGGCAGCGATTCGATGTCGCCCACGGTGCCGCCGATCTCGACCAGCGCGACGTCGACGCCTTCGGCGCCGCGACGGATGTAGTCCTGGATCTCGTTGGTGATGTGCGGGATGACCTGCACGGTCTTGCCGAGGTACTCGCCACGGCGTTCCTTGCGGATCACCGATTCATAGATCTGGCCGGTGGTGAAGTTGTTCACCTTCTTCATGCGGGTGCTGATGAAGCGCTCGTAGTGGCCGAGATCCAGGTCGGTCTCGGCGCCGTCGTCGGTGACGAACACTTCGCCGTGCTGGGTAGGACTCATGGTGCCCGGATCGACGTTGATGTACGGGTCGAGCTTGAGCATGGTGACTTTGAGTCCGCGGCTCTCGAGGATCGCGGCGAGGGAGGCGGCCGCAATCCCTTTGCCCAGGGAAGACACGACGCCGCCAGTGACGAATACGAATTTGGTCATTGTGCTGATGGTGCCGAACGGCACGCGCGGGAAATTGAAATTATACCTTAATCCTGCAAATACTTCTTGATATCAAGCCGGCAACACCCTCCGATGGACTGTCGTCGCCCGATCACAAACCGACTATTCTGGGTGCATTTTCGTTTCGGTTGGGCAATAATTGTGACCGGTCGGAAGAGACAATAATTTGCCGACAACAGTCGTAACGACAGATCCAGTGTCATAAGCACAAAAATGCCGCAAGGATGCCGCCAATCCGGCGGAAAACCCCCTACTTCAACTACATAAAACATGGGCAATTTCATCAAACTCAACATCGGTACGCGCCTGGCCGCCGGCTTCGCGCTGACGCTACTGATGACCGTCATCATCGCCACCGTCGGCGTCTGGCGCCTGAACCAGGTCGCGCAGGAGACGTCGTCGATTCTGGCAGAACCGCTGGCGAAGGAGCGCATGATCGCCGAGTGGTATACCCAGATCTTCGCCGCCGTGCGCCGCACCGCCGCGATCGTCAAGAGCAGCGACCCGTCGCTGACCGACTTCTTCAAGGAAGACGCGGCCGCCACCGGCAAGCTGTCGGCCGACCTGGTCAAGCAGATCGAACCGTTGATCAGCGGCGACGACGAGACCGCCCTGTTCAAGTCGGTGATGGAGCACCGCACCGCCTACAGCCGCGCGCGCGATGGCGCGGTCAAGGCCAAGGCCGAAGGCAATGTCGAACTGGCGGAACAGATCCTGACCCAGCAATTCAACCCGGCCGCCAAGGCCTACCAGGAACGCGTCAAGGAACTGGTCGACCTGCAGCACAAGCGCATCGCCGCCAGCGCCGAGCTGATCGCCAGCACCGCCAGCCGCAGCAACTTCGTGATCGGCTCGCTGGCCGCCGGCGCCCTGCTGCTGGGCGGCGTGTTCGCCTGGCTGCTGACCCGCTCGATCACCCGTCCGCTGCGCCAGGCCGTGCACGCCGCCGAGCAGGTGGCGGCCGGCGACCTGACGGTCGAAATCGACAGCAAAGGGACCGATGAAACCGGCGCCCTGCTGCGCGCGCTGGGCCATATGAATACCTCGCTGTCGAAGATCGTCGACGAAGTACGCAGCGGCACACAGACCATCAGCGGCGCCTCGAGCGAGATCGCGGCCGGCAGTTTCGACCTGTCCAGCCGCACCGAACAGCAGGCCGCGGCACTCGAAGAAACCGCCGCCTCGATGGAAGAACTGACCGGCACCGTGCGCCAGAACGCGGACAACGCGCGCCAGGCCAACCAGCTGGCGATCGCCGCCTCGAGCGTCGCCACCCAGGCCGGCCAGGCGGTCGACCAGGTGGTTGCCACCATGGGTTCGATCAACGATTCGTCGCGCAAGATCGTCGACATCATTTCGGTCATCGACGGCATCGCCTTCCAGACCAATATCCTGGCGCTGAACGCGGCCGTGGAAGCGGCGCGCGCCGGCGAACAGGGCCGCGGCTTCGCGGTCGTGGCTTCGGAAGTGCGCACGCTGGCGCAGCGCTCGGCCGCCGCCGCCAAGGAAATCAAGCAGCTGATCGGCGACTCGGTCGAGAAGGTCGACACCGGCACCAAACTGGTCGACCACACCGGCGCGACGATGCGCGAAGTGGTCGACTCGATCCAACGCGTCACCGACATCATGGGAGAAATCTCGTCGGCCAGCCAGGAACAGATCACGGGCATCGACCAAGTCAACCAGGCCATGGGCCAGATGGACAATGCGACCCAGCAGAACGCGGCGCTGGTCGAGGAAGCCACCGCCGCCACCGCGGCAATGCAGGACCAGGCGCAGCGCCTGGCGCAGGTGGTCGATGTGTTCAAGCTCGATCCGCGCCATGTGACCCCAGCGGCGCCGGTGGTGGCGGTCAAGCGCCCGCCGGCCCGGCCGGCGTTGGCCAAGCCAGTGGCGAAAGCCGCGGCCAAGCCTGCACCGGCTGCCAAGCCGGCAGCTACCAAGGCAGCCGGCAAGCCAGCCGCGCCAGCCAAGGTCAATGAAGCGGAATGGGAAGAGTTCTAAGCTTCTGCCGCGCCTGAAAAAGCCGCCGTCGCCGCCCTGGCCACGGCGGCTTTTTCATTGGTTCACTCTAGTACGAGTTTGCCCCGGGCTAACCTTCCCTGCCCCTCGCCATCACGCAGCGACCGGAACACCGCACGGCCCCGCGAAAGAGGTTGCCCTGCCGGCACAGGCGTGAAGTCCCCGTTCGCGCGCGAATGCCGCGCGTAATACACCAGGCGGCCGTTCGCCAGGAACGCGATCGACATATCGCCGTCGTCCTGCGACTCGAAAGGAATCTGGCGTTCACAATGTTCTTCCTGGATGCCCAGCGTCGTGCACACGTCCCGGCGCGCCGTGTATGGGCCGAACAGATAGACCTGATCCCACGCGAATGACGTGGCCTCGGCAAGGCGGATGGTCTCCGACTTGCGCTCGTCGACGAGCTCGCCGATCGCCTTGCTCACCCTGGCGTCGTCGCTGCAGCCGGCGGCCATGATCGACACCGCGCCAAGCGTCAAGGCGGACAGGGTAATAACGGAAAATCGTTTCATCGTGGCTCGCTGCTGATATCAATTCGGTATTTGACATGTAGTCTACTCGACGGCATACTTACAGCATATGTTAGCGCTCACATAATTAGACAAGATCTGGAGACAAGCATGTTCAAGCGCGGGCCCGAGACACCTGCAGCAGCGAACGCCCCCCTCGGCTGGCGCGAAAAGCTCAGCTATGGCGTGGCCGATATGGGCTTCAATTTTTATTGGGCCAATATCGCGACCTTCCTGCTGATCTTCTATACCGACACCTTCGGCATCTCGGCGGCGCAAGCCGCCACCCTGCTCGCCTCGATCAAGCTGATCAACGCATTCACCGATCCGCTGATCGGCGCCGTCGCCGACCGCACCAGTACCCGCTTCGGCAAGTTCCGTCCCTACCTGGTCTGGATGTCGATCCCGCTCGGCGCCGCCGCGGTACTCACCTACACCACGCCCGACCTCGACGCCGACGGCAAACTCATCTGGGCCTACGCCAGCTACCTGGCGATGATGGTGTTCTACACCTGCGTCAACATCCCGTATAACGCGCTGTCGGGCGTGATGTCGGCCGATCCGCAGGAGCGCTCGACCATCAACGGCCTGCGCTTCATCTTTGCCTTCGCCGGCTCGACCCTGGTGACGGCCGCGACGCCGGCCATGGTGGGGTGGCTGGGCGGCGGCGACGATGAACGCGGCTGGCAGCTGACCATGGTTGCCTGGAGCATCGCCGCCGCACTGATGTTCCTGATCACCTTTGCCAACACGCGCGAGCGGATCGCGCCGCCGCCGGGCCAGAAGAGCGACGTGCTGCGCGACATCCGCGACCTGGCCGCCAACCGCCCGTGGGTGGTGCTGTTCGTGCTGGCCCTGGTGATCATGGTGACCATCACCCTGCGCACCACCACCTCGGCCTATTACTTCAAGTACGTGGTCGAACGCCCCGAGCTGATGGCCAGCTTCGTGCCGACCTATATGATCTTCGCCGCCATCGGCGCGGCCTGCACGCCGCTCATGACCCGCTACGTCGACAAGAAGCTGCTCATGATCGTCCTGATGAGCGCGACCGCCGTGTTCTCGGCCACCTTCTTCCTGATCCCCGGCGACCGCATCGACCTGATGTTCGCGCTGCAGGCGGCCACCGGCTTCGTGCTCGGCCCCAAGTCGCCGCTGGCGTTCTCGATGTACGCCGACACCGCCGACTACAACGAATGGACCACCGGCCGCCGCGCCACCGCCATGACCTTCGCCGCCGCCACCTTCTCGCAAAAGCTCGGCACCGCGGTCGCGGTGAGCGTGATCGGCGCCGTGTTCACGGCGCTCGGCTACGTGCCCAATGCCGCTCAGACCACCGGCTCGCAGGCTGGCATCGTATGGCTGATGTCCTTCGTGCCGGCCTCCTTTGCCCTGCTGGCGGTGCTGGTCATGTGCTTCTATAACCTCGACGGCAAACTACTGGCGCGCATCCAGGCCGACCTGGCGGCGCGCAAGGCGGCGCCATGAACACACAGGAGATTCCATCCATGCTGCACCCGCAAGACGACCGCTACGTGCTCACCAGTCCCACCGCGATGCCGCAGGCCGGCGGCTTCCTGTGGAACCGCAGGATGATGATCCAGTCGACCTGTCGCGGCTATGCCACCGCCCAGTTCATGCAGCCGGAACCGAGCAAGTATTCGCATGCGCCGAATATGCAGGCGAAATCCTTCATGCAGCCGGAGCAGCACTACTACGCCCACCATCCGGGCCGCTTCTTCTACGTGAAGGACGAAGACACGGGCGAGCTGTTCTCGGCGCCCTACGAGCCAGTGCGCGGTGGCGTGGACCGCTTCGAATTCTCGGTCGGTCGCCACGACCTGCGCTGGACCGTCGAGAAGTTCGGCATCCGCATCGAACTCGTGCTCGGCCTGCCGGTGGACGACGTCGCCGAGCTGTGGTCTATGGAAGTGACGAACCTGTCGGACCGCCCGCGCCGCATCAACGTCTATCCCTATTTCACGATCGGCTATATGTCGTGGATGAACCAGTCGGCCGAGTATCGCCACGACCTGGGAGGCATTGTCGCGTCCAGCGTCACGCCCTACCAGAAGCTGGAAGACTATTTCAAGAACCGCCCGTTCAAGGACCGCACGGTGCTGCTGTGCGAACAGGCGCCGGACGCCTGGGAGGTGGGCCAGCTCGCCTTCGAAGGCGAAGGCGGCCTGCATGCGCCGTCCGCACTGGCGGGCGAACGCCTGGGCTGCGGCGACGCGCGCTACGAGACCCCGGCCGCCGTGGTCCAGTACCGCCTGGCGCTGGCGCCGAGCGAAGCAGCCACGCGCCGCTTCCTGTTCGGCCCCGCCTTCGACGATGCCGAGATCGCGTCCCTGCGCGAGAAATACCTGAGTGAACAAGGCTTCGCCGCCGCGGCGCGCGATTACGCTGCTTATATCGCCGAGGGCGAAGGTGTGCTCCGGATCGCGACCCCGGACCGTGAACTCGACAACTTCGTCAACACCTGGCTCGCGCGCCAGGTCTATTACCACGGCGACGTCAACCGCCTCTCCACCGACCCGCAGACCCGCAACTACCTGCAGGACAATATGGGCATGGCCTTCGTCAAGCCGGCGGTGGCGCGCGCCGCCTTCCTACATGCGCTCTCCCAGCAGGAAGCCAATGGCGCGATGCCGGACGGGATCCTGCTGTTCGAAGGCGCCGAACTGAAATACATCAACCAGATCCCGCACACCGACCACTGCGTGTGGCTGCCGGTATGCTTGCGCGCCTATTTGGACGAAACGGGCGACGCCGCCATCCTCGACGCGCCGGTCGCCACCCACGACGGCGAAGTAAAAACCGCGTTCGAGCGCATCTCGCTGGCGATGGACTGGCTGATACAGCGGCGCGACGCGCGCGGCCTGTCGTATATCGAGCAGGGCGACTGGTGCGACCCGATGAATATGGTCGGCTACAAGGGCCGCGGCGTCTCGGGTTGGCTGACGGTGGCGGCGGCCTACGCGCTGAACCTGTGGGCCGACGTGTGCGCGGCGCGCGGCGACGCCGCTTCGCTGGCGCGCTACCGCGCCGGCGCCGAAGCGATGAACGGCGCGGCAAAAATCCATCTGTGGGACGGCGCCTGGTTCGCACGCGGCATCACCGACGACGACGTCAAGTTCGGCGTCGCCAGCGATACCGAGGGCCGCATCTACCTCAACCCGCAAAGCTGGGCCTTCCTGTCGGGCGCCGCCAGCGTTGAGCAGCGCGCACTGATGCTGGGCGCGATCGACGAGCAGTTACGCACGCCCTACGGCGTGCAGATGTTCGCGCCGCCCTATAGCGGCATGCGCGAAGATGTCGGCCGCGTCACGCAGAAGCATCCCGGCTCGGCCGAGAACGGCGCCGTGTACAACCACGCCTCGGTGTTCTACATCTACAGCCTCTACACGATCGGCGAAGCGGACCGCGCCTTCGACGCGCTGCGCAAGATGATCCCCGGCCCCGGCCTGGAGGACTACCTGCAGCGCGGCCAGCTGCCGGTGTTCATCCCCAACTACTACCGCGGCGCCTACAAGGAATATCCGCGCACCGCCGGTCGCTCGAGCCAGCTGTTCAACACCGGCACCGTGGCCTGGGTCTACCGCTGCCTGATCGAAGGCCTGTGCGGCCTGAAAGGCGACCTGCAAGGCTTGACGGTGGCGCCGCAACTGCCGTCGGGCTGGGACGGCATGACGGTAACGCGGCGCTTCCGCGGCGCGACCTTCGAGGTCGACATCAGGCGTGGCGCGGTCGACCGGGTGCAGGTGACCTGCGATGGCATCACCCTGCCCGCGGCCCGCATCGACAGGATCGAAGCGGGCCGCACGTACCGGCTCGAGGTAAGCGTGCCGTAGGGTTACTGCATCGTATGCGTCTGCTGCTGCGTATCCACCGCGAACCCGCGCTGCGCGTCCCAGTAGGTGAACCAGTAGCGCACCACGTCCCCGATCTTCAGCCCGCCCGCCGTGTACGTGTTGTTGGCGCCGCTGAGCTGCATCCGCACGTTCTGCTGCGGCCCGTTGTTGACGGTGTAATGCACGTCGGCCCAGCCGCCGGTGGTGGTGCGGAACTGCAGCATCGTCGACGAGGTCTGGCTGACCGAGGTCGGGCCGCTCGGCTCCGGCTGCGGCGTGGTGCCGCCGCCGCCCGACTCCCACACGATGTCGTCGATCGCGAACTGGAAGCTCGATGATGGCAGCGCGCCGTCGATGCTCGAGATCATGAAGATATCGTGGAGCGACTGCGCCGCGACCAAGGGTCCGAGCAGCGTCGAGACGGGAATCGAGGCCTGCCCCCACTGGCCGTTGCGCGTCAGGCCATGGGTGGTGGTGTTGGCCGGGAAGTTCACCCAGTTCTGGTTCGTGTAGGTGTCGCCGATGCCGATCCTGAATCCCACATTGGCCGGGATCCGGATGCGGAATTTCACGGTGCCGTTGGCGCGGTAGTTACTCAAGTTGCGCGCCTGGCGCGCCTGGATGCCGCCGCCGAACCACTGGCCCGGCGTCGTGTAGTTCCAGGCGATGACGTTGTTGCCCTCGAACGGCGCGGTGTTGCCGGCGCCGGTGGAGACGGCGTTCCACAGGAAGATGTCGGAGCTCGTCCCCGCCACCAGCTTGTCGTTGACCGCCGTGGTGTCGGTAAAGATGCCGAACTTGCCGGCGACTTCGGGCACGGTCTGGTCGCCCAGCTTCACCTGGCCCTTGCCGTCCATCTGGTAGACGCGCACGTAATCGACGTACATGGTGCCGGGCAGCGGCGCCGTGACCTGGCCCGGATTGGCGGCGTCGGTGAAGTTGCCGCCCACGGCCATGTTCAGCAGCAGGTAGAACGGCGCCTGCAATGCTGCTGAATTGACCGGCAGCGGCGCGTTGTACATATTGTGCTCGACGCCGTTGTCGACCGTCGTGAAGCGCATCTGGCTCTCGTCCCAATAGAAGCGGTAGGTGACGAAGCGGTTCGCCAGCGAGTTCTGGGGCACGTACCAGTTCTTGGTCTGCCACGCGGTCGAGGCGGCGCAGCTTTCGTTACCGGGCACGCAGGCGGCCTGCTGCCAGGTGATCACGTTCGAGCCGACGAAGTGGTTCGACGACGGCGCGTTGCCGTGCGCCCGCTCGGACGCCTTGTGGCCCGCCTCCATGATGTCGATCTCGCCGTTGCGCGGCCAGGTCTGCGGGCTTACGCCCAGCATCCACGCGGCCGGCCACAAGCCGGTGCCGAGGTTCGGCGCGGCCATGCGCACCTCGATCATCCCGTACTGCACCTGCACCTTGTTCTTGGTGTCGAGCCGCGCCGAGGTGAAGACATTGCTGCCGATCGTCTGGCTGCGCGCCTGGATCGCCAGCGCGCGCGTGCCCGATTCGAAAGGCACGTTGACGATGCTGGCGTTATTGGGGCTGTAGTACTGCAGCTCGGCGTTGCCATAGCCGCACAGGCCGATCTGGCAGCCGTTACCGTCCTGCAGGTTCCACACGCCGGTGTTGACATTGCTGCCATTGAACTCCTCCGACCACAGCAGCTGGCCGATCACCGGGTTGGTGACGCTGGCCGCGGCCTGCGCGCCGCAGGCCAGCAGGATGCCGGCAGCGAGCGCATGGAAAGGTTTCCATCTCGAGCGATGATTCTGGATCTGGTTATTCACGTCGACTCCTCTTATCTCACTACAAGAAAATGCGGCCGTGCCGGATGGCCGTGCCGCGGCTTGCCAACTTGCTCGTTGGTCTCGAATGCGGTCGTGCGGATACGTATGGAATACGTGATTGGAAACCTTTCCAAACAGGAAAGGAAAATATAGTCTGATTTTCGGGACGTGTCTATCCGATGTGAATGGCGCGCGCGATTACCCCGCCGGCATATGCATGCGGCGGGGAATTAGTGGCGCTGGATTAAACGCTGGCGAGGATCTGCGCGACCAGCTGTTCCTGGCTGTCGCGGATGTCGAGGGTGATGCCGGCTTCGTCCGGCTGCAGCGGTTCGAGCGTGCTCAGCTGGCTGTCGAGCAGCGACGGCGGCATGTAGTGGCCAGGACGATTGCTGACGCGCTCGAGGAGCAGGCTGCGCTCGCCTGCCAGGTGCGCGAAGCGTACGTCGCCGCCCGCGCTGCGCAGCAGGTCACGGTAGGCGCGCTTGAGCGAGGAACACGACAGCACCGCCCCGCCGTCGCGTGCGGCGAGCTTGTCGCGCAGGTTCAGGAGCCAGTCGCGGCGGTCGTCGTCGGTCAGCGGGATACCGGCCGACATCTTGGCGACATTGGCCTCGGAATGGAAGGCGTCGCCCTCGATGAACGGAACGCCAAGCTCGGCGGCCAGCTTCGCGCCGATGCTGCTCTTACCGCAGCCGCTCACGCCCATGACCACCCAGGCCATTCCTTTATTGTCATCTCGCGCTTGTGTCGTCATTTCACTATGTTAACGCTAACATCGAAAACCCGATTGTAGCCGCGATAGCGGAACGATGTAAAGCGGTCATGCACCACGGTTGGGCAGATGCGCGGCGCCGGTGCCTGTGGGCCGCGATTGCGGCGCCGCCATGGCGATGCTGCCCAAGCCAAAAAACATGTTTCATCTTTGAAATGAATGACTTGGCCGCGCTCGATTCCAGATGGCACAGGTCTTGCTGACGACAAGGCTCAAGCAGCGTCATGCCCGCCTCGCCGTTTCATTTTCTGCGTCATTACCACTACCAGGGGTCTTCGCCAATGAAAGATGAGAATCTGTACCGTCCTTATTCGACCGAGTCTTCCTTGAACGGCTGCCCTTGCGGCATGCACGGTTCGCAGGACGAGCACGATTGCCAGGTGCAAGCCGCCCGGCTGCGGCGCGCCGGCGACGCCGAAGCCCTGTCGGGCGACTTCGTCGAGGCGGCGGCGGTGCGCGCGCTGTTTCCCCATGACGCGACGCGCCGCAACCTGATCCGCGCGGTGGGCGGGCCGACGCTGATGGCGGCGATCGGTTCGCTGCTGCCGCTGGCCAGCCTGCAGGCCAATGCGATGGAAAAATCGGGCGCGCTCGAGAAGAAGGACCTCAAGATCGGCTTCATCCCGATCAACTGCGCCACTCCCTTGATCATGGCCGACCCGATGGGCATGTACAAGGCGCAGGGATTGAACGTCACCCTCAGCAAGACCGCCGGCTGGGCGCTGGTGCGCGACCAGATGATCAACCGCGAGCTCGATGCCTCGCACTTCCTGGCGCCGATGCCGCTGGCGATGTCGATCGGCCAGGGCGGCACGCCGCAGCCGATGCGCGTGGCCACCATCCAGAACATCAACGGGCAGGCGATCACGCTCGCGCTCAAGCACAAGGACAACCGCGACCCGCGCAACTGGAAGGGCTTCAAGTTCGCGATCCCCTTCGAGTACTCGGTCCACAACTTCCTGCTGCGCTACTACCTGGCCGAGCATGGACTGGACCCGGACCGCGACGTCCAGCTGCGCGTGACGCCGCCGCCCGAGATGGTCGCCAACCTGCGCGCCGGGAACATCGACGGCTTCCTCGGCCCCGATCCGTTCAACCAGCGCGCCGTGTTCGACCAGGTGGGCTTCATCCACATTCTCACCAAGGACATCTGGAACGGCCATCCCTGCTGCGCCTTCGGCGCCTCGCAGGCCTTCATCGACCAGAACCCGAACACCTTCGCCGCGCTGTACCGCGCCATCCTGAACGCCACCGCGATGGCGCACAAGGCCGAGAACCGGCCCGAGATCGCCAAGGCTATCTGCAAGCCGGCCTACCTGAACCAGCCCGAGACCGTGGTGCTGCAGGCGCTCTCGGGCCGCTTCGCCGATGGCCTGGGCAAGGTGCGCAACGAGCCGGACCGCGCCGACTTCGATGCCCTGCCCTGGTATTCGATGGCGACCTGGATGCTGACGCAGATGAAGCGCTGGGGTTACCTGAAGGGCGACGTCAACTACAAGGCGCTGGCCGAGCAGGTGTTCCTGCTGACCGATGCGCGCAGGCAGATGGCGGCCCTGGGCATGCCGGTGCCGGCCACCGCGGCGAACGGCTACCGCACGTTCACGATCATGGGCAAGACCTACGACCCGGCCAAGCCGCAGGCCTACCTGGACAGCTTCGCGATCAAGCGCGCCTGACACCGGAGAAGCCCATGCACAAGCAACTGAGGTTCAGGGCCGCGCTGTTGTCGCTGGCGCTGCTGCTGGTCGTGGTCGGCGTGTGGCATATCGCCACCGCGCCGCGCGCCGCGGCGCCGGTGGCGGCGATGAGCGCCGAGGAAGCCGAATATGCGGCCCTGATGGGACAGGCGCCAGCAACCGCCACGGCCCCGGCGCCCGATGCCGGCAGCGGCTTTCCCACGCCGGCCCAGTTCGCGCGGCTGGCGGTCGGCCACCTGGGCGATCCGTTCTACGACAACGGCCCCAACGACCGCGGCATCGGCATCCAGCTGGGGCATTCGCTGGTGCGCGTCGGCCTGGGCTATCTGCTGGCGATGCTGGTGGCGATCCCGCTCGGCTTCGTGATCGGCATGTCGCCCCTGCTGTACCGCGCGATCGACCCGTTCATCCAGGTCTTGAAGCCGATCTCGCCGCTGGCCTGGATGCCGATCGCGCTCTACACGATCAAGGATTCGTCGATCTCGGGCATCTTCGTGATCTTCATCTGCTCGATCTGGCCCATGCTGATCAATACCGCCTTCGGCGTAGCAGGCGTGCGCAAGGACTGGCTCAACGTCGCGCGCACGCTCGAAGTGTCGCCGCTGCGCAAGGCCTTCCTGGTGATCCTGCCGGCGGCGGCGCCGACCATCATCACCGGCATGCGCATCTCGATGGGCATCGCCTGGCTGGTGATCGTCGCCGCCGAAATGCTGATCGGCGGGAACGGCATCGGCTATTTTTTATGGAACGAGTGGAACAACCTGTCGCTGGCGAACGTGCTCTTCGCCGTGTTCATGATCGGCATCGTGGGCATGGTGCTGGACCTGATGTTCGCCGCCCTGCAAAAGAAGGTGACCTATGCCGAATGACCGCTTCGTCCAGGTCGACGGCCTGGCCAAAACCTACCGCGCCGGCCAGCCGCCGGTGTTCGAGGGGGTGAGTTTCGCGATCGAGCGCGGAGAGTTCATCTGCATCATCGGCCACTCCGGCTGTGGCAAGAGCACCATCCTGAACGTGCTGGCCGGGCTCGAAGCGGCCAGCGCCGGCACCGTGATCATGGATGGCCGCGAAGTGACCGGCCCGGGACTGGACCGTGGCGTGGTGTTCCAGAACCACGCCCTGCTGCCGTGGCTGAGCGTGGAAGACAATATCGGGTTCGCCGTGCGTTCGCGCCACCGCGACTGGCCGCGCGACAAGGTGCGCGCACACGGCGCGCGCTTCATCGAGATGGTTGGCCTCTGCGCCGCGGCGCGCAAGAAACCGTCCGAGCTCTCGGGCGGCATGAAGCAGCGGGTGGGCATCGCGCGCGCCTTCGCGGTCGAACCCAAGATGCTGCTGCTGGACGAACCGTTCGGCGCGCTCGACGCGCTCACCCGCGGCACGATCCAGGACGAGCTGCTGGGCATCTGCGCGGCGACGCGCCAGACCGTTTTCATGATCACCCACGACGTCGACGAAGCGATCCTGCTGGCCGACCGCATTTTCTTGATGAGCAACGGCCCCCAGGCGCGGATCGCCGAGATCGTCGTCAACACGCTGCCGGCCGACCGCAGCCGCGCCACGATCCACCGCGATCCCCAGTTCTACAAGATCCGCAATCACCTGGTCGACTTCCTGGTACGCCGCTCGAAGATGCTGCAGCAGTCCGGCGCCGACGGCGCGGAACCGCTCGAGACGCGCATCGTGCATCCCGGCCTGGAGGACGATGCCGCACCCTCCGCGCCCGACCATTACCCTGCCCGGGCTTCGGCCTGAGCGCCCGCCCTTACCACCACCACATCGATGGAGCCGAATATGATTTCATGCCGTGAAGACGTCACCAAAATGATCTTGTCCGCCAAGGTACGCAAGGGCATCAAATGGCGCGACGTGACCGAGGCCACCGGCCTGTCGAAGGAATGGACCACCGCTGCCTGCCTGGGCCAGATGACCTTGACCAAGCCGCAGGCCGAGGCGGTCGGCAAGATCTTCGAACTCTCTGACGAAGCCATCGCCTGGTTGCAGATCGTGCCCTACAAGGGATCGCTGCCCACGGCGGTGCCGACCGATCCGCTGATCTACCGCTGGTACGAGCTGGTGAACGTGTACGGCACCACGATCAAGGAACTGATCCACGAAGAATTCGGCGACGGCATCATGAGCGCCATCGACTTTTCGATGGACATCCAGCGCACCGAAGACCCGAAAGGCGACCGCGTCAATGTGGTCTTATCCGGTAAATTCCTGCCCTACAAGAGCTATTGAATCAAGCGCCTGAAGGTCAGGCGCTCTCGCGCTCGCGCAAGGTAAATCCCAGGTCGATGCGCTTGCGCTCGGGCTCCTGGCCCTTGATCACCTGCAGCAGCAGGCTGGCGGCTTCGAAGCCGATCTGGTAGCGCGGCGTGTCGATGGTGGTCAGCGACGGCATCATCCATGCCGATGCCGGCAAATCGTTGAAGCCGCAGACGGCGATGTCCTGCGGGATGCGGATGCCGTGGCGCTGGCAGTGGTAGACGGCGCCGTGGGCCAGGTCGTCGTTGCAGCAGAAGACGGCGTCGCAGTCGGGCATGTTCGCCATCATCTGCCCCATCAACTCGGCGCCGAGCGCGATCGTGGAACGTTCCGGCACCATCAGCTCGAGCCGTGGGTCGGCCAGGCCCGCCTCGGCCATCGCGGCCCGGTAGCCGTCGGCGCGGCGCAAGGTGCGCTCGTCCAGCTGGGCTCCGATGAAACCGATGCGGCGGTAGCCCTTCCTGACCAGGTGGCGCGTCATCTCCATGCCGGCCTCGAACTGGGAGAAGCCGACCGACAGGGCGCCGGCGTCGTCCGACAAGTCCATCATCGACACCGACGGCACCTGCGACGCTTCCAGCATCTTCGTCACGGCCGGGCTGTGGGCCTGGCTCGAGAACAGGATGCCGTCCGGGCTCGATTGCAGATAGGTGCGCAGCAGCTTTTCTTCCTCGGCCTGCGAATAATAGGTATTGCCGATCAGGAGCTGGTACTGGCCCGGCGCGACGGCGTCGTGGATGCCTTCGAGGACGGCGGTGAACACGGCATTGGAAAACGACGGCACCAGCACCACGATCACATGCGATTGCGACGAAGCCAGCGCGCGCGCGGCGCGGTTGGGCACGTAGCCGAGTTCCGCGACCGCGCGCTCCACCTTGACCCGGGTGACCTCGGAGACCATCTGCGGCTGGCTCAGCGCGCGCGAGGCGGTCATGATCGACACGCCGGCCATGCCCGCCACCTGCTCGAGCGTCGCCCGTCCCGTTCCCCTGCCCCTGCTGCGGCTCGTTTTATCCATGGTCATCCTGTGGTGGCTTTCTCTATTCCTGGTTCCATTCTATCAACAACGGCCAGGCCTTTTGTGGCCGCCTTGGCCAGCCTGGAAACCGGCCGGAAAGTCAGTTAGTGATTTTGCTGATTTAATCGTTGTATTTTTGCTGAATTCAGGGCTCAGGCCGCAGACGGTCTCATCTACTGTCGCTATACTTTTTCACGCTCCGTTGCCTTGTTGAAAGAATCCATATGCGCCTGAATAACCCGATCACCAATAACGAATACCAGCTGGCCGACAGCAAGACCATCGTCTCGACCACCGATTTGCAGGGCAATATCCGCTATGCGAACCCGTATTTCGTGCAGGTGAGCGGCTTCACCGAAGATGAGCTGATCGGCGCGCCGCAGAACATCCTGCGCCATCCGGACATGCCGGTGGAGGCCTTCGCCGACATGTGGCAGGCGATCCGCGCCGGGCGACCATGGAGCGGCATGGTCAAGAACCGCTGCAAGAACGGCGACTATTACTGGGTGTATGCGAACGTGACGCCGGTGCTCGAGAACGGCCAGGCGGCCGGCTATATGTCGGTGCGCACCAAGCCAACGCGCGAGCAGGTGCGTGAGGCGGCGGCGCTGTATGCCGAACTCAAGGCCGGCAACCCGCGCGGCCTGGTATTGCGCAACGGCCGCGTCGAACATGGCGGCCTGCGCGGCCGCCTGGCGGCGCTGGGACGGCTGCCGCTGCGCACCCAGGTCAACGGCGGCATGGGCCTGTTGACGCTGCTGCTGGCGGCGATCACGCTCGAATGCTGGCGCGACGGCCTGCCGGCGTGGACCTTGTTGTCGCTGGCCGCGTCGCTGGCCATGGTGCTGGGCCTGTGGGCCAGCCTGCGCCGCAACGTGCTGGCGCCGCTGGCCGAGGCCTCCGGCTTCGCGCGCCGCCTGGCCGGCGGCGACCTCACCTGCCGCCTGGCGCCGCGCCGCGACGACGAGATGGGCCAGCTGGTGGCGGCCCTGCGCCAGTCGGCCGTCAACCTGTTCAGCGTGATCGGCGACGTGCGCGCCAACTTCGACGAGATCCGCCACGCCACCGGCGAAATCGCGACCGGCAACCTGGACCTGTCGAGCCGCACCGAGACGCAATCGTCAAGCCTGCAAGAGACTGCGGCCAGCATGGAGCAGCTGACCCACAACGTGGCGCAGAGCGCCGACAGCGTGAACGCGGCCAGCGACCTGGCGCGCCGCGCCGCCTCGACGGCCGGCAACGGCCAGCGCACCGTCACCGAGGTGGTGAGCACGATGGAAGCGATCAGCGCCTCGTCGCACAAGGTGCTCGACATCGTCGGCATGATCGACGGCATCGCCTTCCAGACCAATATCCTGGCCCTGAACGCCGCCGTGGAAGCGGCGCGCGCGGGCGAACAGGGCCGCGGCTTCGCGGTGGTGGCGGGCGAAGTGCGCACGCTGGCCCAGCGCAGCGCGGTCGCGGCCAAGGAGATCAAGGCGCTGATCGACGCCTCGATCATCAACGTCGACAACGGCAACCGCCTGAGCGTGGCGGCCGGGGCGGCGATCCAGGAAGTGGTGGGCGCGGTCGACCAGGTGACGCGCGTGATGGACGAGATCGCAGGCGCGACGCGCGAGCAGTCGAGCGGCATCGGCCAGGTGAACCAGGCGGTGACGCAGCTCGACGCGATCACGCAGCAGAACGCGGCCCTGGTGGAAGAAGCGGCCGCCGCGACGGCGACCTTGGCGCGGCAGACCGATGAGGTGTCGCAGGCCTTGCAGGTGTTTCAGTTGCAGGCGGGCGCGCCGGGACGCACCGTCCGCAAGGCCGCCGGCAAACACGCCGTGAGACTGGCCGCAGCATAATCAACAAAAATCCCTGCTGCGCGCATCCAGCCCGCCCAGCAGGTGCGACAAGTCCACCAGCCGCTTGGCCACCAGGTGGCGCACCTCTCCCTGGCGCTGCCAGACGCCATACACCCCGAGCAGCGGCGCACCCAGCACTTCGCGCCGCTGCTGCTCGACCAGGGTCGGCCACACGATCACATTGACGTTGCCGGTCTCGTCTTCCAGGGTCATGAACAGCACGCCCTTGGCCGTGCCGGGACGCTGGCGCACCGTGACCAGGCCGCAGGCGCGCGCCAGCTGGCCGTCCTGAAAATCCATCAGGCTCGAAGCCGGTATGAAGCGCTGCTTGAGCAGGCGCTCGCGCAGCAGCGCCAGCGGATGGCGGCCGAGCGTCAATCCCTGCGCACGGTAGTCGCCGACGATCTCTTCTCCTTCGCTCGGCGCCTGCAATGCGGGCGTCTCTTCGCGCGGCACGGTCGAGCGCAACAGATCCTTGTCGGGCGCGGCGCCCGAGGCCTGCCACAAGGCTTCGCGCCGGTGTCCGGCCAGCGAGCGCAGGGCGTTGGATGCGGCCAGCACCTGCAGGTCGCCCCGGTCGAGATGCGCGCGCCGCGCCAGGTCGGCCACGCTGTCGAAGGGCCGCACGGCGCGCGCCTGCTCGATGCGCTCGGCCGACTCCTGGCTCATCCCGCGTTGCAGCGAAAAGCCCAGCCGCACCGCCGGCTGGCGCGCGCGGTCGACGGGGTCGTACTCTTCCAGCGCCGAATCCCAGCCGCTGACGGCGACATCGACCGGCCGCACCTCGATGCCGTGGCGGCGCGCATCCTGCACCAGTTGCGAGGGACTATAAAACCCCATCGGCTGGCTGTTGAGCAGCGCGCAGAGAAAAGCGGCCGGCTCGTGGCACTTGAGCCACGAGCTCGCATAGGCCAGCAGCGCAAAGCTGGCCGCGTGCGATTCGGGGAAGCCGTATTCGCCGAAGCCCTGGATCTGGCTGAAGATCGCTTCGGCGAATTCCAGCTTGTAGCCGCGTTCGAGCATGCCGCCCACGATGCGCTCGTAGTATTTTTCGAGGCCGCCCTTGCGCTTCCAGGCCGCCATCGCGCGCCGCAGTTGATCCGCCTCGCCCGGCGTGAAACCGGCGCCCAGGATCGCCACCTGCATCACCTGCTCCTGGAAGATCGGCACGCCAAGGGTGCGCCCGAGCGCGACCTTCATCTCTGGGCTCGGGTAGTCGACCGGCTCCAGCCCCTGGCGCCGCCGCAGGTAGGGATGGACCATGCCGCCCTGGATCGGGCCGGGACGCACCACGGCCACTTCGATCACCAGGTCATAGAAGCGGCGCGGCAGCATGCGCGGCAACATGCTCATCTGCGCCCTCGATTCGATCTGGAACACGCCGATGGTGTCGGCCTGGCAGATCATGTCGTAGGTGGCGCTGTCCTCGAGCGGGATGTCCTGCATCTCGAACACGTCGCCATACCGCTGGCCGACCAGTTCCAGGCCGCGCCGCATCATCGACAGCATGCCCAGCGCCAGCACGTCGACCTTCATCAGGCCCAGCTCTTCGAGATCGTTCTTGTCCCACTGGATGACGCTGCGATCGGCCATCGTCGCGTTCTCGATCGGCACCAGGCGCGAAAGCTTGCCCTTCGCGATCACGAAGCCGCCCGGATGCTGAGACAGGTGGCGCGGGAAGTTCAGCAGCGACTGCGCCAGCGTGGCCCACTGGCGCGACAGCGGCGCCTCGGGATCGAGGCCGCTTTCGGCCAGGCGGCCCAGCAGATCGGCGCGGCTGTCGAACCAGTGATGGGTCTTGGCCACCTTCTCGACGATGGCGAGGTCGATGCCGAGCGCCCGCCCGCTGTCGCGCAGCGCGCTCTTGGGCCGGTAGCTGATCACCACCGCGGCCAGCGCCGCCCGCTGGCGGCCGTATTTGTTGTAGATGTACTGGATGACTTCTTCGCGCCGCTGGTGTTCGAAGTCGACGTCGATGTCGGGCGGCTCGTTGCGCTCGCGCGAGATGAAGCGCTCGAACAGCAGGCTGGCGCGGGCCGGATCGACCTCGGTGATGCCGAGGCAGTAGCACACCGCCGAGTTGGCGGCCGAGCCGCGGCCCTGGCACAGGATGTGTTGCGAGCGCGCGAAGCGCACGATGTCGTACACCGTCAGGAAGTAGTGTTCGTAACCCATGTCGGCGATCAGTTCGAGCTCGTACTCGATCTGGGCCTGCACCTTGGCCGGCACGCCGTCGCGGAAGCGCCGGTGCGCACCGATCCAGGTCTCGCTGCGCAGGTAGCTGCTGGCATCGTGGCCTTGGGGCACCACCTCATCGGGGTATTCGTAGCGCAGCTCGTCGAGCGAGAAGGTGCACAGGCGCGCGATGCGCACCGTCTCGGCCAGCGCCTCGCGCGAATAGATGTTGGCCAGGCGCAGGCGCGCGCGCAGGTGCTGCTCGGCGTTCTGCGCCAGGCCGTAGCCGCAGGCGCCCACCGGTTTACCGAGGCGGGTCGCGCTCAGGGTGTCCTGCAAGGGCTTGCGCGAGCGGACGTGCATGCAGACGTGGCCCAGCGCGACGATCGGCAGGCCATGCTGCCAGCCCACCTCTTCCACCGTGGCGCGGTGGGCGTCGTCGAAAGCGCGGTGCAGCTGGGTGAGGCCGAGCCAGGCGCGGCCCGGGAAGGTGGTGGCCATCCATGCGGCCTGGGCGTGCAGGCGGTCGACGTCCTGGGCTTCGTGACCGGGGTATGGCGGCAGCAGGATTGCCAGGCAGTCGGGCATGTGCTGCAGGTGCGCGTATTCCTGGACGGGATTGGCCAGGTCGTCGGGGGTGAGCAGGTAGGTGCCTTTTTCGCTGCGCGTGCGGCCGATCGTGATCAGTTCGGACAGGTTGCCGTAGCCGTTGCGGTTTTGCGCCAGCAGGATCAGAGAGGGGGCTGGCGTCAGATCGTCGTCGGGGTTCTTGAGGTGGAAGTGGGCGCCGATGATCAGGGGCAGGTTGGCGGCTTTCGCTTCGGCGTGGGCGCGCACGACGCCGGCCAGCGAGCATTCGTCGGTAAGGGCCAGCGCGAAGTAACCCAGCTGCACCGCGCGCGCGACCAGCTCCTCGGCGTGCGAGGCCCCTTGCAGGAACGAGAAGTTCGAGAGGCAGAACAACTCGGCGTAGGGTGGCAGCGCCTGGGCTTGGGATGCTGGCGGCTGGGCGGTGGGGGTGGGCTTGGTCACGCTGCGGGAGGCTGTCAAACAGCCAATACTGTATAAAAACACAGTATAACCGAGCTCACTACGCTAGCGACTCAAATGTGGCGTTGAACGCGTGGGAGGCAAAGCCTCCCACGCTACCAGCATCGACTACTCAGGCATTTGTGGGAAAAGGGCGCGGCATGGGTCCGAGGGACGAGCGGGAAGGATCTTGTGTCCCCATCCGCGCGCGCAGGCTGGACAAACCACCACCATGCGCGCGGCGTAATACCGGCTGATCCGCACAGACCATACGCTCATATGCCAGCATCAAGGCAGTGCCACCCGTGGAATTGATGTAGTCGAGCATGTCCATCGTGGTCTCGTAAGCCCAGTCGGAGAAGCTCTCGCCCAGTTCGCCCCCTGCCGTCGCACCGGCACTCGTAACGCCACCCTGCACTTTCGTCAGGATCGTGACAATGGCCCACGAGATCCCCATCCATCCAGTCGTCGCAAGCGTCATGCGCAGCACTGGCATGAGGATGCCCGCCTCGTGGATCGCCTTGAGCACGCCAAGCAAGGCGCTCGCCGGCATTGCGCGGTTGCAGTCGATGGTCGCGATCAGGATCGCGATCTTGTTCATCACGCCAGGATAGCGCCGCAGAAAGCGGTACAAGGCGAGACCGATCTGCTGCTGGTCGCCGAGCAGCCGACCAAGGCCGGCCGCTAGAAAGCAGCCGCCAGTGAGCTTCCACACCACTTTTACCAGCTTCATGTCGACCGGACCATCCAGCATCGTCGCGCTGGCGAAGGCTTGCAAATGGCTGGCATTGCCGGCCCGCGTGGGGCTCAGCAGCAAGTTGAAGCAAGTGGAAAAATTGGTGTCGTAGCTGCCGTCCACCGCGATGGCGCCGCTTGCGGTCACCGCGATGAACGGTGCTCCCGCGCCACCGACGACGCCGATATTGATGGCGCCGTTGGCCTGGAGCGATGCCATCAACTGGATTGCATCCTGCGTGCTGCCGCCGGCGCGCAAGATGCCGTGGCTATCCGCGCTCAGGTAGCTGCCGTCACGGCATTGCAGGGTGATGGCGGCTGCATCCTGGGCCTCGGGTACGCCGATGGTGAACACCTCGGCCGCGTCGCTCGAGGTTCCAAGCGCCGTGATCTGGCCGTCGGCGGCGATCGACCAGTAACCGCCTGCCGCGGTCTGGAGCTTGATCTCATCGCCGGCGGCGAGCGCGCCGACCAGCGAGACGAAGTTTCTGTCAGTGGTGAAAGTTGGCTCGGGCTGGGTGATCGAGACCGGCGTATCTTCAGGCACGTTGACGCTCGATACCCCCGCCACGCCCCAGCTATAGACCATCGAGAACGACTTGACGGCGGCCGGCCAGGTGTCGCCGAAGGTCAAGCTGTCGGCCGTGAACGACAGGCTTCCGTTTTCCACCAGCGTGGCGACCTTTTCCGTAACGTCGACCGGCCCGTAGGCGGCGGCGATGATGTTCAGGGCGCGCGGGTCGAGCGACGCCTGTCCGGCGGGAGCGGCCGGATCGTAGTCGATGTGCAGGGTCTGGTTCTCGGTCGTCGCGGCCATTTGCGGCTTGCGGTCGGCGTACTGGTAGACCACGTGCAGGGTCTTGCGCATGGCCGGCCAGCCATCGCCGAATACGCTGCTGGATGCGGCGACGGACAGCCTGCGCCGGCTCACGCTGGCGCGGACGATGTCGGTGACGTCCTTGAGGCCATAGAAGGCGCTCAGGATGTGCAGCGGCGGACGGTAGCTGAGCGCATAGGGATTGCCCTCGATGACGATGTCGATGAACGGGATCTGGCCGCAATAGCTGGCCACGATGACGAAGGTGTTGCGCTTGCCGTAGCCGTCTTCACCGAGGGTGGCGCTGTCGGCGACAAGGGACAGGGTTCCAGCCGAGTGGTCGGCCAGATTGCGCACCGTCGCGCTCACGTCGGCGCAGCCGAAGCTGGCGCCCCACACGGTCAGTACCGGCTGGGCGGTGTTGTCTTGCGGCGCTGGGGCAGGAACCCGGGTAGCTTGCTCGAACTGCTGCGCACCGATGTTCAGCGTCTGGCCTTCCGAAGCCGTCGCCACGAACGTTGGGCCACCGTCATAACGATAGACGACGGTCAGCGTCTTTTCGTGGCCAACCCAGGTGTCGCCGAACGTCTGGTTGCTCGCCAAAACAGACAGGGTCTCTGGAAAAGCCTGACGGTTGACCTGCTTGATGACCTGCGCGGTGACTTGCTTGAGTCCATAAGCCGCGCCAACGATCTGCAGAACGCCTGTGCTTTGGGTAGCCATACTTGAATCTTCTTTCCGGAATGAATAACATGCTTTGCGACAATTGCGATAGAAGGCGCGACGATCTTCGTTACGTCCTTCCTCGTGGTACGCAATAGTTTGCAAACTCCGTGCCACCCTGAAACATAGCGTGAAAGCAACAAAATCAAGGATTTAGTCGACTATTTATGCCTGTTGGGTGTAAAACAACGGGTGTTTTTACATGTCAACGAGGAAGTTGACACGCTGGTTGCCTGAATCAAAGTTAAGAATGTGTATTCGGCAAGTTTCTTTTCCTGTAGTATTTACGGCGCCTGCGCCGACCTAACGAGCCGCAAATGACTTCATCGCCTGACTTGATTGCCACTCCCAGTACCGAGCGATATCGCCTCGGTAAGCTGCTTGGCAATGGCGGTTTCGGCGATGTGCATGAGGCGTGGGATCCGGCGCTGCAACGCACGGTTGCCATCAAGCGCCTGAAGCCTGACTTGGTGCGCGACCAGCCGGACAACCTGCTTCAGGAGGCGCGCCTAGCGGCATCGCTGCGGCATCCTGCTTTCATTCAGATCTATTCGCTCGAAGACGACGGCCATAGCAAGTCGATCGTGATGGAGCTCGTTGGTGGCAAGACCCTGCATCAGCTGCTATCCACGACCAAGCTGTCGCGGGATCAGATACTCGATATCGTTTGCCAGTTGGCAGACGCGATGGCGCAGGCGCATGCGGCGGGGTTGATTCATGGCGATCTGAAGCCAGCCAATCTGATGATTGAGCCGTCGGGGCAGTTGCGAATCATGGATTTTGGGCTGGCGCGCAAGATCGATCCGCTGGCGACCGAGTCGGGGGATGTGCTGCAGACTCAGGGCACGATCGCCTATTTAGCGCCTGAAATTTTGAATGGCAAGCACCCGAATACGCTCAGCGATATTTATGCTGTTGGCGTGTTGATGTACGAGATGATGCATGGAGAGAGGCCGTTTGCGCATTTGCATGGGCTGGCGCTGGCCGCTGCTCAGGTGCAGTCGTCGTGTTCTCAATGGACCTTCGCTACAAACGCTGATCACGACATGGCTGCTCTAGTACGTGCAATATGCGCTCCGGATCCGGCTATGCGGATACCAACTATGAGCGCAATTAAAGATGCTGCAATAGCCGCACGGCAATCAAATGAATCAACCTCTGAAATCTCTTTAGTCTCTAATCCTACAAAAATATCTTTATCGCACCGCCGTGGATGGCATAAGATCATTTATTGCTCCGTAGCAGCCCTTCTATTTTTAGGATTTTCCACCTATTGGGGGGGAACAGAGAATATCGTCCAGCATTGGCAGCCGCAAGTATCAGAGTCAACACATATGGCGAATGGCATGGCTGCGCTACGTCAGTTTGATCGCGACGGCAGCTTAGACACCGCGATCGAAAATTTTAGCACCATCCTTAAAAAGCAGTCCAATCACGCAGCTGCGTCAGCTGGCATGGCGCTGGCATATGCACTACGTTTTGCGGGTGATCGCAGCGATGCAAGCTGGCTGCAACGTGCCGACGCGAGTTCACAAGCAGCACTGGCTTTAAATGATCAACTAGCGATCGGCTATGCTGCCAAAGCTTACGTTCGTTGGCAGCAAGTAAAAAATGAAGAGGGTTTAGAACTTGCGCAGCAAGCCCTAGAATTAGACCCGTCAAACCTGTTTGCTCACAATACAAAAAACGGTATTCTTATTCATTTACAGCGGTACTCCGAGGCCGAACTTGGCATCCAAAGTGCCCGGAAATTACATCCAACTGAGCGTATATTCATTGATCAACTAGGCGAACTACGCTATCGCCAAGGCGATTACCCCGGCGCCGAACAGGCTTTCCGCAAGAGCATCCAGATGGCACCGGATGCGGTATTTTCGTATGCCAATTTGAGCACCGCATTGGTGCGGCAAGGTCGAGACGATGAAGCGTTACAAGTACTCCAGCAAGGTTTACAGGTACGTCCTAATGGTCAGCTTTACAGTAATCTGGGAACTACCCTGTTTAGCCGGGGCGACTACTTAGGCGCGGCCAAGGCATTTGAACATGCTGTATCCACCTCAAAAGGCAATAGTATTGCATATTTACGATGGGCCAATTTGGCTGATACCCTTCGCTGGATTCCCGGCCGCGAATCTGATTCACAACAAGCCTATCGCAAAGCAGCCGCACTTCTGAAGCCGTTACTGGATCACGCACCGACCAACACCACACTGATCTCGCGCATGGGTCTATATTCGGCTAAACTTGGAGACAAAGCGACTGCGTCATTACTGAGCAAGAAAGCGGTATCTTCCAAACCTTCCAATGCGGATGTTCGATTCCGTGCCGCTATAGCTTATGAAATCATCGGGCAACGCGATTCTGCATTACAAGAACTTACGAGCGCCCAGCGGCTTGGTTATCCTAGAAAACTAATCGGCACTGAGCCCGACTTGTTGGCATTGCGGAGCGATCCGCGATTTGACTTACTTCAAATAGAAAGGGAACAATGACACAAGCACTGATGACTTTGACGGCAAGTTTTGACGTCAATCAGGTGGATGATGGTATCAATTGGATTTTCGCGGATCTTGACTCGGCCATCCAAACCGAACAGAATTCAGTAGAGTCGTACTGGAATCGCGATGTTAATTTTTCTGCTGGCCAGCCTTTCCGGATTGCAGTTAACGCAACCGACAAAGAGAAAACAGGTTTTGAATCTCTTAAGATAATAGACTGCTGCCTGATCACTAGGCCCCGGATCGTAAGCTGCGGACCGAACGCACGTACTCACTACGGCGTTCCGTCCCTGTTCGTTGATGAGAGCGGGGAGCAACTTGGCGCACTGTATCAAATCGATCCTTCAGCATTCTCCGTGCATAGCACTGGTATCGATCCGGCAAAAGGGAAGCGGATTACCCTGTTATGGAATGGCGAATTGAATGTTGGGCCATACAACGGATTTTGGGAGATCTCTTTTTACGTCACTGTCCGAATCAAACGCGCTGGCGAGCAACTAGAGCAGCTCCGTGTATTCACCTTTGATCCTGAAGGCGAAGTCGGTAACGGCACTTACCCTCCAAATTAAGGCCTCAAAGTCTGGATGCTTCTCCGAGACCCAAAAAACCAAGATGACGTCTTAATGCCTCCGCCGGCGTCATGAGCCTTGACGCACACCGCTGGAGATCGCCCTCACACGCCTCCCAGGCCACACGAATCTCGTCCTCCGAAATATTGGCAGGAAAACGAATCCGAGGGTGAGCCTCCAGCAATTTATAAACGGTAGGCCGCGAAATCCCCAGCGCCTTGGAAGCCGCCAGAATTTGCCACTGGCTCTTCTCCATCGCATCCACAAGATCGTCATCGCTCAACTCCGACACTTTGCGCCGCACCGGCCTTGACACCGAAGAAGAAGCCGCTGCACTAGCAAGAACAGGCGCAGGCACCACCACAGGCATCCCCACCGCCTGCTCCAACACCGGCACACTCCCCGCCTGCAAATCCAGCGCCACCCTCCGCATCGCATGCCCCAACTGCCGCACATTCCCCGGCCAGTCCCCATTGAACACCTGACTCAGCAACTCGAACGGCAAACTCCACCCATCCCCCGGCGCCTCGACTTCCAGAAAATGCCGCACCAACACGCCAATATCCTCGCGCCGCTCACGTAACGCCGGCACCCGAATCACAAACGCCTCAAGACGCCGCCGCAAGGCCTGATTGAACCCACCCTCCCCCAAATCCTGATCGGTCGCCGCCACGATCCGCGCATTCGACCTCGCATCCGCCCCCGCCCCAAGCGGCCGATACTCGCCACTCTCCAGCACGCGCAACAGCATGGCCTGCACCGACGCCGGCGTATCCCCGACCTCGTCCAGGAACAAGGTGCCATCCTCAGCCTCGGCAAACCACCCGCGCCGACCACTGGTCGCCCCGGTATACGCCCCCTTGACCGCACCAAACAGCTCGGCCGCCGCCAGCGACTCACTCAACGTCGCCATATTGATCGCAACAAACCGCCCGTTCCGACGCCCACTGAGCGCATGAATCGCCTGCGCCGCCACTTCCTTGCCGCTGCCAGTCTCGCCCAGCAGCAGCACCGGCATATTGGTCCCCGCCACCTGCGCGATCGCCTCGCGCATCTTGAGCGCCCCGTCGCCCACGCCGATCAAGCCGGGCACGTTCGCCGCGCGTGGCAGGCTGCGCATCAAATGCAGGCACACGAAGATCTGGCTCCCGAGCCCGATCACGATGCCACGCTCGAGCTCACTCGCCGTGAAGCGGTCGGTCCCGTTCGACGGCCGCCCATTGAGCTCCAGCCCCATCTTGCCGCGCACGTGATCTATCTGGATGCCGCCCTCGGCCACGAAGCGGATATGCACCGGCTCGCGCGTGATCGAACGCTCGCCCAGCGGCGTGCCTTCATGCCCCGCGCCCGGACGTACGAACAGCGGCGCAAACCGATTCAGCGCGATCGCGCCGCCCGCGGCCGGGCCGAGCATCTGTTCGCCGATGCGTTCGCGCTGCGGGTGCCAGAGAACCGTCATGCCGAGCACCGGCGCCGAGGCGAAGTCCTCGGCCATTCCATAGCTGGTCAGTGTCGCGTCGGGATCGCTCACGCTTGTCCGCTCACGAAGTAGGCGCCGAGGGCATCGAGATATTCCTGAAAAATGGGCAAAGTGGGCACAATCCGCTTGATGAAAAATATCCACAAATTCTAACCGATCAGAACGCGGTGGCAACCTCTCCCTGTCCTGCAAAATTGTCATGATTTAGTCAGCGCGAACAGGCAATCCAATCTATGATCCATCCGCCCTCGCTCGCCACGCCAGACCAGAAGGAAAACCCATGCACGTCCACACCCTGCGCTGCTTCGGCGCCACCGCAAACGCTGGCAACCCTGCGCTCGTCATCGAAGACGATCAATCAAATCCCGACGCACGCCAGGCCTTCGCGCGCGAGCACAACACCACCTGCGTCTGGATCGATCCGCCACAGGAAGACGGCACGGCCGCCATCGTCGACTTCTACTACCCGCACACGCGTAGCCCCCTATGCCTGCACGCCACGCTGGCCGCGGCCGCGCGACTGTTCGCACGACCAGGCGCAAATCCGCCACTGACGGTGACGACCGCCATGCACGGCCAACCACTCACACTGACCCGCGAAGGAGCACACCTGTTCGTGCGCCTGGCGCCGCAGCCCGCCCCGCAACCGGCACTCACGCCCGAGCTGCCTGCACGCCTGCTCGGCATTCCCGCGACAGTCATCGTCACAGCACCGCAAGTGGCCTCGATCGGCAGCCCGAAACTGCTGGTACAAATGCGCGACCCGGCCACCCTGCACGCGCTGACACCCGACCTGGAAGCGATCACGCAGTGGAGCAAGGAAAACGGCGTGCACGGCTTGTACGCCTACGCAGGCAACACGGATGCACAGGTCTTCGAAGGCCGCAACTTCAACCACCTCGACCCACGGCTCGAAGACAGCGCCACCGGCGTCGCGGCCGGCGCCCTCACCGTCCTGCTCGGCCGCGGATTGACCGTTCGCCAGGGCCGCGCGACCGGCCACGATTGCTTGATCCGCACCCGGATCGAAGACGGCGCCGTACTGGTCGGCGGCCGCGTCGAGACGGTTTGACACGCCAAATTGTCACGCTTTGTCATCACTTGGCCAAATAAACTAAAGCTATAGCATTACACCGTTGTGTTATTGCTACATTACGATGGTTATGGAAGACACAATTGAGTAATATCCGAATTTCCTTCGGAGAAAAATGTGATTAAACTCAAAATAATGTCTGGTTCGGTGCTATTTGCCTTATATGGTAGCGCCGCCGTGCTTTCCCTCGTCCCCGCCATCGCGCACGCACAGACCGCGCCAAGCGTCGCCAGCGGTGAAATAATGCCGAGCGTCAGCGTGGTCGGTTCGCGCCGCGTCGGCGCCGCATCGAGCACCGACACGCCGGTCGCCATCGACTTCATCCCCATGACGAAGGCCGCCGAACAAAGCGGCCAGTTCGACCTGGCCCAGGTGCTGAGTAATCTGTCGCCCTCGTTCAACTCGACCCGCCAGACCGGCGCCGACGGCGCCGACCTGATCGACTCGGCCGCCCTGCGCGGCCTGGGTTCGGACCAGACCCTGGTGCTGGTCAACGGCAAGCGCCGCCACACGGTGGCGCTGGTGAACCTGTTCGGCGCGCGCAACCGCGGCAATACCGGCACCGACATGAACGCGATTCCCGTGCTGGCGATCCGCGAAGTGCAGGTGCTGCGCGACGGCGCCGCCGCCCAATACGGTTCGGACGCGATCGCCGGTGTGATCAATATCGACCTCAAACGCAGCCTGGGCTGCGAATCGGTGCTCGGCTACGGCCAATACACCGCGGGCGACGGCGAGAACTGGCTGGCGTCGGCCTACTGCGGCGTGGCCGTGGCTGGCGGCGTGCTGGGCATCACCGGCGAATACTACGATCGCGGCCGCTCCAACCGCTCCGAAGCGGGCAACCCGCGCATCATCGGCGACACCAAGTCCGAGAACCAGACCGTCTACCTGAACGGCGAATTCCCGACCGGCCCCGGCAAGCTGTATTTCACGGCCGGCGCGCAAAAGCGCGACGCTTCCTCGGCCGCCTGGGCGCGTGAAGGCCTGGGTTCCGAAGACATCCCGTCGCGTAACTCGGCGGCGATGTACCCGGACGGCTTCGTTCCCTTCATCGACGGCGACGTCGACGACCGCTGGGGCACCGTCGGCTACCGCTGGGCGGTCGGCGAATGGAATGCCGACGTCTCGCAGACCTACGGCTACAACCGCCTGAAGTACGACATCAACAACACCCTCAACGCTTCGATCGCCAACCTCGACCTGATCAACGGCGGCCCGGGCGTCAGCGCCAGCCGCTTCAACGCCGGCGGCTTCTCGTTCCAGCAGTCGACCACCAACCTCGATATCAGCCGCTTCTACGGCGACGTATTGAAGGGCATGAACGTCGCCTTCGGCCTTGAGCACCGCCGCGAGAACTACAAGATCTTCGCCGGCGAAACCGGCTCGTGGATCGACGCCGACGGCGTGGGCGAAGGCGGCAACGCCGGCAGCCAGGGCTTCCCGGGCTTCCAGCCGGGCGACGAGACCGACAGCGACCGTCACAGCAACGCGGCTTATCTCGACATCGAAACCGACGTGACGGACCGCTTCAAGGTGCAGACCGCCGTGCGCCATGAACGCTATTCGGACTTCGGCTCGACCACCACCGGCAAGCTGGCCGCCGCATACCGCGTGGCGCCGAACGTGCTGCTGCGCGGCTCGGCCAGCACGGGCTTTCGCGCGCCGTCGCTGCAGCAGATGTACTTCTCGTCGACCTTCACCGACTTCGTCGGCGGCCAGCCACTGGACGTGGTGCTGGCGCCGAACGGCGGCCCGGTCGCCAATGCCGCCGGCATCCCGCAGCTCAAGGACGAGGAATCGAAGAGCTACACGCTGGGCCTGACCTGGTCGCCGACGCAATCGACCTCGGTCACGGCCGACCTGTACCGCATCGACATCGACGACCGCATCGTGCTGTCGGGCCGCTTCGACGCCGACAACTACCCGGCGCTGGGCGCCACCCTGCAGCAGCTCGGCGTAGGCCAGGCGCAGTTCTTCGTCAACTCGGTCGACACCAAGACGCAGGGCCTGGACCTGACCGTGTCCAACCGCAGCAAAGTGGGCATCGGCAACCTGACCACCTTCTTGGCTGTGAACTTCAGCAAGACCGAGGTGCAGCGCGTGAAGGCGCCGGCGGCACTGGAAGGTTTCGAGGACGTGCTGCTGTCGGAACGCGAGCGCCTGTTCATCGAAGAAGGCGCGCCGCGCCGCAAGGCCACGCTGGGCCTCGACTGGACGCAAGGCCAGCTCGAGACTTCGCTGCGCGTGATCCACTTCGGTCCGCAGACCCTGGGCACCTTCTCGGGCCCGCCGGTGCCGAACCAGCACTATGAGTCGAAGACCTCGGCCGACCTGTCGTTCACCTGGGCCTTCACCGAGAAGACCCGCCTGACCGTCGGCGGCACCAATATCTTCGACGTCAAGCCGACCCGCCAGGATCCGAACGAGACCGACAACGGCTTCAAGTACGAGAGCGTGCAGTTCGGCCTGAACGGCGCGGCGATGTTCGCGCGCCTGGCGCACAAGTTCTGATCGCACGCTAATCCAGGCCGATCCGGTAACAGCGGCCCGCCTTATCGCGGGCCGCTTCTGCTTCATCCGTGATTGTTGCTTGATATTCAAATCGGAACGATGTAGCATTTATTGCTACAAACAATCCTCAACATCCCCGATGCGGCATCGTGCTCAAGATCGCCAGGGCATCCGGGCGCCCCCTACATGAGCCTCACAAGCATCGACCACCCCAGTGATCGCGACGCCGACCTGGCCGCAAGGATCGCCACGCTGAAGGACTTTCACCAGTACTACCGTGATTGCCTGAGCGAACCGACCAATTTTCCTACGATCGGCAATTATCCGCTCAAGCTCCTCCACTGGGTAATCGACCGCTGCAACACCGACATCCCACAGCTGGCGGACTTTCTCGGCACGCTGCCGCCTTCGGGCCTGTCGCCAGAACATCAACTCGCGATGCACGTGGCCATGTTCACGATCCTGCAAGCCAACCTGGCCTCGCACTACAACAATACGTATCCGAACTCCACACTGCCACCGGACGTCATCGTCAACATCAAGCGTGGCCTGAACCGCGTCCTCGAACTGCATCCGGCCGGCGACTATATGGCGCTGAACGTCCAGATGCTTTACCGGATCAAGGAGATCGAAGAAGTCCTGGCGCTGTCGGAGCGCTTTCCCGACATCTTCGCCACCTATCCGTCCTTGCGGGCGATCATGGGATTTATCCACGCCATGCTCGGCCAGCATGCGCAGGCGCTGGCCTGGCTTGAGCCGCTTGCGCAGGATCCGCAGGGGCGCGACCTACCGCTGGTAGGACTGTCCCTGATGACCAGCCAGTATTTCACCGGCCAGCAACCCGATTGGCCGATGAGCTTTGCCAGCCTGGACAGCACTGCGGACGCGCTGCCGCAACTACTCGAACAACTGCCAGCCATCGAGATGGTCGAGCCGCTGGCAGAGACACCGCGGCCGGTCGTGTTCGTCGCCTGCGACGACAATTACTTCATGGAGCATGCGCGCTACCTGGCCTATTCGCTGCATGCGACCAATGTCGGCAAACTCGACCTGCACCTGCACTTGTATTCGCCCTCCCCGCAGGTCCTGGAAGAACTGACGCTGCTGCGCACACAGTTGCCGGGCCTGTCGATCGGCCTGTCGCTCGAACGCGGACCGGTGCCGGCGCAGCAGCCGACCACCTACTATGCGACGGCGCGCTTCGTGCGCGCTTACCAGGTCTTGCAGCACTATCGCTGCGAGCTGTGCATGATGGACGCCGATGCCCTGTTCAACGGCGACTGGGACGACTTCGCCCGTGGCTTGCCCGCCACTGCCGAACTGGCCCTGGCACGTGTCGAAGCTTCACCATTCTGGGAACGCATTGCCGCCGGCTTCTGCTACTACCGCCCTACCCCGCTTGCCGAGCAATTCCTGGCGAAGGTGTCCCACTTCATTCTCCACAATCTGGCGCAGGACAAGCTGATCTGGTTCACCGACCAGATCGCACTATCGGCGTGCGACGACCATGGCTTGCGCGGCGACGCCGCCGTTCACTATCTCGATCAACACACCGTGATCGACCTGCAGCACACCCCGCATTCGCTGTGCTGGATGGTCACGACAAAGAAAACGGGGCTTCCCCTCTACGACCAGGCCAGGCAGCGCCTGGCACTGCGCTACGCCGCCTGAGCGGAAGGCGCACCGCGCCTGCCGCCTACGGCTTGCCGAAGCGCTCGGCCAGCAGGCGAAGCAGGGCGAGGTAGGCCACGCAGGCCAGCAGGAATACCGCGCCATGCGGCACGGATTGCTTCACATGCTCCTGTGACAAGCCAAGCAACACGATGCCGATGATGTAGATATAAATCTTGCGCATGGTCGTCCTTGTCTTTCGCGATCGTAAAGAAATCGGCATCGACGATACGATACACGGCAGCATGGCCGCCCTCCGATATATCATGCTTGTCTTTTGACGCCGTTGGAATGACATGCAAAAACTGATCGCCGAACTGATGCGGCTTTATCTTCCTGCCGACGCGCCACCGGCCGACGTGCTGACGCTGCACGTGCTCGGCCAGCGGAACGTGCCGATCAGCCTGACGGGTGGCGACGGCCAGACGCGCGCCATGATGATCCCCTTCCGTAAGACCAAGGGCGCCGAGAGCGATGCCCACTGGCTGCGGCTGTGCGAGGTCGCCAACACGCTGCAAGAATCGCTCGGCCTGCCCGCGCCGGCGGTGAGCATCTCGGGCGGCGACGCCTATTACCTGTGGCTGTCGCTGGCAGAGCCGGTGCCGGCCGACCGGGCCCAGACCTTCCTCGAACGCCTGCGCGACGCCTGGTTCCCCGAAATCGAACTGGACACGGATGCGGTGCGCGCACCGATCGCGCTGCCGCCCTGCCTGCATCCGCGCACCGGCAAGTGGGCAGCGTTCATCCATCCGGGTATGGGCGCCTCGTTCGCCGACGAGGCGGGGCTCGACATGCCGCCGCCGCCGCTGGGCCAGGCGGCCTTCCTCGAAGGATTGGAAAGCATTGGAGAGGAGCAGTTCGAGCGGGTCTTCCAGGCGCTCGATGCCGCGCACCCTAACAAGCCGGCGGCGGTGGCGGCCCCTGTCGCCGCGCCGGCATCGTCCTTTTTACAGCATGCGCCGGCGCCAGGCCTGCTGCTGAAGGACGCGACGCTGGAAGACATCGTGCGTCATCTGCATGCGATGAATATCGAGCCGACGTTCAGGCATCTGCTGCCGTCGGACCGGTACGACTAGGCGCAGTGGCCTTGGGTTCCCGCCTGCGCGGGAACGACGTGCTAGCGATAGCGACAAAGAACCTCTTTCGTAGTCAGCTGCCTTAGCACGTCGTTCCCGCGCAGGCGGGAACCCAAGTGCACCAGCGGCAGAACCCTACTTGGTCACCGCAATCATCGAGCGTTTGCCGCCCTTGAAGGTATACAGCGTAATCGTGCCATCACGAATATCACCACGCTGATCGAACGCGATCGGCCCGGTCACACCCTTGTACTGGATCTTGGCCAGCACCGGCAAATATCTGGCCGGCGCCGACGATCCCGCCTTCACCATCGCCTCGGCCATGGCCATCGTCGCATCATAGGCATACGGCGCATTGATCTGCACGTCGATCCCAAAACGCTTCTTGTAGTCGGCGCGGAACTTGTCCATGCCGGCCTTGGCGTCGCCCTGCACGCCGCCCGCTTCCGCGCACACCACCTGGCCGTCCGTCATCGTGCCGCCCGACAGCTTGAAGATCTCGTCCGAGCAGATGCCGTCGCCGCCCATCATGCGCACGTTCATGCCCAGCTGCTTCATCTGGCGCAGCATCGGGCCGGCGGTCGCGTTCATACCACCGAAGAACACCAGGTCCGGCTTGGTGGCGCGGATGCGGGTGACGATGGCGCTGAAGTCGGTCGCCTTGTCGTTGGTGAACTCGCGCGCGACGACGCTGCCGCCGGCCTTCTGCAGGCTGCGCGAGAACTCGGTCGCCAGGCCCTGGCCGTAGGCGGTGCGGTCATCGACCACCGCTACCCGCTTGGCCTTCATCGGGCCGGTGGCGTAACGGCCCAGGGCCTGGCCCAGCTGCACGTCGTTGGCGATCACGCGGAAGGCCGTGTTGTAGCCCTGCTGGGTGTATTTCGGGCTGGTGCTCGAGTGCGAGATCTGAGGAATGCCCGCCGTGTTGTAGATCTTGGAAGCCGGGATCGTGGTGCCCGAGGTCTGGTGACCGATCACGCCATTCACCTTGGCGTCAACCAGCTTCTGCGCCACGCTCGTGGCCTGCTTCGGGTCGGCCGCGTCGTCCTCGGCCACCAGCTGGAAGGTGACCTTCTTACCGCCGATCGTCACGCCTTTGGCGTTAAGCGCCTCGATCGCCATGCGCGCGCCGTTCTCGGTGTCCTTGCCAAAATAAGCCACCGGGCCGGTCAATCCCGCCACGTGGGCAATGCGCACCACTTCCTGGCTCGAGGCCATGCCGGCCAGCGTCGACAGCACGGCTGCCATGATTATCTTCTTGTTCATCGGTTCCTCGTTCATTGCGATGCGGGCCGCGCGTGCGGCCCGCCGAACCGAACATTCTACCGCGTCTGGAGCGCGGTGGCGGCCGGCGTCCTGAACGTCACGACCGCCTTCAGCCCGCCCAGGCGCTGCGAGGCGTCCAGTGCCAGCGTCGCCCCGTGGCGCTCGGCAATCGCCTTGATGATGGCCAGACCCAGGCCGCTGCCGGCGGCATCGCTGCCGGCCACGCGGTAGAAGCGGTCGAACACGCGCTCGCGCTCTTCCGGCGGGATGCCAGGACCGCTGTCCTCGACCTGCACCACGATCTTGCCGCCCTCGTGCTGGACCGCGATATCGACCGTGCCGCTGGCCGGCGTGTACTTGACCGCGTTCTCCACCAGGTTGCGCAGCAGGATCTGCAGCGCGTCGGGCTGACCCTCCACGGTGGCCGGGTCGGCCTGCTGCACGCCCAGGTCGACGCCCTTGGCGGCGGCCACGCCGGCCAGGTCGGCCACGGTGCGGCGCGCCAGGTCGGCCAGGTCGACCGGGCGGGCGACCGCGCCTTCGGCCGCCGTTGCCTCTTGCCGCGCCAGCACCAGCAACTGTTCGACCAGGCGTGTGGCGCGGTCGATGCCGGCGGTGAGGCGCGACACCGCGACGCGGCGCGCTTCCGGGTTGTCGGCGCGGTCCAGGCTCTGCGCCTGCAGGCGCAGGGCGGCCAGCGGCGTGCGCAGCTCGTGCGCGGCGTCGGCCACGAAATGCTGCTGGGCCTCGAACGCGGTCCTGACGCGGCCGAACAGCAGGTTCAGCTCCTGCACCAGCGGCCGCACTTCGTCGGGCAAGCCGGTGTCGGACACCGGCGACAGGTCGTCGGCCTGGCGCGCGGCCACCTGCGAGCGCACCCGCGCCACCGGCTGCAGCGAGCCGCTCACGACCCACCACACCACCAGCATCAGGATCGGCATCATCACCGCGATCGGCCCCAGCGTGCGCAGTGCCAGATTGCCGGCCATATTGCGGCGCACGGCCAGGTCTTGCGCGACCTGCACGGTCTGGTTCGAGGTCTGGATCGAGAACACGCGGTAGGTGGCGCCGTTGGCGCGCACATTGGAAAAGCCCAGCACCGCGCGCTGCGGCAGGCGCGCGCGCGAGACGCTGTGGAACATCTGGACGCCGTCCGGAGACCACATCTGCACCACCATGTCGTCGTTGCCGCTGGCGCTGCTCTCGGCTTCCATGCGCGCACGCGCCTCGTCGTTCGACAACGGCGTGCCGGAGCGCAGCGACAGCGCCATCTGCTGCATGTGGTAGTCGAAGATCTGGTCGGCGTCGTGCAGCGCGGTGCGGTAGGCGATCGTCGCCTGCGCCACCGCCGCCAGGGTAATCGCCGCGAGCAGGAACCAGAGCAGGCGCCCGCGCAGCGAGTGCGTCATTTTCATGCCTTGGGCACCATATAGCCGACGCCGCGCACGTTCTGGATCAGGTCACTGCCCAGTTTCTTGCGCAGGCCGTGAATATAGACTTCGACCGCGTTGCTGGACACTTCGTCGCGCCAGCTATACAGTTTTTCTTCGAGCTGGGCCCGCGACAGCACCGCGCCCGGCCGCGCCACCAGCGCCTCGAGCACCGCCCATTCGCGCGCCGACAGCGACACCTGCGTGCCGTCGACCAGCACTTCGCGGGTGGCGGGATTGATGCTGATGTTGCGGTACTCGAAGATCGGCTCGCCACGGCCGGCGGCGCGGCGCAGCAGCGCGCGGATGCGCGCCAGCAGTTCGTCGAGGTCGTAGGGCTTGAGGACGTAGTCGTCGGCGCCGGCGTCGAGGCCGGCGATGCGCTGCTGGACCGAGTCGCGCGCGGTGGCAACCAGCACCGGGGTGCGGTCCTTGCGCGTGCGCATCGAGCGCAGCACTTCGAGGCCATCCTTGCGCGGCAGCCCCAGGTCGAGCAGCACCAGGTCGTAGTTCTGGTTCTGCAGCAGGGCGGTGTCGGCCATCTCGCCGTCCTTGACCCAGTCGACGGCGTAGTGCTCGGCCCTGAGCAGGTCGAGCACCACTTCGCCGATCATCGTATCGTCTTCCACCAGCAGTAGCCGCATGTGTTTCCCTAAAATGAAGCCCGTGCGGGTCGAGGACGCTGTGCTTCCTTACCCGATCCGCACCGGAATGAAGATTTTGTCACCACCGCGCTGGATCAGCAAGGCCACCGACTTGCTGGCCTTGGACACCATGTCGCGCACCTGCTCGACCGAGTTCACCGGCCGGCCGTTGACCGAGATGAGCACGTCGCCCGGTTCGACGCCGGCGATCAGCGCGGCGCCCGAAGCGTCCTCGATCACCAGGCCGTTGGCGATGCCGCTACGGCGGCGCTCGCTTGACTCCAGCGGACGCAGCGTCAGGCCCAGCTTGGCGCTGTTATCGGCCATTTCGGCCAGTTCCTGGCCCTGGCCGCGGCGCGGCCGCTCGGCCGCATCGCCCAGGGTCGCGTCCAGACGCACCAGTTTACCGTCGCGCCAGACATCGAGCGCCATCTTGTCGCCCGGCTTTGACAGGGTCATCATGGCCGGCAGCTCGCCCGACGAACCGATGGTCTTGCCATTGGCGCGGCGGATCACGTCGCCCGACTTCAGGCCGGCGCGCTCGGCCGGGCTACCGCGTTCGACGGTCGAAATCAGCGCGCCTTCAACCGTCTCGAGCTTGAACGAGTCGGCGAATGCCTGCTCCACTTCCTGCACCTGCACACCCAGCTTGGCATGCTGCACCTTGCCGGTGGCGACGATCTGGTCCTTGATGCGCACCGCGAGGTCGATCGGGATCGAGAACGACAGGCCCTGGTAGCCACCCGTCATGCTGTAGATCTGCGAGTTGATGCCGACGACTTCGCCGCGGGTATTGAACAGCGGACCGCCCGAGTTGCCGGGGTTGACGGCGACGTCGGTCTGGATGAACGGGACGGAGGCGTCCGCGATCGCGCGGCCGGTGGCGCTGACCACGCCGGCGGTGACGGTGCTTTCGAGGCCGAACGGCGAACCGATGGCCAGCACCCACTCGCCCACCAGCAGCGACTGCGATTTGCCGAGCGGCGCCACCGGCAAGCCCTTGGCGTCGATCTTGAGCACGGCCACGTCGGTGCGCGGGTCGGAGCCCAGGACCTTGGCGCGGAATTCGCGGCGGTCCTGCAGCTTGACGGTCACTTCGTCGGCGCCTTGCACGACGTGAGCGTTGGTTAGGATGACGCCGTCCGGGCTTACGATGAAGCCCGATCCGGCGCCGAAAACGGGAGTCCCACGATCGCCGCCGCGTTCGCCGCGTGGATCCTGGAACTGTCGGAAAAATTCGTAGAAGGGATGGCTCGGGTCGAGGTTGGGCAAGCCGCCGCGATTGGCGGTCTTGGTGCCGCCGACGACGCGGATATTGACCACCGCCTTGCCCTGCTGGGCGGCGATGCGGGTGAAATCGGGGAGCGCGACGGTCGACGCTGGAGCGCCCACGGCGGCGGCCGGCGCGGGCGCCGGGGCTGGCGCCGCTGCGACGGCAGGCGCGGCTTGGGCCGCGGCACTGGCGACGGCATTATTGTGATTGACAGCGATGGCACCGACCGCGCCACCGATGACGCCTGCGGCACCCAGGGCCAGCATGAGGCGTTTGGCAGTGATGGCAGTAACGGCACTTGGGTTCGACATGGTGTGTGCTCCTGGTGAAAATGTGTTGAATCGATGTTGAGTATCGATGGACGTATCTTCGCGCAGCCGCCTTAGATCATGCTTAAGTTGACAAGGCTTCGGGCTTAGGCGCGCCTTAATGATGGGTGCAGGCCATTCTTCCACTAGCGCAAAAACGTCGTTCCCGCGAAGGCGGGAACCCAAGTCTGCCCGCGTTACCAAGACGCTCGCAAAATTAGGTTCCCGCCTGCGCGGGAACGACGTGGTTACGCTAACGATGTGATTACGCTAACGGCAGACCAAGGTTTAGGCGGCTTCGCGCTGTTCCAGGGTCTTGACGTTGTCGCCGCTGATGACGCCGGCGGCGTCGCCGATGGCGATCTTGCGCGGCTTCAGGGCTTCGGGCACTTCGCGCACCAGTTCGATGGTGAGCATGCCATTGTCGAACGACGCGGTGGTGACCTTCACGTGGTTGGCCAGCTGGAAGCGCTGTTCGAAATCGCGCGCGGCGATACCGCGGTGCAGGAAGGTGCGCTGGACTTCGTCCTTCTGCTTGCGGCCGGTGACGTGCAGGCTGTCACGCTCGGTGATGATCTCGACTTCGTCGCGGCTGAAGCCGGCGAGCGCCATCACGATACGGTATTGGTCTTCGCTCACCAGTTCGATGTTGTACGGCGGGTAGCTTGGCTGCGCTTCGGCGCGTTGCTCGAGCAGGCTGGCCAGGCGATCGAAACCGATGGCGGAACGGTACAGGGGAGTCAGGTCGAAAGTACGCATGATAGTCATATCCTTGTGAAGTTAAGCGATAAGGGACGGAACCTCTGTTGAGCATTCCGTTGGTACCAATCTAATGTCATGCCAAACGATTTTCAAGTCATACGAAATACGGATTTTTAATTATTTTTGCAAATTTTATTTGCATGATGTATCAACAGAAATTTGTGTTGGATGGGGTGCTACACTCGGCGGCTTACCCTTGGCTTCCCGCTTCACGATGACTCCTTTCCCCTTCTTCACCCGCGCCACCCGTCAGGTAGGCGCCCTCGCTTTTGCTCTCGCGCTGGCCCTGCCCGCTTCCGCCCAAGTCCCTGCAGTCGGCAATGCCCCGTATCCGGGCACGATCGCGCTGCACGTCGACGCCAGCAACCTGGCGCAGCAGATCTTCAGCATGCGGCTGTCGATGCCGGTGCAATCGGGCCCGATGACCCTGCTCTATCCGCAGTGGGCGCCGGGTAACCACGGCCCCAACATTCCGCTGACCCAGCTGGCCGGCCTGAAGTTCAGCGCGGGCGGCAAGCCGCTCGAGTGGACGCGCGACCCGGTGCAAGTCCACGCTTTCCATGTGACGGTGCCGGAAGGCGCCACCGAGCTGGTGGCCGAATACCAGTTCCTGTCGCCGCTGGACACCAGCCAGGGCCGCATCACGATGACCGACGATATCCTCGGCGTGCAGTGGCAATCGGTGGCGCTGTACCCCGCCGGCTACCACGCGCGCCGCATCACGGTGCAGCCGACGCTCACCCTGCCCGCCGGCTGGCAGTTCGCCAGCTCGCTGGCGGTGGAGGGCCGCAGCGGCGACGAGGTGCGCTTCAAGCCGCACGACCTCGACACCCTGGTCGATTCGCCGCTGTTCGCCGGCCGCTATTTCAAGCGCATCGACCTGGCGCCGGGCGCGAAACAGCCGGTGCTGCTGAACGTGGTGGCCGACAATCCCGAGAGCCTGGAAGCGAAACCCGAGCAGATCGCGCTGCACCGCGCGATGGTCGACCAGGCGATCAAGCTGTTCGGCTCGCGCCACTACCGGCAGTACGACTTCCTGTTTGCGATCTCGGACGAATTCGGCGGCATCGGCCGCGAGCACCAGCAGTCGAGCGAGAACGGCGTGCGGCTCGGCTACTTCACCGACTGGGGCCGCAACGAAGCCGGCCGCGAGCTGCTGCCGCACGAATTCGTGCACTCCTGGAACGGCAAGTTCCGCCGCCCCGCGGGCCAGGACGTGGCCAACTTCAACACCCCGCTGCAGAACGAACTGCTGTGGGTATACGAGGGCCAGACCCAGTTCTGGGGCAAGGTGCTGGCCGCGCGCTCCGGCCTGGTGTCGCAGAACCATGCGCGCGAAGCGCTGGCGATCGACGCGGCGCGCTACGACAAGACGCAGGGCCGCGACTGGCGCGCGGTGCAGGACACGGTCAACGATCCGATCATCAACGGCCGCAAGCCGATCGGCTGGGGCAACTGGCAGCGCAGCGAGGACTACTACACCGAGGGCATGCTGATCTGGCTCGACGTCGACACCAAGATCCGCGAGCTCTCGGGCGACAAGCGCAGCCTGGAACACTTCGCGCGCGCCTTCTTCGGCATCGAGGACGGCAGCATCGACGCGGTGTACTACACCTTCGACGACGTGGTGGCGGCGTTGACCAAGGTGCAGAAGTTCGACTGGGCGCCGTTCCTGCGCGCGCGCCTGGACGGCCATGGTCCGGGCGCACCGCTCGACGGCCTGGCCCGCGCCGGCTGGAAGCTGGTGTACGGCGACACCCCGAGCAACGCCGTGCGCGCTCTTGAAGAACGCACCCGCAGCGCCGACTTCACCTATTCGCTCGGCTTCTCGGTGCGCAGCAATGGCGACGTCGCCGGCGTGGTGTGGGACGGCGTGGGTTTCCGCGCCGGCCTGGCGGCCAACACCACCATCGTCGCGGTCAACAACCGCGCCTATAAGGGCGACGTTTTGAAGGAGGCGGTGCGCGCCAACAAGGACGGCAAGGCGCCGATCGCGCTGTTGGTACGCAAGGGGAACAACCTGCGCACCATCACGCTCGACTATCGCGACGGCTTGCGGTATCCGAAGCTGGAGCGCATTCCAGGCACGAGGGATCGCCTGGATGCCTTGTTCAAGGCGGTCAAATAATCTTGACCTGTCTTTGCCGCTGCGGCTAAGATGGACTCATGACTTTCATCGTGACCTCCCCTGCCAGCTATTACGCCTACCGCACCTCGCGGCGGTAGGGGCTGTCACGCAACCCGGTCCGCCTCAGGCGGACCACGCATGGGCAATCGGTCATCCTGGGGCGTTCCACCACCAGGAAAACACATGCCCCAATCTTCCGACCTGCTGCAGCTGCTGCAAGAACGCGGCTTCATTCACCAGTGCACCGATGCGATCGGACTGCGCCATGCCATGGCCACGCCGCTCACCGCCTACCTCGGCTTCGACGCCACCGCCGACAGCCTGCACGTCGGCCACTTGCAGGGCCTGATGCTGATGCGCTGGCTGCAGCGCGCCGGCCATCGTCCCATGCTGCTGATCGGCGGCGCCACCACCCGCATCGGTGATCCGAGCTTTCGCGACACCTCGCGCCCGGTGCTGGACGCCGCCGCCATCGCCGCCAATATCTCCGGCATCAAGGGCGCCTTTACGCGCTACCTCGGTCCGGATGTCAGCGTGGTCGACAACGCCGAGTGGCTGGACGGACTAGGCTACCTCGACTTTCTCGGACAAGTCGGACGCCACTTCAGCGTCAACCGCATGCTGACCTTCGATGCGATCCGCTCGCGCCTGGAGCATTCGCTGTCCTTCCTCGAATTCGGCTATACCCTGCTGCAGGCCTACGACTTCGTCGAGCTGGCGCGCCGCCATGGTTGCACGCTGCAGATCGGCGGCGCCGACCAGTGGGCCAATATCATCAACGGCATCGATCTCGGGCGACGCCAGTCGGGGCTTGACCTGTACGGCCTGACCATGCCGCTGCTGGCCACCAGCGACGGCAAGAAGATGGGCAAGTCGGCCGACGGCGCGGTGTGGCTGAACGCGGATCGCCTGTCGCCGTACGGCTTCTGGCAGTTCTGGCGCAATGTGGACGACCGCGATGTGGAACGCTTCCTGGCGCTGTTCACGGAGCTTTCGATGGACGAGGTGCGCCGTCTCGGCGCGCTGCAGGGAGCGGAGCTGAACGAGGCCAAGATCGTGCTGGCCAACGAGGCGACGCGGCTGGCGCACGGCCAGGATGCGCTCGATGCGGCGCGACGCGCGGCGGCGGCGGCCTTTGGCGGCGCGGATCGGGGCGGCATGCCGACGCATGCGATCGACGCGGCGCGCCGCAGCGCAGGCGTGACATTGGCGGAACTAACCGTGGAAACCGGCCTGGCGGCATCGCGCGGCGCCGCGCGCCGCCTGGCCGCGGGCGGCGGCCTGCGGCTGGATGGCGTGGCAGTAACGGATGCCGATGTGCCACTGGCAGGCGATGGCGCCGAATGGGTGTTGTCGGCAGGCCGCAAGCAGCACGTGCGCATCGTGATCGCCGCCGCGGAACAGGAAATGTACTAGTTCCTCAAGCGCTACGCAGGCGCGCGATCAGCGGCAGCAGTTGCCGATGCAGCTCCGGGTCGCCGCAGGCGATGACCGAACCGCCGTGCTGCGGATCGCCGCCCTCCCAGGTGGTGATCACGCCGCCGGCGCCTTCGACCACGGGAATAAGGGCCTGCACGTCGTGGACGTCGAGGTGCGCTTCCAGCACCAGGTCGACCAGGCCGTGGGCCAGCAGGCCGTAGGCATAGCAGTCGCCGCCGAAACGCACGATCTGCGCCTGCGAGGCGATGGCGTCGAACACGGATTGCTCGGCGACTTTCGCGCCGGCCGCCGGGACGGTCAGCATCACCCGCGCCTGCGCGAGGGTCGGGCAACGGCGCGTGCGGATCGGCGCGCCGTTGCACCAGGCGCCATGCGGCGTGCCCATGAAGCGTTCGCGCGTAAACGGCTGGTCGATGACGCCGATGACGGGCTTTATGCCGTCGTTGAGGGCGATCAGCGTGCCCCAGATCGGCAGGCCGGTGACGAAGGCGCGGGTGCCGTCGATCGGGTCAAGCACCCACTTCCATGGGCTGGCTCCGTCGACGCTGCCCTCTTCCTCGCCGACGATGCCGTGCTCCGGATAGCGCGCGGCGATCAACGCGCGCATCGCCCGTTCGGCGGCGCGGTCGGCCACAGTGACCGGGTCGAATACTGCCCCGTGGCCTTGCGCGGCCTTGTCCTCGACGACGAGGTCGGCGCGAAAGTGCGGCAGGATGGCGGCGCCCGCGGCGTCCGCGAGTTCTTCCGCAAAGGCGCGCAGGACGTCCAGCTGCGCGTTGTCCATGCCTGTCACTTCCATTCGCCGCGCTGGTTCACCAGCGTCTTCTTGCCTTCGGTGACCACCAGGCGGCCGTCCGCGAAGACGGTATAGGTCACGCGGCCGGACTTGAACACATAGCCCTGGAAGGCGCCGGGCGTGACGCCGTCGGCGGCGAGCGAGTGCATGGTCTTGCCGCGCAGGGAAATCGCCTTGCCGGACTTCTTGCTGGTGCCGACGTAGCGCACGTCGTCGCAGGTGACGTTGCCCTCTTCGCACTGCTGCGTGATCTTGACGGTGAAGCCCGGCGTTTCCAGGGTTTGCTGCGCCTGGGCGTGGGCGTATGTCGACGCAGCCAGCGTCAGGGCAGCCAGGGCTGCCAGATTCGTGAGTCGCTTCATGGTTCCTCCGGTCGGCTTCGATGGGCGGATTATGCCTCATCGGATCGGCTCGACCGTTCGCTGGCGCGCTTATGGCTCCGCGCGACCCAGGTCGAGGTAGCGCGAGGCCCAGGCGGCGATCACGTCGGCGATGTAGACGGCGTCGTGGCGGCGCCTGAGGAGGTGGTCGGCATCGTCGAGCGAGACGAAACTTTTCGGATGACGCGCGGCCTGGAAGATCTGCAGCGCCTTGTCCACGGCGACGGTGTCGTCCTGCGGCGAATGCATCACCAGCAGGGCGCGACCGAGGTCGCGGATCTTCTGTTCCAGGCGCTGCTCGGCGACGTCTTCCAGGAACTGGCGCTTGATCGTGAATGGGCGGCCAGCCAGCTGGACGTGGGCGACGCCATGCGTGGCGATGGCGTCGATGTGTTCGCGGAACATGCCGGTGACGTGGTGCGGATCGCTGGGCGCGGCGACCGTGGCGACGGCCCGCACCTCTGGCATGCTGGACGCCGCGGCCAGCACCGCGGCGCCGCCCAGGCTATGGCCGACCAGGAGCTGCGGCGCGGCGTACTCGGTGCGCAGGAAGTCGGCGGCGGCCACCAGGTCGGACAGGTTGGATGAAAAATTGGTGTTGGCGAATTCACCCTCGCTGGCGCCGATACCGGTGAAGTCGAAGCGCAGCACGGCGATGCCGTGGCGCGTCAGGCCCTGCGCGATGCGGGCCGCGGCGAAGACGTCCTTGCCGCAGCTGAAACAGTGGGCGAACAGGGCGTAGGCCTTGACCAGGCCCTCGGGTGCGTCGAGGCGCGCGGCCAGCAGCTGGCCGTCGGCGCCTTTGAAGTGGACTGCTTCGCCTGCCATGGGCGTCTCCTTGTCGTCGTGGTCCGGTTGTCAGATGGACGGTTGCGGGCCAACGATAGCATGGGCGGTAGCGGTGTCGGCATCTGTCATCGGGCATACCGCTGCGGGGCGATGGTATTTCGAAGCGCGAAAACCGTCGCTCCCGCGAAGGCGGGAGCCCAAGTGTGTGTCACCACGGACTTCGTGCGGCATTGGCGGTTTGTGAAAAACTTGGGCTCCCGCCTCCGCGGGAGCGACGGTGGTGGTATGCGGTCGCTCGAGATGATGGTATGCGGTCGCACGAGAGATGATGGTATGCGGTCGCTCGAGAGATGATGGTATGCGGTCGCTCGAGAGATGATGGTATGCGGTCGCTCGAGATGGTGTCATGTAGTTACACGGCAGCCGACTTGCACCATCACCCGAACAAGCCATGCAAGAACCAGCGCGGCGCCGCATCCTCGCCCGTGCCGTTGATGCGCTCGCGATAGATCCAGTACAGCGCGTGGTCTTGCCCCTCGGCGATGAAGTAGTCGCGCGTTTGCGTCTGGCTCCACCAGCCGGCCTCGATGCGCTCGGGATTGGACGCCACGCGCAGCGGCGAACCGTAGAACGGCCGGTGGTCGCGCATCAGGAGCGCGATCGGCTTGGCCAGCAGCCAGCTCGGGCGCGGCAGGCTTTGCACGTCGGGCGGCATCTGCGCCGCGCGCGCGGCGGCGCTCACCTTCTGCTGCACCGGCACCCAGGCGTTGGCGACTTCGGGCCGGTAGTCGGCCACCGGCAGCGCCTGCAAGACATTGTCTGCTCCCAGACGCGCCACCAGCAGTTCGATCATGCGCATCCGGTCTTCTTCGCTGCCGCCGGGATCGGGGAATAGCGAGTCGGTTGGTGGCGCCATTGCCTGCAATTGCTGCGCCTCCAGTCCGATGCCGATCACGGGCGCCTCGAGTTCGAGCTTGGCCAGGCGCTCGCGCAGCAGGCGCAGCAGGTGCTCGTCGCGCCAGGTGGGTTCGGCCAGCGCTACCTCGACCAGGGTCGGTGGACGCGCCATGCGGCCGCGCTCGTGGTCGAGCGACAGCTGGATGCGTTCGACCGCCAGTTGGCGCGCGCACAGCCAGCCCGTCATCTGCAACACCAGGCGGTGGGCGCCGGCCAGCAGCAGGTCGGCCTGTTCGAGCCGGTCGAACAATTCGAGCCGCGCATGGAAGCGTTCTGGTGGCGTGACCCACTGGAACAATTCGGCGTTCAGGCCATAGGCGGCGTCCAGCATGTCGAGCAAGGCCCGCCCGCAGCGCCGCTGCAGGCCAGGGCGCGGCAGGCGCCGCAGCTCGTCCAGGCGGCGGCAGCCGATGCCCTCGAACCAGCTGGCGAACGGCCGCGCCGGCGGCAGCAGGCCCACCGGCAAGCGGTCGAGGCGCCGTACCAGCGAGTCCATGGTGAGGGCGCGGCCCGCATTGCGGCGCGCCAGCAGCCAGGCCCCGCGCGCGGTGGGCGCGCAGGCGATGCAGGCCGTGAAGCCGAGCGCCGCCATATTGGCGCGAATGCGCTCGCACAGGCGCCGGATGCCGCCGAACAGGCGCAGGCTGGCGCCGATGTCGAGCAGCAGCGTCGCTTCTTCGGCCAGCGCCACCTGCGGCGTGTACTGCAGCATGGCCATGGCCACCGCCCCCATGGCGTCGGTTTCGCGCTCATGGCTGCGCAGTTCGATGCGCGCCTCGGGCATCAGCATCAGCACGCCGCCGCGGCGCATGCCGATCTGCACGCCGGCAGCACGCGCCGCCGGCGACAGCGCCATCACCCGTTCCTGCTCGAGGATGACGTTGCCAGGGTCCGGGCCGCCTGCAGCGCCGCCGGCCTCGCCCGCCTCACTGAACCAGCGTGGGCTGAAGACCTCGAGCGGTAGCTGGGGCAAATACAGGCCGATCCAGAGGCGCATGGCGTTGCAGTAGTGAAGATCCAAGAGGAAGGAACAGCGGCGCCTCGCGCTGCGGTCCCCGACGTTTGACGAAGTCGATATTCATGCCGCCGGCCGCCGGCCGCAGCGCAAGACGCAAAGGCGCGGGAGATGCATCTTGCGCCGCCGCCAGCGGACGGAGCATGAAAAACAGCGTTTCGCCGCCTTGCGCCGCCAGGTGCAGGCGGCGCAGATTGTCGTTACGCATATGGTTGGCCCAGAACAACAAAGCACCGCAGCTACCGCTACGCAACACCTGCTCGGCCGCCCACAGCGCATCCGCGGTGCGTGTCGTGCGCAGCCACAGCAACTGCGATGGCTCCAGGCCGAGCGCGGCAAGCGCCAGGGCCTGGGGTGGATGGGGCGGCTGCAGCAGCACGATGCGGCGTTCGGCGCAGGCAGCCAGGGCCGGCCGCAGCAGGCGCATCTCGCCGATGCCGGGCTGCTGCAAGTGCAGGTCGACCAGGGTGCCGCCGGGCCAGCCGCCGCCGGGAAGCTGGCCCGAGAGCGTCGGGTGGCCGGTATCGATGCAGCGCGTGTCGGCATGCGCCAGCTGCGACGCGCGCCACAGCGATGGGTGCACTGCCTCTGGTGCGGCAAGGATGGCTGAGTGAGTCATGTCAGGCTTATCGAACAAATACTGTATAAACGTACAGTACTCGCTGAGGTCGCGTTTTGCAAGACCTATTCATTTTGGCTATACCAATTGGGTCACTGGTATTGACTAAAATTAAACGTCTTCGCCTGCCTACTCACGCCATTGACCTCGATGCGCGCCACCCTTCCAGCACCCACACGACGGCCCAGGCATACAGCGTGAGCACGACGAACAGGGTCACCCGCACGAGCGAAGCATGACCGACGTCCTTCCCCACCACGCTATCCTCGATGGCCGGCCCCAGCAGGATCAGCATGGTCACCAGGGCATTGCTCCAGAACGACGGTGGCAGCGACGAGGCTTTGAGGCCGAACAGCCGGGCCCCGCTCCAGAACGCGGCGGCGGCCATCCACAGCACCAGCATCCACAGGGTCGGCAGCAAGGCCAGGCCGAACCAGGCCAGGGTCGCCATGCCCGCGCCGGCCAGGGTCGACCCCACCAGTACCCGCCCCGCCACGCGGGCACCGGTGGAGCCGGCCTGCTGGCCCAGCAGCACCGACTTGATGATGGCGGACAGATAGAAAGCCGGGTGGATCAGGGCCAGCACCAGCACCGGCATCACCACCAGCGTGGCCTGCGCGGCGCGCCATCTGGCCGCGTGCGCGGCAACGGCGGGGGGCGCCGGCCTGGCGCCGGACTCCTCCCCATCCGGGAACAAGGCATGCGACAGGCTGCCGACCAGCACGCCGACAAAAAGCCCCAGCGCGATGGCGGTGCTGATCGCCGGCACCAGGGCCTGGTCGACCACCCCGGCCACCGGAACCAGGGTGAAGGCAATTGCCACGATATTCGCCAGCGGGCTGCCGCTTTGCAGGCCGACGAAGAACACCGCGTACAGCAGCAGCGCCGTCAGCACCAGCGCGACGCTGGCGTAATGCTCCAGCAGCGGCACCATCAGCACGCCGGCCGCCAGCACCACGGCGACCAGCAGGGCCACCACCAGACCCTTCAGCAGGGGCATCGGCGGCCCCGGCTTGCTCAGCAACAGCACGGTCATGACACACAGCACGAACGGCGACGGCAGCGCCAGGCCATAGGCGAGCAGCACGGCCAGCGCCAGGCCGATCGCCAGCCGCAACACCGCCTTGTCAGCGCGCTCCATCATCAATAAAGATAAGAAAGGTAGCTCATCAGGCGGATGAAGACGGCGCCCAGCCAGTTCATCAGGCCGTAGTCATCCGTATACACCAGCACGTCGGCCTGCCCGCCGATCCTGGCCGCGCGCAGTTGGGCGCGCTCGGAAGGATCGAATTCCACGGCGACCGGGAAGCGTTGCGCCTGGCGCAACCAATCGCGGCTGTTGTCGATCTCGGGCAAGGTGCCGGCCTGGGCCTGCCGGCCCGAATTGACCCCGCTGCCCACGCTGCGCACCCGCCCTTTCAGGACCTTGCCCGGCACGACATCGAGCACGATGGCGACCTCGTCGCCCGGCGCGATATTGCCGAGGTTATTCTCGGTCATGTCGGCGCTGATCCAGAGGTCGTGGACGGCGATCAGGGTCATCGCCGCCGAACCGGCCTGCACGACCTGGCCGACATCGGTGCGCAAGTCGGTCACCCGGCCGCGTGCGGGTGCGGTCACGGCCGTACGTTCCAGATCGAGCTCGGCCTTTTCGACCGCCGCGCGGGCGCTGAGCAGTTGCGCATTGCGCTCTCCCTGCTCGCCGGCCGCCTCCTCGGCGCGGCGCAGCTCCGCCTGGGCGGCGATTTCCTGGCTGCGCGCCGTGGCCAGCGAAGCGCGCGCATTCTGCACCCGGCGGATCGACAGCGCGCCGGGGTCTTCGGCAAAGATCTGCTCCATCCGGCCCGCATCCTGACGGGCGAACACATGCATGGCCCTGGCGGCCTGCAGCGCCGCCTGGGCTGCCTCGACCGCCAGCGCCGAGGCATTGACCGAGCGCCGCACCGATTCATAGTCCGCCAGGCTGCGCCGCAGGGCGATGCGGTAGGTGCTGGGGTCGATATGGAACAGGAGTTGTCCCTCCTCCACTTCGTCGTTGTTCTTGACGTAGACCTCGTGCACCATGCCCGTCACCTCGGACGCCACCGGCACCACGAAGGCCTGCACCCGGGCCTGCGAGGTGTAGGGCGTCAGGCGATCCGCCACCAGATACCAGCCCAGGCTGGCCACGATCAGCGCCAGCACGACGATCAAGCCCAGCCGGCTTTTCTTGCCCGGCCGCGCCGGCGCCGGCACGCTGGATGCCGCCGGGACGGGCGTCGGCGCAGCCTCGCCGGGCGGTGCCGACTGTTCGAGCTTGACTGGATCCGGACTCATGGCCTGCGTCCCCCATCAGGTGCTTTTTCAGCTTTAACTTCGGCCTCGGCACCGGGCGCCGGCAACGGCGCGCGCAGGATGTCCTTCCAGTCGCTGCGCCGCTCCATGACGGCGCGGGTCGCCTCATCCACGGGCGGGCGGCTCCTGCCCTGCTCCCAGCCGCCGCCCATGGCTTTATAGAGGGCGATCAGGTTCTGCGCCAGGCTGCCCTGGCTCGTGGCTAGGAGCTCTTGTTGGCTAAACAGGGAGCGCTGGGAATCGAGCACGCGTTGGAAATCGGTCAAGCCCTCGCGATACTGGAAGCTGGCAATATCCAGCGAACGCCGGGCGGCCTTGACGCCATCTGCCAGCAGCACGATCTGCGCGCCAGTCCGGGCAAAGCCGGCGGCCGCATCGTCGACCTCGCGCGCCGCATTCAGCACCGCCCCCTGGTACTGCTCATAGAGCTGCTGGAAGCGGGCATCCTGCACCAGCACGCCATTGCTCAGCCGGCCATGGTCGAACACATTCCACAGCAGGCCGGAGCCGAGCGCCCAGTTCAGCACCCGCGGCGCCCCATCCAGCGAGGTGGCCGACAGGCCCACCGATCCCAATAGCGAGATCGAGGGATAGAGCTCGGCCGCGCTCACGCCAATCAGGGCAGACTGGGCGGCAAGCTGCATCTCCACCGCCCGCACATCGGGCCGGCGCCGCAGCAGATCGGCGGGCAGTTCGGTAATCAGGTCGGCAGGCAGCCTGGTCATCGTGTGCAGGCCCGCCTCCCCCGCGCTCATCTCGGGCAGCGGGCCGGGCGCGCGCGCCAGCAGGATACTCAAGGCATTCTGCGCCTGGCGCAGGCCGATCTCGAGCGGAGGGATGGTGGCGAGAGTGCCCAGGTACAAGGTCCGGGCCTGCTGTACATCCAGCTCGGCCTCGTTACCGCCACGGAACAGCAGCTCGGTGATCTCCAGGCTGCGCAATTGCAAGGCCGCGTTGTCGCGCGCGATCGCCAGACGCGCCTCGGTGGTGCGGATCGTGCAATACAGGCTGGCCACCTGGGCCGCCATCAAGACCTGCACATCGTCGTAGCGGGTGATGCTGGCCAGGTAGCCGGCGTCGGCCGCCTCGATACCGCGTTTGAACTTGCCCCAGAAGTCGAGTTCCCAGCTGATGTCGAGATGGGTGTCGAAGTTGCTCAGGCTGCTGTCCGGCCCGCCTGCCCGCCGCTGTCCCACGCGCAGCAGCTCGCCGCTGAGCTGTTGCCCCTGAGGATAGAGCGTGCTGCCGGCGATCCCGAGCTCGGCGCGTGCTTCCATGATGCGCAGGCCGGCGGCGCGCACCGTGGGGTTCACGCGCTGCGCCTCGGCGATCAGCGCGTCGAGCACGGCATCGTCGAAGCCGCGCCACCATTGCTGGATCGATCCGCGTCCCGGCGCGCCGGCGCCGGATTTCAGCGAGGCCAGCGAACCGCCGTCCCAGCCGGCCAGCGCGGCCGGCATCTCAGGACGTTCGAAGTCGGGCCCGACCGTCCCGCAGGCGCCCAGCAGCGCCGCGCCTGCCAGCGCCAGCGCGCCCCTGCCCGACCGCTTCCCGAGCGCGTCGCACACGGCTACTCCGGCGGCGCCGCCGCTGTCACCGGCACAGGCGCTGGCGCAGGCGCCACGGCATCGGGGCTGTTCGCCACCCACCACATGAAGGCCTGGTAGCTCAGGGCCAGGAAGACCGCGCCGACGAACATGCCCAAGAGGCCGGCGCTGGCCAGGCCGCCCAGGGCGCCGAGCAGGATCACGGGCATCGGCGCATCCACGCCGCGCCCCAGCAGGAGCGGCTTGAGCACATTGTCGAGCGAGCCGGCGAGCAGGAGCAGCACGGAATACATGATCGCCTGTGTGCTGCCGTAGTCCCCGCTGGTCCAGATATAGATAATCACCGGCAAGGTAGCGAGGATGGCCGGCACCTGCACGATGCCCAGCACCAGGATGAGCAGGGACAGCAGGCCCGCAAACGGCACGCCGGCCAGAATGAGCACCAGGCCGATCACGATGGCCTGGATGAAGGCCACGCCCAGCACGCCCAGCGCCACTGCCCGGATGGTCGCCGTGCACAGCAGGGAGAACTCTTCACCGCGCTCGATGCCCACCATGCGCACGAAGATGGACCTGATGGCGTTGGCGCCCGCCCGGCCCCAGGCCATGATGATGCCGGCGATGATGAACGAGAACAGGAACACCAGCATTGCGCCGGCGATGCTGGCCACCACCTGCAGCGCCCTCCTGGTCAGGTCCGCCACTTGCGCCTGCCTGCTGCGCAGCAGCGCCGGCAAGTCCGCATACGCCTCCGACCACACTTCGTGGATGCGCTTGCCGACCAGCGGCCATTCGGCCACGTCGGGCGACGGCGCGGGAACCTTCAGGGTGCCGGCGCGGAGGCTGGCGACGGCGTCCTGCAGCGATTCGCCGAGCGAGGTCATCAGGATCGCCGTCGGCACCCCGATCAACACGATGCCGGCGATCACCAGCAGGGTGGCCGCCAGCCCCTGCTTGCCCGCCATACGCTGCGCCAGCTTCTGGTGCGCCGGATACAAGGTCACCGCCAGGACCACCGACCACACGATGAGCGACAGGAAGGGAGCGAAGATGCGGTAGCTCAGCAGCGCCAGCCCGAACACGATGCCGGCCCGGATGAACACGTCCAGCAGCTTCCTCGACAGGCGTTCTTCGAGGTTGCTATCGAGCTTGTCGGGGGCGTTCACGGGGCGGTTCCTTTCCAGCCTAGCCGGCCTCGACCTGTGCCTCATTCGCGATGACGATGCGCGCACCTTCGCGCGCATAGGTGAGCGCGATTTCCTTGCCGATGCCGCTGGCGGCGCCGGTAACGACAGCAACATTCCCCTCGAGCTTCATGACGCCTCCCTGGAATACCTGTCAGATGCTCGACCGCTCGCACAGTTCAGACAATTGGACCTTGGTCGCATGATCAGGACAAGGCAGGAGGCGCGCCTTGATGGCTTAGCAAAGGCAAAACTCAAAGGCAACAGCCTTCTTGAGTTAGCGTAAAAACGTCGTTCCCACGCAGGTGGGAACCCAATCTTGCAGGCGTTTCGACGACATTTGCAGCACTTGGGTACCCGCCTGCGCGGGGACGACGGCCTTACCGCTGGCTCAGCCGCTTAAGCTGGCGGCATTAGAGCCGCGCCTTGTTTATTGACGTACTGGCACCATCTGGGTGGTTTCGCCCTTGTGGGCAAACCGACCACCGACAACGGAGACGCCATGGATGACGACATTCTGGTCAGCAAGGCCGGCATCATCGAACGCTGCTGCCGGCGTGCCCGCGACGAGTATGAAAAAGACCCGAATACTTTCCCTGAAGACATTACGCGCCAGGATGCCGCCACCCTGAACGTGATCCGCGTCTGGGAAGCCGCGATCGAGATGGGAGATTATGTGATCGGTAACGCCCGCCTCGGCCTGCCGCAGGACGAGCGCGAAGTCATCACCCTGCTGGCCGAACATGGCTGGATCGCACCCACCCTGGCCGAGGATCTCAAGCGCACCGGCGAGTTCTGCCGCGCCGAATGGGATTATCAGGCGTCGCCGCTGCCGGCGCTGGTGACCATCGTCAAACGCGGCCTCGACGATTTCACCGATTATTCGGCTGCCTTGCTGGGCGGCGCACGACTCATCGAATAAACTTTCCAGCCAGTTGTCGGCGCGAAAAACAGGCGCCAACTGGTATGATTCGCCTTTTTCCGGGGGTGGCTCTCCCATTGTCTGACATGACAGGCAGCCATCCCGCACCTGATTACCAAGAAAAAAATGAGCACACCTTCCAATCTGCCTGGCTTCTTCAGCCGCCTGTCGATCGCCTTCGGCGCCCTGTTCAAGTCGCTCGGCGACGCCGAGTTCGCCGCGCGCGTGCGCGATGACGGCGTCGGCCCGACCGCCGCACCTGCCCCGGCGCCCGTCCCGACTCCAGCCCCTACTCCAGCGCCAGCTCCGGCCCCGACGCCGCTGCGCGCGCCAAGCCCGGATTCGGCACTGCAACTGCTGAGCCTATTCCAGCGCGAAGCCCGCCTGATCGACTTCGCCCACGAAAACCTCAGCGCCTATTCGGACGCCGACATCGGCGCCGCCGCCCGCGTCGTGCACGAAGGCTGCGCGCGCGTGCTGCGCGAGCATTTCGCCATCGAACCGGTGCGCCTTGAGGCCGAAGGCAGCCGCATCACCCTCAACGAAGGCTTCGACGCCGCCAGCGTGCGCCTGACCGGCAACGTGGTCGGCAAGGCGCCGTTCAACGGCACCTTGAGCCATCGCGGCTGGCGCGCATCGAAAGTCACGCTGCCGCAGCTGGCCGAGAGCCATGACGCGCGCGTACTGGCCCCGGCGGAGGTGGAACTGTGAGCCAGCCGGAAAACGCACGCTATGCCATCGGCATCGACCTGGGCACCACCCACAGCGCCCTCTCGTATGTCGACCTGCAGGCCAGCGACGGCGAGAAGGCCGTCGACGCCGTGCTGCCGATCCCGCAGCTGACCGCGCCCGGCACGATCGAGGCGCTGCCGCTGCTGCCGTCCTTCCTCTACCTGCCGCACCCGGACGAGATGCCGGCCGGCGAACGCGCCCTGCCCTGGAGCCAGGGCGAAGAAACCGCGGTGGCCGGCGAGATGGCGAGGAGCCGCGGCGCAACCACGCCGATCCGCCTGGTGTCGTCGGCCAAGAGCTGGCTGTGCCATCCCGGCGTGGACCGCCGCGCCGCGATCCTGCCGCAGGATGCGCCTGAAGAAGTCACCAAGGTGTCGCCGCTGGCCGCCTCGACCCGCTACCTCGAACACCTGCGCCAGGCCTGGAACGCGGCGCACCCGGAAGCGCCGTTCGACCAGCAATCGGTCACGGTCACCATCCCCGCCTCGTTCGATCCGGCCGCGCGCGAACTGACCGCGGAAGCGGCGCGCCAGGCCGGCTTCGCCCCTACCCTGCTGGAAGAGCCGCAAGCGGCCCTGTACAGCTGGATCCAGGGCAGCGGCGGCCGCTGGCGCAAGCAAGTGCAACCGGGCGACATCATCCTGGTGGTCGACGTCGGCGGCGGCACCAGCGACTTCTCGCTCATCGCGATCCTCGAACGCGACGGCAAGCTCGAACCGCACCGCGTGGCCGTGGGCGACCACATCCTGCTGGGCGGCGACAATATGGACCTGGCCCTGGCCCACTTCGTGGCGCGCAAGCTGGCCACCAATGGCACCCAGCTCGACGCCTGGCAGATGCGCGCCCTCACCTATGGCTGCCGCAGCGCCAAGGAAGAACTGCTGGCCAATCCGAACGCCACCACCCACCCGATCGTGGTGCCGAGCCGCGGCTCGAAGCTGATCGGCGGCTCGATCCGCACCGAACTCACGCGCGAGGAAGTCACCTCCTTCATCACCGACGGATTCTTCCCCCGCGTGGATGCGTCGGCACGTCCGGCCGTGCGCGCCCGCGCCGGCCTGACCCAGCTCGGCCTGCCGTATGCGCAGGACGCCGCGATCACGCGCCACCTGGCCGCCTTCCTGGCGCGCCAGGCCGGCGCCACCGCCGAACTCGAAGGTTTCCAGGGCCGCGTGACCGCGGAGCACAGCTTCCTGCATCCGAGCGCGGTGCTGTTCAACGGCGGCGTGTTCAAGTCCGGCATCCTGGCCCAGCGCGTGATGGACACCATCAACGACTGGCTGTACATGGAAGGCGCTTCAGCCGCGCGCATGCTCGAAGGCGCCGACCTGGACCTGGCGGTGGCGCGCGGCGCGGCCTATTTCAGCTACGCGCGGCGTGGCGGCGGCGTGCGCATCCGCGGCGGCACGGCGCGTTCCTACTATGTCGGCGTCGAATCGTCGATGCCGGCCATTCCCGGCATGGAGCCGCCGCTGGAAGCGCTCTGCGTGGCGCCATTCGGCATGGAAGAAGGCAGCGAGCTCGAATTGCCGGGGCAGGAATTCGGCCTGGTGATCGGCGAGCCGGTGACCTTCCGCTTCTTCGGTTCGACCACCCGCCGCCAGGATCGCATCGGCGACGTGCTTGAGTTCTGGGGTCCTGAAGAACTGCAGGAACTGAACGAGATCCAGGCCACGCTGCCGGCCGAAGGCCGTGTCGCTGGTGAAGTCGTGCAGGTGAAACTGCATGCGCTGGCCACTGACGCGGGCACGCTGGAACTGGCGGCTGTCGCCCGTGACGGCCAGCGCTGGAAGGTCGAGTTCGACGTTCGTACTGTCTCCGACGCACAGTGACGTACCTGGTAGGCATCGACCTCGGCACCACCAACACGGTGCTGGCTTTTGCCCGCGACGGCAAAGGCGCGATCGAGCTGTTGTCGATCGACCAGCTGGTGGCGCCCGGCGAAGTCGCCGGCGCGCCGCTGCTGCCGTCGATGCGCTACCACCCGGGCGCGGACGAACTCGCGCCCGGTGAACTGCAACTCCCCTGGAATGCCCTCGATGTGGCCGGCGTCGAATGCGTCGCGCTCGGCCGCCTGGCGCGCGCGCTCGGCGCGGCCACGCCGGGGCGCCTGGTGACCAGCGCCAAGAGCTGGCTGTCGCATCCCGGCGTCGATCGCATGGCGCCCATCCTGCCCTGGGGCTTTGATGCTGACGTGGCCAAGGTGTCGCCGGTGGCGGCCAGCGCCAGCTACCTGGCCCACCTGCGCGCCGCGTGGAACACGCGCTTTCCCAAACAGCCGCTCGAACGCCAGCAGATCGTGCTCACGGTGCCCGCCTCGTTCGACGAAGGCGCGCGTGCGCTGACGCTGGAAGCATCGAAGCTGGCCGGCCTGCCGAACGTGCGCCTGCTGGAAGAACCGCAGGCCGCGCTGTACGACTGGCTGTACCGGCATCGTGCGAACCTGAGCGAAGATTTGGCTGATGCGCGCTTGGTACTGGTAGCCGACGTCGGCGGTGGCACCACCGACTTCAGCCTGGTCAAGGTCGAAGCCAAGGATGGCGAACCATCGCTCACCCGCATCGGCGTGGGCAACCACCTGATCCTGGGCGGCGACAATATGGACCTGGCGCTGGCCCACCTGGTCGAGTTACGCATGGCCGAACAGGCAGGAGAGGACGCCACACGCACCCGCCTGTCGAGCGCGCGCCTGGCCCAGCTCACCGAACGCTGCCGCGCTGCGAAAGAGCAGCTGCTGGCCGAGGATGCGCCGGACCGCGTCACCGTCACCCTGCTCGGCGCCGGCAGCCGTTTGATCGGCGCCAGCCGCAAGGCCGACTTGCGGCGCGAGGACATCGAGCGCATCGTGCTCGATGGCTTCTTGCCGCTCAATGCAGCGCAGGAAGACGCGAGACGCGCGCGCGCCGGCATCGTCGAATTCGGCCTGCCATATGCGAGCGACCCGGCCATCACGCGCCACCTGGCGCTCTTCCTGCGCCAGCACGCGGCCGCCGCGCGCGAGGCGCTTGGCCTGCCCGACGATGGCACGCTGCCGGTGCCAGACACGGTGCTGCTCAACGGCGGCGTGTTCAGGGGCGCGGCGCTGGCGCAGCGGCTTGTCGATACACTGACGGCATGGCGCGGTGCTCCTGTGCGCGTGCTGCACAACGAAAACCCCGACATCGCCGTCGCCCGCGGCGCCGTGGCCTATACGCTGGCGCGCCAGGGCCTGGCCCCGGCCATCGAAAGCGGCGCCGCGCGCAGCTACTACCTGCTGCTCGATGGCGAGGCGCAAGGCGACAAGCTGCGCGCCGTCTGCCTGCTCCCGCGCGGCACACCCGCCGCGCTCGAGGTGGCATTGGCGGACCGCAGCTTCGCGCTGCGCGTCGGACGCCCGGTACGCTTCCACCTGGTGTCGACCATCGCCGACAGCGGCGCCCCGCCGCAGCCCGGCGACCTGGTCGACCTGGATCCGTCAAAGGTGGTGCGCCTGCCGGCGATCGCCACCGTGCTGCGCGCCGCGCGCGGCGCGCCGACCGAGATCCCGGTGCGGCTGGTGACGACGCTGAGCGAAGTCGGCACGCTCGACGTGCATTGCGTGGCCGAGGATGGCGGCCAGCGCTGGCAACTCGCATTCCAGCTGCGCGGCAATGACGACGGCGACGGCGACACGCAAGAAGAGGTGCTGCCTCTGGAGCTGGACGCCGCCGTCGACAAGATCGAGCGCGTCTTCGGCACCCGCTCGAAACAGGTCGACCCGAAGGAAGTGAAACAGCTGCGCGCCGGCCTGGAACACCTGCTCGGCGCGCGCGAACGCTGGACCACGCCCCTGCTGCGGCGCCTGTTCGACGCCCTGCTGGCGCGCGCGAAAGGCCGGCGGCGCTCGGTCGAGCACGAGCGCGCCTGGCTCAATCTCGCCGGCTACTGCCTGCGTCCCGGCTTCGGCCACCCGCTCGACGAATGGCGCATGGAGCAGTTGTGGGCGATGTTCGAGGGCGGCGTCCAGCACCACAGGGACAGCCAGGTGCGCGCCGAATGGTGGACGCTGTGGCGCCGGGTGGCGGGCGGCCTGTCGACCGAATCCCAGCTGCGCGTGCTGGACGATTTCGCCTTCAACCTGCAAGCCGACGAATCCGAACGCGGACGCCGGCCGGTCACCCTGGTCGACGGCAGCGAAGAAGACATGCTGCGCGTCGGCGCCTCGCTCGAACGCATCCCGTCGGCCTATAAAGCCGAGATCGGGGAATGGCTGCTGGGCCAGATCGACGACATCCCGTCCGCCGGCAAGCTCGACGCCCGCGCCAGCGCGCGCTATGGTCGCTACCTGTGGGCCCTGGGCCGCGTCGGCGCGCGCCAGTCGTTCCAGTCCAGCGCCCACGAAGTGGCGCCGCCCGAGGTGGCCGAAAGCTGGCTGGTCAAACTGCTGCAGCTCGACTGGCGCAAGGTGGAGCCGGCCGGCTTCGCCGCCGCCCACATCGCGCGCATGACGGGCGACCGTTCGCGCGACATCAACGAGGAAGTGCGCGCGGATGTGCTGCGGCGCCTGGCCGCCAGCGGTGCGCCGCCGATGTGGACCGCGATGGTGCGCGAGGTGGTGGAGCTGGACCAGGCCGTCGAGACGCGCTTGCTGGGCGATGCGCTGCCGCCAGGGCTCAAGCTGCTGCGCTGACCGGAGCCTGTGCGGCCAGCTTGCCCACCAGGATCAGCGACACCGGCTTGCCGGTACGTGGATGCAGCGGCTCGCGCATCTCGACCACGCGCAGGCCGTGCCGCTCGAACAGCGCGATCCAGCTCGAGATCGTGCGGAAGTACCAGGGCGGCGCATCCTGGAAGTCAATGCTGAAACCGGCCCAGCTGCCCGCGCGCCAGCCATCGGCATAGGGCGCGTCGCCGCAGGCCATCAGCGGATGCACGGTCTGCACGATCAGCGTTCCACCGGCCCGCAGATAAGTCGGCGCGGCGGCGAACAGGCCGTCGACCGCTTCATGTCCGATCAGCGAGAAGTTGGCGACGGCGACGTCGACCGCCAGCGCCAGCTCGCCGGCCGCGATCTGTTCATACGACAGCACGCGGAAGTCGCCACCGCCGGCGGCACGCGCTTGCTCGACGAGGCCAGCGATCGCGTCCACGCCGACCATTTCTACCTCAGGCAGCGCACGTACCAGCCAGCCTTCTCCGCAGCCGAGATCGACGCCGGTGCGCGGCGCGCGCGCGCGCACCGCCTCGACGATGGCGGCATTGGTCACCAGCGTGCGGCTCTCGATTTCTCCGCTACGCACTGCGCTGGTCCAGGGGTTCGCATTGCGCGACCAGGATGCGAGGATTGCTGCGTCAGTGTGATCGGTCATGGCGTCTCCTTTAGCGCTCATTATGCATGAGGCGGCGGGCCGCCCCCAGGCATGCGGCAGCCATCGCCATCATCCAGTAGACTGGCCGGGTTCAACGCATCCAGCCTGTCGTCCATGAAATCTCCGCAACGCCTGCCGATCCTGCTCGTCGCCATCACGGCCGCCGCCATCATCTTTGTCTTCATCAAGAAGCCGCCCGAGCAGGACGCGCTTCCGCCGCCGCTGGTCTCCCTGGAAAAGATGGGCCACCTGGTCTCGCTCAAGATGAACTACGCGGACGTCATCGAATTCACGCAGCCGAACGCGGTCGACATTCCCTGGTCGCAATGGGAAGTGCGGCTGGGAAGCACCCGCGTGCTGCTGGTTGCGCGCGGCGACTGCACGGTGGCGACCGACCTGCGCCAGGCGCGCTACGAAGACATCGACGAGCGCGCGCGCACCCTCACCATCGTGCTGCCTCCGCCGACGCCGCTGCAGGCGCGCATCAACCACGATGCGCGCAACCGGGGCGGCTCCTACTTCTATGCGGTCACCGAGCAGGGCTTGCAAGCCTTCATCCCTTCTGCCCAGACCCGCACCACCGCGATGAACAATGCGCTGGGCACCGCGCAGAAGGCGGTGCAGGCGGCCTGCAGCCAGCCTGCCGTGCTCAATACCGCCAAGGAAAACGCGGCCACCGTCATGCAGGCCACCCTGGCCGCCACCGGCTGGATGCCGACCGTCATCTGGGAACCGCTGTCTCCTGCAAGGCCCTGAGCAGGAGGGACCATAGTGAGTTGATAGATAATGTCGGATAACCTTCTATCAAGGATTCCGAATGCCAAAGAATCTCACGCTTGCCATCGCCTTGCTCACCCTCTTCCTGAGCGCCGCCGCGCTGTCCCCGGCCTTCGCCCAGAAACCCGAAAGCCGCGCCGAAGCGGTCAAGATCGTCGCCGATATGCGGCGCCTGGTCATGCCGGGCGCCATCGAGCGGCTTGAAGCGGTGCGCATCGGCGGCATCGACCAGTGGATCTCGGTGCGAGGCGTCGACCGCCGCAATCCGGTGCTGCTGATGATCCACGGCGGCCCGGGCTATGTGTCGATGCCGACCAGCTGGTATTTCCAGCGCGGCTGGGAAGACTTCTTCACCGTGGTGCAATGGGACCAGCGCGGCGCCGGCAAGACCTACGCCGCCAACGATCCGGCTGTCGTGGCGCCGACCATGACGCGCGCGCGCATGGTCGCCGACACCGAGGAAATGGTGCAATGGCTGCGGCGCGAGTTCGGCAAGGAACGCATCTTCGTGCTCGGCCACTCCTGGGGCAGCTCGCTCGGCATCGAGCTGGCCAGTAAGCATCCGGAGTGGCTGCACGCCTACATCGGCATGGGCCAGGCCACCAACGGGCCGGAGAGCGAACGGCGCGGCCTGCGCTTCGCGCTCGACGCCGCGCGGCGCGACAACAACGCCAAGGCGGTGCAGGAACTCGAATCGCTGGGCGCCTATGCGGCGCCGGGCCGCCCGATCGTGCTCAAGGACCTGTACCTGCAGCGCAAGTGGCTGGGCTACTATGGCGGCGCGATGCACGGCCGCAAGGACTTCGCCCACGAAAGCGCGGCGGCGCGCCTGGCGCCCGAGTATACCGACGCCGACCTGCGCACGATCTGGAAGGCCAACGACTTCTCGCAGGAACACTTGCTGGCCGAAGTCATCTCGACCGACTTCAGCGTTCATAAACGCTTCGATTGCCCGATCATCGTATTCAACGGACGGTACGACTACAACGTCTCGTCCAGCGTGACCGCCGAGTGGTTCGAGACGGTGAAGGCGCCGCACAAGAAACTGGTGTGGTTCGAGCACTCGGGCCACGAAATGTTCAACGAAGAGCCGGGCAAGATGCTTGACGCGCTGCTGCGCCATGTGCGGCCGATCGCCGAGAAGGCCGGCGACGCGGCGCCCTGAAATCAGCCGGTCTGCCGCGGCCCAACGCGCCGCTCGACGTCCTGGCCGATCGCGGCCAGCGAGATCTCGCCCATCCGCCGCAACATGAATGCCTCGGTGGCGCCGAAGACGGCGTCGAGCGCGGCGACGGCCGACTGTTCGACCGGGCATGAAGGATGGTCAGTGGCAGCCTCGAGCGCCAGCGCGGCAGGCGCGCCAAGCGCCAGGTAGACGTCACGCACGGTGATCGTGCCGAGTTCGCGCACCAGCGTCCATCCACCGCCGTGACCGCCTTCGGAGCTGACGATGCCGGCTGCCTTGAGCGTAGCCATGGTTCGCCTCACCACAACCGGATTCGTCCCCAGCATCAGCGCGATGGTCTCGGACGTCGCCTTTCCTCCACGCTTGTCCATGTGCACCAGCACGTGCAGCATGCGTGACAGCCTTCCATCGCGTCTCATCAACCGCCTTTCATCGACCAATAATCTGTAACCGTATATGTTACGCCACTTGACCGCCGAAGTTGCGTAACTTATGATGTTTCGCATGTTCCCGATGGAGGTATCCATGCAACGCAGAACGATCGATGCACGCGGTTCGACCATATCTTTCCTCGACGCCGGCCGAGGGCCGCTGGTATTACTGTGCCACGGCTTTCCTGAAACCTCCCATGCGTGGCGCCACCAGATCGCCGCCTTGTCGGCGGCGGGTTTCCGGGCGATCGCGCCCGACCTGCGCGGTTACGGGGATTCGCTGCGGCCAGATGCGATCGACGACTACACCGTATTCCATGCCGTCGGCGACCTGGTCGGCTTGCTTGACGAACTGGGCGTGCGGCAGGCGGCCATCGTGGGCGGCGACTGGGGCGCCACTGTGGCCTGGCAAGCGGCACTGATGCGACCGGACCGCTTCCATGCGGTGGCCGCGCTTGGGGTGCCATTGATGGAAAGCGCACCGATCCCGCCGACGCGGCTGTTCCCCAACCATGATCACGCACTGTTCTATACCCTGTATTTCCAGCAACCTGGCGTGGCAGAACAGGAGCTCGAGCGCGATATACGCACGAGCCTGCGCCAGATATATTTCTCGGCATCGGGCGAGGCAGGACCACGCCGGCCGGGCGACGGCACGCCGAATCCGTTTGGCATGGTGACGCATTCGCAGGGACTGCTGGGCGCCCTGCCCGACCCGGACACGCTTCCCGGCTGGTTGACCGAGGCCGACCTGGATGTCTATACCGCCGCGTTCGAACGCAGCGGCTTTCGCGGTGGCCTGAATTACTACCGCAACCTGGACCGCAACTGGGAACTGCAGCGCAGCTTGCACGGCATGCAAGTGACGGTACCGGCCTTGTTTGCCGTCGGTGAGCGCGATGCCGGCCTGCAGATACCGGGAATGGATGCCATCATCGGCGCCATGCCGCGGTTGGCGCCCGATCTGCGCGATACGATCGTCGTTCCCGGCGCCGGCCATTGGCTGCAACAGGAACGGCCGGATGCCGTCAACCGCGCGCTGCTCGACTTCGTGGATGCGTTGCCCCGATGGTCATGAGCGTGCGGGTCGGGACGATGGCAAGGCGGCGCCGGCCAGAACACGCGTGTATATGTCATTTCCGGCGCTGGCGCGTCAATACGCATCGCACTTTACCAGGACCCGGATGACGCACGTACTACTACGTACGCAATCCGCATGGGCATTCGTGTAAAATCGTTTCAGCAGGTTATCGAAAAATCGCGTAATAATTCAACTATATAGGTGACAAAACCATGCGAGTCTTCCCGTCCAAAGGAAAATCCCTCGTCTTCGCTCTGGCAGCAACCGTCCTCTCCACCAGCGCCTTCGCCCAGAACTGGCCAACCGGCACCGTGACCGTGGTCGTGCCATGGCCGGCTGGCGGCCCGTCCGACATCGCGGCGCGCCCGCTGGCGAAAGGCCTGACCACCGACCTGAAACAGTCGTTCGTCATCGATAACCGCGGCGGCGGCGGCGGCAATATCGGCAGCGCGGCCGTGACCCGCGCCAAGCCGGACGGCCAGACCCTCCTGATCACCTCGAGCGCACCGATCGTGATCAACCCGAGCCTGTACAAGAAGATGGCCTTCGACCCGGCCAAGGACCTGATCCCGGTCACCAACCTGCTGCGCGCGCCGCTGGTGCTGGTCGCCCACCCATCGGTGCCGGCCAAGAACGTCAAGGAACTGCTGGCCCACATCCAGTCGAAGAAAGGCCAGTTCTCGTACGCGTCGGCCGGCAACGGCACCCCGCAGCACCTGACCGGTGAACTGTTCCGCGGCGTGACCAAGCTCGACATGGTGCACGTTCCGTACAAGGGCTCGGCGCCGGCGATTTCCGACCTGCTGGGCGGCCACATCCCGATCATGTTCGACTCGACCATCGCGATCATGCCGCACATCAAGAGCGGCAAGGTGAAGCCGATCGCCATCTCGGGCAACAAGCGCTCGCCGTTGCTGCCGGACGTGCCGACCTTCGCCGAAGCGGGCCTGAACATCGAGTCCTATGCCTGGTACGGCCTGTTTGTGCCGGCCAAGACCCCGAAAGCCATCGTCGACAAGATCAACGCCGAATCGCAGAAAGTCATGAAGCAGCCTGACTTCCAGCGCGTGCTGGCCGACACCGGCACCGAGTACGTGGGCGATACGCCGGAGAACTTCGCCAAGTTCGTGCAGGCTGAGAGCGCGAAATGGTCGAAGATCGTGAAGGACAGCGGCGCGACCGTCGACTGATCCACACGATCCTGAAGTACCCAATAAAAACGGGTGACGCGGCATGGCCGGGTCACCCGTTTTTGCATTCAAGCCCGTTTCATCGCGACGTGATGGAAATGCGGCGACGTCAGCCTGACGCCGGCGGCATCGAACACGTCCAGCACGTTCTGGTGCAGGTGGTTGCGCACCTCGGCCCGGCTGCGCGGGCTGTCGGCCGCCGCGTGCGCGCACAGGCGGTATTCGATGTAGAAATCCGATAGCGCCGCCTGCACGATGAAGGGTTTCGGTTCGGCCGCGATGCCTTGCGTCGCGCCGGCCGCCTGTTCGAGCAGCGCGTGCACCGTGCGCCACGGCGTGTCGTAGCCGACCGTGACCTTGACCTCGGTGACGAAACCATCGTCGATCACGCCGTCGCGCGAGAAGTTGCTGGTGGTGTTGGACAGCACCCAGGCGTTGGGCATCAGGACTTCTTCGCCGCTGCCGGTGCAGAGGCGCGTCTCGAACATGCCCATGTCGACCACCGTGCCCTCCTTGTCGCCCACGCGCACGTATTCCCCTTTTCTCAGCGAGCGGGTGTACATCAGGATCAGGCCCGCGGCGCCTTGCGCGACGATGCTCGAGGCGCCGATCGACACCATCAGGCCGGCCAGCACCGTCACACCCTGGAAGGCCGCCGTGTGCGAGCCTGGCAGGTAGGGATAGGACATCGCCAGCGCGAACAGGGCGATCACGATATTGACCAGGCGCCGGGTCGGCGCCGCCGTGTCCTGGTCCAGCCAGCCCACCTGCAATTCGCCGCTCTCGACCCGCTTGAACACCGAGGCCGCGGTCAGCATCACCAGGCGCGCCAGCGCGGCGATGACCAGCACCACCAGCAGGCCGGGAATGGCGGCCGCCATCGACTGGCCGATCCCCACCGCCATCTCGATCAGGTAGCCCTTGAGCCACTCGCCCCAGCTGCGGGTGTAGGCGAATTCGCCGAGCAGGAAGCTGATCCAGATATAGGTGGCCAGCAGACGCAGGCCCCATACCACTGCCATCGTCACCTGGCGCAGGAAGCTCACATACAGGTGGGCGTCGAGCAGGCGCACGTTGCGAAAGCTCACCCGCGCCAGGCGCACGCCGAGCAGGCGCTCGAAGCGGCTCTTGACGGCGCTGCGCAGCAGCACCAGCGCGCGCAGCACGAAGACGTAGGCGAGGGTGGCGGCGACGCACAGCGCCGCGGCTTCGACCAGCACGCGCGGGTCGCTCGCCTCGCGCCGCGCGGCCAGCGCGCGTTCCAGCTTGCGGGCGCTGTCGTGCGCGACGTCCTGGGTCGTGTCGCCGGCCAGCATATTGATGTCGGCCGGCGTTACCAGGAACAGCGGCGCGCCGTCGAGCAGCACCTGGCTGCCCTCGGCCAATCCGTTGACCGTGGCGCGCTGCGGCCCCTTGGCCGACAGGGCTTTGTCGAGGCGCCGCTGGGCCGCTTCGAGGCGATCTTGCGGCGAGTGGCCGGCCAGGGTGGCGCGGAACACGAAGACCTTCCGGGTGGCGACGGTGAAGTCGGCGCGCACGGTCGGCTGGGCCGCCGCGGCGGTAGAGGCGGTCGGAGCCGTTTCGAGCTGGGCGGCCCATACGAAGGAATTCAGCCCCAGCAAGGCAAAAACAAGGAATGCGCGGATGATCGCCATGGGAAAACACAAATCGGTAAAAACGAAATGTTACCCCAGAACACTTCTGCTCAACAGGCAAACCACCTGCTTACAACAGACCTGCACCATATCTTGCCAATAAGCTACCGTGTTCCGTGTCTTTTCGATAACGACTAACATCTTCGCCACTACCTGGCTGCGTTTGCAGCCCCACCACCATCGAGGAGCAAGCATGAATTCGGAAGACCAGAAGCCAGAAGGCGTGACGCCGTCGCGTCGTCGCTTCGTCAGCACCGTTGCCGCGGGCGTGGCCGCCTCGGCCGCCGCCGTCCCGGCCCTGGCCCAGCAAGCGGCCGGCGGCAACCAGCCGGCGCCGGGCGCGGCGCGCGAAGCTGCCAAGCGCTATCCGCGTCCGCCCTTTCCCAAGCAGGATCAGCCATGGCCGGCCCTGGCCAGCAAGATGACGCCGCGTCCCGACCACGGCGAAACCACGTATCGCGGCAGCGGCCGCCTGGCGGGACGCAAGGCCCTGATCACCGGCGGGGACTCGGGCATCGGCCGCGCCGCCGCGATCGCCTATGCGCGCGAAGGCGCCGACGTCGCCATCGGCTACCTGCCGGCCGAGGAACCGGATGCGCGCGAAGTCATGCAACTGATCCGCGACGCCGGCCGCAAGGCGGTCGCCATTCCCGGCGATATCCGCGACGAGGCTTTCTGCAAGAAGCTGGTGGAGACGGCGGTGCGTGAACTGGGCGGCCTGGACATCTTGGTCAACAATGCCGCGCGCCAGCAGAACAATAATTCGATCCTCGACATCACCAGCGAGCAGTTCGACTGGACCATCAAGACCAATGTCTATGCGGTGTTCTGGATCAGCAAGGCGGCGATTCCGCACATGTCGGCCGGCAGCGTCATCATCAATACCTCGTCGCAGACCGCTTACGATCCGCCGGAAAAACTGCTCGACTATGCGGCGACCAAGGCCTTCGAGGTGGCGTTCACCAAGTCGCTGGCCAAGCAGATGGCATCGAAGGGAATCCGCGTGAATGCGGTGGCGCCGGGGCCAGTGTGGACGCCTCTGCAGCTGGCGGGCGGCAATTCGCCAGAGGGGCGCGAGAAGTTCGGGGAGGATACGCCGATGAAGCGTCCCGGCCAGCCGGCCGAGCTGGCGGCAGTGTTCGTCACGCTGGCGTCGGACGAATCGAGCTATACCACCGGCCACGTGTATGGCGTCGCGGGCGGCGGCGGGCAGCCGTAAGCGTTCACTCTGGTCCGTCCGGCGCTGCCGGGCGGACAGTCGTTAACCTCAGTCGCGGCGCAGCAGGCGCGCCAGCAGCGAGGCGAAGGAACGGGTGCGGATCAGTTGCCCCAGGGGGCCGGCGTTGGTGCAGCGCGAAATGACAGTCATCTCTAATTCCTCCTAGACATAGCTTGGCAGATTAGCCATGCCAAGCGTACTCATCTGTGCGCTGGCTCTCATAAGGCTCCAGCCTGCTCGGCGCTAGCGCGCGCGCCCCGATCCGGTAGCGTTCTATCATGAACCCTTCGTAGGGCGAGGGTCTGCTCCAATCGGAGTGACCTTCGCGTTGTTCGCAACGTCAATAGACAAGGAGGAACATATGGGCTACGCAGACCGCGATAAATACGGTATCTACAAGGACAGCAACAATATAGGTCCGGGACCGTCCCTGATGGGCGCCGACACCTTGATCGGCGACAGCGTCGTCAATGCCGCCGAGGAAGATCTGGGCGACATCAAGGAAATCATGCTCGACATGCAGACTGGCCAGGTGGCCTACGCCGTGCTGGCCTTCGGCGGCTTCCTGGGCATGGGAGAAAAACTGTTCGCCGTGCCCTGGCAGGCGCTGCACCTGGACACGGTCAACAAGCGCTTCGTGCTCAACGTCGAGAAAGACCGCCTCAAGACCGCGCCGGGCTTCGACAAGGACGCCTGGCCGGATATGAGCGACCTGAGCTGGGCCAGCGGCATCCACAGCTTCTATGGCACCGACCCGAACCGTTCGGGCGCACCGACCATGGGGCCGGGCGTGCCGATGGGCGGCATGGTCGGCGGCGCCGGCACCGGCAGCGCCACCTATGCGGGCGGCGCGATGGGTTCCAGCGTGGGCGCCGGACACGCCGGCTCCAGCAGCCTGGGCGGCGCGGGCGCCGGCATGGGCGACTCGCGGGCCAACCAGGGTCCGGGCCACAGCACCGATCCACGCTCCGGCAACCTGGGCGACGACAAGGATCTGAGCCGCATCCGCGGCAGCAATATCGGCTAACGCCGGATGAGGGGCGGCGGCGCGACCGTCGTCCTTCTCGTCATCATCCTGCCCCCTCAACAGAACACAAAATCCTCGTTCGACCGCGGAACCCGGCGCAGCACGTCGCGCACCACATACCCTGCCAGTCCGGCCAGGGACACCACCAGTAACCACAATCCAGACATGATCGACTCCTCGTGCACAGCCCGCTTTCGCACAGTCGTGCGAAATTAATGTAAAAAAAGGGAAGGCGACGCCCTCCCCGGCCCGACCTTATTCCAGGTCGCTGAAACTCCGATAGGTGGAAATGAGGCGGTTGAATGCCCGCTGCGCCCGCTTTGGCGCGTCTGCGTCATGCAGGAAGCGCGCGTCGTGCATCACGCCGATCACGAGGCTGTAGATCTCGAACACCAGCTGTTCGGGCTCGGTGTCGGGCCGCAGATGCCCTGCCTCCATCGCCTGCAGCACCGTCTTGCGCAAGGTCGCGCGCCAGCGCAGCACGCCCGCCTCGATGCGTTCGCGCAGCGGATGCGGCATGGGAATGTCGTCGAATTCGAAAGCGCCCGCGGTATACAGGCAAGAGCCGCGCGCGGTTTCGCCGGCAATCTTCCTGAGCCACAGATTGACCATCGTGGACAGGCGCGGCAAGCCGCGCGACGCCGCCAGCGCCGGCACGAAAATCTCTTCGGAAAAGCGGCGATCGTACTCGTCCAGCACGGCCGACTGCAGGGCCTCAAGCGAGCCGACGCGCGAGAACACGCCGCTCTTGCTGATGCCGGTGCGTTTGGACAGTTCGCCCAGCGACAGCTGGCCGATGCCCTCGGTCGACGCCATCCCGACCGCCGCATCGAGGATGGTGGCGTAGGTGGCTTCGCTTTTGGCCGTGGTATTCATGCAAGTACTTTAGCACAGGCGTGCGAAAGAACAAGGGATTTGTAGCGAATAGGACGTGAACCCGGCTGGCTGGACGACGACAATCGATCTGGCCCGCTGCCCAAAAACGTCATTCCCGCGGAGGCGGGAATCCCAGTCCGATGCGTTGCCACTACAGTCAGATCTTGTGGCGTAGCACGCAAACCTGGATTCCCGCCTCCGCGGGAATGACGTTTGCGGGGTGCGGGCCGGAGGACGGCAGTAGGCCGATAACACAGCGGCCCGATGTCCATTAACGCAACATCGACTCCCACACCTTCTGCAGCCGCTTGGCCGACACCGGCATCGGCGTCTTCAGCTCCTGCGCGAACAGCGACACCCGCAGCTCTTCCAGCATCCACCTGAACTCGACCATGCGCGGATCGTTGTTCTTGCCCGCCATATTCTTGAGCGTGCGCTGGAACTGGGCGGCCGCCGTCTGCCATTCGGCCATCAGTTGCGCATCGCGCGACGGATTGCCGCGCAACTTCTCGAGACGCACGTTGATCGCCTTCAGGTAGCGCGGGAAGTGCGCCAGCTGGCTGTATTCGTTGTCAGCGATGAAGCGCTTGTGCACCAGCGCCTGCAGCTGCGCCTGGATGTCCGCCGACACCGCCGACGGCAGGGTCTGCACGCGCTTGGGCAGGCCGTGGTATTCGCCCAGTATCTGCCCCGCCAGGCGCGCCACCTCGTTGATGAGCAGGCCAATGCGGCCCTTGCCCTGGTCACGGCGCTGGTTGAACGAGGCGGCATCGACCGGCAGCGGATCCTGCAGGCAGGCGATGTCGATCGCCTTGGCCACGATCTGGTCGCGCAAGTCTTCCTGCGAGCCGATGTTCATGAACTGCATGCCCATGCCCTGCAGGCCGGGGATGTTCTTCTCGGCGAACTTGAGCTGTTCCTTGAACTGCAGCGCGAACAGGCGGCGCAGGCCCACGCGGTGGGTGCGCGCGGCCACGTTCGGATCGTCGAACACCTCCAGGTCGCAATGCGTGCCCTTGTCGACCAGCGCCGGGAAGCCGATCAGGGTCAGCTTGCCCTGGTTGATCTCCAGCAGCTCCGGCAGCTCGCCGAAGGTCCAGCTGGTGAGACCCGCGTGCTGGCGGCCCGATGCCGATTCCTGCACAGGCGCGGAGGCCGGCGCGGTCTGCGGCGCACCACCTTTGCCTTTGCCGGAAGGTGCAGCGGGCGCGCTCGGCGCAGCCGCCACCGGCCGCGCCGCCTGCGCACGCGCATTGGCCGCGGCCGGCGTCGCTTCCGCCATCTTCTGGAAGCTCTGGCGCGCCTGTCCACCCAGCTCGGCCTGGAGCGTCGACAGATTACGTCCCATCTCCAGCTGACGGCCATGCTCGTCGATGACCTTGAAGTTCATGAACATATGCGCCGGCAGGGTCTCGATCTTGAAGTCGGCGGTCTTCACCCCCACGCCAGTCTGCGCGCGCACGTCCATGATCAGCACGTCGACCAGGTCGCCGCGCCCGAACGCGTTCGCCGCATGGATGCGCTCCACAAAACGTGCCGCATATTCGGGCAGCGGCACGCAGTGGCGGCGCAGCTTCTGCGGCAGCGATTTGAGCAGCAGGTGCACCTTCTCCTTGATCATGCCCGGCACCAGCCAGGCCGGCCGCTCTTGCGGAATCTGGTTCAGCGCGAACAGCGGCACGGCGAGCGTGACGCCATCGCGCACGCTGCCCGGCTCGAAGTGGTACGTCAGGCCCATTTCGATGCCGGTGACGACCATCGTCTTCGGGAACAGCTCGGTGGTGACGCCGGCCGCCTCGTGCCGCATCAGTTCTTCGCGGTTCAGGTACAAGAGCTTCGGATTGTCGCGCGCCTGGTCCTTGTACCACTTCTCGAAACCGGCGCCATTGACGACGTCGTGCGGAATCTCGTTATCGTAGAAGGCCGCGATCAGCTGGTCGTCGACCAGCACGTCCTGGCGGCGCGACTTGTGCTCGAGGTTCTCGATGTCCTTGACCAGCTTGTGGTTGTGGATGTAGAACGGCAGGCGCGTCTCGTAGTCGCCCGCCACCAGCGCGTCGCGAATGAAGATCTCGCGCGCCTCGCGCGGGTTGCGTTGGCCGTAGTTGATGCGCCGGCCGCCATAGATGACGATGCCATACAAGGTCGCGCGCTCGAGCGCCGTGACCTGCGCCTGCTTCTTTTCCCAGCGCGGCTCGCCCCAGGATTTCTTGAGCAGGTGGCCGCCGATCTTCTCTACCCACTCCGGCTGGATCTGGGCGATGGTGCGCGCATACAGGCGCGTGGTCTCGACCAGCTCGGCCGCCATGACCCAGCGTCCCGCCTTCTTGCCGAGCGTCGAGCCGGGCCAGATGTGGAACTTGATGCCGCGCGCACCGAGGTAGACACCGCCCTGCTCGTCCTCGGACTTGAAACCGATATTGCCGAGCAAACCGGTGAGCAGCGCCAGGTGCAGCTGTTCATAGGTGGCGGGGCTTTCATTCAGGCGCCAGCCCTGCTCGCGCACGATGGTCAACAGCTGCGAATGCACGTCGCGCCACTCGCGCAATCTCAGCTGCGACAGGAAGTTGGCGCGGCAGTTGTCCTGCAGCTGGCGATTGGTCTTCTTGTGCGCGATCGCGTCCTCGAACCAGGCCCAGATCTTCAGGTAGCTCAGGAATTCGGACTTCTCGTCGGCGAACTTCTTGTGCTTCTCGTCGGCCTGCTGCTGGTACTCGATCGGACGGTCGCGCGGGTCTTGCGTGGACAGGGCCGAGGCCACGATCAGCATCTCGGTCAGGCACTGATTGTCGAGCGCGGCCAGGATCATGCGGCCCACACGCGGGTCGAGCGGCAGCTTGGCCAGCTTGCGGCCCAGCGGCGTCAGGTCGTTGTTGTCATCGACCGCGCCGACTTCCTGCAGCAGCTGGTAGCCGTCGGCGATCGCGCGGCCCTGCGGCGCCTCGATGAAAGGGAAGGTCTCGACGTCGGCCAGGCGCAGGGACTTCATGCGCAGGATGACGGCTGCCAGCGACGAACGCAGGATCTCCGGTTCGGTGAACTTAGGGCGCTTGTTAAAATCGTCTTCCTCGAACAGGCGGATGCAGACGCCGTCGGCCACGCGGCCGCAACGGCCGGCGCGCTGGTTGGCCGCCGATTGCGCGACCGGTTCGACCTGCAGCTGCTCGACCTTGTTCCTGAAGCTGTAGCGTTTGACGCGCGCCAGGCCCGTGTCGACCACGTAGCGGATGCCCGGCACGGTCAGCGAGGTTTCGGCCACGTTGGTGGCCAGGACGATGCGGCGCGCGTTGCCGCTCGGGCGGAACACGCGGTCCTGCTCCTCCACCGACAGGCGGGCGAACAGCGGCAGGATGTCGACGTGCGGCGGATGGTGCTTGCGCAGCGCCTCGGCGCAGTCGCGGATTTCTCGCTCGCCCGGCAGGAACACCAGCACGTCGCCCGAGCCGATGCGGCACAGCTCATCGACGGCGTCGACCACGCCATCCATCAGGTCGCGCTTTTCACGCGCGGCCTGGGCTTTCGGCAAGGGTTTGCTGACGTCGGCAGGCACGCCCGGGGTCACAGGGTCGCGGTCGATCGGGCGGTAGCGCACTTCGACCTTGTACAGGCGGCCCGAGACCTCGATCACCGGCGCCGGCTTGTCGTTGGCGGCGAAGTGGCGCGCGAAGCGCTCGGCGTCGATGGTCGCCGAGGTGATGATCACTTTCAGGTCCGGACGGCGCGGCAGCAGCTGCTTGAGGTAACCAAGCAGGAAGTCGATGTTCAGGCTGCGCTCGTGCGCCTCGTCGATGATGATCGTGTCGTAGTTGCGCAGCAGCGGATCGGTCTGCGTTTCGGCCAGCAGGATACCGTCGGTCATCAGCTTGACCGAGGCGCCTTTCTGCAAGGTGTCGTTGAAGCGCACCTTGAAGCCGACGTGTTCGCCCAGCGGCGAGCCAATCTCTTGCGCGATGCGCTTGGCGGTCGACGACGCCGCGATCCGGCGCGGCTGCGTGTGGCCGATCAGACCCTTGCTGCCGCGGCCCAGTTCCAGGCAAATCTTCGGCAGCTGCGTCGTCTTGCCCGAACCGGTCTCGCCCGAGACGATGACCACCTGGTTTTCCGCGATGGCCTTCGCGATCTCGGCGCGGCGGCCGGAAACCGGCAGGTCTTCGGGAAAGGTGATCGGCGGCAGTGGATTGCGCACGACCGGCGTTTCTTCGCGCGGCGCGCGCTCCTGGCGCGGGCGTGGCTCGCCCTGCGGCCGGCGCTGACGGCGGTCGGCCGTAGGGGCGGTGGCGTTGGTGGCGGTGGCGCTTGCTTCGCGCGCCGGCGGTGGCGAAGGCTTGTTACTCTGTTCAGACATTGATTTTTACAAGGATTTGGTGCGCACAACGCGCAGCGAATTATAATGCGGCAAATGGAAACTCCTACCCAATTCGTCCAGTGGCTGCGCTCGGTCGCGCCGTATATTCACGCCTTTGGCGGCAAGACCTTCGTGGTCGCCTTCCCGGGCGAACTGGTGGCCGCCGGCGCCCTGCCGGTGCTGGCGCAAGATCTGTCCCTGCTGGTCGGCCTCGGCATCCGCATCGTGCTGGTGCACGGTTCGCGGCCGCAGGTGGCCGAGCAGCTGGCATTGCGTAACGTCGAGGGGCGCTTCCACAACGGCGTGCGCGTTACCGACACCGCCGCGCTGGAATGCGCCAAGGAAGCCGCCGGCGAACTGCGCCTCGACATCGAGGCCGCCTTCAGCCAGGGCTTGCCCAATACGCCGATGTCGAACGCCCAGATCAGCATCGTCTCGGGCAACTTCGTGGTCGCCCGTCCGCTGGGCGTGATCGACGGCGTCGACTTCGAGCTCACCGGCGTCACCCGCAAAATCGCCGCCGAAAAAATCCACCCGATCCTGCAGACCGAAGACAACCTGGTGCTGCTCTCGCCGCTGGGCTTCTCGCCGACCGGCGAGATCTTCAACCTGACGATGGAAGACGTGGCCGCGTCGGCCGCGATCGCCCTGCACGCCGACAAGCTGATCTTCATCACCGAATCGCCGATGCTGCAGGACGCCGGCGGCGCCGAGCTGCGCGAATTGTCGTCGCACATGGCCGAAGCCGTGCTGCAGGCCGGCTTCCTGTCCGATTCGGCCGCCTTCTACATGCAGCACGCGATCAAGGCCTGTAATGCCGGCGTCGACCGCGCCCACATCATCCCTTACGAGATGGACGGCTCGGCCCTGCTCGAGGTGTTCACCCACGACGGCGTGGGCACCATGATCAGCCACGAGAACCTGGAAAGCCTGCGCCAGGCCACAATTGAGGACGTCGGCGGAATTATCAAGCTCATTGAGCCACTCGAAGCCGATGGCACCCTGGTCTACCGCGGCCGCGAGCTGATCGAGCGCGAGATCGACCAGTTCTCGGTGATCGACCACGACGGCGTGATCTTCGGCTGCGCCGCGCTGTATCCCTTCCCCGAATCGAAGATGGGCGAAATGGCCTGCCTGACGGTGAGCCAGGACGCCCAGACCCAGGGCGACGGCGAGCGCATCCTCAAGCACATGGAAAACCGCGCCCGCGCGGCCGGCCTCACGAAACTGTTCGTGCTGACCACGCGCACCTCGCACTGGTTCAAGAAGCGTGGCTTCGTGCCGGCCACCGTGGACGATCTGCCAAAGGACCGGCAGCACATGTACAACTGGCAGCGCCGGTCACAGGTACTGATCAAGACCTTATAATAGCGGTCTTACCCGACAAAACGCACAACAGGAGTACACAATGGCCCGCACCATCCACTGCATCAAACTGAACAAGGAAGCCGAAGGCCTCGATTTCCCGCCGGTCCCAGGCGAGATGGGCAAGAAGCTGTATATGTCGGTCTCGAAAGAGGCATGGCAGGGATGGCTCAAGCATCAAACGATGCTGATCAACGAAAACCGCCTGAACCTGGCCGACGACCGCGCGCGCAAATACCTGGCGACGCAGATGGAGAAGCATTTCTTCGGTGAAGGCGCCGACCAGGCGATGGGTTACGTGCCGCCACCGGCGTAATTCAAGCACCACTTACCTCAAGACCGTCATTCCCGCGGCCCTGAAACGTCATTCCCGCGGCCCTAAAACGTCATTCCCGCGGCCCTAAAACGTCATTCCCGCGGCCCTAAAACGTCATTCCCGCGAAGGCGGGAATCCAAGTGTGCCAGCGTTCCACTACGATTTACTTAAGTGGTTTGCTGATGACTTGGATTCCCGCCTTCGCGGGAATGACGGTTTTTGGGCTGCGGGTCGACGTCTTAGGGCCGCGGTTGACGTTCAGGGCCGCGGATTCACATCTTGCGGCACTGGCGCAATTCGCAGCGCGCCATGAACACCTTGCCATCCTGGCACTGCATCCGGTAGACCTCGATCGGTCCCGGCTCCGTGATCAGGCCGGCGCCCTGCTCGCTGGCGCAGGCTTGCGCCTTGGCCAGCTGCTCGACCGTGGTCGATGACACGCCGACCCTGAACGGCACGCGCTGGATCTCGACGACGTCGGGCGACGCGACCACCGTCGACTCCGACAAATCCCCCCCACTGCCAACAACCGAACACCCGCCCAGCAGGACGGCCGCAAGCAGCGGTACCAGCGCGTATTTCATGGCCGGGCTCCCGATCAGAGCGACAGGGTCTTGACGCCTTCCGCCGTCCCGAGCAGACAGACGTTGGCGCCAGCCTTGGCGAACAGGCCCACGGCGATCACGCCGGTGATCTGGTTGATCTGCTCTTCCAGCGCCACCGGATCGGTAATCGACAGGCCGGCCACGTCGATCAGCTCACCGCCGTTGTCGGTGATGAAAGGCTGGTCGGTGCCGGGTTTGAGGCGCAGCTTCGGCTGGCCGCCGAGCGCCGCCAGCTTGCGCATCACGACGGCGCGCGCCATCGGGATCACTTCGACCGGCAGCGGGAATTTACCCAGCGTGTCGACCAGCTTCGAACCGTCGGCGATGCAGACGAACTTCTTCGATACCGACGCCACGATCTTCTCGCGCGTGAGCGCCGCGCCGCCGCCCTTGATCATCGCGCCTTGCGCGTCGATCTCGTCGGCGCCGTCGATGTAGACGGCCATCGACTCGACCTCGTTCAGGTCGAACACCGGGATGCCGTGGCCGCGCAGGCGGGCGGCGGTGGCTTCGGACGAGGCCACGGTGCCCTTGATACGGTCCTTGATCTCGGCCAGTTCGTCGATGAAGAAATTGGCGGTCGAGCCGGTGCCGACGCCGATGATTTCACCGTCGACAACGTAATCGATGGCGGCGCGCGCCACTGCTTGTTTCAGTTCGTCTTGAGTCATGATGCGGTTGGTAGAGGAAAGGGAATACGCTATTTTAGCGGATTATTGAGGCCTTCCCTCCCAATACGTCACCCCCGCGACGGCGGGCCACGTCGTCATCCCCGCGAAGGCGGGGACCTAAGTTTTTTAGCTCATGCCACGATCATGCAATCTGCATTTGCTAATCTTTTACCAAGGCATCACACTCGATGCTTTATTTGCCGTTCGTTTGCCTGGAACCAATGAAAATCTTTACCAAGAAACGCATCGTCATCGCCACCGCCATCCTCGTCGCCGTCGCGACCGCGGCGGTGCTGCTCAAGCCCAAGGACAACGTCGTCCCGCCGTCGAAATACCGCAGCACCGCGGTCGACCGCGGCGCCATCAACCAGACCGTGACCGCCACCGGCACCATCAATCCGGTGGCCCTGATCAACGTCGGCTCGCAGGTCTCGGGCACCGTCGCCGAACTGCACGCCGACTTCAACGACCGCGTGAAAAAAGGCCAGGTGCTGCTCAAGCTCGAGCCCACTATCTTCAATGCTCAGGTGGCGCAGGCCGACGCCAGCATCGCCTCGGCGCGCGCCAACCTGCAGCTGGCCCAGGCCACCTACAAGCGCAACGAGCAGCTGGTGGCGCAGAACTTCGTCTCCAGCCTGGCGCTCGACCAGTCGCGGCGCGAGATGGACGTCGCCGCCGCCAACCTCAAGCTGGCCCAGGCCCAGTTCGAGCGCGCGCGGGCGGACCTCAACAACAGCGTGATCCGTTCGCCGATCGACGGCGTGGTGATCAAGCGCACCATCGACCTGGGCCAGACCGTGGCGGCGTCGTTCAACACGCCGAACCTGTTCCAGATCGCGAACGACCTGACCAAGATGCAGATCGACACCAGCGTGTCGGAAGCCGACGTTGGCCTCCTCAAGGATGGCCTGCCGGCGCGCTTCGTGGTCGACGCCTATCCCGACCGCGAATTCAACGCCACCATGCGCCAGTTCCGGCTGGCGCCGAACGTGGTACAGAACGTCGTGACCTATAACGTCGTGCTCGACGTCGACAACACCGACGAACTGCTCAAGCCCGGCATGACGGCCCAGGTGCGCCTGGTGGTGGCGAACCGGCCCGACGTGCTGCGCATCCCGACCACGGCGCTGCGCTTTCGCCTGTCCGAAGAAGAGCAGGCTGCCGAGAAGAAGCGCGAAGAAGAAAAGAACAAGGGTGCGGGCAAGGAAATCAGGCAGGTCGCCGCCAGGCCGGCGCCAGCTGCGGCCGCGGCCATCGACGACGTCGCCTTCCGCAGCGACAGCGAGACCGCGCGCATGTTCAAGATTTATAAACTCGACGCGATGAACCAGCCGCAGCCAGTGGATATCCGCGCCGGCCTGTCCAACTTCCGCTACACCGAGGTACTCTCGGGCGACCTCAAGCCAGGCGACCGCGTGGTGACGCGTGCGCTGGCGCAGCCGGAGAATCAATGAGCGGGCCGCTGATCGATATCCGCGGCGTCACCAAGACCTACGTCAGCGGCAGCGTCGAGACCCCGGTGCTGCACGGCGTCGACATGACGGTGCAGCGCGGCGACTTCGTGTCCATCATGGGCGCGTCCGGCTCCGGCAAGTCGACCCTGATGAACATCCTCGGCTGCCTGGACCAGGCCACCGGCGGCACCTACCTGCTCGACGGCGTCGACACCCGCCTGCTTTCCCGCCCCGCCCTGGCCGACATCCGCAACCGCAAGATCGGCTTCGTGTTCCAGAGCTTTAACCTTATCAAGCGCATGAACCTGGCAGAGAACGTCGCCCTGCCCCTGATCTACGGCGGCGTCTCGCGCGGCAAGGCGCATGCGCGCGCGCTGGCGGAACTGGAGCGGGTCGGCCTGGGCAATCTTGCGGGCCGCACGCCCAACCAGCTGTCGGGCGGCCAGCAGCAGCGCGTCGCGATTGCCCGCGCGCTGGCGACCGATCCGCCCCTGCTGCTGGCCGACGAGCCGACCGGCAACCTCGACACGCAGACCAGCGACGACATCATGAACAGCTTCGCCCAATTGAACCGCGAGCGCGGCATCACCATCGTGCTGGTGACCCACGAGCCGGACATCGCCGCCTGCAGCCGCCGCCTGGTGCGCCTAAAGGATGGGCGGGTGCTGTACGACGGACCGGCCGCCGACGGCCTGCGCCAGTTCGCGCCCATGGGGGCGGGAGTCGCGTCATGAACCCGATCCAGATCCTGATCGAGTCGTTCCGCTCGATGGCCGCCAACCGCCTGCGCACGGCGCTGACCATGCTCGGCATCGTGATCGGCATCGCCTCGGTGGTGCTGCTGCTGGCGCTGGGCGACAGCATGCAGCGCTTCATCGGCAAGCAGTTACAGATGCTGGGCACGAATATGGTCTACATCATGCCGGGCGGCGACCGCACGGCGGCGCAACGCGCGCGCGAGGGCAAGGTGGCGGTGCTGACCCAGGGCGATGCCGAGGCGCTGAACGCCCTGCCCAGCCTGACCGGGGCCGCACCCGCGCTGCAGGGCAACTTCAAGGTCAGCGCCGGCAACGAGAACCTGAGCAGCACCGTGCTCGGCGTGACCCCGGACATGTTCACGATCCGCAACTGGCGGGTCGACCAGGGCACCTTGTTCGGCGAGGCCGACGTGCGGGCCAGCGCGCGGCTGGCGGTGATTGGCCAGAAGGTGGCCGACCAGTTCTTCTACCGCGCCGACCCGCTCGGGCGCTACCTGCGCATCGAGAACGTGTCGTTCCAGGTGATCGGCGTGCTGGCCGGCGAAGGCCGCCAGCCCGACGGCACCGACCTGGCGGAACAGATCGTGGTGCCGATCACGGCGGCCAGCGCCCACCTGGTCAAGTCGCCGTTCCCGCAGAACGTCCACTACATCAATGCCCAGGGCCGGCCCGACGGCTCGATGGTCGACGCCATCGAGGACATCAAGGAAGTGCTGCGCGACCGCCACCGGATCCGGGTCGACGATCCGGACGACTTCAGGGTGCAGAACCTGAACACGATCGCCGAGACGGCCAACAAGATCACCACCGGTCTCGCGCTGCTGCTCGGGCTGATCGGCGCGATTTCGCTGCTGGTGGGCGGAATCGGGATCATGAACATCATGCTGGTGTCGGTCACCGAGCGCACGCGCGAGATCGGCATCCGCATGGCGATCGGGGCCCGGCCGAATGCCGTGCTGCTGCAGTTCCTGGCCGAGGCGGTGGTGATCTGCCTGGCCGGGGGACTGGTCGGGATCGCGATCGCGGCGGGCGGCGCGGCGCTGATCACCAAGTTCGGGGGCGGCGACTTCGAGGTGTATCTCACCATGTCGGGCATCCTGGTGGCGTGCGGATTCTCGACGGCGGTGGGGGTGTTCTTTGGGTTCTATCCGGCGCGGAGGGCGTCGCGCTTGCTGCCGGTAGACTGCCTGCGTTACGAATGACCTTGGCGTGGGCGGCTTGCCGCCCACGCGTCCACATTACACGATGCGCGTTTCCGGATAAGCGGCTATTTTTTGATGCTGCGCTTGCGCGGTTTTGCCGGCGCCGTTTCCACGCCATCTCCCTCCCCCGCATGCGCGTGGGTATGCGTCGACATCATCGACTGCATCTGCTCCTCGTCCGCGCTGGACATCACGGTCAGCACCTCGGCTTCGTCACAGCCTTCCGGCGTCAGGTAGGCATGCCCCATGCTCGAGTCGAAATAGATCGACTGTCCTTCCCTGAGCACCACCGGATCGTAGAACTCGCTGTGCAGCACCACCGCGCCCTTGAGCACGTAGGTGAATTCTTCTCCCGAGTGATGCACCAGCTGTCCGAACTCCTTGACCGACTTGGCGCGGATGCGCGCGATCACCGGGATCATGCGCTTGCGCCTTAGCTCGGCGCACAGGTAGTGGTAATCGTAATTGGGCGTCTCGACCCGCACCGCCGACTGCAGGTCGCCCAGGCTGCGGCGCGCAGTGACGGGCGGTTCGGCCTCGGGTTCCTCGGCGAACAGCTCCGACATGCGCATGCCCAGCTTTTGGCTCAGCTGATACAGCTTGTCGTAGGTCAGCGTCAGCTGGCCATGCTCCACCTTCGACAAGGTGGATACCGGGATGCCGCTCTTGACGCTCATTTCCTTCAGCGTCCAGCCCTGGCGGCTGCGCAGGCTGCGGATCAATGCACCGAGTGTTGGAGATTCAGATGTCATAAGCCAATTTTTTTATATGTTGACACAGTCTCTGATTAGGAAGATATTTCTCCAATCAGAGAAAAATAACTCGGATCAAGCTTTATTTTATAGGCTGGCCCGGTGGATCGCAAATCAACCGAACGAACAGGGAGAAGGGAGACTCGATGAGATTTCTGAAGATTCTGCTGGTGAGCATGCTGTGCTGGAACGCCGGCGCACTTGCCCAGCAGGCCACGCAAACGCCAACCCTGCCGCCGCCGCCGATCACCCCGGGCCCGGCCAAGCCTTCTTCCGTTACGCCGCAGACAGCCGTCCAATCCCCCGCTGTCGCCGGCGGCCACACCCTCGACAAGACCGATCTCGACACCTGGCTCGACGGCTACATGCCGTTCGCGCTCAACACCAGCGACATCCCGGGCGCGGTGATCGTCGTCGTCAAGGACGGTCAGGTCCTGAGCGCGCGCGGATTCGGCTATGCCGACGTCGACAAGCGCACGCCGGTCGATGGCGGGCGCACGCTGTTTCGCGTCGGTTCGGTGTCGAAGCTGGTTACTTGGACCGCCGTCATGCAGATGGTCGAGCAGGGCAAGGTCGACCTTGACGCCGACGTCAACACTTACCTCGACTTCAAGATCCCCGAGCGCGCCGGCAAACCGGTGACGATGCGCGAGATCATGACCCACACCGCCGGCTTCGAAGAAGCGGTCAAGTACCTGATCGTCTATGACAAGGGCAATGCCAGGCCGCTGGGAGAACTGCTCAAGGCATGGACACCCAAGCGCATCTTCGATGCCGGCACCGCGCCCGCCTACTCCAACTACGCCACCTCGCTGGCCGGCTACGTCGTCGAGCGCGTGTCCGGCATGCCGTTCGACGACTACGTCGATCAGCACATCTTCGCGCCGCTGAACATGCGCACCGCCACCTTCCGCCAGCCCCTGCCGGCCGCATTGGAGCCGCTCATGGCCAAGGGCTACAGCAAACCCGGCAAGCCGTCGCTCGGCTTCGAGATCGTCAATTCGGCGCCGGCCGGATCGCTCTCGGCCAGCGGCCAGGACATGGCCAACTTCATGATCGCGCATCTGCAGGGCGGCCAATTCAATGGCCAGCGCATCCTGTCCGCCGCCACCGCCAAGACGATGCACGACAGCCCGCTCGACAAGATCGGCAAGTCGACGCTGCTGCCGCCGCTCAATCGCATGGAACTGGGCTTCTTCGAAACCAACGTCAACGGCCGCGACGTGATCGCCCACCTGGGCGACACCGAGGGTTTCCACAGCTCGCTGCACCTGTACATGGACGACGGCGTGGGCCTGTACCTGTCGGTCAACAGCGGCGGGCGCGAGGGCGCATCCAGTACGCTGCGCAGCGCCGTGTTCCAGGATTTCTCGGATCGCTACTTCCCCACCACCCTCCCCGCCGACGGCCGTGTGCCCGAGGCCGAGGCCAAGCGCCATGCCGAGATGATGACCGGTTCGTGGGAGAGCACGCGCCGCTCCGAATCGAACTTCTTCGCCCTGTTCAGCCTGCTCGGCCAGGTGAAGGTCACGCTCGACGACAAGGGCAACCTGGTGGTGCCGGCCCTGCTCGGCCCCAATGGCCGCCCGCGCGAATGGGTCGAGATCGCGCCCTTCGTGTGGCGCGACAAGAACGGTGAAGACCGTCTCGCGGGCCAGCTCGAAAACGGTCAGGTGGTGCGCTGGAGCATGGACTTCATGTCGCCCTTCATGGTGTTCGACCGCGTCCCGGCCGGCAAGGACGGCGCCTGGCTGATCCCGGCCGCCTGCGTCGCCGCCGCGGTGCTGCTGTTCGCCGTGCTGGCCATGCCGGGCGGCTGGATCGTGCGCCGCCGCTACAAGCTGCAGCACACGCTGGACAAGCCGTCGCGCCAGGCGGTGCTGGCCACGCGTCTTTCGGCGCTGGCCATCCTGGCGGTGCTGGCCGGCTGGGGCGGCGTCGTGACGGCCTTCGAGTCGACCCTGGAAAACGCGACCTCCCCGCTCGACCCGTGGCTGTGGCTCCTGCAGATCGGCGGCCTGTTCGCCTTCGTGGCGGCGCTGGCCTCCGGTGCGCGCAACCTGCAACTGGCCTTCAAAGAACCGGGACGCCTGCGCAAGTTCTGGAGTGTGCTGTACCTCCTGTCCGCGCTGCTGCTGGCCTACGTGGCCCTGCGCGGCGGCCTTCTTTCCATGACGGTGAACTACTGATGGCCCGCCTGACGATCTCGGTCACGACCGAAAAGCTGCAACTCCTCAAACCCTTCCGCATCTCGGGCCATGTGTTCGAGGCCTTCGAGGTGGTGGTCGTCACCCTGGGCGACGGGCGCCATCGCGGCCGCGGCGAAGCCTGCGGCGTCTACTACCTGGGCGACAATGCGGCCCATATGCTGTCCGTGCTCGACGGGGCCAGCGCCGCCATCGCCGCCGGTCCCACGCGCGAAGAGCTGCGCGCCATCCTGCCTCCGGGAGGCGCGCGCAATGCGGTCGATTGCGCGCTGTGGGAACTCGACGCGGCGCGCGCCGGCGTGCCGGTGTGGCAGCTGGCCGGCAAGGCGGCGCCAAGGCCGCTACGCACCACCTTCACGCTCGGCGCCGACACGCCGAAAGCGATGGCGACGACGGCCCTCGACTACGCCCAGGCCCACGCCATCAAGATCAAGCTGACCGGCGAGCTCGATCTGGACCTCGAGCGCGTGACCGCGGTGCGCGCCGCACGGCCCGACGCCTGGCTCGGGGTGGATGGCAACCAGGGCTTCGTGGCCGGCCAGCTCGACGCCCTGATCGCCGGTTTGCAGGCCCAGGACGTGCGCCTGCTCGAACAGCCGCTGGCGCGCGGCCACGAGGCCGAGCTGGAAGGATTGCGCTCGCCAATCCCGCTCGCGGGCGACGAGAGCATCCTGTCGCTGCGCGACGTCGCGTCGGCCGTCGGCCGCTACGACGTGGTCAACATCAAGCTCGACAAGTGCGGCGGGCTGACCGAAGGCCTGCTGATGGCGCAGGAAGCGCGGCGCCTGGGCCTTGGCGTCATGGTCGGCAATATGGGCGGCTCGAGCCTGTCCATGGGGCCGAGCTTCGTGCTGGGCCAGGAATGCGACATCGTCGACCTGGACGGCCCGATCTTCCTGGCCAATGACCGCCGTCCCGGCGTCGCGTACGTCGATGGCGATGTCTGGTCCGGCCCCGAAGTCTGGGGCGGGCAGGCCGCGATCGCGGGATTCACCTCCCGATGAGCGCGGGCATGCACACCGAGCCCACCTGGTTCGGCCATCCGCGCGGGCTGACGATCCTGTTCCTGACCAATATGTGGGAACAGTTCTCGTACTACGGCATGCGCGCGCTGCTGGTCTACTTCATGACCAAGGAGCTGCTGCTGGCGCAGACCCAGGCCTCGTTCATCTATGGCGCCTACACGGCGGCCGCCTACTTCACGCCGATCCTGGGCGGGGTGCTGGCCGACCGCTGGCTCGGCAAGCGGCGCGCCATCATCATCGGCGCCTCGATCATGGCGGCCGGGCACTTCATGATGACCTTCGATACCCTGTTCTACGTCGCGCTGGCCACCATCGCCCTCGGCAACGGCCTGTTCCTGCCGTCGCTCCCGAGCCAGGTCGGCGACCTGTACAAGCATGGCGACGCCCGCCGCGGCTGGGCCTTCAATGTGTATTACGTCGGCGTGAACATCGGCGGCTTCCTGGCGCCGCTGATCTGCGGCACGGTCGGCGAGCTGTATGGCTGGCACTACGGCTTCGGCCTGGCCGGCATCGGCATGCTGCTCGGCCTCGTGATTTACGTTGCAGGACAGCGCTACCTGCCGCCCGAGACGCCGCGCACGCAGGCGGCGGGCGCTCCTCCCCCGCGCGGGCTGGGTCGCGAGACCGTGCTGGTCCTGGTCGGCATCGGCCTGGCGGTGACGGTGTTCCGCGCCGCCTACGAGCAGGTCGGCAACACGGTGGCCCTGTGGGCCGACAGCGGTGTCGATCGTACCCTGGGCGACTGGACCATTCCGATGACCTGGTTCCAGTCCCTGAACCCGCTGTTCGTGATGCTGCTCACCCCACCCCTGCTGGCCTACTGGCACCGCCGGGCGGCGGCCGGCGTCGACCAGGCGCCGCTGCGGCGCATGGCTTGCGGCGCGCTGATCGTGGCCGGCGCCTACCTGGTGCTGGCCACCGCCGGTTGGCGCGCGGACGGCGCCGCCACCGGCTGGATCTGGCTGGTGCTGTTCTTCCTGGTGCTGACGATCGGCGAGCTGTTCATCCTGCCCACCGGCCTGGGGCTGTTCGCCCGCCTGGCGCCGCGCCACCTGGGCAGCACCACGGTCGCGGCCTGGTTCCTGGTCACCTTCGCCGGCAGCCTGTCGGCCGGCCTGGTGGGCAGCCTGTGGAGCCGCTTCGAACCCGGTGCCTTCTTCGCCCTGCTGGCGGCATTGGCGGCGCTTGCCGCCGGCCTGTTGTGGCGCCTCGACGGTCCGATGCAGCACGCGGACCGGCTGCATGCCGGCGGCGTCGCCGCCGGCGCCAATGCTTGATGTCCCTGAAACGATAACGAGAAACAGGAGAGAACCACATGGCATTTCCCACGCCAAGAAAAGCAGCAGGCAGCATCGTCCTGACATCCATGGCACTCGCGGTATCCGGCGCCTGGGCCGCCGGACAGGAACAACAGCGCCAGCGCGATGACGTCCAGCAGGTGGTCGTAACCGCGCAGAAGCGCGCGCAAACCATGGTCGACGTGCCGCAGTCGATGTCGGTGGTCGGCGGCGACGCACTGGAAAAACACCAGGCCACCGGCTTTGCCGACTACCTGAAACTGGTGCCCAGCCTGCAGCTGGTGCAAAGCACGCCCGGCGAAGGCCGCCTGGTGCTGCGCGGCCTCGACACCGGCGGCGTGGCCTCCACCGTCGCCGTGTACCTCGACGAGACGCCGTTCGGCTCGAGCAGCGGCCTGGCCAACGGCGCGATCCTGGCCGGCGACTTCGATACTTTCGACCTGGCGCGGGTCGAGGTGCTGCGCGGCCCACAGGGCGCGCTGTACGGCGCCAGCTCGCTCGGCGGCCTGGTGAAGTTCGTGACCAATGCGCCGGACTTCGACGGCTTCGCCATGCGCGCCCGCATTGGCGCGGCGTCGGTCGACGGCGGCGGCGTCTCGTACCGGACGAACCTGGTGGTGAATACCCCGATCAGCGAGACGCTTGCCGCGCGCGCCTCGGTCTCGTACCAGAAGGAGCCGGGCTTCATCGATTCGATCGGCACCGCCGGTTCGGACGTGGCCAAGGACATCAACAAGGCCGAAAACTATGGCGGCCGCGCCTCGCTGCTGTACAAGCCGCACAAGGACTTCGACCTGCGCCTGACGGCGGTCGCGCAGAACATCGCCACCGACGCGCCGAGCATGGTCGAAAGCGATCCGGATACCCTCGAAACCCTCTACGGTCGTCCGACCCAGTCGCAATTCTTGCCGCAGATGCGCGACATCCACTACCGCGTCTTCAACGGCACCGCCAACTGGAACCTGGGCAGCGCCAGCCTGACCTCGTCGACCAGCTACAGCACCCAGAAGCAATACGCGCGCGAGGACGTCACGTTCAATCTGAGCCAGTTTGTCGAAGACAATCTGGAGGTGCCCAATGAGCTGTACATGGGCATGGAACTGGAGGTCAAGAAGTTCACGCAAGAGCTGCGCCTCTCCTCCAACGGCGGCGGCCGGCTCGACTGGCTGGCCGGCCTGTACTACACCGACGAGGAAGGCGACCTGGCCCAGCGCTACCACGCCCTGGTGCCGGGCACGATGACGCCGGCCTCCGGCCTGCCGACGCTGGCCGACGTGAAACTGGGCTCGAACTACCGCGAGGTCGCGGCCTTCGCCAACACCACCATCCACCTGAACCCGGTGTACGACCTCGATATCGGCGGCCGCTACAGCCACAACAAGCAGGACGCGCACCAGCTCGGCGACGGCGTGCTGACCACCCCGGCCGACAACCGCGCGGAATCGTCGGAAGACGTGTTCACCTACGCCGTCTCGCTCAAGCGCAAGTTCAGCGAACGCACCGCCGTGTATGCGCGCGCGGCCAAGGGCTTCCGTCCCGGCGGGCCGAACGTGCTGCCGCCGGCCGCGCCACCCGGCACGCCGACCAGCTACGAGTCCGACAGCGTGATGAGCTACGAGGCCGGCCTCAAGACCCAGAGCAACGATGGCCGTTGGTCGCTCGACCTGTCGGCCTTCCACATCAAGTGGAAGGACATCCAGCTGCTGGCGAACGTGAACGGCTTCGGCATCAACGCCAATGGCGCCGGCGCGACCGCCGACGGGGTGGAGATCAGCGCCGGCTGGCGTCCGCTCCAGGGACTGCGCCTGTCGGCCAACGGCGCCTGGAACAAGGCGCGCCTGGACGACGACACCGACCCTGTGCTGGTCGGCGGCTACAAGGGCGACCGCCTGCCGTTCTCGCCGAAGTACACGGCGTCGCTGCTGGCCGACTACCGCTGGACCATCGGCGACACCACGCCGGCCTTCGCCGGCGCCTCGGTACGGCGCATGGCGGGACAACACGCCAGCTTCGATCCCGACTACCGCCTGGCCAACGGCCGCCAGCGCGAGATCCCGTCGTATAACGTGGTCGACGCCTATGCCGGACTTGAACTCGGCAACTGGACCGTCGAGGTATTCGGCAAGAACCTGGGCAATAGCGACGGCAAGCTCTCGACGGCAGAGCTCATGCCGAACGGGATGTTCGCCTATCCGAACGGCGCCCTCGGCACCGGCGTGATCGCGCCGCGCACCGTCGGCTTCACCCTGACCCGGGAGTATTGATGCCTTCAGCACTGGAAAACCACGCCGTCGGCCGCTGCCTGCTATTCCTCGGCGACGTCACCGAACCGGGCTTCGCCAAGACCGCCTTCGGCCTGCGCGACTGGGCCGGCGAACGCTGCGTCGGCGAGCTGCGCCTGCCGCAAGCCACCGTCTCGGCCGGCCTGCCGTCGCTCACCTGCGAACAGGCGGCGGCGCAGGGCGCGAGCGCGCTGGTGATCGGCGTGGCGGCGCCCGGCGGCGGCATCCCCGATGCCTGGGTGCCGGCGCTGGCGGCGGCGCTGGACGCCGGCCTGGACATCGTCTCTGGCATGCACGTGCGGCTCGACGCCCTGCCCGCCCTGCGCGAAGCTGCAGAGCGCAGCGGCCGGCGCCTGGTCGACGTACGCACGCCGCCGGCCGACATCCCGATCGCCACCGGCCTGCCGCGCAGCGGACGCCGCATCCTGACGGTCGGCACCGACTGCGCGCTGGGCAAGAAGTACACGGCGCTGGCAGTGAGCCGCGGCCTGGCCGCGCGCGGCGCCGACGTGAGCTTTCGCGCCACCGGCCAGACCGGCATCATGATCGCCGGCAGCGGCATGCCGATCGACGCCGTGGTCTCGGACTTCGTGGCCGGCGCCGCCGAGATCCTCAGCCCCGCCGCCGCGCCCCGCCACGTCGACGTGATCGAGGGCCAGGGTTCGCTGTTCCATCCGGCCTTCGCCGGCGTCTCGCTGGGCCTCCTGCACGGCAGCCAGCCCGATATGTTCGTGGTCTGCCACGATCCGCGGCGCGACCACCTGCTCGGCTATCCGTCGTCGCCGCTGCCGTCGATCGAGACCGTAATCGCGCAGACCATCGCGCTGGGCCGGGTGACCAATCCCGCGATCCGCTGCGTGGGCGTGGCCCTGAACACCGGCGGCATGGATGCACAGGCGGCCGAGGCCGAAATTGCTGCCTATGCCGCGCGCTTGCCGTATCCTGTCGCCGATCCAATGCGCGGTGGCCCCGCCTTCGAACGCCTGCTCGATGCCTGCCAGGAGACACCATGAAGATTGCGCTTTCCCTGCTGCTGGCCCTCGCCTGCGCGCCCGCGCTGGCGGCGCCGCCGCTTGATTTCGAAACCCGCGCCGAGCTGCTCCGCCAGCGCATCGGCGTGCCGGGCCTGGCGATCGCGATCGTCGAAGACGGCAAGACCACCCTGGCGCGCGGCTTCGGCGTGCGCCAGCTGGGCGCGCCGGCGGCAGTCGATGGCGACACCCTGTTCCCGACCGGCTCTACCGGCAAGGCGATCACGGTGGCGGCGCTGGCCACGCTGGTCGATGATGGAAAAATCAAGTGGGACGACAAGGTGACCGAGCACCTGCCGGGCTTCCAGATGTACGACCCGTGGGTGACGCGCGAGATCACGATCCGCGATCTGCTGACCCACCGCAGCGGCCTTGGCTACGGCGCCGGCGACCTGCTGTTCGTCCCGCGCAGCAAGCTCTCGCGTGCCGAGACCGTGCACCGCGTGCGCTTCCTGAAGCCGGCGACCAGCTTTCGCAGCACCTATGCCTATTCGAACCTGATGTACGTGGTGGCCGGCCAGCTGATCGAGCAGGTCAGCGGCAAGACGTGGGAAGACTATACCCGCGAGCACGTCCTGCGTCCGGCCGGCATGACGGTGTCGACCACCCACAATCTCGATAACTTCGCGACCGCGAACCGCGCCTATCCGCACGCGCGAATGAATGGTGGCCTGCGCGGCGCCGGCGACCAGGCGCGGCTCGACGAGCGCGACGACCTGGGACGCAATGCGGCCCCGGCCGGCGGCATCGCCAGCAGCGCCAACGACCTGGCGCGCTGGCTGCACACACTGCTCGGCGCCGGCGCCACGCCGGAGGGCAAGCGCGTGTTCAGCGCCGCGGCCCACGAGCAGATGTGGACGCCATCGATGCCGATGCCCACCGGCCCCATGCCGCCCGAGCTCAAGCTGATCGAATCGAAGCTGTCGAGTTATGGCCTGGGCTGGGACCTGATGGACTATCGCGGCGCGCGCATGATCTGGCACGGCGGCGCGGTATTCGGCTTCGGCACGGCCGTGGTGCTGCTGCCCGAGCAGAACGTGGGCTTCGCCATCGCCATCAACAGCGAAGATGGAGAACTGGTGCGCGGCCTGATGTACGAGCTGGCCGACCACTACCTGGGTAAACCACAGGCCGACTGGCCGGCGACCTTCCAGGCCTACAAGGCGAAGAAGGTCAAGCAGGGACTCGATCTTGTGAAGGCCAGGCAGGCCAAACCGGTGAAATCGACGCCGTCGCTGCCGCCGGCAAGCCTCGTCGGCACCTATGTCGATCCGTGGTATGGCAAGCTTGCGATCACCCAGGACAAGAATGGACTGCGGGTCGACTTCACCTCGACCCAGCGCATGGCGGGCCAGCTCGAGCACTGGCAGTACGATACCTGGATCACCCGCTTCGACGACCCTGCGCTGGAACCGGCCTACCTCAGCTTCGCCTTCGACAAGGACGGCAAGGTGGGCGGCATCAAGCTCGCGCCGGTGTCGCCGATCGCCGATTTCAGCTGGGATTATGCGGACCTGAACTTCACCCCGATCAAGACGACCGAATGAAAAAGACCACGACTGCCAGCCTCGCCCTCGCCTGCCTGTTCGCGCTTTCCGGCTGCGCCGCGCCCGGCGGCGCGCCGCAGATCGACGAGACGCACCTCCGCCTGCTCACGCTCGACGCCCACCTCGACACCCCGGTGCACTTTGGCCGCGCGGGCTGGGACTTTGGAGCCCGCCACGATCCCGCCGTCGACCTGGCCCAGGTGGATCTGGGACGCATGCGCGAGGGCAGCCTCGATGGCGGCTTCTTCGCCATCTTCACCGACCAGGGGCCGTTGACGCCCGAGGGCTATGCGGCGGCGCGCGCCCATGCGCTGGCGCGCTCGCAGCTGATCGACACGACGCTGGCGCGCCATGCCGACCGCATCGGCGTCGCCACCACCGCTGCCGAGGCACGCCGCCTCGACGCCGCCGGCAAGCTGGTGGCGTTCAAGAGCATCGAGAACAGCTATCCGCTGGGCGACGGCGCCGCGGCGATGGCGGCGCTGGCGCACTTCCAGCGCCAGGGAGTGCGCCTGGTCGGCATCGTCCACAGCAGGAACAACCAGTTCGCCGATTCGTCGACCGACAAGCCCGCGTGGAACGGCCTGTCGCCGCTGGGGCGCGACTGGGTGCGCGAAATGAACCGGCTGGGCATGGTGATCGACGCCAGCCATGCCTCGGACGCCACAGTCGACCAGATGCTGGCCTTGTCCGCCTCCCCGCTGCTGCTGTCGCACTCGAGCTCGCGCACCAGCTACGATCACCCGCGCAATATCGACGACGCACGCATCCGCAAGATCGCGGCCGGCGGCGGCGCGATCTGCGCCTCCACCATCTACCTGAGCGAACTGAAAATGGGCCCGCAACGCGCGGCGCTGTTCGACCGGCTCGAACACATCGGCACGCTGGCGCCGGCCGAACAAGCCGCGTTGAGCCGCGAGTGGCTGGCGCTCGATGCGGTCGAACCCTTGTGGCAGACCAGCTTCGAACAATACATCGCGTCGCTCAAGCACCTGATTGCGGTGGCCGGCATCGATCACGTGTGCATGGGCGCCGACTTCGACGGCGGCGGCGGTCTGGCAGGACTGGACAATGTCGCGCATCTGCCGCGCATTACACGACGCCTGAAGGCTGACGGCATGTCGGATGCCGATCTCGCGAAGCTGTGGAGCGGCAATCTGCTGCGGGTGCTGGAAGCCGCCGAAAACAGAGCCTTGCTGTAATCAAATGTCGAAAATTTGTTAAAAATCGATTGGAGCCATATATATGATGGCGATATAAATCTATACCAAAATTATATTGAATATATATTAACTCTAATATGTAAGTGTTATTGACCCGTAACATCCATACATTATTTCGTTTCCTGTTCGCAACATCGAGAGCATAAACCACACTTTTGGGTTTCCTCTGCTTAGCTACAACGTGTACTTTTGACCGGATTAGATAACGCTCTCCCAACGTTACATCCTGCGATTTGACAAGTCACAAGGCTCTCTCGTCCTCGGAACTGGAAACCATGAAAATCAAAGATCTCAATATCGGCATTCGCCTCGGCGGCGCCTTTGCCGTCATCCTCGCCATGATGGTCGTCATGCTGGGCACCGCCCTCTGGCAGCTGAACCATATCACCACCGCCAAGGGAGAGATGGCGTCGGCCACCGAGAAAGCAAAGCTGGCCCAGGAGATGCGTGCCGGCATCATCACCAATGCCGTCAGCACGGTGGCGAAAATCCGGGCCACCGATCCGGCCGATGAGCAGTCCTACGAAGATGGCATGAAGGCGATCAGCAAGCGCGCCGGCGAGCTGCAGAAAATCTTCGAAGAAGTGATTGTCAGCGCCGAAGGCAAGGTGCTGCTGACGGCGCTGATCGAACAGCGCGCCAAGTACGGCGCGGTGCGCAACCAGGCCTACAAGATGAAGACCGAACTCGGGGCCGGCAATCCGGAACTGCTGGCCTTCCTCGACAGCAAGGTCATGCCCGAGATGCGCGCCTATACCGAGGCCGCCGGCAAGCTGGCCGACTTCCAGGAAAAGCTGGCCGACGACGCCAATGCCAGTATCGACGCCATCAGCGCCTCGGTGCAGCGCATGCTGACCCTGATCGGCGTCGCCGCGGTCGCCATCGGCGCCCTGTTCGGCTGGCTGCTCACCCGCAGCATCACCCACCCGCTGGCGCGCGCCGTCGGCCTGGCCCAGCAAGTGGCGTCGGGCGACCTGACCGCCGACATCCACGTCGATTCGCGCGACGAAGTCGGCACCCTGACGGCCGCGCTCAAGACCATGAACGAAAGCCTGCTCAAGACCGTCACTGCGGTGCGCGCCGGCACCGAGACCATCGTCACCGCATCGCAGGAAATCGCGTCGGGCAACCTCGACCTGTCGTCGCGCACCGAGCAGCAAGCCAGCTCGCTGGAAGAAACCGCCTCGTCGATGGAAGAGCTGACCGGCACCGTGCGCCAGAACGCCGACAACGCGCGCCAGGCCAATGTGCTGGCCAAGAACGCTTCCCAGATCGCCTCGCACGGCGGCGAAGTGGTGTCGCAGGTGGTGTCGACCATGGCCTCGATCAACGAATCGTCGAAGAAGATCGGCGACATCATCGCCGTCATCGACGGCATCGCCTTCCAGACCAATATCCTGGCGCTCAACGCCGCCGTCGAGGCGGCGCGCGCCGGCGAGCAGGGCCGCGGCTTCGCGGTGGTAGCGAGCGAGGTGCGCAACCTGGCGCAGCGTTCGGCCGGTGCGGCCAAGGAGATCCGCGGCCTGATCACCGATTCGGTGGCCAAGGTCGACGCGGGCGGCCGCCTGGTCGACGAAGCCGGTACGACGATGCAGGAGATCGTGGATGGCATCACGCGCGTGACCGACATCATGTCCGAGATCGCCTCGGCCAGCGCCGAGCAGACGGTCGGCATCGAGCAGGTGAATGAAGCCATCACCCAGATGGACAGCGTGACCCAGCAGAATGCCGCGCTGGTGGAAGAAGCGGCCGCCGCAGCCGGCTCGCTCGAGGAACAGGCAGCCGCACTGGCGCAGATCGTGAGCGTGTTCAAGGTCGGCGACGAGAATGCGGTCCGCAGCGCGCGGCGCGCGCCGGCTGGCGGCGCGCTGGTCGTGCGCACGCCGCAGGTTGGCGGACGCCGTGTCGAGCGCACCGTGCAGGCGGAATTGGAAGAAGACGCGATCGCCTGATCCGTCCGACTTTTGCACCTGCTGCGGCGGCCCGCTATCTGTGTGGTCGCCGCACAAACAAACGATATCAATCGCTTACCGACTCATATCGTTCCGCTATTTTTCTGTCCCCTGTCAGCAACAAGCATGGATATTTGTGGACTCCCGGTAGTCCATGCCCCGCGATCCATGCTTATCCTTGATGTAGAGCAATGAAATCTCACACATTGTCACACCCGTGACGTCGCGTGGGATCACCGTGCACCTCGTCATTCGAACAGGAGACAACAATGAAAATCAGCGACCTCAAGATTGGAATCCGGCTCGGCGGCGCATTCGCCGCCGTCCTCGCCCTCGTGGCCGTCATGCTCGTCAGCGCGCTGTGGCAGCTCAACCGCATCGCCGAGGCCAAGACCGTGATGGCGGACGCCGCGCTCAGCGTCAACCTCGCCCAGCAGTGGCTGCGCGGCATCGAGGGCAACGCCGTGCGCACCCGCGCCAAGGCCGCCAGCGCCGATCCGGCCGAGGACGCGCACTACGACGCCGAGATGAAGAAGACCAGCGCCGGCGTCTCCGCCACGCAGAAGCGGCTCGAGGCGATGGTCGACACCGGCCAGGGCAAGGCGCTGATGGACGCCGTCGCCAGCCAGCGCAGCCGCTATACCGGCTTGCGCGACGAGGGTTTCAAGCGCAAGGCGGCGCTGGGGGCCGGGCATCCCGAGGTCCAGGCCTTCTTCCGCGACAAGGTGATGCCCGAAGTCGACAAATACGTCGCGTCGGTGCAGGCGGTGGTCGCCTTTGAGGAGTCGTTGTCGGCCGAGGCACAGGCCAATATCGACGCGCTCAATGTCTCGGCCAGGCAGGTCCTGACGGCGCTCGGCGTGAGCGCGCTCGCGATCGGCGCCGTCTTCGGCTGGCTGCTCACCCGCAGCATCACGGTGCCGCTGGGTCACGCCGTGGGACTGGCGCGCCAGGTCGCCGCGGGCGACCTCACCGCCCGCATCGACGTGGCCTCGCGCGATGAAGTCGGCCAGCTCCTCGCGGCCCTCAAGACCATGAACGACAGCCTGCTCAAGACCGTCAGCGCGGTGCGCGCCGGCACCGAGACCATCGTCACGGCGTCGCAAGAAATCGCCACCGGCAACCTCGACCTGTCGTCGCGCACCGAGGAGCAGGCCAGCTCGCTGGAAGAAACGGCGTCCTCAATGGAAGAACTGACCAGCACCGTGCGCCAGAACGCCGACAACGCGCGCCAGGCCAATGTGCTGGCAAAAAACGCGTCGCAGATCGCCGCGCATGGCGGCGATGTGGTGTCGCAGGTGGTGTCGACCATGGCCTCGATCAACGAATCGTCGAAGAAGATCGGCGACATCATCGCCGTCATCGACGGCATCGCCTTCCAGACCAATATCCTGGCGCTCAACGCCGCCGTCGAGGCGGCGCGCGCCGGCGAGCAAGGCCGTGGCTTCGCGGTGGTGGCGAGCGAAGTACGCAACCTGGCGCAGCGCTCGGCCGGCGCGGCCAAGGAGATCCGCGGCCTGATCGCCGACTCGGTGGCCAAGGTGGATGCCGGCGGCCGCCTGGTCGACCAGGCCGGCGCGACCATGCAGGAAATCGTCGAAGGCATCACCCGCGTGACCGACATCATGTCCGAGATCGCCACGGCCAGCGCCGAGCAGACCGTCGGCATCGAGCAGGTCAACGAAGCCATCGCCCAGATGGACAGCGTGACCCAGCAGAATGCCGCGCTGGTGGAAGAAGCGGCAGCCGCCGCCGCCTCGCTCGAGGATCAGGCGGCCACGCTGGCGCGGCTAGTGAGCGTGTTCAAGGTCGACGACGACGGCGCCCAGCGCCATGCTGCACGGAGCGCACCTCCGACGACCGCCGGCCAGGCGCTGGCGGTGCGCGGGGCATCCGGTCGCATCAAGCCAGAAATCCGCCAAACGAAAATTAACGAAACTGTCGAATCCGTTCTTAGTTAGTTCGTTTTATTACGTATTTGCTTAAATATCCTTTCGAATATCGATTGTAAACACAAAAAGAGGTTGAGTTAACGAAGTCGGGTGATTAGTATTTATGCACCATCACCCACTGGAGACACCTTTGAAACACTTCGAAGCCTTCCTCAAATTGACGACGCCGGCCGCTGCCGCCGCGTGCCTGCTGGTCTCGACGCAACTGGCGCATGCCGCGGTCATCACGGTGGCGCCAGGCCAGTCGATCCAGACCGCGGTCAATGCCGCCGTCGCGGGCGATACGGTCCGTGTGCTGCCAGGTACCTACACGCAGAAAGTGCTCGTCTCGGGAAAATCCGGCACTGCCAGCGCACCCATCCTGATCAAGGCCGATCCAGGCGTCGTCCTGCGCGGCGGCACCGGTGTGATACCCTCGGGCCGCCAGGGCCTGATCACGATCCGTAACTCGAACTACGTGCGCGTCGAGGGATTCGAGATCACCGCATTCACGACCAGCAGCGTGAGCGCGTCGCCGGTCGGTATCCTGGTCGAAGGGAACGGGAGCAACCTGCAGATCGTCAATAACAAAATCCACGGCATCAAGCACACGAGCACCTGTACGCAGGACGATGGAGATGCGTGCTGGGTCGGCGCCCATGGCCTGGCAGTGTTCGGCACCAATGCCACCGGCATCACCGACTTGCTCTTGCAAGGCAACGAGGTCTATCAGAACGTGCTGCAGTCCAGCGAGGCGCTGGTACTCAACGGGAATATCGACCGCTTCGAAGTCCTGGATAACTACGTGCACGACAATAACAATATCGGACTCGATTTCATCGGCTTCGAGGGCGAGTGCGACTGCGGCGACAAGGACCGCGCGCGCAACGGCATCGTGAAGAACAACCGTGCGGTGAACAACTCGAGCAAGACCAATCCCTGGTATATGAATGTGGGCTCGGCAGCCGGCTTCTACGTCGATGGCGGGCGCTACATCGTCTTCGACGGCAACATCTCGAGCGGCAACGATCTCGGTTTCGAGTTCGCCAGCGAACATGCCGGCAAAGCGACCGAGGATATCGTGATGTCGAATAACTTCGTCTACAAGAACCGTGAAGTGGGGCTGACGATCGGCGGCTACAATGCGAGCGTCGGCGCCGCCCGCCGCATCCATGTGCACAATAACTCGTTCTACAAGAACAAGGGCTGGGGCACCGAGATCGTGTTCCAGCACAAGGTGATCGACTCGCGCCTCAGCAACAACATCTTCTTCGGGACGGGCCCCGCGGCGGACAATTATGGGAATTACGGCAGCGGCCATAGCGGCAATGTGTGGGGAACCAACCTGTGGTGGGGCACGAACGCCAGCGGCGGCAGCCTGCCCGGCGTGCGGGTGCTTGCCAATCCACGCTTCAACGCGCCGGATAGCGGCGACCTGAACCTGCAACCGACCTCGCCCGCCATCGGTGTCGGCGCAACGAGCGTCGCATTGACGAGCTGGACCTCGCCGCTGTGGAGCCGCTACTTTGCCGGCGGCGCCATCGTCGTCAATGGCGTCACCGACATCAACGGACAGGCGCGCATCGAAGGCACGATCGACCTCGGCGCCGACGAATACGGCTCCGCGCCGGCATCGAAAAGGTAGGAAGCCAGCGGGCGTTCACCGCCCGCCACAAAACTACACCTGCACGACGTCTTTCACATCCAGGCCGGCCGCATTCTCATTGCCAGCCAGCGCGCCGGCCCGCGGTGCAGGTTGGCGCGGTCGCCCGGTGCGTGCAGGAACTCGGCCAGCACCCGCTCGTACAGCGCCAGGCTGTCGCGGTAGCGCTGCTGGCGCATCACGCCCGGTTTCTTGAGGAATTTCAGGACGAAGTAATCGGCCAGCAGATCGCCCTGGGCTTCCATATTGTAGTCGGCCAGGGTGGCGTCTTCGTGCAGGGTATAGCCGTAGGACAGGCCAATGCGGAAAGCCCCGCGCAGGCGCACCGGATAGCCCAGCTGGTGCTGCCACACGTGCGCCATCTCGTGCATGAACCAGTGGATGGCCGGCGGATCGCCGCGCGCGTAGTCGCGCAGGAAGCAGGATCGGTGAAAATACATGCTGCCATTCGGCGTCATCGCGCAGTTACGCGGCTGGAATGGCATGTAGCGCCGGTTGTACACGCGTACCCGGCGATAATCGATGGCGTCGCCGAACAGCAGCGACGCCATCGCCGTCTCGCCCTCGCTCAGGGGGCGAAAACGGCAAGGAAGGCGCGATCGCAGCATGCGATCCTTCTGTCCTTAAGCCGCGCGCAGCGCCGCCGCGGCCTTGGCCAGCTCGGTGATGTGCGCCCAGTCGCCGGCCGCGATCGCGTCCTTCGGGGTCAGCCACGAGCCGCCCACGCAGGCCACGTTCTTGCAGGCCAGGAATTTCGGCGCGCTCTCGATAGAGATGCCGCCGGTCGGGCAGAAGGTCACGTCAGGCAGAGGGCCGCCGATCGCGTTGAGCATGCCGACGCCGCCCGCCGGCACTGCCGGGAACAGCTTCAGTTGCCTGAATCCCTGCTCGCGCGCGGCCATCACTTCGGACGGCGTCATCACGCCCGGCAGCAGCGGCAGGCCGCTCGACTTGGCCGCGTCGATCAGCGACTGGGTCAGGCCCGGCGACACGCCGAACACGGCGCCGGCATCGCGCGAGGCGGCGAACTCTTCGGGCTGGGTGAGCGTGCCGACGCCGACGATGGCGCCTTCGACCTGGCTCATGGCGCGGATCGCGCCAAGGCCGTGCTCGGTGCGCAGCGTCACTTCCAGCACGCGGATGCCGCCCGCAACGAGAGCTCGAGCAAGTGGCACGGCGTGGTCGGGGTCGTCGATGGCGATGACGGGGATGACGCTCGCCGAGCGCATGATCTCAAGTAGGGTCATTGGTTGGCTCACTTATTAGTCCTGAAAAGATGGTCTTCGTCGGAACCGGGGATGATCTCGCCGGCGTCAATGCCATCGTGCAGCGGCACGACGGTCTGTTTCGGCGACGGCAGCGGGAAGGTGGCAGCACCCTCCTCCGCCGCGCTGATCGAGTTGCGGAACATGGAAAACAGTTCACGGCCCATGCCGATGTGGCTCGAGGTCAGGTCGGCAGTGGCCTGCTTGCGCTGCGCCCAGACGTCCGCCGGCACCAGCGCTTCCATGGTGCCGGTATTGGCGTCGACACGGATCATGTCGCCGTCGCGCACCAGGCCAAGCGGGCCGCCGGCCAGGATCTCGGGCGACACGTGGATCGCCGCCGGCACCTTGCCGGACGCGCCCGACATGCGGCCGTCGGTGACCATCGCCACCTTGTAGCCGGCATCCTGCAGATTGGCCAGCGCCGGGGTCAGCGCATGCAGTTCCGGCATGCCGTTGGCGCGCGGGCCCTGGAAGCGGACCACAGCCACGAAGTCGCGGTTGAGCTTGCCATCTTTATAGGCGTGCATGAAGTCTTCTTGCGAGTCGAAGGTCAGCGCCGGCGCTTCCACCGAATAATGCTCTTTCTTTACCGCCGAGACTTTCATCACCGCGCGGCCCAGGTTGCCCTTGACCAGCACCATGCCGCCATTGTTGTTGAACGGGTTGGTGGCCGGACGCAGCACGTTCTCGTCGCCGCTCACCGGGGTGGCGTCGCGGAACACGACCTTGCCGTCGTCGCCCAGGAACGGCTCTTTACAGTGCTTGCGCAAGCCATGGCCGAGGATGGTGTTGACGTCCTCGTGCGCCAGGCCGGCGTCGAGCAGTTCGCGGATCACGAAGCCCGGGCCGCCAGCGGCCTGGAAGTGATTGACGTCGGCATCGCCGTTCGGATAGATGCGGGTCAGCAGCGGCACCACTTTCGACATCTCGTCGAAATCGTTCCAGTCGATCACGATGCCTGCCGCGCGCGCGATCGCCACCAGGTGCAGCGTGTGGTTGGTCGAGCCACCGGTGGCGTGCAGCGCGGCGATGGCGTTGACGATGCTTTTCTCGTCGACGATACGGCCGATCGGCATGTAGTCGCCGCCCTGCTGCGAGATCGCGACAGCGCGGTGGGCCGCGGCGGCAGTGAGTGCATCGCGCAGCGGCGTGCCCGGCGTGATGAAGGCCGAACCCGGCAGGTGCAAGCCCATGACTTCCATCAGCATCTGGTTGCTGTTGGCGGTGCCGTAGAAGGTACAGGTGCCGGCGCCGTGGTAAGAAGCCGACTCGCCTTCGAGCAGTTCTTCGCGGGTGGCTTCGCCCTTGGCGTAGCGCTGGCGGATCGCGGCTTTCTCTTTGTTAGAGATGCCAGTGGTCATCGGGCCGCCCGGCACGAAGATGCCCGGAATGTGGCCGAAGTGCAGCGCGCCGATCAGCAGGCCCGGCACGATCTTGTCGCAGATGCCCAGGTACAGGGCGGCGTCGAACATATTGTGCGACAGGCCGACCGCGGTCGCCATGGCGATGGCGTCGCGCGAAAACAGCGACAGCTCCATGCCCGGCTGGCCTTGGGTCACGCCATCGCACATGGCCGGCACGCCACTGGCGAACTGGGCCACGGCGCCGACTTCGCGTACGGCTTCCTTGATCACTTTCGGGAAATACTCGAACGGCTGGTGCGCCGACAGCATGTCGTTATAGGAAGAAACAATGGCGACCGACGGTTCCTTGTATTCGCGCAGCTTCAGCTTGTCGTTGGCCGGGAAGGCGGCAAAGCCGTGGGCCAGGTTGGTGCACGACAGGGCGCCGCGCTGGACGCCCTTGATGCGGGCCGCTTCGAGATGTTCGAGATAGGCTGCGCGCGAGCGCTTGCTGCGCCCGATGATGCGGTTGGTGACCTGTTCTACTACGGGGTGGAGCGCCATGTTCGTTCCTTCCTGAATTTAGTATCTGAAATTTTACTACAGATCGGTACGCTGCGCTCATCTCAGCCCTGGTTCTCTATGAGAAAAGACTGGTCGAGCGGCGCCACATGATGGGGAGAAGCAGCCTGTAAATTGCGTTCGCGCTGTTTTTTGTAGTGAATTTACGCGCAGATGCTTGTATTATTCGATAATCTATTATTGCCAACATTGTGCCACGCACCCCGACCCCATGCGCCAGCCTCCTTTGACCAGTACCGCCAGCTTCCAAGCCCTCGCCCAACACGCCGACGCCGCCAAGACGTGGCAGATGCGCGACCTGTTCGCTGCCGATCCCGACCGCTTCGAGCGCTACTCCGACGAGGCCGCAGGCCTGTTCCTAGACTATTCAAAAAATCGCCTCGACGGGCGCACGCTTGAACTGCTCGTGCAGCTGGCGCGCGAGCGCGGCCTCGAGGCGCGCCGCGATGCGATGTTCGCCGGCGAAAAGATCAACAACACCGAGAACCGCGCGGTGCTGCACACCGCCCTGCGCGCGCCGCGCGGCGCGACGCTGACGGTCGACGGCCAGGAAGTCAATGCCGACATCCACGCCGTGCTCGATCGTGTAAAGACCTTCACCGACGCCGTGCGCAGCGGCGAGTGGCTGGGCCATACCGGCAAGCCGATCACCGACATCGTCAATATCGGCATCGGCGGCTCGGACCTCGGTCCCAAGATGGTGGTGCTGGCCTTGCGCCACTATGCGCACCCGCGCCTCTCGATGCACTTCGTGTCGAACGTCGACGGCCACGACATGGATGCGGCGCTGGCCCAGGTCGATCCCGAGACCACGATGTTCATCGTGGCCTCCAAGACCTTTACTACGGCGGAAACCATGATGAACGCACAGACCGCGCGCGCCTGGTTCCTGCAGCATGCGCCTGAGGACGCATTGGCGAAACACTTCATCGCCGTCTCCACGAATACCGAAGCGATCAAGACCTTCGGCATCGACCCGGCGAATATGTTCCCATTCTGGGACTGGGTCGGCGGCCGCTATTCGGTGTGGTCGGCGATCGGCCTGCCGGTGGCGCTGGCCGTGGGCTTCGGCTACTTCAAGGACTTCCTGGCCGGCGCGCACGAGCTGGATGAACACTTCCGCAGCGCGCCGCTCGAGCGGAACCTGCCGACGCTGCTGGCCCTGGTCGGCTTCTGGAACCGCCAGTTCCTCGACTGCGCCTCGGTGTCGATCGCGCCTTATCACCAGGACCTGAACCGCTTCCCGGCCTACCTGCAGCAGCTCGACATGGAAAGCAACGGCAAGCGCGTGACCCGCGACGGCCAGCCGGTCGACACGCCGACCTGCCCGGCGATCTGGGGCGAGTGCGGCACCAATGGCCAGCACGCCTATTTCCAGCTGCTGCACCAGGGCACCGATGTGACGCCGATGGATTTCATCGCCGCCCTGCGTCCGGCCCACGAGATGGACAACCACCACACCGCCCTGCTGGCCAACTGCTTCGCCCAGTCCGAAGCCTTCATGAAGGGCAAGACGGCGATTGAAGTGCGCGCCGACCTGCAGGCCCAGGGCCTAGCGGCGCAAGAAATCGAGCGTCTCACACCGCACAAGACTTTCCCCGGCAACCGCCCGAGCAACACCATCCTGATGGAACGCCTGACCCCATCGACCCTGGGCGCGCTGATCGCGCTGTACGAGCACAAGACCTTCGTGCAGGGCGTGATCTGGGATGTCAACAGTTTCGACCAGTGGGGCGTTGAGTTAGGTAAAGTGCTGGCGAAGAAGATCGAAGCCGAGCTGGCCGGAGAACCCGCACCAGGCCAACACGACAGTTCCACGAACGGCCTGATCGCCCGCGCCAAGGCTGCTTTCTGAAACCTACACCACCACACTATGGCAACGGAAAAATTTGAGGTAGTACACGATGCGCCGATGCTGGTCGGCGAGTCCGCGATCTGGCATGAAGTCGAATCGGCGCTGTACTGGGTCGACATCGAGGGCTACACCGTCAACCGCCTGCACGCGGCGAGCGGCAAGTTCACCTCGTGGAAGATGGGGTCGAACCCATCGGCGCTGGCGATCGACGACAACAACTTCCTGGTCGTGGCCACCCGCCACGGCCTGCTGCGCCTGAACACCACCGACGGTTCGGAAAAGCCGATCACCGACGCGCCCTACGATCCATCGAAGGTGCGTTTCAACGACGGCCGGGTCGATCCGAAGGGCCGGTTCTGGATCGGCACCATGTACGAACCGCGCGACCAACCGGCCGCCGAGATGTACGTGCTGGACAAGGATCAGTTGCGCCAGGCCTGGAGCGGCGGCATGACCAACTCGAACGGCCTGGCCTGGAGCCTGGACGGGCGCACGATGTACCACGCCGACACCACCACGCACCGCATCGACTGCTACGACTTCGACCCGGCCACCGGTGAGCAGAGCAACCGCCGCACCATCGTGACCTTCCCGAGCGACAAGTCGGCGCCGGACTACGGCGGCCGTCCGGACGGCGCCACGATGGATTCCGAGGGCATGTACTGGGTGGCGATGTTCGAAGGCGCTCGCATCCTGCGCATCGCGCCGAATGGCGAGATCGTGCGCGAAATCAAGCTGCCGGTGAAATGCCCGACTTCGGTCGCCTTCGGCGGACCGGACTTGCGTACCTTGTACATCACCAGCGCCAGCCATGGCAGGTCGAAGGAAGAACTGGAACAGAATCCGCTCAGCGGCAAGGTGCTGTCCATCAAGATGGACGTGGCGGGGCGCGAAGAGCCGGAATATCGCGCCTGACGCCGGCGCGGGCGCGGATGGCGTGAGCCAGCGCACCGAAGAAGTCCGCCTTCGCAGTTATATTGCACTGCAACATAACTGCGGAGGCGGCAGTGGCAAAAACTACTTCGAGCACCCGTTTGCTGCGCGACCTGACGCGCGCCGCCAAATCGCAACGCAAGCTGGTTGCCAAGCTGTTCGATATCTATAGCGCGAAGCCGAGCGCACGGGCCAATGCCAGGCCCCCCAAGCCGGCGCGGCCGAAAACGGCGCCTCCGGCGCAAGCGCGCCTGCCGGCCGCCTCGGGCCGCTGGCTCGAGGGACATCACCTACTCCCCTACTGGCTGTATCTTCCGCAACGCACACCCGAGCACGCCGCACAAGCGGGCTGGCCGCTGGTCGTCATGCTGCACGGCTGCCATCAAACCGCCGCCGAATTCGCGCAGGGCACGCGCATGAACCGGCTGGCGCAGGCGAAGGGTTACGCAGTGCTGTATCCACAACAACCGGCGACCGCGCATGCCCAGCGCTGCTGGCGCTGGTTCGACCGGGCCGCCCAGGAGGGCCGCGGCGAGACCGGCGTGCTGGCGGCGCTCATCGACCACGTGTGCGCCGGGCACCGTATCGACCGCCGCCGCATCTATGCGTGCGGCCTGTCGGCCGGCGCCGGCATGGCTGCCGTGCTGGCCTTGAACCATCCCGAGCTGATCGCGGCGATCGCCCTGCATTCCGGCCCCGTGTTCGGTGTCGGCCATACATCGCTGGGCGCCCTGCACGTCATGCGCCACGGCGCTGCGACGCAGGCCGATGCGGCGATCGACGGCGTGCTGAAACGCCGCTCCACGCACCTGACCGCCCAGGCGATGCCGCTGATGCCGGCCTTGCTGATCCATGGCGAAGACGATCCGGTGGTCAGCCAGGTCAACCAGCAACACCTGACGCGCCAATGGCTGCAGTTGAACGGCCTGCCGCCGGGGCCGGCCAACCGCGTCGTCGCGATGCCGGCGGGACGCGGCGGCAGCCGCAACGCGCATGAAATCCAGGACTTCACGGCGCGCCGCAAGCTCGTCCTGCGCGTGGTGCGCATCGCGGGCCTGCGCCACGAATGGAGCGGCGGCGACCCGACGCTCAGGTTCAATGCGAAAGCGACGCCGAACGCCAGCCGCCTGGCGCTCGAGTTCTTCGGCAGGCACCGGCGTTAAACCGGACTTACCCCCGCCGCGCCATCTGCCCGAACACGCCGTCACGCCTCACCCATGCATGGAACAGCGCTGCGCCAAGATGAGCGAGGATGGTAAAGAACAACACATAGGCCAGCACGCCATGGAGCGGACGCAGGAAGCCGTACATGACCGGACTATGCGGCAGGATCGATGGCAGGTTGACGCCCCCGAACAACTCGACCGGATAGGCGCCGGCCGACAGCATGGCCCAGCCGACGATCGGCATCGCGAACATCAGGGCATACAGCAGCCAGTGCGAGGCCTTGGCGGCCCACGCCTGGATGCGCGGCAGGTCCGCCGGCAGCGGTGGCGGTGGATGGCGCAGCCGATTGACCAGGCGCACGATCGCCAGCAACAGGATCGCCAGCCCGAGCGGGCGATGCAGATCGAGCAGCAGCTCGCGGTGACGCAGCGACACCACCATGGCGGCGCCGACGAACAGCATGGCGAGGATTGCGACGGCCATCGACCAGTGCAGCACGCGGGCCAGCAGGTTGAAGTGGGGTTGACGGTTCATTGCACGCTCCCGTTGCCCGACTTGGCCAGGCCCTGGCTGATTTCACGTTCACGACGGTTGAACGAGACCGAATAGACTGCCGACCGGGCATGCAGCACCGGATCGGCGGTCGCCACGATCCCCTTCGGCAGGATCAGCGGATCGAAGTTCAGGTCGAAGCAGGGTCTGCCGGCCTGCGCCTCGGCGCGCCTTAGCGTCAGGGTCCCGAATTTGGTCTCGGGCCGCGTATCGGGCCAGGCTTTCGAAGGATCCTCGATCGGGTCGCCCGGCGCGGCGAACTGCATCACCATATCCCATTGCAGCGGCCCGGCGGCCAGGCGCCGCTCGAGATCCTCGCCCAGGAAATCGCGGCTCGCACTCTCGAGCCGTTTCGGGTCGGCCGCCACGAACGGCGCATGCGGCCGCATCGACCAGCGCACCGCGCGCTCCCTGCCCTGGGCGTCGATCAGGCGGAATGCGTTGACGCCGTTGAAGCGCGTGTTGGCCAGGCTGTCGGGCGTCCGTGCATCCTTCGACCACGCCATGAAATTGGCGATCTCGGGATATTTTGCCAGGACTGCCTTCATTTTTTCCGGGTCGGGCTTGCCGGTTGCGGGATCCGGCAGGCGCGCAACGTTCATCGCCTGGAACCCTTCCGGCGTGGACGACGCGAAGAACGGGAAGCTGTTCATCGCCATGCGCCACTCCTGCCCGTCGTCCGTCTTGAGCTGCAGCGCCATGCCGCGCACGGCTGCCTTGTTGTCGGGCGCATGCGGATCGTTGCCGGGATTGGAAAAGCGGCCCAGCACCGGCGTCGACGCCTGCGAGAACACGCGCGCCGTCGACAGTTGCGCCGCTGCCGGCGTCGGCGCGAAGGTTCCGACGATGCAGATGCCCTTGCTGTGGGCGCGGCGGAAGCCCGGCTGGGGCGAACCCGATGCTTCGGCCGTATTGGCCATGGCCTGCGGCGTGACGCCGTTGCCGCCGAACCAGCCGCCGATCCAGGCAAACAACAGCGCCAGGACCGCGACGATCAGGAAGATCGGCAGCAACAGGATAAAGGAACCGCGGCGCGGCGTGGGTCTGGTCATGGTGGACGGCTTTCTTCGGCTGATGGTGTCAGTACAGGCCGGCGAATTGTCGCATGAACATCGGGAACGGTTCGCCACGGATGGGCAGTCAGCTGGAACGCCCCATCATCCGCGCCGAGTCGTAGCCGATCCGCACCGCACCCCAGTGCTTCCCCTGGAACACGATCGGCATCGACAAGTCATTGATCACCTCTCCCGTATCGCGCAGATAGGTCTGCAGCAGGAACGGCTCGCGATTCTTCGCCAACCGGATCCCCACCGGATCGTCGAAGATCCGCTTGTTGCGGCAGTACACCAGGTCATGCTCGCGCTGCCCGGTCGACGGCCGCGAGAACTTGGTGTTGTGGGTCGGCGCGTATCCCCGGTTGTCGACCGCCAGCGCGTACGCCGCGCCCGGCAAGTCGGTCAGCACGCGGTCGAACAGCTGCTGCAGGTCGCGCTCCACCGCGCGGTCGTACGAGGTCGTGAACCGTGGCGGGTCGGATTGCGGGATCGGCCGGTACTGCTGGTCGAAGATGTTCGCGCCGCCGGCCGCGTGGCCGCTCAGGCAGGCCAGCACCTGGTCGCGCAGCGTCGTGGTGGTATCCACCAGCGCGTCGAAGGCCGTGCCACCGGTGCGGAAGCCCGCCAGCACACCCTGCAGCTCCTCGGTGGCCACCCGCACCTCGTCCACGCGGCGCGAAGCGTCCTGCATCGTGGCCTCGGAGCTGGAGGCGTTCTGCGCCACCTCTTCCACCTTCGCATTGATCTGCTGGTTGACGCCGTCGAGCGACTGCATCGCCGCCGCCATCTGGTCGACGGTGGCGGTCATGCGCTCGAAGTCGGCGACGAAAGCGGTGAGGTGGCTGGCCGCGCTGCCGGCTTCGCGCGCCGACACGTTCACGCCGTCGAGGATGCCGGCGGTGGCGCCGGAGGTCGAGGTCACCAGCTCGCGCATCGCGCCGCTGGCGGTCGCGATCTTGACCGCTTCGGCATTGACCACCTGAGACAGGCGCCGCACTTCGGAGGCGACCACCGCGAAGCCGCGCCCGGCCGGGCCGGCGCGCGCCGCCTCGATCGCGGCATTGATGGCCAGCAGATTGGTCTGGTTGGCCACGTTCTCGATGACGGTGCCGAACTCGCCGATCTCGCGCAAGTGGCCGACCAGCAGGGTCACGGTATCCGAAAAACCCTGCACTTGCTCCTCGATGTGGCGCATGCGCCGTTCGAGGCTGGCCAGTTCTTCCATCGATTCGCGCGCCGCCGCCAGATTACGCTGAGCGGTGTCGGCAATGCGCACCGTGCCGGCATTGACGTCGGCCGACAGCTCGGCCACTTCGCGCGCGCTGGCCGCCAGCGCATCGGCTGCATGGTGCTGGCGGGCCGCCTGGGCCTGGGCCTGGTCGACTTCCTTGCGCAGGCGCGCGGCATTGATGGCCGTGCGGATGCTGCCGTCGCGCGCCTTGACCACCAGCGTGCGGACATTGCCGGCCACGCTGCGGCCGCCCAATGGAGCCAGCACCGAGCGCGATACACGCGAAACTCTTTGCAACCACGTCATATTGTCCCCTTCATCTACGCGGCTCTGGCCACGATATTTATGTGGGGAAACTATAGTGTGATTTGCCCACCCTGTCATTCGTCGCGCGTACCCGCGTGGCATCCGCGCCACCGCGCTTGTTTCGTGCGGCGGGCCGCATGTACTATGCCGTGAGGATCGCGATGGTTTCGGCGATGGCGATCAGACCGACTATCACGAGCATGTGCACGCTCATCAGCACGAGCGACCTTCCCCAGGACGCCGACGCCCGTCCGCCATATACATGGCGCAGCGCGGCCGGAAGATAGGCCACGATCCACGCCAGGGGCAGCAGTTGCAGGCAGTCCCACACCGACACGAGCATGAATTGTCGGGTAGCGACTGCCGCAATTAACCAACCGAAATTGCCCGGTATCGCGATCATCAGGACAGCAAGTAGAAACGCGAATGAACTCACATGCAGCGCGAACACCAGGTGCTCGCCATAATTGCGCCCTGATCGCGAATACATCAGCTTGAGATACAAGGCAAATAGCGGCAGCGCACCGATGAGCATGTAAGGCAGGTTTGCCAGGAATCCGTGGTTGAGGAGCGCCGCCTTTTCTGTCGGCGGCGCATCCATGAATCGCTGCCCCTTGTCTCCCCACGCCTGATTGACCTGGTCCAGCCATGCCAGCGCATCGGGGATCATGGAACGGTCGTCGCTTCCGGTCACGCTCAGCTTGAGACGCAGCGTCACGGGCAAGGACTCCCCGCGACGATCCGGGTGAGGAATCGTATGCGAATAGCTCATGCCAACGACTTCCTCATCCAAGGTGAGCTGGGGAAGATTGACGCCCACCAGTTTGATCAGCGCAAAAAACACCAGGCTCAAGGTCAGGTACAGGCGTAGGGGATTGATATAGGGAACACGCCGACCACGCAGGTAATCGCTCGTCAAACGGCCTGGGCTCGATACCAGCAAGCGCAGCGTACGCCAGAGCTTGCCTTCCAGCGCCACGTAATGGCCCACGAATTCGTGCACGAATTCGGCTGCCGAGGGAGAGTGGGCCGTGATGGCCTCGCCGCAGTGCGCGCAATACTTGTCGTGCGCCCGGGTGCCGCAGCTGGGGCACCGAGGCGCCGGCTCGCCAGGCGCATCGTTGTCGTGCACGATCCTAATAACAGGTTTCAAGATCCACCGATCATGAGTAGTGACATGCTGCTGCGCTCATCGTCAGTGCGGACAAGTGACAGCCAAGTGAAACATCAGCTTAGCAACTTAATGCCCGGAAAAATACGCACTTTTCCACAGTTGCCGGAACCCCGCGGCTTCTGCCTATTGTCTTGAATCGGCAAGCTCTGCGCCCCGGCGTCATTGGATATGGCACACTGGTCGCACGGATGCGTCTGTAGTAGATTTACTTGATTAAGAATAAATTATGTAGTAAATTTACATCGACATCCGATTGTCCTGTTCCTACTGCAGACCTACTCCCTATGGCTATTTCCGATTTCGACCTCGTTTTCTTTGGCGGCAGCGGCGACCTTGCGATGCGCAAGCTGCTGCCTGCGATGTACTCGCGCGACGTCTGCAACGACCTGCCGGAGAGCAGCCGTATCATCTGCGTCGGCCGTGACGATGCGACGCAGGAGGAATTCCTGCGCATGGTCGAGAACAACTCGAAGCCGCATATCAAGGACACGGTCCACGAGCCGAGCTGGACGCGATTCCTGCAGCGTATCACCTACGTGGCGCTGAACGCGACCGACGTGTCGACTTACCAGGCGCTGGTCGAGGCCTTGCGCGACGACCCATCGCTCACCCGCGTCTATTACCTGGCCACGCCGCCGCAGCTGTTCGCCAAGATCTGCGACAACCTGGCCGCCACCGGCCTTGCCACGCCGAACTCGCGCGTGGTGCTCGAAAAGCCGCTGGGCCGCGACCTGGCCTCGGCCAAGCAGATCAACCTGGACGTCGGCAAGGTGTTCGCCGAATCGCAGATCTACCGCATCGATCACTACCTGGGCAAGGAGACCGTGCAGAACCTGCTGGCGCTGCGCTTCGGGAACATCCTGTTCGAGCCGCTGTGGCGGCGCGAATGGATCTCGGACGTGCAGATCACGATCGCCGAAAAGATCGGCGTCGGCAACCGCCTGGGCTACTACGACAATTCCGGCGCACTGCGCGACATGCTGCAGAACCACCTGCTGCAGCTGCTGTGCATCGTGGCGATGGAACCGCCGACCTCGATCGCGCCGGACGCCGTACGCGACGCCAAGCTGCAGGTATTGCGGTCTTTAAAACGCTTTACCCCGACCACGCTGTCGCAGAACATCATCCGCGGCCAGTACCGCGCCGGCTATATCGACGGCCAGCAGGTGCCGGGCTACCGCGAGGAACCGAATGCGCCGAAGAGCTCGCGCACCGAGACCTTCGTGGCGATGAAGGCCGAGATCGACACCTGGCGCTGGGCCGGCGTGCCGTTCTACCTGCGCACCGGCAAGCGCATGGCCGACCGCCTGGCCGAGATCGTAGTGCGCTTCAAGCCGATCCCGCACTCGATCTTCAACCAGCCGACGTCGAGCTTCCAGCCCAACAGCCTGGTGATCCGCCTGCAGCCGGACGAAGGCCTGTCGATGAACCTGATGGCCAAGACCCCGGGCGATTCGATGCGCCTGAAGCAGGCCGAGCTCGAACTCGATTTCCGCGAGCAGTTCAAGGCGCCGCGCATGGAGGCGTATGAACGCCTGCTGCTCGACGTACTGCGCGGCCAGCTGACCCTGTTCATGCGCGGCGACGAGCTGGAAGCGGCCTGGGAATGGGTCGAGCCTATCCTTGAGCACTGGGAACAGGACGACAGCGCCCCGGCGCCGTACACCTCCGGCACCTGGGGCCCGGCCGCCGCCAGCGCCCTGATCGGCCGCGACGGCCTGCAATGGCGCGAAGAATCGCTGCCGGAAGACTGACCGGCGCCCGAGACATATTATGCTGCTCGACTCGATCCGCACCCAGCTCGACACGCTCTCCAAATCGGAGCGCAAGGTCGCGCTCGCGGTGCTGGCCGCCCCTTCCGCGACCGTGAGCCAGAACATCACCGCCCTGGCGCGCAGCGCCAGCGTGTCGGAACCGACCGTGGTGCGTTTTTGCCGCACGCTTGGCTACGACGGCTGGCACGAGTTCAAGCTCAAGCTGGCGCAAGGCCTGGCGCTGGCGCTGCCCGGCGCCAGCGAGGCGCCGCACCAGGACGACCTGGCCTCGGACCTGATCAACAAGATCTGCAGCCGCTCGATCAATACCCTGCTCGACCTGCGCAACAACCTCAAGCCGGAACTCGTCCAGCAGGCGCTCGAGATCCTCGCGCGCGCCAACAAGATCGAGTTCTACGGCCAGGGCACGTCCGGCTTCGTGGCCGCCGACGCCCAGCACAAATTCTTCCGCTCGGGCGTGCCGACGGTGGCCTATACCGACCCGTCGATCCACTCGATCGCGGCGGCCCTGCTGCGCGAAGGCGACGCGCTGGTCGCGATCTCGCAGCGCGGCAACAACCCGGCGCTGACCCGTTCGGCCAAGCTGGCCAAGGCCGGCGGCGCCGACGTGATCGTGCTGGCGCCGTCCGGCACGCCGCTGGCCGAGATGGCGACCCTGCTGATCCCGATCGACCTGGTGTTCGCGACCGATCCCTACACCCCGATCTCGGCGCGGCTGGCCTACCTGGTCGTGATCGACGTGCTGGCGGTGGGGCTGGCGCTGCGCCGCGGGCCGGAATTCCGCAAGAAGATGCAGAACGCGCAGAAGGCGCTGCAGGAGTTCGACATGCAGTTCGATTCCTTCATCGGCTAACCGTGCGTTGACGGCAAGAAACGCATTTGGTCTAGAATGGGCGGTTCCTAACCCTTGCCGATCAACCATGGACATCGATCCCTCAATGGCTGATCGGTCCTGACTAGCCAATGCCAACGTTCTACAAGCTCCTCCTGTCGGCCCTTGTTGCGGCCGGTGCCCTGACGATGTGCATGGCCAAATCCCAGCTGCAGCTTCCCGCTCCGATCGTGATGCGTAGCGTGAGCGGCGTCGAGGGCGTCGAACTGCGCCACATCGGCTTCGACCGGCCCGGCGCGGGCCCATTCCAGCCCATGTTCGGCCTTGACGACGTGTTGTCGGCCGGCTATCCGTCCGTGCTATATCTTGACAAGGTCTATCGCCGTGCCGGGCCGGGCAGCTTCGTCGTGCACCCCCGCGGCGAGGTCCGCACGCGCTACGTGGTCGAGGAACAAGCGGACCGGTCCGACGACGGGCCCGATCGCATCACCAGCCTGTCCATCCGTGACCTCGACAGTCAAGAACTGCTCGGCCGGAAGTATCTACGCGGCCGGGTTGGCGAAGATGCGATGGCATTCGTGCGCAAGGTGCTGGGGACTGCGGACCCGGCCGGCGGCCAGCCCGACGCGCCAACGTATGGCGCAGCGCCCGTGACGCACACGCCGCTTCGGGCCGGCCGCATCGATCCTCCCGTCCAGGGAGGCGATGGCTGTCCGCCGTCCTACCGGATCGCGACGGCAGCGTCGCCCCGGCAGTTCGATGCCGGTGCGTGGTCGTTCCGGCCACGGAGCGACGTCGACAGCTTTGCCTGCACCGGCAACTTCATCCTGGTGGCGTCGGGCGACGGCGCGCGCCTGCTGCTCGACCTGCTGGACCCGACCGGCAAACACCTGTTCCAGACCGAGGTAGCGATGCCGGTCGACGCGCGCGCCGAGGCGACCTTGCTACGCCTGCGGGTGAACGGCGAGCGTCTGCAGACGGACGTGCATTATCGTCCTGGCAAGCTCACCGACGGCAAGCCGAGGCTGCGCGAGCGGTTCAGGCTGCTTATTTCGATGACACCGCCTGACGCTGGAGCGCCTGCGGCAGCGGTGGCTGTAAAATAGCGGTTTTCGACCAGCATTTTCGCCTGACATGCATATCAATCCCGAACGCAGCGACCGTCCCGACTATGACCTGCTGGTGCGTCAAGTGACCAGCGTCCTCGAGGGCGAGCGCGACCTGACCGCCAATGCATCCCAGTTCTCGGCCCTGATCTACGATACGATCTCCGACCTGAACTGGGCCGGCTTCTACTTCACCGTGCCGTCCAAAAAGGGCGAAGGCCAGGACCTGCTGGTCGGGCCATTCCAGGGCAAGCCCGCCTGCGCCCGCATCCCGTTCGGCCGCGGCGTCTGCGGCACCACCGCCGCCCTACGCAAGACCATCGTGGTGCCGGACGTACACGCCTTCCCGGGCCACATCGCCTGCGATTCGGCGTCGGCCTCGGAAATCGTCATGCCGGTGATCAAGGATGACAAGCTCATTGGCGTGTTCGATATCGACAGCCCGAAACCGGACCGTTTTTCGGAAGAAGACCGTGCGGGGCTGGAGGCCATGCTTGCGGCGTTTGTTGCCGGTACCGATTTCGCGTGAGCTGGTTGGACGCGTCGGCGGCGTAGCCGCCAACCCTATGTAGGGTTGGCGGGTCTCCCGCCGACGCGTTCGACGAACGCCCGCACACCACTTACCCATCCCACGTTTGACACCCACGCCATGAACCAACTCGAACAGCTCAAGCAGTACACCACCGTGGTCGCCGACACCGGCGACTTCCAGTCGATCAAGGCCTATGCGCCGCAGGATGCGACCACCAACCCGTCGCTGATCCTGAAGGCCGTGCAAAAGCCTGAATATCGCCCGCTGCTCGAAAAAGCGATCGCCGATGCGCCGGGCGCCTCGGTCGAAGCGATCGTCGACAGCCTCCTGATCGCCTTCGGCGTCGAGATCCTGAAGTACGTGCCGGGCCGCGTCTCGACCGAGATCGATGCCGCGCTGTCGTTCGACACCGAAGCCACCGTCGCCAAGGGCCGCGAGCTGATCGCACTGTATGAAAAGAACGGCGTGTCGCGCGAGCGCGTGCTGATCAAGATCGCGTCGACCTGGGAAGGCATCCGCGCCGCCGAGATCCTGGAAAAGGATGGCATACACTGCAACCTGACCCTGCTGTTCTCGCTGTGCCAGGCAGTGGCCTGCGCCGAAGCCGGCGTCAAGCTGATCTCGCCGTTCGTCGGCCGCATCTACGACTGGTACAAGAAATCGACCGGCACCGACTATCAAGGCGCCGACGATCCGGGCGTGCAGTCGGTCAAGGGCATCTACCAGTACTACCGCAAGTTCGGCTACAACACCGAAGTGATGGGCGCGAGCTTCCGCAATACCTCGCAGATCCTGGAACTGGCCGGTTGCGACCTCTTGACCATCTCGCCCGACCTGCTGCAAAAGCTGGCCGACAGCGACGCGCCGGTCGAGCGCAAGCTGAGCAAAGACGAGAGCAACAGTATCGAGAAGATCGCGATCGACGAAAAAACCTTCCGCTTCATGCTGAATGAAGACGCGATGGGCACCGAGAAGCTGGCCGAAGGCATCCGCGCCTTCGTCGCCGATTCGCTCAAGCTCAAGCAAATGATCGAAGGCATGCGTTAAGCGCCAAAAACGCACCGCCCATACACGTCGTCCCCGCGCAGGCGGGGACCCAAGTACCGCATGCGTTATCGAGACGCTTGCACCTTGGGTCCCCGCCTGCGCGGGGACGACGTTTTTACGCTAACGAAGAAAAATACGCTGGCTGCACAGCAAGTGCCTGGAGACGGTCGATAACCCTCACCGCGCCTTCAACCCCGCCAGGAAGGTATCGATCACCTCCCCGCCCAGCGCCATCAGGTCGAACGATTCCAGGTCGAACAGCCAGTTGCGCAGCAGGCCGTCGAGCATGATCCACATGCAGGTCGCGGCATTGTGCGGGTCGATGCTGGCCGGCAGCTGGCCGTTGGCGCGCGCCTCGGCCAGCTGCGCTTCCATGCGCGCGCGCCACTCGGCCACCGCTTCGCGCTTGCGCACGCGGGCCGAGTCCACGTCTTCGGTGAACTCGGTCTTGAGGGTAGCGATCTCGAACACCCGGCGCGCCTTCTCGTCGCTGACGACGATGTGCAGCACCGCCATCAGCTCGTCGCTCAAGCGCTGCAGCGGGTCGGCAACCTGGCGCTCGCCCAGCTGCTGGATGGCGGTGTCCATCGGCATCGTGGCGCGGTCCATCATCGCGCTGAACAGCGCGCCCTTGTCGACAAAATGCCAATAAATCGCACCGCGTGTTACACCCGCCGCCGTCGCGATATGCTGTAATGTCGTTCGCGAAACACCCTGTTTTGCGAACAAGATTTCTGCTGCATCAAGAATGCTGTCGCGGGTCGCCGCTGCTTCTTCCTTCGTCCTGCGAACCATTTCTTTTGGGTAACCCTCAAATTAATAGGTGCTTAAAACATTTTACATACAGTCGTGATAGTATATAAAATTATTTGCAAAAGCCAGCGTTGATCTCTCATCCCATGCATATGTTGTTGACCGGGGTGTGACATTGGCGCGAATTACTAACTAGAAGGATGCACACGTAATGCGCTCTGCCAACTCCTCATCCATGTCCCTCACCCGGGTCGCGGCGGCCACCATGGCTGCGGTGGTCCTGCTGTCCGCCTGCGGCAAGAAAGACGAATCGGCCAAGGCCGGCGCCCCCGCCGGCCAGCAGATGCCGGCGCCCGAAGTCGGCGTCGTCACCGCCGCCTTCCAGACCGTTGCGCTGCAGAGCGAACTGCCGGCACGCGTGGAACCGATCCGCACTGCCCAGGTTCGCGCCCGTGTCGACGGCGTGGTGCTCAAGCGCTCCTTCACCGAGGGCAGCATCGTCAAGCAGGGCCAATCGCTGTTCACCATCGACCCGGCGCCTTACCAGGCCCAGCTCGCCGCAGCCCGCGCCGACGTCGCGCGCGCCGAAGCCAACCTGGTCGCGTCGCGTGCCATCGCCGAGCGCTACAAGCCGCTGGTCGAGGCCAACGCAGTCAGTAAACAGGAATTCGACAACGCCGTCGCCGCCCAAAAGCAGGGTGAAGCCGAAGTCGCCGCCGCCCAGGCCCAATTGAAAGTTGCGCAGATCAATGTTGGTTACACCAATGTGAATGCTCCCATCTCGGGCCGCATCGGCCGCGCGCTGGTGACCGAAGGCGCGCTGGTGTCGGCGACCCAGTCGACCGAGCTGGCGCTGATCCAGCAGACCGACAGCATGTACCTCAACATCACCCAGTCGGCCACCGAGCTGCAGCGCCTGAAGAAGCAAGGCGGCGGCGCCGACAACGTGCCGGTGACCGTGCTGCTGGAAGACGGCACCGCGCTGCCGACCCGCGGCCGCCTGCTGTTCTCGGACGTGACCGTCGACCAGGGCACCGGCCAGATCACGCTGCGCGCCACCGTGGACAACAAGAACAATGCCCTGCTGCCGGGCCAGTATGTGCGCGTGCGCGTGGCGCAGGCTTCGCTGCCGAACGGCATCCTGATTCCCCAGCAGGCAGTCACCCGCGGCGGCCAGAACGGCGACACCGTGACCGTCATCGGCGCCGACAACAAGCCGGTTCCGCGCCAGGTCAAGATCGCTTCGCAGCAGGACGAGAGCTGGGTCGTCACCGGCGGCCTGAAGGAAGGCGAAAAAGTGATGGTCGACGGCTTCCAGAAGCTGCAGATGATGCCGCCAGGCACCGCGGTCAAGCCAGTGCAGTGGACGCCGGCAGGCGCCCAGCAGGCGCCGGCCCAGGCGGGCGCACCGGCTGCCCAGCCAAACGCGGCCGGCGCCAAGGCGGCTGCCACCACCGGCGCCGGCGATACCCGCACCCCGGATGCCGGTTCGCCGGCCGCGGGCGCGACCACGCCGGCCAACAGCAGCCGATAAGAACAAGGAATAGGACTTTCCAATGGCACGTTTTTTTATTGACCGCCCGATTTTTGCATGGGTGATCGCGCTGTTCATCATGGTGCTCGGTGGCGTTGCCATCAAGCAGCTGCCGATCGCGCAATACCCGACCGTGGCGCCACCCTCGATCGTCATCAACGTCGCCTATCCGGGCGCGTCGGCACAGACGCTTGAAGACTCCGTCATCTCGATCATTGAACGCGAGATGAACGGTGCCCAAGGCATGATCTATATGGAATCGACCAGCCAGGCCAACGGCACCGGCTCGATCACCGTTTCCTTCGAGACCGGCACCGATCCGAACCTGGCGCAAGTCGACGTCCAGAACCGCCTGTCGCGCGCCACCCCGCGCCTGCCACCGGCGGTGACCCAGCAGGGCGTGCGCGTCGACCAGGCACGTTCGAACTTCCTGCTGTTTACGATCCTGTCGTCGGACGACCCGAACATCACCAGCATCGAGCTGGGCGACTACGCTTCGCGTAACGTGCTGCCGGAAATCCAGCGCATCACCGGCGTTGGCCAGGCCCAGCTGTTCGGCACCGAAAAGGCGATGCGCGTCTGGATCGACCCGACCAAGCTGGTCGGCCTGAACCTGTCGCCGGCCGACGTCACCGCCGCGATCTCGCAGCAGAATGCCCAGGTCGCTTCAGGCACCATCGGCGACCTGCCGGTCGCCAAGGGCCAGCAGATCAGCGCCACCGTGATCGTCACCGGCCAGCTGTCGAACGTCGAACAGTTCGGCAATATCGTGCTGCGCGCGAATCCGGACGGCTCGACCGTGCGCCTGAAGGACGTGGCGCGCATCGAAGTCGGCGGCCAGGCCTATGCCACCACGGCGCGCCTGAACGGCAATCCGTCGGCCGGTATTGGCGTGCAGCTGGCGCCGTCCGGCAACGCCCTGCAGACCGCCGAGATGATCAAGGAACGCATGGCGGAACTGCAGAAGTACTTCCCGAAAGGCATGAAGTACTCGATTCCTTACGATTCGACGACCTTCATCGACATCTCGATCGAACAAGTGGTGCACACCCTGTTCGAAGCGATCGTGCTGGTGTTCCTGGTGATGTACCTGTTCCTGCAGAACATCCGCTACACCCTGATCCCGACCATCGTGGTGCCGATCGCACTGCTGGGTTCCTTCGCCTGCCTGCTGGCGCTGGGCTTCTCGATCAACGTGCTGACCATGTTCGGCATGGTGCTGGTGATCGGTATCGTGGTCGACGATGCCATCGTGGTGGTGGAAAACGTCGAACGCATCATGAGCGAGGAAGGCTTGCCGCCGCTGGAAGCCACGCGCAAGGCGATGGGCCAGATCTCGGGCGCCATCATCGGCGTGACCGTGGTGCTGATCGCGGTGTTCGTGCCGCTGGCCTTCTTCGCCGGCGCGGTCGGCAACATCTACCGCCAGTTCTCGGTGGTGATGGTGACCTCGATCGGCTTCTCGGCCTTCCTGGCGCTGACCCTGACCCCGGCGCTGTGCGCGCACCTGCTGAAACCCGTCGAAGCCGGCCATCATCTGGACAAGAAGGGCTTCTTCGGCTGGTTCAACCGCAACTTCACCACCGGCGCGAAGAAATATGAAGGCTTCATCGGTGCGATCCTGAAACGCGCCGGCCGCTGGATGGTCGTATTCCTGCTGCTGGTCGGCGTCGTCGCCCTGATGTTTACCCGCATGCCCAACGCCTTCCTGCCGAACGAAGACCAGGGCTATGTGATCGCCAACATCCAGCTGCCGCCAGGCGCGACCGCCGAGCGTACCGGCACCGTGCTGCGTTCGCTGGAAGAGTTCGTGATGAAGCAGCCAGAGACCGCCAACATCGTGGCCGTGACCGGCTTCTCGTTCTCGGGCCAGGGCCAGAACATGGGCCTGGCGTTCATCCCGATGAAGCCATGGGACGACCGCAAGGAAAAAGGCCAGGACGCGCAATCGTTCGCGGGCCGCATCACCGGCCACATGGGCGCCGTGCGCGACTCGTTCATCTTCGTGGTGAGCCCTCCGCCGATCCCGGAACTGGGCACCGGCACCGGCTTCTCGTTCCGCCTGCAAGACCGTGGCGGCAATGGTCACAACGCCCTGCTGGCAGCGCGTAACCAGATGCTGGGCATGGCCATGCAGAGCAAGATCCTGACCGGCATGCGTCCGGAAGGCCTGGAAGACGCACCGCAGCTCAAGCTGAACATCGACCGCGACAAGGCGCAAGCCCTGGGCGTGACCTTCGGCGCGATCAATACCGCGCTGTCGACCTCGCTGGGTTCGTCGTATGTGAACGACTTCCCGAACGCCGGCCGCCTGCAGCGCGTGATCGTGCAGGCCGATGCGCCGCAGCGCATGCAGCCGGACGACCTGCTGCGCATCAACGCCCTGAATGCCCAGGGCCAGCCGGTGCCGCTGTCGTCGTTCGCGAGCACCGAATGGACCACCGGCCCGATGCAGACCAACCGCTACAACGGCTATCCGGCGATGAAGCTCACCGGCGAACCGGCTCCGGGTTACTCGAGCGGCGACGCGCTGGAAGAAATGCAGCGCCTGGCGGCCCAACTGCCGGCCGGCTTTGCCTTCGAATGGACCGGCCAGTCGCGCGAAGAGATCCTGTCCGGCTCGACCGCGGGCATCCTGATCGCCTTCTCGCTGCTGGCGGTGTTCCTGGCCCTGGCCGCACTGTATGAAAGCTGGACGATTCCGGTCTCGGTGATGCTGGTGGTGCCGCTGGGCGTGCTCGGCTCGCTGATCGCGGCCAATATGCGCGGCTTGCCGAACGACGTCTACTTCAAGGTGGGCCTGATCACCATCATCGGCCTGGCGGCGAAGAATGCGATTCTGATCGTCGAATTCGCCAAGGACCTGCAGGCCGAGGGCAAGACGCCGTACGAAGCGGCGCTGGAAGCGGCGCACCTGCGCTTCCGTCCGATCATCATGACCTCGCTGGCCTTCATCCTCGGCGTGCTGCCGCTGGTGATCGCGGGCGGCGCCGGCTCGGCATCGCAGCGCGCCATCGGTACAGGCGTGATGGGCGGCATGATCACCGCGACCGTCCTGGGTGTGATCTTCGTGCCGGTCTTCTTCGTGGTGGTCCGCACGCTCTTCAAGGGCAGCGACCGCCAAAGTAAGATGTACGCGACTCAACATCAGAAGCACGTAGAAGAAGGAAGCAAACCATGATCAAGCACATCAAACTCGTGACGCCGCTGGCGCTGGCGATGACGCTGGCCGGCTGCATCTCGCTGGCGCCGGACTATGAACGTCCGGCGGCTCCGGTGGCTGCCGCCTTCCCGGAAACCCCGAAGGCGGGTACCGAGTCGACCAGCCCGGTGCTGGCCGCGGCGCCAAGCACGGTCGCCTGGCAGTCGTTCTTTGCCGATGCGCGCCTGCGCTCGCTGATCGACGCCGCCCTGGTGAACAACCGTGACCTGCGCGTGGCGATCGCCAATATCGAGCAGGCGCGCTCGCAATACCGCATCACCCGCGCCGACCGCCTGCCGACCGTGGGCCTGGGCATCAGCGGCAATCGCCAGACCGTGGGCGAAGACCAGCCGATCGAAAGCGTGTACCAGTCGGGCCTGTCGGTTTCGCAGTTCGAGCTCGACCTGTTCGGCCGCGTGCGTAACCTGTCGGATGCCGCGCTGGCGCAATACCTGGCCACCGAAGAGGCGCGCAAGACCACGCAGATCAGCCTGATCTCGTCGGTCGCCAGCGCCTGGCTGCAACTGCTGGCCGACGAAGAGCTGCTGCGCATCACGCAAGACACGCTCAACACCCGCCTGGAATCGGACAAGCTGTTCCAGCTGCGCTTCGAGAACGGCGTGGCGTCGCGCCTGGAGCTGCAGCAATCGCGCTCGCTGGTCGAGACGGCCCGCGCCACCCTGGCCCAGCAGCAGCGCCTGCGGGCCCAGGACATCAACCTCCTGACCCTGCTGGTCGGCGGCCCGCTGCCGGCCGACGTGAGCGCAGGCGCCACGCTTGCCAAGACCGAGTTGCCGGACATCCCGGCCGGCCTGCCGTCGGACCTGCTGGCCAACCGTCCGGACATCCGTTCGGCCGAGCAGCAGCTGATCGCGGCCAACGCCAACATCGGCGCGGCGCGCGCGAACTTTTTCCCGCGCATCACGCTGACCGGCACCGCCGGCAGCGCCAGCAACGAGCTGTCGGGCCTGTTCGACAGCGGCACCTGGGGCTGGACCTTCGCACCACAGGCGATCCTGCCGATCTTCGACTATGGCCGCAACAGCGCCACCCTGGGCAGCGCCCGGGCCCAGCGCGACATCGCGGTGGCGCAGTACGAGCAATCGATCCAGACCGCGTTCCGCGAAGTGGCGGACGCGCTGGCCGGCCAGGCGACCTTCAGCGAACAGCTGCGCGCGCAAGCCGCGGTGACTGAGGCCGAAGCCGACCGCTTCAACCTGTCCGACCTGCGCTACCGCAGCGGTGCGGCCAGCCAGCTCGACCTGCTCGATGCACAGCGTTCGCTGTTCCAGTCGCAGCAGTTGTCGGTGCAGGCGAATCTGCTGAGGTTGCAGAATCAGGTGGTGTTGTATCGCGTGCTGGGTGGGGGGTGGACGGAACCTGCCGTGCCGGCGGAAGGTGGGGCGCCGGTGGCGGCGCGCTAAACCGCTGAAAATGTTGTTATACGGACCGGGCCCATGTGGCCCGGTTCTTTTTTCGGACAGCCATAGAGAAGAATACCGTTTGATCTGCCGTCGTCACCGGACTTCGTCCCCATTCAATTGTGGACGAAGTTCGTCACCGTCGAGATCAGCGTCGCACCGCAACTGGTCTTGTGGCCGTCGTAAGCGACGGCGAGACCGCCAATGGTGTGGTTTGCCTCTCCTTCCACAATAGTGACTAAACCATGTACGGGGCACGTACATGTATCGCCGGCGCACGCCACTGCAACACCGCCGACAGTGAAATGGGTCGCGGCGACTTTGCTTACCTTCCCACCGTGGCTGGTGGGGTCGTTCAAGCGAATCACATTAGGCACCGTTTTCCCTCATATCATTGTCAGCTTGTGGAATGCCAGCAGTTTTTGTATCGACCGAGAATGCAGATGGAGGATCGTATTCAAGCAACTTCCACTCGACCGCCGCTATTTGATGTGTATTACCGATCGGCGTGTTCCATAAACTCGCAGCGCCATCTGCCAACACAGGTGGCAACTTGTCGCCTGCCTTGAAGAGTCGGCGCCGCTCACCCTCAATTTTCCGTTTTTCCAGGCATTCCCACCAGCCGGATTGAGGACAGATGTCTTCCGATTTCATCACACTTCCTAACGGTACCTTCGAAGCCTGTTTGAATTCGGCTGCATCACTAGGCTGACGTAGGCGGATAGTGGGCAAAATTCGGTCCCACAGTGCCAGGGCTTCTGCATCGGTAATGCTCGGCTTGATCTTAGCTTTAGCGTTGCCCTTTACACCGGAGTCCAATTGAATATCAAGCATCGGGTGAGATGCGTTATCGACCTCTCCCAAGCTAAAGAAACGAAATTCGTGAGCATCCGTATCGTCTTTATATGCTGGTCTTCGTGTCAAAATTTCCTCCCCCTCCCAGGTTCCTAACTGCCGCCGATTCTCGCGCAGAACTTTAATTCGAGAGAAAAAGCCACCAAACCCATGAGCCTCCGCACGTATCCTTGCAGCCTCACGCGATTCTTTGAGTCCACCGCCTTCCATTAAATAATCCTGATTCTTCCTCGCATCAATTGAGATATGAACATCTGGAAAATCGTGAAATCTCAGACCGATCGAAACTTTCTCGAAAGTTGGCTCGACAGAAATAAACCCCGAATCCAAACAAATTCCCGGCTCAGCTGGAATTTCCGCCTCAGCACGGCTACGCAAGCCATTTGCAACAGTATTTATAAATGGAATTTCATTGTTTTCAGGAAACGCCTTGGAGTCATACACAAACAGATCTTTGCCAACGGGGATGTATGAGTGAATTTTATAACTTATGGGATTTGCAATTCCGAAGACCGTTTTCTGACCTGGCACGACGCCATCTATCACCTTGCCAACAAGAGGGAAGTTGATTAAAGAATAATCTGGAATTAACTTTCGCTCCTTCTCAATATCAGACAATCGAGCGGCTAGCATTTCAGTTATTTTTTCTGACTCATCTCGATAAAAATTAATATCTCCATTGACCGTAACCCCTCCATACACTAGAGTTACCCGATCTGGAATTTCCATTACAAATCTTCCAAAGCAAACGATTTTCGTCTTTTCGAACATCTCCTCAACTCTTTGGCTACGAGCTTCCATTGGCTCTCCTACGATGACCATTTCTGAATAAAAAACAAGAGTGACAACTGCAATCATTAAGGCAATAGCAGCTACTATAAACTTCCTCAATAAAATCCATTTCATGGCTTAGACCATTTCATGGTGGAAATGATTTTAAATAGAACGTAAATTGTCGATGCAAGCACAACAGGGTCGCTATAGCTTGCCTGATGTTCATATCCAACTTGTCTGAACAATCCTTTGAACTTGCCGCTGCGAAGTTGTGCATCTGCAGAGTGTAATGGGACAGTCTGATCTCCGGACTCAGCTGCATCAAGCATATTAAGGCTATATGGGGGCGTAACACGATCACCTTTTTCAAATCGTGACTCCATTACTTGGAGACTTCCTTTTCGATTGTCAGAGATAGTTTTTAGCGACTCCGGCTCTCGCAATTCTCCGCTCCCACTGACTTCCCAGACCACTTTATGCCAAGCTCTTCTATTTACATCAGCCCCGTAGTGAGCATAGCTCTGTATATGATAAGTACCATTGATTTTCTCATGGAACTTTCTAGCTTCATCTAGAAGCTTGGATGTTCTGAAAATCCCTCCATCTTTCGCTCCTGCTGGATTTATCCACTGCTCGCGCACCAATGAGTACCACTTCCCCCGAACCTTATATATTTCTTCATAGGGACATTTCTCTGGCCAACTTTTAACAATCGCACCATCTCGCTTCAGTTGCAGCCAATGGCTTCCGTAGAATTGACTAGGAAGCAACTCCATTGCGCCTTGAGAATTTGCAAGAACGGCAGTCACGTCCGCTGCATTATCCCCAAGTACACCAGCGGTAATTTCCCCAGAAATACCTGTATATGACCCTTCCACCCCACAACGAATTCGTTTATATGCAGCTCCAGCTCCCATCGCTGGCATTACACCGTGAATAACCCCCAAAACTTCATCACCCATCTTCCCTATTTCTGGATGGACGATTCCTCGCGCAACCAACCCTCCCATTGAGTGGGTAATTAGAATAACTTTCTCGCATTCAAATCCTTCGCTTACGTATTTATTGATCAAATCTTTTATTCGCTCTGCCAAAACTACAGCTGACTCAGCATTGCCTCTCAGCCAGTTGTACCCCATTGCATGAACAGGAAACCAACATCCTTTAACTGCCTTCCGCATTGTTATTTCGTCCAGAGCAGTCATAGGAGGTTCAGGGTGAGCTTTCCACTTTAAAGGCGAAACCCCTTCTATATTTCGCCTTAAATATAGATCCATTATCCCGTCAGTAAAGGCCGAGTTGAGTTTGCTTTCGCAGATGGTTAAGATGGCCTCATAACTTCCATAAAATATCTCGCCCCATCCCCGCTCCCGAGCCTTCTCATTTTGTGTACGGCGGTTCCTCACTCCTGGTGGGTCAGACTGAAGTAACGGACCGTTACTAGTTCCCCAACCTCTATATCCACCCGCATAAATAATATTCTTGTTACGCCGATCAGCACTTTCGCTCAGGTTTCCGGTTGGGTTGTTTTTTGGATCGTAGCTATCGACCTCTGTCGCATCGGGATCCAAACGCAACTGCCGCTCGTGCGGCTTATCGTTGTACTGGCCGATAGTTACGCTTGAATTATCTGGGCGCCAAGCTATGTTATTCTCCAACCCTAATTTAGCTTGGCGATCAGCGCTTACTCTCAGATTTGATCCCATTATCCCTGGAATAAAAATAATTGGAAGAACACGGCGCGCCGGAACACAGTGAACCTGTGGAATTCGGTCCTGGTTTGGCGTGACGAAGCCTTGCGAAAGCTTCCCCTGATTTTTTTCTGGATTTACCGGCAGTTTGTATCCTGGCGTGTTTGCAGGAGTAGCCATACGAGTCCTTTCGGAATTAAATCTAGTTCAATCGAAAAGTGCCTCAATTGAATAAGTGGCGAATGGAATCTCCGAACTGAAGTTTTGAGTCATACCGTCCGATCCGGTTATTCCATCAATAATCTGCCCGTCTTCTATCGTTACGCGATATCGTTGCTTAGCAAGTGGTTCACCAGTCGTTAGATCGACAAGACGTACGCGCTGATTATGTTCAATGGCGCTCTTTGGCATAATCATGGAAGCTAAACTTCCATCGCCAGCCCCAGGAAATTCTGTTCTTGCTGACTTTACGACAAAGTCGCCAGTGCAACTGTGAGAGATCGCGCCCTCACCGATCGTCACGTTGGCACCTTGGCTAACTACAGTTACCTTAGGTGACTGCAGAATGATTTCTTCAGTTGCCGCGAGAATGATGCGTTTCGCAGACGTAATCTCGACGTTCTCATCCTGAGCAGTAATCTCAACCTTTCCGCTTGCCGCTATTAATTTCATGCCAAGCGTATGAGCGAAGACGCTAATTCCTCGCAACGCGTGAAGAATAAGCTTTCGACCAGCTGACATTTGCATGTTTCTCACGCTAATTAGGTCGACATGGTTCTGCGCTCCGATGGCAATGCCAGCATGGCTACCTATAAGCACTCCGGCTGGCGCTTCAATGGCAATAATGGGCTTCCCTCCCCCTCCCGAAGTCGATTGCCCTGCAGTGTTGCTGCCGTTTTCCCATTGTTCGAAATCTGATTTCAATTGTTTCAACGATTCGCTGTCGACCGCATCAGTGTTGTGTGCCTCGGCCAACTCGGCCAACTGCTGCTGTATGTTCGTCATCACTTCTGACAAACCGGCCATCCCATCTCGATCAAGAATCCTTCCAGCTGCACGCAGCGAAGCATCGGCACTGATGAGAACGCCTTTGCCGCCACGCAGAGAAAGCGCGGCATCCGTGCGTAATTCGGCGCCCTCGCCACGTGGCTCTGTAGCCCCGTCATGCCTTGGATGCGTGAGATAACCGAGATTCAGCTGGCTATGAGCGTGTTCGCTACCGAGCTGCGCACTGATCTGCCCCGGCGTGTCGTCCATGCGAAGCTGATTGGCCCGCGTCCCCTGCCCTTCCTTGCTCACGATTCCAGACAAGTGCTTGTCGCCGGGAAGGACGCTATTACGGCTGAACGAAGGCGGCGGCGTCCGCGCGCCGTGAACGTTTCCGATGACAAGCGGCTTGTCTGGATCACCGCCCATGAACACCACAACGACCTCGTCGCCTACGCGCGGCAGGGAGATCGCCCCATATTGATTTCCCGCCCACCCTGACGCCACGCGCAGCCAGGCCGAGTCACGATCGCTACCGGAAGCGCCCGTTCCATCCGCATGCTCATGGTCTTCCGAACGGCATGCAGGAAAGCGGACTTTGATCCGACCATGCTCATCGCAATGGATTTCCTGGTTCGCGGGTCCAACCACGATGGCGGTTTGCGCCTCGGTGCGCGGAAGCTCGATGCGCGGATCGTAGGCGGGAACGATCGGGATCCCTCGCCGCACGCACATAAACCGGTTCGTGTAACGCACGCCGCGTTCAGCGCTGGCCTGCAACAAGGCTGCGCGATCGCTGCTCCAACGGTTCAGGGCAAATAGCCGTCCGACTTTTTCGTCGAGCGTTTCGGCAGGTTGTTCTCGGCCTCCACCCGCAACTCGGTGCAGACGAATTCCCGTTGATCCACAGGATGGGTATCGATCTCCGGATGCCCATCCATGCGACGCCATTGCCCCACCCGCATGTCCCGATCGCCGCTTTCTCCCTGGAAGAACTTGGCTTCGTACTCCCTGCGCTGCATGCGTAGCACGCCAAGGCTCCGATAATCGTCGGCATTGTCACCCGCATGTGGGGAGTCGATCAGGTACTCGTCGAGACTGGCCGCGAACTGGTTGCCCAGCGTTCCCTGGTCGACCAGACTCGTTTCCTGACTACTCATGGACCACGTCTGAGCATAATCCCAGCTGTGGCGGTTGACACGCCCAGCCGTCAGCTTACGTACCGCATGCCAGGACGTAATGCTGTCGCGTTGCTCCGTACCGTGATCACGGTGGTAGCGGGCCGCACCGGCCGGATTCTGCTCCAGCGCGTGCGGATTATCGAATAAGACCAACGTATGGACCGGGACATCGCTGCTTCCCCGCTCATTCGACGCGCCCGCCTTGATGAACCATGCGATACCCCGGCGCTTCCAGAGACGCCGCAAGAAGGCAGCATTGGATTCGTTGTACTGCATCGTGAATTCGCGAGGCGGGTACTGCTTTAACCCGCCCGACTCGAAACGAAACGCGGCCGCCGCGATTGGATTGGCCAGGCGCCACTCGCGCAAGATAGTCTCGGTGATGTCGATCTCGTTGCGATTGCGGAAGACCCGTGTATTACAGGTTTGCTCCAGCAGCGAAAAAGCGTCTCGAACCATCAACTGATAAGTTGCAAGCCCCCCATCGCTCTGCCCTTCGCTTACGCCGCCGATAATCCCGCACACAGTGCGAAGCTTGCCTGAGTCGGTCACGAACTGAAGCTCGACCGGATTGGCGATAAAGCGCTTGAGCTCCATGCCCGCCTGGAGTGAAACGCACTGCAGCGCATATTCAATCCCTCCGCAGATCGTCTCCACACCGCTGACATATTTCACCAACAGCAGATCGTCGACGATACCGCTTGGGGTAGACAGACGCAGCCGTATGGCGCGGTTCATGTCCGTTAGACTACTAAAACCGGCGGCAAACTTATCGATGATCACGGTAGCCACCTCATGAATGAACACTTCGCTAGTGCCAATGAGCAAATCCGATCATAGCCATGCCAAATCACGACGAGGTTGACCGGGCGCAACTACATCACGGGGTACAGTGGTTCCCTGACATCGATTGCAAATGAGAACAATAATCGATATCATTTGCGATTTACACCGACCATCCTTGCCGCAAGGCCTTTGCTCTCTTGGCAAATACCAGGCAGCGCGAAAAGACCCGCCATGTCTACCATCCAACTTCTGTACAAGGACAACCACGGCTGGCTGTGCCGCTGGTTGCGTCAGCGGCTCGACAGTGCCGATGACGCGGTGGATCTCGCGCATGACACCTTCTTGCGCCTGCTGCGCCGGCCGGACGAGGTCCCCGGCATCGTCGAACCGCGCGCCTTCCTGGCCACCATCGCGCGCGGCCTGCTCAATGACCACTGGCGGCGCCGCACCCTCGAGCAGGCGTGGCTGGAAACGCTCGCCGCCCTTCCCGAGGATGTCGCCTTCTCGCCCGAACAACTCGTCTCCATGCAGCAGGAACTGCAGCAGTTGGACGCCATGCTGGGCCAGCTGGCGCCGAAGGCGCGCGAAGTGTTCGTGCTGTCGCAGCTCGAAGGTCTGACCTATGTGCAGATCGCCGCCCGCACCGGGCTGAGCGACCGCACCGTCAAGCGCTATATGGCCCAGGGCTTCGAGCTGTGCCTGAACGCGATGGGCTGAACCATCGTGCCCGGCCCTGACCTCACCGCGCTGCTCGATCCCGACGTCGTCAAGGAAGCGGCGAACTGGCTGGTGCGCCTGCATTCCGGCGCGGCCGGCGAAGCAGACCACCTGGCCTTCGCGCGCTGGCGCCAGGCCAGTCCCGAACACGAACAGGCCTGGCAGCGCGCCGAACGGCTCAGCCGAAAATTCGGCGCGGTCGCCCCTGAGCTGGGCGTGCCCGTCCTCACGCGCCAACCACGCGGCAACCGGCGCGCCATTCTCAAGACCCTGGCGACACTTGGCGTCGCGCTGCCGGCCGGCTGGTTCGGCTACCGGGCGTCGCGCGGCGAAGCGGATGGCGTCTACCGCGCCGGCGTCGGCGAACACCGTCCCGTGGTGCTGGCCGACCGCAGCGCGGTGCGGCTCAATACGGCGACCGATATCGCGGTGGGCTATTCGAAGAGCGCGCGCCTGATCAAACTCGAGCGGGGCGAAATCTACATCGAGACCGCCCGCGATACGCTCGGCCAGGCGCGGCCCTTCATGGTCGATACCGCCCACGGACGGATGCGCGCCCTCGGCACCCGCTTCACCGTGCGCGCGCTCGATGGCGATGGCGGCCGCACGCTGTTGAACGTGCTGGAACATCGGGTCGAAGTCGTCCTGCGCGACAGCGGCGCACGCCGGATCGTGGAGGCCGGCGACAGCGTGCGGTTCTCGGCCCGTGCATTCGAGGACATCGAACCCGCACGCCTGCCCTCGTCGTCCGCCCCGGCCTGGACCAGGGGCATGCTGGAAGCCGACGCCATGCGGCTCGACGCCTTCCTGCAGGAGCTGTCGCGTTTTCGTCCGGGGATTATCCGCTGCGCGCCGGAGGTGGCGAAGCTGCGCGTCTCGGGCGTGTTCAGGATCGAGGATACCGACCATGTCCTGGACGTCATCGGCCAGACCCTGCCGGTGCGCGTCGTCCGGCGTACCGCCTATTGGGTCACGGTGACGTCGCAGGCCATCTGAAATTTTTTTGCATTCTCCTGTCCCTTTTTCGTCGCCCGTTCGGCTACTACGCCGTCAAGCAAACGAAAGGAATCGAATTGGAGTCGCCGCACATCCCTGCCGCCCTGGCCCACCTCACCCTGCCGGCGCTCATCGCCTGTATGACGCTGGGTGCAGCCGCGCATGCACCCGCAGCCCATGCGCAAGCCGCCACGCCAGACGTGCGGCACTACCGGATCGCCGCCGGTCCCCTGGCGCAGGGCTTGTCCAGCTTCGCCCGCGAAGCCGGGGTCACGGTCGCGTTTCGTCCTGAAGACCTGGCCGGACTGGCCAGCCCGGGCCTGGACGGACGCTACACGGTTGCCGACGGCCTCGCGGCCCTGCTGGCCGACACCGGCGCGCGGGCCACGCCGCAGTCCGGCGAGGGCTTCGTCATCGGGCGCCGGCCGGCGCCATCGAAGGCCCACGCCGCGCCACGCGACATCGGCATGCTGGAGACCATAACGGTGGTCGGCGACTGGCTGGGTACGGGCCTGGAAAACAGCGTGCAGGCGTTTGGCGGGGCCAGGACCCTGGTGCGGCGCGAACAGATCGTCGACAGCGGCGCCTCGACGATCGCCGACGTCTTGCGCGGCATTCCCGGCGTGCAGATCAGCGGCAGCACCAGCAATACCGGCAGCTCGGTCGGCCTGCACATCGGTATCCGCGGCCTGAACCCGCGCAATTCCTTCCGCTCGACCATGCTGATCGACGGGATCCCGCTGGCCATGGCGCCGTATGGCCAGCCGAACCTGGTGCTGGCGCCGACGAGTCTCGGCAACCTCAATTCGATCGACGTCGTGCGCGGCGGAGGCGCGGTGCGCTACGGCCCGCAGAACGTCGGCGGGATCATCAACTTCAAGACCCGTCCGGTGCCCAGCCAGGGCGGCCTGACGGCGGATGCCTCGGCGCGCTACAACAGCTATGAACGCGGCGGCTCGAACTATCAAGTTTCGGCCTATCTCGGCACCGAACTCGATAACGGTTTCGGCGTCGCCCTGCTCTATTCCGGCATGGAGGGCGACCATTGGCGCGCCGGCAGCGACGACCGCTACAATGACATCGCGCTGAAGTGGCGCCAGAAGCTCGGTCCATCATCCGAGGTCTACGGCAAGATCGCCCACTACGACGTCAAGTCGATGACGCCGGGCGGGCTCACGCCAGCCCAGTACGCGCGCGATCCGTTCCAGAACACCCATCCCACCGACTACTGGAAAGGCGAGCGCGACCAGGTCGACGTCGGCTATGTGAATGCCTTCTCGGCCACCCGTGAATTCGAGGTCCGCGCCTACGCTTACGACAGCGCGCGCGAAAGCTCGCTGGCCAATGCCGCCCAGGGCCGCATCGAATACCAGCCGCGCGACAACGAGGTGCGCGGATTCGAGCCGCGCTACACGCATCGCCTGGCGTGGGGAGCGGCCACCCACGACGTCACGGTCGGCTACCGCTACATCCGCGAAACCGGCCAGGACCGGCGCATCCCGACCATCGCCGCCACCGGCCAGCAGGTTGGCGCCATCCAGGTGTTCGAGAACGGCACACGCGCGCATGCCGTCTACATCGACGACCGCATCGCCTACGGCAAGTGGCGGATCACGCCGGGCGTGCGCTACGAAAAGATCGAGAGCGACCGCAACCCGAGCGGCACGGCCGACGACACGCCCTTCCACGTGCGTAACAGCCGCGCGCTGCCGTCGATGAACGTCTCCTGGCTGCCGAGCGAGCGCCTGACCCTGTACACGGCCTACAGCACTTCGTTCGGCGCCGTGCAGTACACGCAGCTCAATTCGATGTCCGAGACCAATCCGCTCGACCCGGAAGTCGCAAAGACGTGGGAAGCCGGCGTGCGCTATGCGGGCCAGCAGTTGCGTTCCGAATTGACCCTGTTCGACCTGCGCTTCGATAACCAGATCCTGTCGATCCCCGGCACCAATCCGGCCGTGTTCCGCAACCTGGGCGCGACCACCCACGACGGCGTCGAGCTCGCGCTCGACTACGACTTCGACAAGGCCGGGCCGCTCGCCGGCCTGAACCTGTACGCCAACTATACCTATGTGCGCGCGCTCCAGAGGTCGGGCGAGTTCGAGGGCCGCGACGTGCCCTTCTACTCACGCCAGGCCGGCTCGCTCGGCGCGCGCTATACGGTGGATGCATGGGCCTTCGGTCTGTCGGCCACGGCGCAGGGCAAGCACTACACCGACACCGCGAACACGGTGCCCGAGACGGCCAACGCCGCGCTCGGCCGGGTGGCGGGCTTCGGCGTGGTCAATGCGCAGCTGAGCTACAAGATGGCGGGCAAGAAGGGCCCCGACCTCCAGCTGGGGATCAACAACCTGGCCGACCGCCGCTACTACACGCGCAATACCGACACCAACGGCGGCCGCATGGTCGGCGCACCGCGCATGCTCTACGTCCAGCTGCGGCTGGCGTATTGATGACGGCATCGTTGCGCGGCCTCTGGCTCAAGTGCCACCGCTGGACCGCGCTCGGGCTCGGATGGCTGCTGATCGTCTCCGGGCTGACCGGCTCGCTGCTGGGCGTGGCGCGGCCGCTGGACCGCTGGCTGCATCCGGCCTGGTTCGTGGCCGCGCAGCAGCCGGCGGCGCAGGCGGTCTCGCTGGAAGCGCTGCGCGTACGCCTGGCAACGGAATTCGGTCCAAAGGCCGCTTTCTCCTTCCGTCCGCCGCGCGACGCCGGCGCCACGCTGGAGGTGCTGGTGCGCGGCGAGTGGCGCGGCTCGCTCTATCTGCATCCGGCCACCGGCGCCGAACAGGGCCGGCGCGGAGAGCATGAAAGCATGGTGTCGCTGCTGCACGGCCTGCACAGCGCTCTATGGCTGGAGCAGACCGGCAAGGCCATCCTGGCGCTGGCCGCGGCCGTGTACCTGCTGCTGGCGGTGTCCGGCATCGTATTGTGGTGGCCGCGCCGCTGGCCGCCCTCGCTGCGGATCGAACTGGGCAAGGGATTCACGCGCGCTTCGTTCGACCTGCACCGCATCGGCGGCGTCGTGTTCGCGCTAGTCCTGGGCGTGAGCATCGCGACCGGCGCCTATCTCGCCTGGCGGCCGATCGGCGGCTGGATCAGCCGGCTCGTGGGCGCGCCGGTCGTCGCGGCCCCGAAGCTGCCCGCTGGTGACGGACCGGCGGCATCGCTCGACGCACTGGCCGCCGCCGCGCAAGCGGCCTTCCCGGATGGCCGCATCGGCCTGTTCCTGTACACGCCGCACCTGGATCGCCCGCTGGCCGTGCGCATGCACGTGCCCGACGATCCGCATCCCAACGGGCGTTCGGTCGTCTGGCTCGACCCGCGCAGCAGCCAGGTGCTGGCGCGCCACCGCTGGGACACGCTCGATCCCGGCACGCGCATGAATTCCATCGTCTATCCGCTGCACACGGGCGAACTGGGCGGCGTCGCGGGCGAGGCGACGGTGGCCGTGCTCGGCCTGGTGTTGAGCGCGCTCGGCGGCACCGGCCTGGTGCTGTGGTGGCAGCGCCGCCGCGCGCGCCTGGGCGCCGGCCGCCGCAAGCCGGCGCAGCCCGTCTTGTCCAAGTTGTAACGCGGAATTGCCGGTGCGGCGGCGCGTATCTGCGGCGATTTGGATACACTGGGTTCACCGACTGCTGCCAATGCGCCCCGCGGCGCAGTGTGACGCCATGCGCAATTTTTTCAACTCGCACTGGAAAGTCATCCTCGCAATCCTGCTGGCCATCGTGCTGGCGATGGTGACCATGGACACGAGTTCGAGCGTGCCGCCGCTGGCGGCGCGCCTGCAGGCGCACACCCAGGCGCTGGCTGCCGTCGCGCCGGGCACGCCGAATTACACACGACAGGGCGCGCTGCGCCACGTCGAAACCTCGCTGCGACGTTACGGTTATTCTCCTCGTGTCCGGCAAGGTGGCGACGCGGCGCATCCGGGCCGCAGCATCGAGGTGACGGTGTCCAGGCTGGCGCCCGGCGAACGTCCCAGCCGCACCTTCATCGTCGGCGCCCATCTCGGCCACGACGCCGCAGCGGGCGCCGCAGGCGCCGCCGCCGTGCTTGAACTGGCGCGCGCGGCCAAGGCGCTGCGTCCCGCTTATGGCACCGAGATCCGCTTCGTCTTTTTCGTGAACGATGCGCCTTCCGCAAGCGCGGAGCGGCGCGCCAGCGCCAGCCGCCACGATGGCGGCAACTTCATGGCTTTCATTGGGACGCGTGAATCGTCGGCGCAGGTGCGCCAGGTACTGGCCGCCTTGCGCAGCGATCCGATGCTGGCCCACCAGGGGCTGGCAGCGCCGGCCCACGTGATGGGGCTCACCCTGTCGGGACATGGCAGCGGGCCGCAAGACGGGCCTGCGCTGGTAATCACCGATGCCGGTTTCCTGCGCTTTCCCTATTTCCACACCGAGGCGCCAACCGGCCAAGCGCAGGACCGCAACGACTACGACGGCATGGCGCGCATCGTCAGCGGCTTGTCGCTCACCCTCGGCGCGCTGGCCGGCGCGGTCGAAACGTAGGCGTCATTCGACCAGGAACATCTCCTGCAGGTCGTTCAGGAAGCGCTGCCCAAGCTCGGTGGGCTTGATCAGCTTGTGGTCGCGGTAGATCAGCCCTTTCGCCTCGGCCTCGCCCAGCGCCTTCGAAATCGCACTGATGTTCATGCCGGTGCGCTCGCCGAACAGGTTCGGATCGAAGCCGCCGGTCAGGCGCAGCGCGTTAAGCATGAACTCGAAGCCCATGTCGGCGCGGCCGATCTCGTGTTCTTCCTGCACCGGATTGCCGCGCTTGGCGGCCTCGATGAAGGACGCCGGCTGCTTGAAGCGCGCCTGGCGCAGCACGCGGTGCGGGAACGAGAGCTTCGAGTGGGCGCCGGCGCCGATGCCGAGGTAGTCGCCGAACTTCCAGTAGTTCAGGTTGTGGCGCGCACGCCGGCCCGGCTGGGCATAGGCCGACACCTCGTAGTGCTCGTAGCCGCTCGCACCGGTCACCTCGGCGATCATGTCCTGCATGTCGGCGGAGAGGTCGTCGTCCGGCAGCGCCGGCGGATACTTGGCAAACACCGTGTTCGGTTCCATCGTCAGGTGGTATAGCGACAGGTGCGGCGGCGCGAACGACAGCGCCGTTTCCAGATCGCGGCGAGCTTCTTCCAATGTCTGCGACGGCAGCGCATACATCAGGTCGAGGTTGAAGTTCTCGAAGGTGTTCTTCGCGATCTCGACCGCGCGCAGCGCCTCGTCACCGTCATGGATGCGGCCCAGCGCCTTCAGGTGCGCCGGGTTGAAGCTCTGGATGCCGATCGACAGCCGGTTGATGCCGCTCTCGCGGTAGCTCTTGAAGCGTTCGGCCTCGAAGGTGCCGGGATTGGCTTCCATCGTGATCTCGGCGTCCAGCTCCAGCGGCAGCAGGGTGCGCAGGTCGGACATCAGGCGGTCCAGGCCTGCGGCCGACATCAGGCTCGGCGTGCCGCCGCCGATGAAGACGGTGTGGATCTTGCGGCCCCAGATCAGCGGCAGCGACTGCTCCAGGTCGAGGCGCAGCGCGTCCAGGTAGGCCTGCTCGGGCAGCTCGCCCTTCGACTCGTGCGAATTAAAATCGCAGTACGGGCATTTGCGCACGCACCAGGGCCAGTGCACGTACAGCGACAGCGGCGGCAAGGCGGAGAGGTTGAGCGCGCCCGGCTGCAGGTATTGCAGCGCGGCGCTGGCCGGCGAACGCGGCTCGCTCGGCCCGGGGGCGGCGACTTTAATCGGGATCATGTCAGGCGGACTTCAGTTTCTCGACCAGCGCGCGCAGCGCCTGGCCGCGGTGGGACAGTGCGTTCTTTTCATCCGGCGCCAGTTCGGCGGTAGTCTTGCCGAGCGACGGAATCAGGAAGTGGGGATCGTAGCCGAAGCCGTTCTCGCCACGCGGGCTGGCGATGATCTCGCCATTCCAACGGCCGTCGGCGATCACCGGCTGCGGATCGTCCGGGTGGCGCACATAGACCAGCACACAATAATAATAGGCAGATTTATCGCCGAGCCCCGCCAGATCGGCGACGAGCTTCTGGTTGTTGCGGGCGTCCGATTTCGGTTCGCCGGCAAAGCGGGCCGAATACACGCCCGGCGCACCGCCGAGCGCGTTCACGCACACGCCCGAATCGTCGGCCAGCGCCGGCAGGCCGGTCAGGCGCGACGCGTGGCGCGCCTTGGCCAGCGCGTTCTCGACGAAGGTGCCGAACGGCTCTTCCGCCTCCGGCACGTCGAATTCGCCCTGCGGATGCAGCTCGAAACCAATGGGGCCGAGCAGCTGCGCGAACTCCTTCAGCTTGCCGGCATTGTTGGAAGCGAGGATCAGGCGTTGGGTCATGGTTATGCGGGTTGGATTGAATGAGCCGGCTATTTTACCGGCTTCACGAAACGGCGGGGTCAGGTCTGACATTCGGACACAGCCTCAGCAATAATCGCTTTTACGACTGAGATCGTGTCTGATTGTCAGACCTGACCCCGGTGTTACTGTTGCTGCAAGGCCTGCTGCTGCAGGTGGATCAGGTCGGCGATGCCCTGCTGCGCCCGCGAAACGACGGGGTCAGGTCTGACATTCGGACACAGCCTCAGCAATAATCGCTTTTACGGCTGAGATCGTGTCTGATTGTCAGACCTGACCCCGGTGTTACTGTTACTGTTGCTGCAAGGCCTGCTGCTGCAGGTGGATCAGGTCGGCGATGCCCTGCTGCGCCAGGTCCAGCAGGCGATTCATGCCGGCGCGGTCGAAGGCCGCGCCCTCGGCTGTGCCCTGCACTTCGATGAAGTGGCCCGTTTCGGTCATCACCACGTTCATGTCGGTATCGCAATCCGAGTCCTCGGGATAGTCGAGGTCGAGCACCGGCTCCCCGCGGTACACGCCCACCGAGACGGCGGCCACGAAATGGCGCACCGGGATCGCCGGGATCAGGCCGGCCGCCACCAGTTTGGCGAAGGCGTCATGGGCCGCCACCATGGCGCCGGTGATGCTTGCCGTGCGGGTGCCGCCGTCGGCCTGGATCACGTCGCAATCGAGGTGCAGGGTGCGCTCGCCGAAGGCTTCCAGGTCGAAGGCGGCGCGCAGCGAGCGGCCGATCAGGCGCTGGATTTCCTGGGTGCGGCCGCTCTGCTTGCCGCGCGCGGCTTCGCGGTCCATGCGGCTGTGGGTCGAGCGCGGCAGCATGCCGTATTCCGCGGTCAGCCAGCCCTGGCCCTTCCCCTTCAGGAAGCCCGGCACCTTCTCTTCGATGCTGGCGGTGCAGATCACCCTGGTGTCGCCGAACTCGATCAGCACCGAGCCTTCGGCGTGGCGCGTGTAGTTGCGGGTGATGGCGACGGGACGCAGCTGGTCGACCGCGCGGCCGCTGGGACGCTGTTCAAATGTCATGACGGTTGCTTTCTTATTTGATGACTTGGGATGACTTCTCGATCGCCGCACGGATCTCGGCGATCGCTTTTTCAATATCGTCGTCGCCGAAGGCGTCCGCGCCGCCAGGGGCCGCGTCGGCACGGGCGATGGTCGACCTGACCATGTCCTCGCCCAGCAGCTGGGTCGAGATCACATTGGGCAGGCCGGCATGCGCGGTGTCGGCGCCCTGCCAGGCGATGGCCAGCGCGGTCGTGTTGTCGGCCTGGGCGCCGCCGACGGCGGCGGCCATCTGCACCATCCCGGGCACGGCCTGCACCACGCTGCCGGTGGCCAGGCGGTGCACGATCTCGGCCTCGGGCAGCATCGACCACAAGCCGTCGGAGCACAGCAGCAGCACGTCGCCCGGCTGCAGGCTGACCTGGTGCGACAGCTCGATCTTGGGCGCGCTCGAGGCGCCCAGGCAGTTGTACAGCTTGTTGCGGTCGGGGTGGGTCGCGCGCTCGTTCGGATCGGCGCGGCCGCGGTCGACCAGGTACTCGAAATGCGAATGGTCGCGCGTGCGCGCCAGCACCTGGTTGCGCCGCACCCAGTACAGGCGCGAGTCGCCGGCATGGGCCCATACCGCGCAGTTGTGCTGCACCAGGCAGGCCACGACCGTCGTGCGCGGCATCTCGGGCAGGCCGTGGGTGGCGGCATAGGCCTGGATGTCGTGGTGGGCCTGCAGCAGCGCTTCTTCAAGGAAGCGCTCGGGCCGTTTGACGTAGGGACGCGCCTGCGTGCGGAACATCATCGACACCGTCTGCAGCGCGATGGTCGCGGCGATCTCGCCGTTCATGTGCCCGCCCATGCCGTCGGCCAGCAGGAGCAGCAGCGAGTCGCGCGTGAAGCAGTAGCCCATGCGGTCCTGGTTGACCTTGCGGCCGCCGATATGGCTTTGCTGGTAGACGGAAAATTGCATGATTACCCCTGGCCGCGCCCGAATGCGCCGAGACGGTCGACAAGTGCGCGCCAGCCGCCGCGCGCCTCGCTTTGCTGCGCCGATGCCTTCATCGATGCCGATGCGGACGCCGCCGCGAGCGGCTTCGCCGGTGCGGCCTGCAGCGCTTTCTGGATCGCGAACACGCTCTGCGGACGCGCGAGCGGATCGAGCGCCAGGCAGGCTTGCACGAGATCGATTAGCTCGGGCGAATAGCGGCCTACCAGTTTATCCAGCTGCTCGAGCAGCTTGTCGCCGGCGCGGCGCGCGTCAACCGACTGCGGGGTCGAGCAGCTCATGCAGGCCAGCATGGCGGCGCCCAGGCTGTAGATATCGGTCCACGGTCCGAGACTGGCGCCGCGTGTGGACAGCTCGGGCGCGGCGAAACCCGGCGTGTACATCGGCGCCAGCATCGGCGCGTCGCTGTGCAGGGTCTGGCGCGCGGCGCCGAAGTCGAGCAGCAAGGGAGAGGCATCAAGGCGCAGGTAGATGTTGGCGGGCTTGAGGTCGAGGTGCAGCAGCTTGTTGGCGTGCACCTCGCGCAGGCCGGCGCAGACACCCGTAAATACCTGGCGCACGAACTGCTCGCCGGGGCGGCTGCCTTTGGCGGCGGCGCGCGCGATGTGCTCTTGCAGCGAGTGGCCGGATTCGTAGGCCATCACCATATACACGGTGTCGTGGGCGCGGAAAAAGTTCAGCACGCGCACCACGTTCGGGTGCACGATGCGCGCCAGCGCCCTGCCCTCTTCGAAGAAACACTTGAGGCCGATGCGGAACACGGCCAGGTGCGGCTTGGCGACGACGGGCACCAGTTCGCCCGGCTGGCGCAGCGCGAGCGCGCTCGGTAAATACTCCTTGATGGCGACCGCATTGCCTTCGCTGTCATAGGCAAGGTAAACAATACTGAACCCACCGGACGCAATTTTCTTTACAATGCGGTATCCGGCAATGTCCAGCCCATCGGGCAGGGGAGCGTTATTCTGTGCAGCCATCCAAGTGGGTTTCCTTGCTAAACAGGGCGATTGTGTGGATAAATGTCGGCTTTGTAAAGAATAAAAACCGGGGATCCCATTGAGCATTTCAAGCATGACAGGTTATGCGGTCGCCACCAGCGAAGGCGCTGCCGGAACCCTCACGATCGAAATCAAGAGCGTCAACTCGCGCTTCCTCGATCTGCAGTTCCGCATCAATGACGAACTGCGCGCGCTGGAACCCGACCTGCGTTCGGCAATCATGGCCGCGATCACGCGCGGCAAGGTCGAGGTGCGCCTGTCGTTCGGCCGCAAGGTCAGCGGCGGCTCCTCGGCGCTGAACCAGGAACTGCTGGCCGACCTCGCCCGCCTGCAGGGCGAAGTGACGCGTCACTTTGCCCAGGCAACCCCGATGACGGTGGCCGAGCTGCTGCGCTGGCCCGGCGTCATCGAAGAATCGACGATCGGCCAGGAGTCGCTGCAGCTTGATGTCGCCGCCCTCACCGCCACCACCATCGCCGCTTTCGTCGACAGCCGCAGGCGCGAAGGCGCGGCGCTCGAAACGATGCTGCAATCGCGCATCGAATCGATGGAAGCGATCGTCAAGCGCATCACGCCACTGATCCCGCAAGTCATTTCGCAATTCCAGCACAAGGCCATCGAACGTATGCAGGATGCATTGGGCCTGGCCGGCCACGGCAATCCGTCGACACTCACGCGCCAGGAAGTGCTGGAGCGGATCCGGCAAGAAGTGACGCTGTACGGCATCCGCATCGACGTCTCCGAAGAGCTGTCGCGCCTGTCGGCCCACCTGAACGAAACCCGCCACATCCTCAAAAAAGGCGGCCAGGTCGGCAAGCGCCTCGACTTCATGATGCAGGAACTGAACCGCGAAGCGAACACGCTGGGCGCCAAGGCCTCGGTCAAGGAGCTGGCCGATGCGTCGATGGAACTGAAGCTGCTCATCGAACAGATGCGGGAGCAGGTGCAGAATCTGGAGTGATCCGGCTGACGTTGTTCAGCACGCACATTTATTTTTTTGCCAGCCCCAAAACGTCGTTCCCGCGCAGGCGGGAACCTAAGTTTGCAAGCGTTATCGAGACGCCAAAAACTTGGGTTCCCGCCTTCGCGGGAACGACGTATTTATGCTAGCGTGATTGTTCACTATTATCGCGATACGAACTCGCGAAAAAAACGTATTGACAAAGGATTTCCCATGCTCCCACAAGCCTTCTCCGGCAGCCTGTTCATCGTCGCCGCACCGTCCGGCGCCGGCAAGTCGAGCCTGGTCAACGCCCTGCTGGCGCAGGAACCGGGCATCAAGCTGTCGATCTCGACCACGACCCGCAAGCCGCGCACGGGCGAGCTGGATGGCGAGCACTATCACTTCACCACCGCCGAGGATTTCGTCACCCGCGCCGAACGCGGCGAATTCCTGGAATGGGCCGAGGTGCACGGCAATTACTACGGCACGAGCCGCCTGACCGTCGAACAAGAGATGAAGAACGGCACCGACATCCTGCTCGAGATCGACTGGCAGGGCGCTCGCCAGGTGAAGAAACTGTTCCCGGACGCGGCCGGCATCTTTATTTTGCCGCCGTCGATCGAGGCGCTGGAAGAGCGCCTGCACAAGCGTGGCACCGACGAGCCGCACATCATCACGCGCCGCCTGCTGGCGGCCGGCGGCGAGATCGCTCACGCTCCAGAGTTCGAATATGCTATCATCAACGAAGAGTTTAACGTCGCCCTGGCCGAACTGCAGGCGATTGTCAAAGCGACACGTTGCCGATTTGCCCAACAGGCCGCCCGCAACGCTACGCTGTTTGCCCAACTGGGAATCCACGCGCATCAACCTCAATCCTGATCAGCGCGCCTTTTAGGCGCGCTTTCACTGTTGTCGTTGCCCTCGCGTTTTGAATTTATTGCACATTAGGAGCACACATGGCCCGCATCACCATCGAAGACTGCCTCAAGAACATCCCGAACCGCTTCCAGCTGACCCTGTCCGCCACCTACCGTGCTCGTCAGTTGTTGCAAGGCCACACCCCGAAGGTCGAAGCCAAGGACAAGCCGACCGTCGTCGCCCTGCGCGAAATCGCCGCCGGCAAGGTCGGCATCGAAATGCTGAAAAAAGTGCCGATGTAATTCCCTTCGGGGTTGCCTGAATTAGCGTCATCCCGTCTTCTGTTATTCTGTACCTACTACGGCTTGACGACTAACGTAATGAACCTGTTTCCTCCAGATTCGACCAATTCACGCAACCCCGTTGCTCCACGCGAGCGGCGCGCCGACAATCGTCCGCCGGACTTTGCCGAGCCGGTCGCGCCCGGTGTGGCCTCGGTCACGCAGCTGATCGCGAAGCTGTCCGAATACCTCACGCCCGCAGAACTCAAGAAGGTCAAGGAAGCCTACCGCTTCTCCGACGAGATGCACCTGGGCCAGGTCCGCAAGTCGGGCGAGCCCTATATCTCCCATCCGATCGCCGTCGCCGAGATCTGCGCCGAGTGGAAACTCGATGCGCAAGCCATCATGGCCGCCCTGCTGCACGACGTGATCGAAGACCAGGACGTCAAAAAGGACGAGCTGATCGAGCGCTTCGGCGCCCAGGTCGCCAACCTCGTCGACGGCCTGTCCAAGCTCGAGAAGATCGAGTTCCAGAGCCAGCTAGAAGCGCAGGCCGAGAATTTCCGCAAGATGCTGCTGGCGATGGCGTCCGACGTGCGCGTGATCCTGATCAAGCTCGCCGACCGCCTGCACAATATGCGCACGCTGGGCGTCATGGTGCCGGCCAAGAAGCGCCGCATCGCCGGCGAGACGATGGAAGTGTACGTGCCCATCGCCCACCGCCTCGGCCTGAACAATATCTATCGCGAGCTGCAAGACCTGTCATTCTCGCACCTGTATCCGCTGCGCTACCAGACCCTGTCGAAGGCGATCAAGGCCGCGCGCGGCAACCGCCGCGAAGTGGTCAAGAAGATCCTCGAGGCAGTCAAGAACCAGCTGGCCTCGAGCGGATTGCAGTTCGAAGTCGACGGCCGCGAAAAGACGCTGTACGGCATCTATAAAAAGATGCGCAACAAGCACCTGTCGTTCTCGCAGGTGCTGGACGTGTACGGCTTTCGCGTCGTCGTCGACAGCGTGCCCAATTGTTATGTGGCGCTCGGCACCCTGCACGCCCTGTACAAGCCGATGCCCGGCAAGTTCAAGGACTATATCGCGATCGGCAAGATCAACGGCTACCAGTCGCTGCACACCACCCTGATCGGCCCCTACGGCACCCCGGTCGAATTCCAGATCCGCACGCAAGAAATGCACCGCACCGCCGAAAGCGGCGTGGCGGCGCACTGGCTGTACAAGACGGGCGACTCCAACATCACCGACCTGCAGCACCGCACCCATGCCTGGCTGCAGTCGCTGCTCGACATCCAGCAGCAGACCGGCGACTCGGCCGAGTTCCTCGAACACGTGAAAGTCGACCTGTTCCCGGATTCGGTCTATGTGTTCACGCCCAAGTCAAAGATCATCGCCCTGCCGCGCGGCGCCACGGCGCTGGACTTCGCCTACTCGATCCACACCGGCATCGGCGACCACACGGTGGGCGTCAAGATCAACAACGAGGATCAACCGCTGCGCACCGAGCTGCACAACGGCGACATCGTCGAGATCATCACCGACCCGGAATCGCGTCCGAGCCCGACCTGGCTCACGTTCGTGCGCACCGGCAAGGCGCGCTCGGCGATTCGCCACCACCTGCGTGCAATCGACGTCAACGAATCGGTCGAGCTGGGCCAGGAACTGCTGGCCCAGGCGCTGGCGGTGCGCAATATCAAGCCGGAGCTGTCGGACGCCGTCATCGAGCGCCTGCTGGCCGAGACCTCGGCCAAGTCGCTCGAAGAAATGTATGCCGACATCGGCATCGGCAAGCGCATGCCGGCCCTGGTGGCCCGCCACATCTTCGGCCTGATGGAAGGCGACCCCGAACTGCTGCCCTCGAACAAACCGATCCCCAGCAGCGAGATCGCGCCGGTCACGATCTACGGCAGCGAAGGCGTGGCGGTGCAGCTGGCGCCGTGCTGCCTGCCGATCCCGGGCGACGAGATCACCGGCCAGCTGCGGCGCGACCAGGCGCTGGTGGTTCACACCTGCGACTGCCTGCCGGCCAAGCGCGTCCGCGCCAAGGAACCCGACCGCTGGATCTCCGTGCAATGGGGTGACGAGCTCAACCGCCGCTTCGACTGTCGCATCCGCCTGTTGATCAACAACGAAAAAGGCATTCTCGCCCGCGTGGCCGCCGAGATCGGCGAGTCGGACGCTAACATCACGTATGTGGGCATGGACGAGGATGACGAGCACAGCATGACGCAATTGCGCTTCACGATCCAGATCAAGGACCGGGTGCATCTGGCGCAGTTGATCCGTAATCTGCGCCGGGTGGCGGGGGTCAACCGGGTGGAGCGCGAGCGATCGTGATCTTGCCCGCCATCGTTCCCGCGAAGGCGGGAACCTAAGTTTTACGCTTAGAGTTAGATCAAGCAGCGCCACTCAGCGTGCAACCTTGGGTTCCCGCCTTCGCGGGAACGACGGGTTCAGGGTGCGGGCTGCGGTCGGCCGATCAGGCGTTCTTGTCGACCTTGTCGACGCTCAGCCCCAGAATACTGTCAAACGCCGCACACGCCCCCGCGCACGCATCGGCAATCTCGTCGGGCGACTTCACGTGCTCTTTCAACGCCAGCATGAACGCGCGCCAGCGCGGTCCCGGGCCTTCATCGGCCCCGCGCAGGTAGCGCAGCGGATGCGGCGCCAGCCGCTCCGAGAGCTTCCCGTACAACACCTTCCCGCCCAGCTGCGAACCTTCGATCACGTACGCCACGCCCCAGCGGTAGGCGGCGCTGGCATCCCGCGGCCAGGCATGCGGTGTCGAAGGCACACGCACCGGCGGCATGGCGGGTTCGTTCAGATCGGCGTCGATCAGCGCCAGCCGCCCGACCTCCGGCAAGACCGTTTGCGGGCCATCGTTGAAATCATCCAGCCAGGCCTGCAGCGGCGCCAGCCAGTCGCGCACCAGGGTCAGGTGCGCGGCATAGTCATGCATATCGGGAGCGGGGCCGGACAGCGGCAGGCCGCTGTCGAGGCGCTCGTGGCGTTCGGAAGTGGCGGCGCGCAGCGCGGCCAGGGCGTCCACATCGGGCGCCGTATCGTGGGGTCGGTTCATGCCCTTATCTTAGCAGCGAACCAATCATTCAGTCGGCCACGGGTTCGGGGTAGTCGACCGAGATAATCTCGAGCTCGTCCATGCCGAGCGGGGTCTGCAGCGGCACCACATCGCCCTCGCGGCACTTGGTGAGTGCGCGGGCCACCGGCGACACCCAGCTGATCTTGCCCTTCAAGGGGTCGAGCTCGTCCACGCCGACGATGGTGACGGTGTGCTCCTCGCCCGCCTTGTTGATATAGCCCACCGTGGCCCCGAAAAAGACCTGGTCATTGCCGTAGTGAACAGTCGGGTCGACCACGAAGGCCGAATCCATGCGCTTGGTGAGAAAGCGGATGCGGCGGTCGATCTCGCGCAGGCGGCGCTTGCCATAGATGTAGTCGCCGTTCTCGGAACGGTCGCCGTTCGACGCGGCCCAGTGCACGATGCGCACCACCTCTGGACGGTCGACGTCGATCAGCTGCAGCAGCTCATCCTTGATGCGCTGGTAGCCGGCCGGGGTGATGTAGTTCTTGGCGCCGGCGGGAATCGCCTGCGCCAGGGCCAACGCGTCTTCGTCGTCGTCGTTGTCGGACTCTTTAACAAATGCCTTATTCATGACCTTATTGTAACGAGACTTGGCGTTGCCTGCGCCGGGATTCGCGCGCTTTTATCGTATGATGCAGACAACTCAAAAGCAGTGCAAAAAAAGAAGCGACGAGACAAACAATGAGCCTGCCCTCCTCTTTCCACACCGAACATCCTCCCACTTCCGGCCTGGTCTACCAGTTCGTCCTGCATCCCGACGGCGCCATCGGCTTTCCCTGCCTGAACGATGGCTGCAGCGCGCTGCTCGGCCTGGCGCCCGGCGAGCTGCAGGACGATCCCGCCCTGTTCGAAGGACTGATCCTGCCGGAAGACCGGCGCGCCTACCATGAGGCGATGCAGATGTCGGCCGCCGCCCTGGCGGCCTGGAACTGGGAGGGACGGATCCGGATTCCGGCCTGGAACGACGTCAAGTGGATCAACCTGCGCGCCACCCCGCATACCCGCGAGGACGGCGCAGTTCAGTGGGATGGCATCATGACCAATATCACGGCAAGCAAGCAGGAGCAGGAAGAATCGCACCGTTCGCGCGAACGCCTGGCCGAGCTGACCGCGCATATCGAACAGGCCAAGGAAGACGAGCGCACCCGCATCGCGCGCGAGATCCACGACGACCTGGGCGGCAACCTCACCGCGATCAAGATGGCGCTGGCCATGCTGTCGGCGCGCCTGCCGCCGGATCAGCCTGACCTGCTCGACAAGGCCAACTACGTCGACGACCTGGTCGACCGCACCATCGAGGCCGTGCACCGCATCTCGCTCGACCTGCGCCCGAGCACGCTCGACCTCGGCATCGTCGCCGCACTCGAGTGGCAGGCGCACGAGTTCGAGAAGCAGATGGGAATCGCCGTCATCATGCGCTGTCCAGACAAGGACCTGGAGCTCGAGCCCGACCATGCCTCCGCGCTGTTCCGCATCTTCCAGGAAGCGCTCACCAACATCGCCAAGCATGCCAGTGCGACCCGGGTCACGGTGTCGCTGCAGCGCCAGCGCAATCTGCTCACCCTGTCGATCTGCGACAACGGCCGCGGCATCCAGCCCGCCGACCGCCTCAAGCCGCAATCGTTCGGCCTGCGCGGCATGAGCGAGCGCGCCAGCGCCCTCGGGGGCACGCTGGCCTTGTCGTGTGCGCCCGGAGGTGGCACGATGGTGACCATCAAGACCAGGCTGGCACCCCGGACCTCCGCGCAGCAGGCGGCGACAGACAGGGCAGCACAAGAAGAAGAATGACCGAAAAAGTAACCATCCGCGTTTTCATTGCCGACGACCATGCCATCGTGCGCGAGGGCCTGAAGCAGATCCTGGCCGAGCAGCGCGACATCAATGTCGCGGGCGAGGCCGAGAACGGCGTCGACGCCGCCCGGCTGGTGGGCAAGTCCAAGGCCAATGTGATGCTGCTCGATATCTCGCTGCCCGACCGCAATGGCATCGACGTGTTGAAGCAGATAAAGAAAGACCGGCCCGAACTGGCGGTGCTGATGCTGTCGATGCACCGCGAAGACCAGTACGCGATCCGCGCGCTGAAAGCCGGCGCGTCCGGTTATCTCACCAAGCAGAGCGCGCCGCGCGAGCTGGTGACGGCGATCCGCCAGGTGGCGGGCGGCCAGAAATACGTGAGCGCTGCGCTGGCCCAGACCCTGGCCAGCTCGATCGGCGCGGACCACGAGGCGGCGGTGCACGAAGGCCTGTCCGACCGCGAATACCAGACCCTGACCATGATCGCCTCGGGCATGACGGTCAGCGAGATCGCGCGCGAGCTGTCGCTGTCGGTCAAGACCATCAGCGAATACCGCGCTCGCTTGTTGGTCAAGATGCAACTCAAGACCAGCGCCGAGCTGACGACCTACGCCATCCGTAACGGTTTGGTGGATTGAATGTGACATTCCGTTGTGATAAGGCGGCAACCGATGCATTCAAGGGCCGTGTTACCGTTTTTTAATTGATACACGGCAAAAAAGCTGATTATCATGTCGCCAATCCCGCGAATTCGTCATTGCGCAGTAATCCATGTCCATCTCAACTCCTGCCGCGCCCGCCGTGAACCAGCCAGCCAACCCCGCTGAGATTGCCCGCGAGGCCTTCCGCCGCCTCGCCACGCGCCGCCTCGCGCCGACGCCGGACAATTACCGCGCCATCTACGACGAGATCGCCGGCACGCCATCGGCGCCGCCTCCCGCATCGACTCCCGACCTTGGCGCGGTCGAGGTCCTGGCCGGCTTCGCGCGCCGCATGGCCGAGACGCCGGGCGAGCTGTCCGAGTATGGCCGCCGCATGGCGCGCGCGGTCAAGCTCGAAGACTGGACTGGCTACACCCAGGCGCTGGGACAGATGCTTGACCGCCACCTGCGCCGCAATACCCCGGTGATGGCCCTGGGCGACGAGGAGCCGGACACCGTGCTGCTGCGCGAGATGCTGGCGCGCACCCTGTCGTTCGCCTGCGCCTCGCTGCTGAGCGGCGACGCCGAACTGTCGGCCGAGGCCGAGGCGCTGGGCGCGGCGGTCAAGACCGCCGTCGGCGAATCGGAACTGCAGGACATCGCGGCCCGCCTGAAGCAATTGTGCTTCCAGATCGAGCTGCGCAAGGACGACGGCGCCGAACAGCAGGAACTGCTGCTGCGCCTGTTCCGCCTGCTGCTCGACAATATCGAAGGCCTGCTCGACGACGACAACTATATGCGCGGCCAGGTGCTGGTGGTGCAGGACCTGATCAAGGGCCCGCTTGACACGCGCGCGCTGGAAGACGCCACCCGCGGCCTGAAGGACGTGATCATCAAGCAGGGCCACCTCAAGCACGGCATCGACGACGTGCGGGGGGCCATGAAGAACATGATGATGACCTTCATCGACCGCTTGGGATCGGCCGCCGCCTCGACCAGCGACTACCATGCCAGGCTGGGCGGCTTCTCCGAGCGCATCGGCCGTGCCACCGACGTGAACGAGATCAACGGCGTGCTCGACGAAGTGCTGCGCGAGATGCGCAGCGCCCAGGACGAGGCGCTGGCCTCGCGCGACCGCATGGTCGGCGCGCATAAAGAGGTGCAGGAGGCCGAGCAGCGCATTCGTGAGCTGGAGGCCGAGCTGCAGCATATGAGCGAGCTGGTGCGCGAGGACCAGCTGACCGGCAGCCTCAACCGCCGCGGCCTTGACGATGTGTTCGAACGCGAAAGCGCGCGCGCCGACCGCCGCAAGACGCCGCTGTGCGTGGCCCTGCTCGACCTCGACAATTTCAAGCGCCTGAACGACACCTATGGGCATATGGCGGGCGACGCCGCGCTCAAGCACCTGGTGAAGGTGGTGCGCGACACGCTGCGCTCGATGGACGTCATCGCCCGCTTCGGCGGCGAGGAATTTTTGATCCTGCTGCCCGAGACCACGGTCGACGCTGCGGCGGCGGCCATGGTGCGGGTGCAGCGCGAGCTGACCAAGCATTTCTTCTTGCACGATAACGAGAAGATGCTGATCACGTTCTCGTGCGGGGTCGCGCTGCGCACGCCCAACGAAGAGCAGGCGTCGCTCATGGCGCGCGCCGACAAGGCGATGTACCAAGCCAAGAATAGCGGGAAGAATCGGGTGGTGATCGCGGATTGACCGGCGTCATGCCGGATTTATACTCGGCTGCAATGTAGTCATCTTCAAGCAGCCAGTCCATGCCCATCCTGCATCGCACCCAGTCCTTGTCCGCGCTCATGCCCCGCTTCGTCGAGCGGTTCCGCTGCATCGGCGCCAGTTGCGAAGACACCTGCTGCTCCGGCTGGACGGTGTATGTCGACAAGAAGACCTACAAGGCCTATCGCAAGGAATCGGTCCCGGCCCTCGGGCGCATGATGGCCAATATGACGCGCCTGGACGGTGGCGGCGAGGATGCCTACGGTGCGATCACGGCGGTTGGCCAGGAACAGCGATGCCCGGCACTCCAGGATGGCATGTGCTCGGTGCAAACCCACCTTGGCGAATCCTACCTGTCCGACACCTGCCACACCTACCCGCGCACCAACCGCAGCGTGCATGGCCAGGTCGAGCAGTCGATCACCTTGTCCTGTCCCGAAGCCGCGCGCCTGGCCCTGCTGGCCGAAGACGCCTTCGATTTCGTCGAGGCCCCGGTCCAGCTCCGGCATGCGGCCATGCTCGGCGTCGGGCCGCGTTTCGGTGTATCGCCGGCGCTGATGGCCGAGACGCGCATCTTTTGCCTGAATCTGCTGCGTACCCGCGACCTGTCCTTGTGGCAGCGCCTGGTGTTGCTGGGCGCCTTCTGCGACACCCTGAGCGCGCTATGCGCGAGTGGCGGACAGGAGACCATTCCCGCCATGATCGACGACTTCGTGCGCCTGGTCGAAAACGGCGAGCTGGTCGCGACGCTGGACCTGATCCAGCCCGACCATGATGCCCAGGCCATGGTGTTCGCCACTTTGTGGGCCACCAAGGGCTTCGAATCCACCTCAACGCTCGAACAGGCCTTGATGCACGAGGTCGCTACCAGGTTCGGCGCCGATGCCCACGGCCAGGTCAGCGCCGAGCGCCTGGTGGGCGCGTACCGGCACGGCCTGGGCCGCCTCGACGAAGCACTGGCCGAGGCGCCATGGCTGCTCGAACATTATCTGGTCAATGAAGTCCTGGTCGAACTCATCCCGTTCAACGGCGCAACGCCCTACGACAGCTATGTGCAGCTGATGGCGCGCTTCGGCCTGCTGCGCCTGATTCTTGCCGTGCAATGCAATACCGAAGGCGAGCTGCCGCCGCTCGCCACCCTGGTGTCGACGGTGCAGCTGCATTGCCGGCGTTTCCAGCATGTGCCCGGCTATACCAAGCGCGTCAACGATTCCCTGTATGACAGCGGCTGGGCGGAACTTAGCAAACTGTACACATTACTCAAGACCTGAGCCCCTAAATAAAAATTATTTTTGCCCTCAAGTTCCTTTTTTGCCTGCCGCCAAGGCCAGCGCTTTTTGCCAGCGCCCTCGTCGCAAGCCATTTATTTCGAAACGGGGCCCTAAACTTTTTCCATAGGGCACCGTTACCAGCAACAACAGCGGTTTGAACGTCACGGAACAGCGCGACGGACCAAAGTACACAGCAGCACGGTCGCTGCACCCTGTAAGACCACGTCTCTGGAGTAGACACCATGGCATCCGTAATCAATACCAACGTTCCTTCCCTGAACTCGCAGCGTAACCTGTCGACCTCGCAGTCGCAGCTGAACACCTCGATCCAACGCCTGTCGTCGGGCATGCGCATCAACAGCGCCAAGGATGACGCCGCCGGCCTCGCGATTTCCGACCGCATGAACTCGCAGATCAAGGGCATGACCCAGGCTACCCGCAACGCCAACGATGGCGTGTCGATGGCCCAGACCGCCGAAGGCGCACTGTCGAGCTCGGGCGACATCCTGCAGCGTATCCGTGAACTGGCAGTGCAGTCGTCGAACTCGTCGAACTCGTCGAGCGACCGTAAAGCGCTGCAGACCGAAGTTACCCAACTGACCTCGGAACTGAACCGTATCGCCAACACCACCGAGTTCAACGGCCAGAAGCTGATGGACGGCACGATGGGCACCGCGAACTTCCAGGTCGGCGCCAATGCAGGCCAGCTGATCTCGATGAATGGCTCGAACTTCACCACCTCGACCTACGGCAATAACACCACCGACATCGCCGCCAAGAGCGCATCTTCCGCCGCGACCAACGGCGTGGTTGCCGGCACCGTCACCATCAACGGTTCGCAGGGCACGAAGGGCATCAACGTTGCTGCCGGCGCCACCGCCAAAGACACCGTGGCCCAGATCAACACCGCCAGCGGCGAAACCGGTGTTACTGCAACTGCGAAAACCGACGCCAACCTGGACCTGGTCGCCAGCTCGTCGTACACGATGACGCTGGAGTCGGATAACGACGATGCCGTCACGATCTCGTTCTCGGTCGGCACCGACGACGCCAACGGCCATGCCGGCGCCATCAGCGCCTTCAATGCCCAGTCGGCCAAGACCGGCGTCACCGCATCGTACGACACCAAGAATGGCGGCATCAAGCTGACCCACGCTGACGGCAACGACATCAAGCTGAAGAACACGAGCGCCGACGCCGCCGCCGGCGATGCCAATCTGTCCACGTACAACGCCACCGGCGGCAAGGGCGACGCGGTTGACACGATGGGCGCGAACGGCGGCACCGCGATGGGCAAGATCACCATGAACTCGGAAAAGAGCTTCTCGGTGGTTGATGCGACCACCACGATGGGCCTGACCGGCAACTCGGACCTCGATTCGGTAGCCGACCTCGACATCGGCACCTTCGAAGGCGCACAGGCTGCCATCCGCACCGCCGATGCCGCACTGGCAGCGGTCAACAGCCAGCGCGCCGAATACGGCGCACTGCAGTCGCGTTTCGAATCGGCGATCTCGAACCTGGGTTCGTCGACCGAGAACCTGTCGGCATCGCGCAGCCGCATCGTCGATACCGACTTCGCTGCTGAAACCGCAAAGATGACCCGCGGTCAGATCCTGCAACAGGCTGGTACCTCGATGCTGGCCCAGGCCAACTCGCTGCCGAACGGCGTCCTGTCGCTGCTGCGTGGCTAATCGCTAGCCAACGGTAGTCACAACGCGAGGTAAGCGGTTCCTCGGCCAGAGAAATCTGGCCGGGGAATTTTCATTAGGGAGTGCGACATGCAGATCCAGTCAATTGGTACGCCCACCATCGCCAAGCCCGAGGAACGTCCGGCTGCGGCCACTGCGGCGGGCGCGGTCAACGCGCGCCAGGTGCGTCCGGATACGCCGGATGCGCCCGATGCGCTGCCCGGCAAGGACGAAGTGTCGGCAGCGGTCAAGAAGCTCAATGAGGCGATGCCGCCCTCGGCCCAGTCTCTGGAGTTCGAGATCGACGAGGACAGCCAGGAAATCGTGGTCAAGATCATCGACCAGAGCACCAGGGAAGTGGTGCGTCAGATGCCCAGCAAGGAAGCACTGGAAATGGCCAAGGCAATCGACAAGATGCAGGGATTGCTGATCCGGCAAACCGCCTGAATCACTTTTGGGTGAAAAAAGCGCCACCTCCGCGAGGACGTGGCGCTTTTTATATGGTTCTGGCCTGAACGGGATCGTAACTGTTTCGCAAAATCAAAATAAAGCCACATTTACCGCTCTTAAGTACCGTTTGTTTCTGCCGATAATCACTTACATTATCGCTTTCACGGGAGATACAAGTGGCACTCGACATCAATGGCCTGGTTTCACAGCTGATGCAGCAAGAGGCTGCACCGCTGGCCAACTACGACAAGAAGACGCTCGCGCTGCAGTCGCGCAGCGCCGCGTACAGCCAGGTCAGCGCCGCGGTCGGCACCTTCCAGTCCGCCCTGACCAAGCTGAACACTCCCGCCACCTTCCTGGGCCTGAGTGCCAACGCCAGCAACAAGGACGTCTTTTCCGCCACTGCCGGCGCCGACGCCGTCGCGGGCAAGTACAAGATCAACGTCACCCAGCTGGCGCAGGCCCAGAGCCTCAAGAGCAATGGCTACGCCAGCACGACCTCGACCATCGGCGGCAGCGCGCCGACCACCCTGACCTTCCAGTTCGGCACCGCAGCCGGCGGCACCTTCGGCGCCACCGGCAATGCGCTGGGCCTGGCCGCTGCATCGAGCGGCATCGGCAACGGTTCGCTGAGCCTGAACGGCGTCGCGATCGGCACCGGCCCGACCACGCGCAGCGCGCGCGCCCTGGCCGAGGCGATCAATGCGCAGTCCGACAAGACCGGCGTGGTCGCCACGGCCGGCGCCGCCAGCACCACCGCCGGCCTGTTCAACAACTTCGGCCAGGTCAGCGTGCAAGCCGGTTCCAGCTATGCCCTGTCGGTCGGCGGCGTGCAACTGGCCAACCTGACGCCCGGCAGCGCGCCCCTCACCGGCGCCGGCCTCGACACCGCGCTGGCGGGCGCCGGCGCCCGCAATGCGCTGGCCGCTGCCAATATCACCGTTAGCGGCAGCGCCGCGGCGGGCACGCTGCAGTTCAGCGCGTCCGACGGCTCCACCATCGACGTGACCGAAACCGTGACCGGCACCGTACGTGGCGGCATTGGCCTGGCCGCTACCGCAGCCAATACCGGCTCGACCGTGACGGCGACCGCCGGCGTCACCCTGAGCTCGAACGACGGCAACCAGATCACCGTCGGCGGCACCAACCCGGCCGCCGCCGGCTTCACCGCCGGCAGCGTCGGCACCCATATGGGCGCGGGCTTTTCGCTCAACGGCGCCATCAACAGCAAGACGATCACCCTCGGCACCGGCGACCAGTCGCTGCAAGGCATCCGCGACGCCATCAACAAGGGCGATATGGGCGTGACGGCCACCATCGTGTCCGACGGCAGCGCCAAGCCCTACCACCTGGTGCTGACCTCGAACAAGACCGGCGAAGCGACGACGATGAAGATCACCGTCGGCGGCGAGGACGGCGCGGCGGGCGACCCGGCCATCGCAGCCATGCTCGGCTACGACCCGGCCGGCACGCAGGGCATGACCCAGACGGCCGGCGCCCAGAGCACCAAGCTGAACATGAACGGCATCGAGATCAAGAGCGACAGCAACACGGTCTCGGAAGCCATCCAGGGCGTGACCCTGGATGTGTCGGCCGTCGGCAGCTCGACGCTGACGGTGTCGAAGGACACGGCGGCCATCACCAGCTCGGTGAACGAATTCGTCAAGGCCTACAATGAACTCAACAAGACGATCAACGGCCTGACCGCGTACAACACCGAAACCCAGAAAGGCGCGGTCTTGCAGGGCGACGCCAGCGTGCGCGCAATCCAGAGCCAGCTGCGCAAGCAGATCAGCACGGTCATAGAAGGCACCGGCAGCAAGCTGACCTCGCTGAGCCAGATCGGCATCGGCTTCCAGAAGGATGGCAGCCTGCAAGTCAATTCGACCAAGCTCAACAAGGCGATCACGGACAACGCGGCCGACTTCGGCGGCCTGTTCGCCGCGATGGGTTCGACCACCGACAACATGATCAAGTTCGGCCAGTCGAGCGCCGCCACCAAGGCCGGCACCTACGCGATCAATATCACCAACCTGGCGACCCGCGGCAACCTGACCAGCAGCGCCGCGCTGAGCGGTTCGACCACGATCGCACCGAACACGGTCTGGAGCATTACGCTGAACCAGACCGACCCGGTCACCGAAACCAAGACCCAGGAGATCAAGCTCCAGGCCGGCACCTACAGCAACGACGATCTAGCCGCCCTGATCCGCTCCGCGATCAACGGCAACTCCGTCTTCGCCGGCGCCGGTGACACGGTCGAGTCCGAGGTGGGCGACGATGGCCGCCTGAAGCTGTCGTCGAGCAAGTATGGCGAATTGTCGAACATCTCGATTGCCGCCGTCAGCGGCAGCCCGGTCGACAGCATCTTCGGCGGCGCCGCGCCGACCAAGGGCACGGACGTGGAAGGCACCATCGGCGGCGTCGCCGCCACCGGCAACGGCCAGTCGCTGACCGCGGCGGCCGGCTCGCCGGCCGAAGGCATCCAGGTGTCGGTGACCGGCGGCGTGATCGGCGACCGCGGCACTGTCACCTTCTCGCAGGGCTTCGCCCACCAGCTGACCAACCTGGCCGCGGGCTTCGTCGGCAAGGACAGCCTGCTGCAGACCAAGACCGACGGCCTGAGCGTCTCGATCAAGTCGATCGCCTCTCAGCGCGAACGCTTCGAGACGCGCCTGGAAAGCATCGAAAAGCGCTACCGCGCGCAGTTTGTCGCGCTCGACTCCATGATGAGCTCGATGCAGAACACTTCTAACTATCTCACCCAGCAGCTGGCGACCCTGTCGTCCAACTGGGGTTAATTAAGCATTACTGGAGAATCACATGTTTGGAACCCCGAAACGCGGTGTCGGCGCCTATGCCACGGTTGGCCTGGAAACCGGCGTCGCCGCCGCTTCGCCGCACAAGCTGGTGGTGATGCTGTACGACGGCGTGATCGTCGCCCTGCTCAGCGCCATCAACGGCATCAAGTCGTCGAACATCGCCATCAAGGGCGCCTCGATCTCGAAGGCCATCACCATCATCGACAACGGCCTGCGCGCCTCGCTCGACAAGAAGGCCGGTGGCGAAATTGCACAAAACCTGGATGCGCTGTACGACTACATGAGCCGCCGCCTGCTGGAAGCGAACATCAAGAACGACGCGACGATCGTCGAAGAAATCCACGGCCTGATGGCCGACCTGCGCGGCGCCTGGGTCCAGATCGGCGAGCAGCAGGAAGCGCCCGAACCGATGCCGCCGGCGATCCAGCAAGCCCCTACCCTGATGAGCGCCTGAGGAAGATGATGACGATGACGATGAGCGGACAGGAAGTCGTGACCACCTACGAAACCATGGTCGGCATCACCGAGCGCATGCTGGATGCAGCCAGCGCCAATGAGTGGGACCGCCTGGCCGAGCTGGAGCAGGAATGCGCGCGCCATGCCAACCGCCTGAAAGCGAATGAAGGCGGCGCGCCGCTGGGCGGCCCGGAGCGCCTGCGCAAGGTCAACGCGATCCGCCGCATGCTCGACTTCGACCGCCAGATCCGCGACCTCACCATGCCATGGATGGCGCACCTGTCGTCGCTGATGAAGAGCACCTCGACCGAACGCCGCGTCGTGCGCGCCTATGGCGTCTGATAATGGGAGGGCCCGATGCTGCCGCGTGAACTCGTCGGCAGCGTCGCGCCTGTCACCCCGGCGCGGCCGGCCGAGCAGGCCGCCGATCCGCGCCAGCAAGCCTTCGCGCGCGAGATCGCGCCGTTCCTGGGCAAGGCCATCCACGGCGCGGTCCAGGCCCGCCTGCTAGATGGTACCTTCGTCGTCAAGTTCGCCGACACCCAGGCCCGCATGCAGCTGCCACCCGGCGCCCAGGTCGGCGCCGACGTGCCGATGACCCTGGTCGGCCTGCATCCGCGGCCCACCTTCCAGGTCGGTTCGCAAACGACCACCGCCTTCGCCGAAGCCGGCCCCGCGCCGCAAGAGGATGCCGACGGCGCGCATGCGCCGCTGTCGTATCGCGAAGGCGCCGCCGTGGGCCGCGCCAGCGCCCTGCTGGCTTCCAGCGGCGCGATGGCCGCGCAGGCCTTTGCCGGCGGCACCGAAGCGAAGAACACCACCCTGAGTCCCACTGCCCAGGCCCTGGCCGGCGTGCTGGCCGCGGCCCAGAGAGCCGACAGCCACCTGTCCTCCATCGTCGGCCGCGCGCCGCTGGTGGGCGGCCCCGGGGCCGATCCGGCGGCGCTGGCGGCCGGCCTGCAGCAGGCCTTCGGCAAGAGCGGCCTGTTCTACGAATCGCACGTGGCCGAATGGGCGCGCGGCGCCCTGCCCATGTCCGAACTGGCTGGTGAGCCGCAGCAGCAGGCCGCGCAGGGCGGCGTGCGCCCCAATCCGCAAGATCCCGCCACCGCCCAGTTCATCAGCATGCAGCTGGCGGCCCAGGAACAATCGCAGCTGGCCTGGAAAGGCCAGCTGTGGCCGGGCCAGCCGATGGAATGGGACGTGCAGCGCGAAGCCCATGGCGGCAAGGATGGCGAGGGCGAGCAGGCGATCTGGCACTCGCGCCTGCGCCTGCGCTTTCCGCAGCTGGGCGAACTCGAGGCACAGCTGCGCATGGTGAACGGCGCCTTGCAGGTGCAGTTCGCGGCGGCCGACGACGCCACCGCCGGCCTGCTGCGCGAGCACATGCCGGAACTGGCGAGCGCCCTCGATGCGGTGGGCACGCCGCTGGCCGGATTCGATGCGCGCCCGCGCACCGGCACGCCCGAAGCGAAGGAAGGCGATGACTGAATCGGCCGGCAAGCGGCGCCAGAACGCCGTGGCGCTGGCCTATGGCGCCGGCGAGCGCGCCCCGACCGTGGTGGCCAAGGGGTCGGGCATGGTGGCCGAACAGATCATCCAGCGCGCCCAGGACGCCGGGGTGTTCGTGCACGAATCGAAGGAGCTGGTGTCGCTGCTGATGCAGGTCGATCTCGACCGCGAGATTCCTCCGGCCCTGTATCGGGCAATTGCGGAACTGTTGGCATGGCTATATCATATAGAGTCGGCTCGACAACATGGTGAGCTATTGCCTCCCGCGCCCGATCCGACGCCCCACCTCCCAATGGAACCAGCGGCAAGGACAGAAGCAAGCGATGAATGAAGCAGAACTGGAAGACTGGCACGATTTCGAAGTCGGATCGCGCCGCGAGATCGTGGCGCTGCTGCGCCAGATCGGAGAAAAGAACCAGCTGATTCGCATGCTGATCAAGGGTGAGGCCGACGTCTGTGTGACTTCGATCCTGGCGGTCGACGAAGACAGCGGTACGGTGGTGCTGGACCGTTCGGTCGACCGCGCCCAGAACGACCGCATCGTGGCCGCCGGCCGCGTGAAATGCGAAACCTCGCTCGACAGGATCCGCATCCTGTTCGGCGCCGACGGCCTGGCCGCCACCACCTGGCGCGGCGAGCCCGCGCTGCGCGCCGACATCCCGCCCACCCTGATCCGCCTGCAACGGCGCGAGTACTACCGCATGCCCACGCCGGTCAGCAATCCGGTGCGCGCACTGGTGCCGGTGCCGATCGACGCCGGCGGCGGCATGGGCGTGTTCCCGCTGCACGACATCAGCGTCGGCGGCATCGCCCTGCTCGACAACAAACTCCAGCTGGGTGCGGGCATCGGCCGCGTGATCGAGGGCTGCCGCATCGAGCTGCCCGAGATCGGTCCGATCGCGACCTCGCTCGAGATCCGCAACTCGCTCGACCTCACCCTGCTGAACCACAAGACCAGCCGCCGCCTGGGCTGCCAGTTCGTCGACATCTCGCGCGGCGGCCTGGCCGCGGTGCAGCGCTACATCACCAAGCTCGAACGCGAGCGTAACGCCAAGCTGGCGGGCCTGGCCTGAAATCGGCCTGAACCTTCAGGCGGCCTGCCGCGCCTGCACGGCGTAGCGTGGCGCCGGCGCGGCATTGCCGAACATCCCGGCCAGCTCGCGCCGCGCCGCATCGTAGGCGGTCCATTTTTCTCCATCGTGCAGGCCTGGAATGGTGACCTGCTCGCCCTGGGCCAGGCCGGCCAGCGCGGCGTCGACCAGGTCGTCCACGCTCATCACGACCTCCGCCGGCAAGCGCTCCAAAGGATGGCCCAGCGTGTCCCAGAAGCCGGTGGCGGTCACGCCCGGCAGCACCGCCTGCACGCGCAGGCCCTTGGCCCCGAACTCGTGCTGCAGCGCCTGGGTAAATGCCAGCACATAGGATTTGCTGGCGCCATACACGCCATTCATCATCTCGGTCGCGACCGCGACGATTGACGACACGTTGACGATGGTGCCGGCGCCGCGCGCCGCCATGCCCGGCGCCACCGCATAAGTCAGGCGGGTCAGCGCGGTGACGTTCAGCGCGATCATCCGGTCCATCGCATCGACGTCGTCGCCGTGCAGCGGCGCGACCGAGCCGATGCCGGCGTTGTTCACCAACAGCGTGACGTCGCCGCGCACGCGCAGCAGCGCTTCGACGCGGCGCAGCGCGTGCGGATCGACCAGGTCGGCGGCCAGCACCTCGACCTTGCGGTCGGTGGCGGCGCGCACCAGACTCGCCACGCGCGCCAGGCGTTCTTCGTCACGCGCGATCAGCACCAGGTCGTAGCCCTGGCGCGCCAGGCGGTCCGCGTACACGGCCCCCATGCCCGTCGATGCGCCGGTGATCACGGCGGTTCCCTTGTTTGCGTGCGTCATTGGATATCCCTTTCATAAATTGGCGGGACCAGTGTAGCGAGCCGCCCATAAAGGTGCAATCGTGATACCTCTTTAATCGGAGGGAGGCCGGCATCGCGCATCGGCAGGCCCGGGACGGCGCGCTCCTCCTTTCGGGAGAGCTTTGGAAAAAAATCGCGCCGCATGTCACAGCCGGGCGCGCCCGCTCGTCTTATCTGCAAGAAGGCCGCACAGTGCGCCCTCGCCACCCTGAAAGGAACACATCATGTCCGCACGTCTGAACCTGTTCACCCTGGCCCCCGCCAACCTGAAAGCCCTGATCAACCTGTCGATGACCAACCGCCAGAGCTCGATCGGCGAACGCCTGTTCGAGCTGGTGCAGCTACGCGTCTCGCAGCTCAATGGCTGCGGGGTCTGCATCGACTTGCACTGGCGCGACCTGATCAAGCAGGGGGCCGATCCACGCCACCTGAACTCCGTGGCCGCATGGCGCGAATCGCCGTTCTTCAGCGAGCGCGAACGCGCCGCCCTGGCCTGGGCCGACGCCGTCAACGCTCTGCCGCACCGCGACGACACCGACGCCGCGTGGCCGGCACTGCGCGAGCATTTCAGCGAGAACGAGATCGCCGAACTTGGCTATACTATCGCGGCGATTCGTGGTTGGAACGTCATTAACCTGAGTCTGCGCAACCAGATCCCGGTGCATCCCGCCCCGGGCATGTAAACGACGATCGATGGATACGGCCGCGCGCGAACCTTCTTCTTCCCTGTCGCTTCCCACAGCATCGCTGCACGGCCACGACACCGCGACCCTGTCCCAGGCGATGGGTCTGCTCGCCATCGTCGGCGACCTGAGCATGGGCCAGCCGATCGACGGTTCGGAGCGCGCCGCGCGCCTGGCCGCGCGGGTGGCCGCGGCGGCCGGCTTTGACGCCGCGGCCTGCGAGCACGCGCGCATGGTCGCGCTGCTGCGCTGGTCGGGCTGCACCGCCAACGCGGCCGGCTTCGCCGCGATGATGGGCGACGACGTCGGCGCGCGCCATGCGCTGGTGAGCCGCACCCTCAATGCCCAGCAGATTGCGCGCCTCTCCGACACCACCGAGCTGGCCGAAGTCCACTGCGAAGTCGCGGGCGACATCGCCGCCATGATGGGCTTGCCGGCCGCGGTCGAAAGCGGCTTGCGCCACGTGTGGGAGAACTACGATGGCAGCGGCCTTCCGTTCCACCTGCGCGGCGACGAAGTGCCGACCGTGGTGTACCACGCGGCGCTGGGCGGCGACCTCGAGATCCTGTCGCGCGTGCATGGCATCGAGCGCGCGCTGGAGATGATCGCGCAGCTGGGCGACGTCAAATATCCGGCGCGCCTGGTGGCGCTCGTGGCGCCGCATGCGCGCGCCTGGCTCGACGAACTGGAGACCGCGGAAGCGCCATCGTCGCAGCCGGATTTTCTTCCGGTATCGGTGCCGCTCACGCTGGTGGCCGACATGATCGAACTGAAGCTGCCCTGGCTGGCCGGCTATTCGCGCCGCGTCGCGCTGCTGGCGCAGGAGGCGGCGCAGCTGGCGGGCCTGCCCGAGGCGCAGCAGCGCAGCCTGGCGCGCGCCGCCCTGCTGCACGGGATCGGGCGCGCGGCGGTGACCAACACGGTATGGGAGCGCAACGGCAAATTGAACGCCGCCGACTGGGAAGCGGTGCGCCTGGTGCCCTACTGGACCGCACGCGCCGGCAGCCGCATCGACGGCCTGGGGCCGGACGCGCAACTGGCGTCGCACGTCTACGAGCGGCTCGATGGCAGCGGCTATTTCCGCAGCCTGGACGCGAGCGCCCTCGGCGCGCCCCAGCGCCTGCTGGGCGTGGCCGCCGCCTGGGTGGCGCTGCGCTCGCCGCGGCCATGGCGCGCGGCTCATGAGCCGGCGGCGGCCGGCGCCCTGCTCGAAGCCCAGGTGACGGGCGGCCGCTTCGACCGCGCCACGGTAGACGCCGTCCTGGCCGCGGCGACGGGCGTTCGCGCCGCGTCGGGCAATGGCGCGATTGGTGGAGGCAACGCGAATGGAAGCGCCGGCGCGCCGGCGCGCGCCACGCTGTCGGCGCGCGAAGTCGAGGTCTTGCAGCGCATCAGCCTCGGGGAGAGCAACAAGGAGGCCGCGCGCGCCATGCGCATCAGCCCCAGCACCGTCCGCACCCACGTCGAGAGCATCTTCCGCAAGCTCGATTGCTCGACCCGCGCCGCCGCCACCCTCAAGGCCCTGACCCTGGGCCTGATCTAGAAGCCCTTCCAGGCCGATGGGATCGAGCGGGCCGCGGAACATATAGCCGCGCAGCGGTACGTTCACGATCCAGGCGCCGGCATCGGGCGCCACCGCGCCCAGCGCCTTGCGCAGGTTCGAGACGTGCACGCGCACGTTCGCTTCTTCCACCACCAAGCCGGGCCACACCAGGCGCAGCAGTTCATCCTTGCCCACCACCTCGCCGGCGCGCCGTACCAGGCACACCAGCAGGTCGAAGGCGCGCGAGCCCAGCGCCACTTCGCGCCCGCCGGCTTCCAGCCGGCGCCGCCGCGGGAACAGCACGCATGGTCCGATGCGCCAACCTGTCTTCACTATCGTTCTCCTGCATAACTCGGCGTGCGCCGCCACAATGCATCCATAAGCTGAACGCGTGGACGGCGGAGCCGTCCACGCTACGCCGCGGTATCGATCGCGCGCGCCATCGCCCCCAGCACCGCCGCGGCGTCGTACTGCGCCGCATGGCGCCGGTGCAGCGCGCCCATCGCGGCCGGGTCCATGGCGCCGCGCTGTTCGAGCTGGCGGCGGAAATCCGCATCGCGGAACGGATCGCGCACGCTGTCGCCGAATTCTTCCAGTCCCAGGCGGCCGTCGCCGTCGACGTCGAGCATCGAGTGAAGCTGCCTGGCGCGCTCCATGCCTTCGTCGCCGCCAAGCCCGGTCGCCAGTTCGTCGATGCCGATGATGCCGTCGCCATCGGTGTCGATCGACTTCGCCACCTCCTGCTTGTACAGCATGGTGTACGAGCCCTGGGTCACGGTGATGCCCTGGCTGGCGAAACTGGCGATCGCGCCCGCATGGCGCGCCGCGTTCTCTTCGAGGCGGCGCTTGTCTTCGGCCGAGTCGGCGCGCGCCTGGGCGATCGCAAACGGGACCTGGCTGCCCGACGGCTTCGCACCGGCGATGCGGGGCATTGCCGACGACAGCGCCGACGACAGGCTGGAAGAAATCTGCATGGCTGCTCCATCATGGATGAGGGACTATCATCGTCGCGCCGAATGCGTGCTGGATAAAGAGCCAAGATCGGGCCAATGACTGGGGCCATCACGGCGCCGATGCAAAGTCGCATGGCGCGCTACCGGCATCCTGGACCAAGATCTGAATTTAAGGCTGAGCCAAACCATTCTTGGCCCAGTCCGCTCTTTCGTAACTACCGGTCCAAGTGCATAATATACTGCCAAGGAGGTAACGTTTCCAATGCAAGACCTGTCCGTCAGCGACTACCTGAGATTCGACGCCGGCAGCCCGGTCCCGCTGTACCGCCAGATCCACGCGCGCGTGCGCGAGGCGGTCGACACGGGCGTCCTCAAGGCGGGCGACCGCATCCCCGCCACCCGCGTGCTGGCCGAAGAACTCGGCCTGGCGCGCGGCACCGTGGCCGCCGCCTATGCCCTGCTGTCGGCCGAGGGCTACCTGGAAGTGCGCGGCGCGGCCGGCTCGGTGGTCGCGCGGCGCGATCCCCTGCACCGCCCGCCGGCGCGCGCCAAGGTGGCGCCGCGCGCACGGCCGCTGCCGCTGGACGTCGGCGGCGCGGTGGCGCCGCTGCCGTTCCAGATGGGATTGCCGGCGCTGGACGCCTTTCCGCGCAAGGTGTGGGCGCGCATGGCCGCGCGCACCGCGCGCTCGCTGCAGACGCGCCACCTGCTGAAGGAATCGAGCTTCGGCGCGCCCGCCCTGCGCACCGCCATCGCCAGCTACCTCAAGCTCTCGCGCGGGATCGACTGCACGCCATGCCAGGTATTCGTCAGCGCCGGCTACCGCGAGGTCCTGGGACTGATTGCACACGCCCTGCTGTCTCCAGGCGACATGGTGTGGACCGAGGAGCCGGGCTTTCCGCCCACGCGCCACCTGCTGGCGGGCCTGGGCTACGTGCCGCGGCCAGCCCCGGTCGACGAGCACGGCCTGGACGTGGCGCGCGCCGCGTTGCTGGCGCCGGGGGCACGCATGGCGGTGGTCACCCCGGGCCACCAGTGCCCGCTCACGGTCAGCATGCCGCCGGCGCGGCGCCAGGCCCTGCTGGACTGGGCCGGCGCCCACGATGCCTGGATCGTCGAGGACGATTACGACGGCGAGTTCCGCCACAGCGGACGGCCGCTGCCGGCCCTGGCCAGCATGGACCGCGCCGGCCGTGTGATCTACAGCGGCAGCTTCAGCAAGGTGATGTTCCCGGGGCTGCGCCTGTCCTACGTGGTGGTGCCGCCCGAGCTGGTCGAGCGCTTCGAGGATGCCGCGAGCCTGCTCAGCAACGGCTGCCCGGCGCTCACCCAGTCCATCCTGTGCGAGTTCATGCAGGACGGCCACTTCGTGCGCCACGTCCAGGCCATGCGCCGCCTGTATGCCGAGCGTTGCGAGCTCACGGCGCGCGCGCTGGCCCCGGCGTTCGGCGCCCGCGCCAACATCCTGCCCCAGGCCGGCGGCCTGCACCTGATGGCCGAAGTCGCGCCGGGCACCGATCGCCTGCTCGCCGCGCGCCTGCGCGAGCACGGCCTGGCGCCCGTGGCGCTGGCCGATTTTTATGCCGGCACGCCCACGCGCAGCGCGCTCCTGATGAACTTCGCCAACGTCGCCAGCGGCGCCCAGGCCGAAGAACTGGCGCGGCGGGTGGCGCAGGCGATGGACGCGCCTCTGCCTTAGGTGCTTGGCGCAGGGGGCGGCGCGCGCCGCTCTACCCAAAGGCGTATTGCCGCACCCCGCTCCTATTTCGTATCTTTGAGGCATCTTTTTAAAGGCCTGCGCATTCCCGCCAGGGCCGATCTTCCTTCGCCTGGACCCGCCATGAATACCATGACCATCCTGCTGTCCTCGTTCATCCTCTCGGTGACGGGATTGGCGATCTTCGTCTGGTCGCTGCGCAACCGCCTGTTCGAGGCCAGCCCCGCCGCGGCCCGCACCATCTTCTCGGAAGGCGAGATCGGCCGCAGCGACGACCCCGCCGCCACGCCCAGCCAGGCCGCCGCTCAGGCCGCGCATGACGCCGCCCCGCCCCTCACCGAGGACGAGGCGCGGCGATTGGGCGAGGAACTGCAGGCGCGGGTCGAGGCCGACCGTTCGAGCTCGCTCGTGACCTTCCTGTTCCTGGCCTGCGCCGTCGTGTGGCTGCTGGTGGCGACCGCCGCGGGACTACTCAGCTCCATCAAACTGCACGAACCTGACCTGCTGGTGAACCAGGCCTGGCTCACCTTCGGGCGCATGCGCACCATCCACCTGAACGCGGTCGCCTACGGCTGGGCGCCGATGGCGGCGCTGGGGCTGGCAATGTGGCTGCTGCCGCGCCTGCTCAAGACGCCGCTGGTCGGCGCGCGCTATGCGATCGCCGGCGCCATGGTGTGGAACGCGGGCCTGATCGCGGGCCTGGGCTGCATCGCGGTGGGCCTGTCCGACGGCATGGAGTGGCTCGAGATCCCGTGGCAGGTCGACATCCTGTTCGTGGTCGGCGGCGCCCTGGTGGGACTGCCACTGGTCTACACGCTGCAGGCGCGCACCGTGCGCCACCTGTACGTGTCGGTCTGGTACATGGGCGCGGCGCTGTTCTGGTTCCCCACCCTGTTCCTGGTCGGTAACCTGCCGGCGATGCACTTCGGCGTGCAGCAGGCGGCCATGAACTGGTGGTTCGGCCACAACGTGCTGGGCCTGTTCTACACGCCCATGGCGCTGGCCTGCGTGTATTACTTCCTGCCGAAGATCATCGGCCGCCCGATCCAGTCGTACAACCTGTCGCTGGTGGGCTTCTGGTCGCTGGCCTTCTTCTATGGCCAGGTCGGCGGCCACCACCTGATCGGCGGCCCGGTGCCGGGCTGGCTGATCACGCTGTCGATCGTGCAGAGCGTGATGATGATCGTGCCGGTGCTGGCGTTCTCGATCAACCAGCACCTGACCATGAAGGGCCACTTCAGGCGCCTGTGGGATTCGCCCACGCTGCGCTTCATCGTGCTGGGCGGGATGATGTACACGCTCAGTTCCGTCCAGGGCTCCATCGAAGCGCTGCGCAGCGTGAACACGGTGGCGCACTTCACCCACTTTACGGTGGCCCACGCCCACCTCGGCCTGTACGGCTTCTTCACCCTCGTGATGTTCGGCGCGGTGTACTTCGTGATGCCGCGCGTGATGGACTGGGAGTGGCCGTATCCGAACCTGATCTCGCTGCACTTCTGGCTGGTGGTGGTCGGTTTCGGCATCTATTTCGTCGGCCTGTCGATCGGCGGCTGGCTGCAGGGCCTGGCCATGCTGGACGCGGCGAAGCCGTTCATGGATTCGGTCAACGTGACCATCCCCTGGCTCAAGAGCCGCTCGGTGGGCGGCGCCATCATGGCCCTCGGGCACCTGGTGTTCGCGATCCACTTCGTGCTGATGGCGACCCGCCGCGGCGTGGCGCGCGAAGGCGCGGCGCTGCTGAACGAACCGCTGAGGACCACCTCGGTCGCAACGGCCGCCTGAAAGGAAGATCATGCAAGACGAACTCAAACTGCTGGGCGGCGCGATGGTGACGCTGGCGCTGGCGACATCGGCGCTGGTGGTGGTGCCGCACATGCAGCTCAAGGACGGAGAACCGCCGCCGGGCCTGAAGCCCTATTCCTCGGCCGAGCTGCGCGGACGCCAGGTGTACATCGCCAACGGCTGCATCTACTGCCACTCGCAGCAGCCGCGCGATCCCGTACAGGCGCCGGACGACAAGCGCGGCTGGGGCCGCGCCTCGGTGGCGGCCGACTACCACTACGACAAGCCGCACCTGCTGGGCACCATGCGCACCGGCCCCGACCTGTTCAACATCGGCGCGCGCCAGCCCAGCGTCGACTGGCACCTGGGCCATATGTACCAGCCGCGCGCCTACGTCGCCGGCTCGATCATGCCGGCCTATCCCTACCTGTTCGAGGTCAAGGACAAGGCCGATGAGGGCGACCGCGTGGTGACGCTGCCGCGCGGCTATACGCCGGCCGGCAAGGTGGTGGTGGCGCGCCAGGAGGCGCTCGACCTGGTGGCCTACCTGGTGGGCCTGGATCACACCTATCCGGCGGTCGAGACCATCGGCACGCAGAGGGAACGAAAATGAGCGAACATCAGCATGAGCACGAACGCGCCCAGCGCCGCGAGAACCCGGATCCGACCGAGGGCGAGCGTCCGTTCCCGAAGCCGCTGTTAGCGGTGGTGATCGGCCTGGTGGCCTGGGGCATCGGCTACATCTACATCACCCAGAGCAACGACGACGCCGCCTTCGGCGACCACCGCACCCTGGCCACCCTGCAAGGGCCTGCGCCGGGCGCCAAGGTCGACGGCGCGCAGATCTACAACGCCCAGTGCGTGGCCTGCCACCAGGCCAGCGGCCTGGGCCTGGCGGGCGTGTTCCCGCCGCTGGCGGAATCGGAGTGGGTGACGGGCGATCCGAAGCGCCTGGCGCAGATCGTGCTGCACGGCGTTTCCGGCACCCTGACGGTGAAAGGCGCCGCCTACAACGGCATGATGCCGCCCTTCAAGGACAAGCTGGACGACGCCCAGATGGCCGCCCTGCTGAGCCATATCCGCAGCCAGTTCGGCAACCGCGCGGAAAGCATCGACGCCAAGCTGGTGGCGGAGGCGCGCAGCGCCAGCGCCGAGCGCACGGCGCCGTGGAAGGGCGACGATGAACTCGCCTCGTTCGAGTAGCGCCGGTAGCCGCGCCACCCTCCTTGCGGTGCTGGCCGTCGCCCTGGCCGGCAGCGCCGCCCTGTATTACGGCAGCAGCGGCTTTCGCGCGATCTCGACCGAGGCCGCGCGCCGCATCGAGGTGGCCGAACGTCCGCTGCGCTTGCCGCCGGCGACCCTGAGCGGCGCCGACGGCGCGGCGCGCCTGCTCGCCGACGAGCTGACCGGTGACGGCCGCGTCACCCTGGTCACCTTCATCTATGCGCGCTGCCAGTCGATCTGCCGCGTGGTCGGCACCGAGCTGCAGCAGATGCAGGACGAGATCCACGCGCGCGGCGCGGCGGACAAGGTGCGCCTGGTGACGATCAGCTTCGATCCGCGCGACGATGCCAGCGCGCTGACCCGATACGGCCGCATGATGAAGACCGATCCGGACGTGTGGCGCCTGTACGGGATACCGCTCGATGCCGAACGGCGCCGCCTGCTCGATGCCTTCGGCGTGATCGTGGTGCCGGCGCCGCTGGGCGAGTTCGAGCACAACGCGGCCTTCCACGTGGTCGACCGCAGCGGCCGTCTGGTGCGCATCCTCGACTACACCGAACCCGGCACGGCGCTCGACGATGCGCTGGCGCGCGCCGCGGAAAGGACCTAGGCGATGACGCGCCTGATGCGCTGGAGCGGCCCCGCGCTGCTAGGGGTGTTGCTGGCCACCCGCGCGCCGCTGGAAGCATCGATGCTGCGCCACATGCTGGTTCAACTGCCGCTGCTGGTGCTGTGCGGCGCGCTGCTGGGCCCCGCGCTGCGCCTGCCGCCGGGCCTGGCGCGCTGGGATTTCCAGGGCCTCACGACCTTCACCGCGACGGCCTTCATCACCACCTACTGGATGATTCCGCGCGCCTTGGAACAGGCGCTGTTCGAGCCGCTCGCGGCCGGCGCCAAATTCGCCAGCCTGCTGCTGCTCGGCGCCGCCCTGCCGGGCGCCCTGCGCCGGGCCCATGTGGTGGTCCAGCTGTTTTATGTCGCCAATATCTGCGCCATGATGGCGATCGCCGGCATGCTGTACCGCGAACTGCCGCAGCGCCTGTGCAACGCCTACCTGCTCGACGACCAGACCGTTACCGGCAGCGCGCTGGTCGGCCTGGCGCTGGCGCTGGGCATCGCCTGGTGCATCGTCGATGCCCGGCATTTTGCGGATCCGCCGGAGAAGCAGTAGCGGCCACTCAGTGCCCACTGACCGGGCACTCCGCTTGGCCCGCAGCCCCAACACGTCATTCCCGCGCAGGCGGGAATCCAAGGCCTCCGTACAGTGGCAAGCATCAAATGATGTGGTCATGCACGCATACTTGGATTCCCGCCTGCGCGGGAATGACGTGCTTGGGCTATGGGCCTTTCAGGAACCCGCAGCGCCATGTGCTCAGTAGTACGCGCTGCGGATGCCGCTGCCAGGACGGATCAGTCCACGCTGGGTGGCGACCACCACCGCATGCGTGCGCGCGGTGGCGTCGAGCTTGCTCATCACGCCCTTTACATGGGTCTTGACGGTGCCGACGCCGATGCCCAGCTTGCGCGCGATCGACTTGTTGCAGCAGCCTTCGGCCAGCAATTGCAGCACGTCGGTCTCGCGGCCGGTCAGGTTTTCGCGGCTGAGGCTATCGGCCACGCTGCGCGTCACCGACTCGCTCAGGTAGCGCTGGCCCTGCGCCAGCGATGCGACCGCCTTGAGCAGCTCGTCCTGGCTGCACGACTGCAGCACGTAGCCATGCACGCCCGCGTCCATCGCGAGGCGCACTTCCCATTCCTTGTCGAGCTGGGTGACGATCAGGACACTGGGGCGGCGCACGCCGGCGTGCTCGGGCTGGCGCGCCAGCGCGAGGCCGGTGTCGTAATCGGCGACCAGCACCCGCGCCACCTGCCGCGCCTCGGGCTGGCTCAGGTGGGTGCTGACACGCCATTCGGGACGGTCGGCAAGGATGGCGTGCAGGCCGGCGGTCATCACCGGATCGTTGTGGATGATATGAACGGCGGATGGAATGGTAGGCATGGTGTACTCCTGATTTAGCTGCGTCGGGCTCGCTACCCGTTCGTTCATATTGGAACGACAAGTTAAGTCCGGCAAGTTAATACATGTAAAAATTGCGCCGCCGGCTCCGGGTCGGCGGCATGACGGAATGCGTTATACTTGGGCGATCATGCGTCTGACCTCCTTCACCGATTACACGTTGCGCACGCTGCTGCACCTGGGCAGCAACCCCGGTCGCCTGGTGACGATCCAGGAGATCGCTGACCTGCACAACATTTCTAAAAACCACCTGATGAAGGTGGTGAATGAACTCGCACGCAACGGCACAATCGAAACCATTCGTGGCCGCAACGGTGGCTTCCGTCTGGCACACGAACCGAAGGACATCAACGTCGGCGCCATCGTGCGCATGAGCGAGAGCGACTTCTACATGGCCGAGTGCTTCGACCCCAACGGCACGCCCTGCGGCCTGGTCAAGGCGTGCGGCCTGAAGGGCGTGCTGGGCAATGCCACCGCCGCCTATCTGGCCGAACTCGACCGCCATACCCTGGCTTCCCTGCTGCCCGAACCGCGTCCGCGCGAAGTGCCGGTCACGGTGCATCGGCGCAAGGCCGCCTGAACCCTTAGAACCTATCCCGGTAGGTTCTTAGAACCTATCCCGGTAGGTGGGGGGAAGTTCATGGCGATGCATGGCGAGCGTGAGCAAGGCGCGAGGAGGCCGCATGGCTAGCCATGCAACGACGAGCAACGCAGCGCACGCTTGCCAGGCGCGGCAGGAACGACTCCCACCTACCGGGATAGGTTCTTAGGCGGCGACCGCGCCGGCCTCGATCGCCGGATAGAATTCCCGGTCTTCGCGCCGGATGCGCTGGTACAGATTGCGCAGCACCCGGTTCGCCTCTTGCCTGAACTGTTCCGGCGCCTTGACCAGCCGGCTGGCCAGGTTCCAGCGCCCGGCGAATGCCAGGTAGTCGGCGGCGATGTCACCCATCTCGTTCTGGTAGGCCTGGCTCATGCGCGCCAGGCGCAGGTCGCCCCGCGCCAGCGCCGGATACAGGGTGTCGTTCTCGACCGCCAGGTGCAGCCGCACCACGCCGCTCATCGCGACGATCTGCGCGGCGATCTCTTCCGCGTGCTCGACCACGCCCTCCTGGCTGCTGGCGCGCAGGCGGTCGATGCTGTCGAGGATATCGAGGTGCTGGTGCTTGAATTTATCGATGTTCATGATCGCTTCCTTCATCTGTCTACCGAGGCTTGTGCTCAGCAGTTAACCAAGTGTAATGCGGTTTTCTCAAAGATGCAAACATTATGCTTCTTTTGACGCACACCGCGTTCGGCCAGCCTTGCGGCCTGCCCTGGCCTCAGGATGAATGGATGCGGCGCTCGTTCAGCAGCGCCACGAAGCGCCGCGCCGCCAGTCCTTGCGGACGGTTGTTGGCCCATACCACGTCGACGAACAGCTTCATGATGTTGGTGAAGTTGGCGGAAGGGATGTGCACCAGCTGGCCATCCGCCAGCGGCGCACGCACGAAACCCGCGGGCAGCCAGGCCCAGCCCAGGCCGGCGGTGACGAGGCTGAGCGCCGCCACCGGATTGTCGGTCTTCCACTGCAGGCGCGACATGGCGATGCGCTTGTCGACCTGGTCGGCGTGGCGGCCGGCCATCACGATCTGGCGCTCACCCAGCAGGTGCTGGTCGCGGATCGCGCCAGCCGGCACCCGCGCCAGCAGCGGGTGATCGGGCGCCAGCACCGCCACCAGCGTTTCGTGGGCCACTTCCTGGAAACCTTCGCGCGGATCCGTGCCATAGCGCTCGAACACCAGCGCCAGGTCGGCGCGGCCATCCTGCAACATCGCCAGCGCATCGGCTTGGGCCGCGCTCAGGACGTTCACTTCCAGCAAGGGGAACTCGTCGGACAGCGCCCGTAAGGCATCGTGCCAGGGCGCGGCGGCCATCAGCTCGGGCACCAGCACCAGGGTCAGCGAAGGTTCGAGGTCCTGGCTCAGCGACAGCGCGTGCTGGTTCAGCAGCCGCAGTTGCTCGACCAGCAGGCGCGCCTGCGGCAGCAAGGCCAGCGCGTGCACGGTGGGCCGCGGTTCGCGGCCGCTGCGGTCGAACAGTTCGAGGCCGAGTTCGGCTTCCAGGTTGGCGATGGCCATGCTGACGGAGGACGGCACGCGCCCCAGTGCGCGCGCGGCAGCGGAGAAGGAGCCGTGGTCGACGGCGGCGAGCAGGAGGCGCAGGTGGTCGAGATCGAAAGTCATCTATCAATCATACTGATAGCTTTTGACTTTTTCCATCATCACCATTCACATAAGATAAGTCATATATCAGCGGCAAGGTCTGTCGTATTCATTCAGGAGAACATCATGGTGTGGTTGGTCTTGTTTCTGGCCGGTTTGTTCGAGGTGTGCTGGGCCGTCGGCCTCAAATATACGGAAGGTTTCACCCGCCTGTGGCCGACCGTCGGCACCGTGGCGGCGATGGCGGTCAGCTTCGGCCTCTTGTCCCAGGCCATGAAGACGCTGCCGCTGGGTACGGCGTATGCGATCTGGACCGGTATCGGTGCGGTCGGCACGGCCCTGGTCGGCATCGTCCTGTTCGGCGAATCGGCCAACCCGGCGCGCCTTGCCTGCATCGGCCTGATCGCGGCCGGCATCGTCGGACTGAAGCTGGCGAGCCCCGCCTGAACTGCACCCACATCATGCGCGGCCGTTGCAGGAATGTTTTTCAGCGTCGGCGCCCGTCCCGCGAATTCCCTGTATAGCGTGCTGTTTGCGCGCTTTGTCGGATTCGCGCCGTCCGTTTCTGCCCCGATGCCGTCCCGGTCGACGTGCCAGTGGCACAGCTGATCATGCGCCGACGCGTCGGATGTGCCATGATGTGCCCCCTTTCCCATTCGCCAGAAAAAATGCTGCCTACCGGTGTTGGTCCCAATTCGCCCGCCAGCGTCGATGCCGCTGCCGATCAGCGCTTCAAGGAGCTGTTCGACCAGTCTCCGCTGAGCCTTCAGATACTCGCACCCGACGGTCGGACAATGCGGGTGAACAGGGCCTGGGAAGCACTTTGGGAAATCCACGAAGGCTCGGCATTGAAGCAGTTCGTCCTGAGCGAGGATTACAACGTCCTCCGCGATCCCCAGCTCCTCGAAAGCGGCATCGCTGCGCTACTGCAGCGGGCATTCGATGGGGAGTCGATCCGGATTCCGGTCGTCCGGTATGACGTCGCCGTCCTGAACGGTTCCGGCCCAGCGCGTTGGGTAACAGCAAGGGCGCACCCTATTAAAGATGGTGATGGCAAGGTGCTCGAAGTCATGCTCATGCATGAAGACATCACCGACAAGATTCAGGCGGAAACCGCTTTACGTATGCGCGAGGAACGGTTTCGTTCCCTGGTGATGGCCACATCCCAGATCGTGTGGAGCAACACTCCCGACGGCCGGGTCGTCGAAGACTCTCCTTCGTGGCGCGCCTTTACCGGACAAACCTACGAGCAGTGGCGCGACTTTGGATGGCTGGAGGCAGTCCATCCGGATGACCGCGAGGCGGCCCGGACGCGGTGGCTCGAATGCGTGGCGACGACATCGTTGTTCGAAGTGCGATATCGCCTGCGCCGGATGGATGGACAGTACCGCTGGACCGAAGTTCGGGGCGTACCCATCATCGAGACGACAGGCTCGATCCGCGAATGGATCGGTACCAATACTGATATTCACGAAATTGTTCTGGCGGAAGCAGAACTCGGGCAGCGCTTGGAACGCGAGAAACGCAACGTTGCCCTGCTGTCGAAAGTCGCCCAGGCCGCGCGAAAGTTACAGACCGTCCTCTGGGATGGCGAGATCGCCGACGTCCTCGTCGATGAGACACGCGATATCCTGCAGGTACACCAGGCCGTCGTTTCCCTGACGGAAGGCACGGGATGGTCGCAAGCGATCAACGCGGTCTCGCTCTCCGACAAGTACGCCCACTATCGCGACTACGCCACGCGCACCGATGGCAGCGGGATCTATGCGGAAGTCTGCCGTACCAACCGCGTCATGCGCCTGACCCAAGCGGAACTGGAAGCGCATCCGCGCTGGCGCGGATTCGGGACGCACGCGCAAGCCCACCCTCCCATGCGAGGATGGCTCGCCGTGCCACTGATCGATCGGATGGGCAAGAATATCGGGCTGATCCAGGCATCGGACAAGATACAAGGCGAATTCTCGGAAGAAGACGAGGCCATCCTCTTACAGCTGGCATCGATCGCGGCAAATGGTATCGAGAATGCCCGTCTCTATCATTCCCTGCAAGAACAAGATCGACGAAAAGACGAGTTTCTCGCCATGCTGGCACACGAATTGCGTAATCCACTGGCGCCGATATCCGCGGCGGCGGAGATGCTCAAGCTGGGCACCGCGAACGCGGAGCGCATCCGGCGTTCCAGCGACGTGATCGGGCGCCAGGTACGGCACCTGACGTCGCTCGTGGATGATCTGCTCGATGTGTCACGGGTCACCCGTGGCCAGATCGAACTGGATTGCGCTTTGCTCGATCCGATGACGATCATCGCCAGCGCGGTCGAGCAATCACACCCCCTGGTAGCGGCGCGCGGGCACGTCTTGCTGATCGAGGGCGATGCCGGTGGTGCGCAGATATCGGGCGACCCCAACCGGCTGGTGCAGGCCTTCACGAACCTGCTGAACAACGCGGCCAAATACACGCCCAACGGCGGCAGGATCGTGGTGAGCCTGACTCGCGGCACGCGAACCGTCGTGATCCGGATACAGGATAACGGCATCGGCATGAAGTCCGAGCTGCTGCCGTTCATCTTCGACCTGTTCAGCCAGGCGGAAAGAACGCCCGACCGGGCGCAAGGCGGCCTCGGCATCGGTCTGGCTCTCGTAAAAACGATCGTCCTGCTCCATGGCGGCCTGGTGACCGCGCACAGCGATGGTCCTGGCGCCGGCAGCACGCTGACCGTGACGCTGCCTGTCGCGGAAGAATGAACCGGGGACATGCGAATGCCTGCCCATCGACTGCGCAACGGCGGGCCCTGAATCCCACCGGCGCCGTCACACCTGCATATTCATGATGTCGTGATAGGCCGACACCAGCTTGTTACGCACCTGCACCGTCGCCTGGAAGGCGATGCTCGATTTCTGCATTGCCACCATGGTGTCCGACAGGCTGACCGTGTCGTCGCCCATGGTAAAGCGCTTGCTGAGCGCCTGCGCCTCGGCCGAGCGGTCGCTCACGCCCTGCAAGGAATTGTGCAAGGCTTCCGCGAAGTCGAGCTTGACCGCGGACTTGCCACCAACCGCGCTGGCACTGCCAAGCCCACTAGGGGCAACCGGCCCCGCCGAGTCCGGCTTGGTGGCCGCCGCCTTGAGCTGCTCCATCATGGCCTGGATGCGGCCGCTGTCGATGCCGCCGATACCGCCAATACTCATGTTACCCTCCTGCATGTTATTGCCTTGTAGAATCATCTACAAATGCACTCAGGAAAGCAGAATAGCAGCGCAGGCGCCAATTTCACCCGTGAGTTAGGGCGGTAAACGCCCCCTATTTCGGGGTTTGAATGTTGCCCCCGGGCTCCATAATGCTGCCTGTTCCCACCCATTCATCTGAATCCATCCAACATGGCAGCAACTGCGGAAGACCTTCTCGACACCACCCAGGGCCAGCCTCCGGCAGCGCCCCAGTCGTTTTTCCAGACGACCATGGGCAAGCGCGTCGCCATCGGCGGTGGCATCGCGCTCATCCTGGCGCTGATGATCGCTGTCTGGATGTGGAGCCAGGCGCCTGAATATCGCGTGCTGTTTTCGAATTACAGCGACCGCGACGGTGGCGCGATCACCGCATCGCTCGACCAGATGGGGGTGCAATACAAGTTTTCCGAAGGCGGCACCGCGATCCTGGTGCCGGCCGAGCAGATCCACGACCTGCGCCTGAAGCTGGCCGCGCAAGGCCTGCCGAAGGGCGGCAACGTCGGCTTCGAGCTGATGGAAAACCAGAAGCTGGGCGTGTCCCAGTTCCTGGAACAGGTCAACTACCAGCGTTCGCTCGAAGGCGAGCTGGCGCGTTCGATCCAGTCGCTGGGTTCGGTGAGCGCCGCGCGCGTCCACCTGGCGCTGCCGAAGCCGTCCGTGTTCGTGCGCGACCAGCAAAAGCCGACCGCCTCGGTGCTGCTCAACCTGCAGCCGGGCCGCGCCCTCGACCAGGGCCAGGTCAGCGCCATCGTCCACCTGGTCGCCTCCAGCGTGCCTGAGCTGACCTTCGGCAACGTGACCGTGGTCGACCAGACCGGCGCCCTGCTGTCGGAACAGGCCGGCAAAGGCGCGGGCAACAAGATGCTCGACGCCACCCAGCTGAAATACGTGGACCAGGTCCAGGAAAACATCATCAAGCAGGTCGAAGCGATGATCAAGCCGCTGGTCGGCGAGGGCAATGTGCGCGCCCAGGCGACCGCGGAGATCGATTTCGCCCAGGTGGATACCGCGGCCGAGATGTACAAGCCGAATTCGCCGCCCGAGCCGCAGGCGATCCGCAGCCAGCAGACCTCGGAAACGCAAGGCGCCGGCGCCGGCGCCTCGGGCATCCCGGGCGCGCTGTCGAACCAGCCGCCGGGCGTGAACACTGCGCCGATCGATGGCGAAGCCCCGGCCGAAGCGCCTGCCGCCCTAGGCCCGAGCACCAAGAATTCGACCACCAATTTCGAAGTCGACAAGACCATCCGCTACGAACAGCGTCCGATGGGCGGCGTCAAGCGCCTGACGGTCGGCGTGGTGGTCAACTACCGCCGCATCGTCGACCCGGCCACCGGCAAGGTCACCGTGCGTCCGCTGGCGGCCAACGAAGTGGCCCAGATCAACGAGCTGGTCAAGCAGGCAATGGGTTACAGCCAGGCACGCGGCGACACCCTGAACGTGACCAACGCACCGTTCGACGGTGTGGACAAGCCGGCCGAAGCAGTGGTAGAACCGGACTGGTGGCGTGACCCGGCAAATATGCCGCTGTTCAAGGACCTGGCCCGCTACGCTTTCGTGGCCGCAGTGATCGCCTTCCTGTACTTCCGCTTCCTGCGCCCGCTGCTGCGCCCGGCGATCAAGAAGTTCGACGAAGCGACCGCCGTGCCCGAAGAGCCGAAGGAAGACGACAAGGCCGAAGGCGAGGAAGGCGAAGACGAAGCCGAGCCGGACGAGGAAGAGCTCGAGGAAGAAGAAAAGATTCGCCGTGACATGGGTTACCGCGCCAACCTGAAACTGGCGAAAGACCTGGCAAACCAGGATCCGCGCATCGTCGCAAACGTGATCAAAGCATGGTTGGGTTCAAATGAGTGATAAAGACAAGGACGGCACGAACAAGGCGGCAATCCTGATGCTGGCCCTGGGTGAAGCCGAAGCGGCCGAGGTGATGAAATTCCTCGGCCCGCGCGAAGTGCTCAAGCTGGGCGCCGCGATGGCGCAGATGAAGGCGGTGCAGCACGGCCAGGTGGTCACGGTGCTCGAAGAGTTCGTCGAAGAGACCAATCTGCATTCGACCGTCGGCCTCGACTCGGACGAGTACATCCGCCAGGTGCTGACCAAGGCGCTGGGCGACGACAAGGCGGCGGTCTTGCTGAACCGTATTCTCGGCGGCAAGGACGCCTCGGGCATCGAGAGCCTGAAGTGGATGGACTCGGTCTCCGTGGCCGAGCTGATCCGCAACGAGCACCCGCAGATCATCGCCACCATCCTGGTCCACCTCGAGCGCGACCAGGCTTGCGAAATTCTGGCAAACTTTACCGAACGACTGCGCAACGACGTCGTGCTGCGCATTGCCACGCTGGACGGCGTGCAGCCGGCCGCATTGCGCGAGCTGAACGACGTGCTGACCAAGCTGTTGTCGGGTAATGAACACATCAAGAAGTCCTCGCTGGGCGGCGTGCGCACCGCGGCCGAGATCCTGAACTTCATGAGCGGCGAGCAAGAGTCGGCCGTGATGGACAATATCAAGAACTACGACAACGACATGGCGCAGAAGATCATGGACGAGATGTTCGTGTTCGACAACATCATCGACGTCGACGACCGCGGCATCCAGTTGCTGTTGCGCGAAGTGCAGTCCGAGATGCTGATCATCGCACTCAAGGGCGCCTCGCAGGATCTGCGCGAGAAGATCTTCAAGAATATGTCGCAGCGTGCCAGCGAGATGATGCGCGAAGACCTGGAATCGAAGGGTCCGGTGCGCCTGTCCGAAGTAGAATCGCAGCAGAAACAGATCCTGCAGATCGTGCGTCGTCTGTCCGACGAAGGCCAGATCGTGCTGGGCGGTAAAGGTGAGGATTCGTTCGTCTGATGGCACTACCGAAAGAACAGCAGAGCGCCTACCAGCGCTGGGAAATGGCGTCGTTCGGCGACGATCGCCCCAGCACGCTCGCACGCCGCGCGGCCGAAGCCGCGGCGGCGGCGCCCGGCGCTCCTGCTTCTGCTGACGCCGATTCCGGCCTGCCGCCGGGATTTTCCCTGCCGAGCGTAGAAGAACTGGAAGCGATGCGCGAAGCCGCGCGCCAGGAAGGTTACGCGCAAGGACTGGACGAAGGCCGCACCCAGGGCCATCAAGAGGGCCATGCACAGGGTTACGCCGAAGGCGCCGAGGCCGGCCAGCGCGAAGCCGCGGCCGAGCTGGAGCAGCTGCGCCAGGTGGCCGCCAACTTCGGCGACGCCATCGCCCAGGCCGACGAGACCATCGCCCGCGACGTGCTCGACCTGGCCCTGCGCCTGGCGCGCGGCATGGTGCGCACCGGGTTCGACGTGCGTCCCGAACTCATCCTGTCGGTGGTGCGCGACGCCATCGACCAGTTGCCCGTGCTGCAACAGCCGGCCGTGCTCACCCTGAACCCGCAGGACGCCGAACTGGTGCGCCATGGCATGGCCGAAGAGTTGACGAAAGGCGGCTGGCGCATCGTCGAGAACGGTTCCATCGGGCGCGGCGGCTGCAAGGTCGAGACCGCGACCAATCAGATCGATGCGCAGGCCTCGGCGCGCTGGAACCGCCTGACCCATGCGCTGGGCGCCAACGTCGAGTGGCTGGGCGACTGATGGACGACCACCAGCACCACGATGCCGGCGCCGGCGCCGACCACGACCGCGACCCGCATACCGCGCGCTGGAAATCCTTCCTGCGCGATTGCGACACCCTGGTCAGCTTCGCCGATCCGCTGCAGGTGTCGGGTCGCGTCACGCGCGTGGCCGGGCTGGTGATGGAATGCGTCGGCCTGCGTCTCGCGGTCGGCGCCGCCGCCACGATCCCCACCGCCAGTGGCTTCATCGAGGCCGAAGTGGTCGGGTTCGAGGGCGAGCGCCTGTTCCTGATGCCGCAAAGCGATACCGAAGGCGTGGTGCCCGGTTCGCGCGTCTTCCCGGTGGAGAGCGTGCTGCCGCCGCCGGGCACCGTGCCGCACGGGCGCCGGCGTCCGCAAGACCGCGCGCGCCACCTGCCGGTCGGCATGCAGCTGCTGGGCCGCGTGGTCGATGGCGCCGGCCGCCCGCTCGACGGCCTCGGCCCGCTCGCCACGACCGAGGTGGGCCCGCTCAATGCACGGCCGGTCAATCCGCTCGACCGCGCGCCGATCAAGGACACGCTCGACGTCGGCGTGCGCGCCATCAATGCGATGCTGACCGTCGGCCGCGGCCAGCGCCTGGGCCTGTTCGCGGGCACCGGCGTCGGCAAATCGGTGCTGCTGGGGATGATTGCGCGCTATACCGAAGCCGACGTCATCGTGGTCGGGCTCATCGGCGAACGGGGCCGCGAGGTCAAGGAATTCATCGACCAGATCCTGGGCCCCGAAGGCCGCGCGCGCTCGGCCGTCGTGGCGGCCCCGGCCGACTCGCCACCATTGCTGCGCCTGCAGGGGGCGGCCTACGCCACGGCGATCGCCGAGCACTTTCGCGACCAGGGCAAGAACGTGATGCTGATCATGGATTCGCTGACCCGCTATGCGATGGCGCAGCGCGAGATCGCGCTGGCGATCGGCGAGCCGCCGGCCACCAAGGGCTACCCTCCTTCGGTCTTTGCAAAACTCCCGGTGCTGGTCGAGCGCGCCGGCAACGGCCTGGAAGGCGGCGGTTCGATCACGGCCTTCTATACCGTGCTGTCCGAGGGCGATGACCAGCAGGATCCGATCGCCGATGCGGCGCGCGGTATTCTCGACGGCCACATCGTGCTCAATCGCCACCTGGCCGAGGCCGGGCATTATCCGGCGATCGACATCGAGCAGTCGATTTCGCGGGCCATGCACTCGATCACGACCCACGAACACCAGCTGGCGGCGCGCAAGCTCAAACAATTGTATTCACGCTATCAGCGCTCGCGCGACCTGATCAATGTCGGCGCCTACGCCGCCGGCAGCGATCCGGTGCTCGACCAGGCCATCGCGAAGAATGGGGTCATCGAGGAATTCCTGTGCCAGGAAATCCACGACAACGCCACGCTTCCCCAGAGCTTGGGGCAACTTTCCTCGCTATTCAACTGATTGCCAAGAATTGCTCAGCGGTAGAATCGCAGCACCATGGCCCAACTATCCGCACTTGAAACACTGATCGACCTGGCGCAGAAGGATTCCGATGCTGCCGCCAAGCGCCTGGGCGCGGCCAATAAACTGGTCGAGGAAGCCGAACAGAAGCTGGAGATGCTGGTCGGCTACCGCGACGAATATGCGCGCAAGCTGGATGCGGCCCAGGTGGCCGGCATCACGCCGTTCGCGTACCACAACTTCGTTGCCTTTATTGGCAAGCTGGACAACGCCTTGAATGGCCAGCGCGACGTGTTGAAGCATGCAATATTCAAGGCAGACACCGAGCGCAAGACCTTGCAGGAAAGCGAACGCAAGCGCTTGTCGTATCGCACGCTGAACGAACGTGCCGCGAGCGAAGCGCTCAAGGTGCAGAACAAGCGCGACCAGAAACAGATGGACGACCACGCGGCGCGTGGCGCCCGCTACAAACAACGCTGAGCCAAACATGACGACGCAGACTACGAATCTCCTGTTCCAGACCACTGGCGCCAATGCCGCCGCGCCACGCAGCGCGAGTCAGGACCGGCTGGCCGACAGCGCACGCAACAATGGCGCTTTCGGCGCCACCCTGTCGCGCGAACTGGCGGCGCGCCAGCAGGCGCCGCAGCCACAGGCACCGACTCCCGCTGCCCAGCAGCCGAAGCCGGCCGCGCAGCAGCAGTCGAAACCGAATGCCGCCGACAAGCCCGCCAACCGCGAACCGGTGCGCGAGCCGGCCAGGGCCGGCGCCAAGCCGGCCAGCCATGAAGGCGAAGCGCAGACTGCGAAGACCGCGTCCGCCGAAGGCAAGGACGACGCCGAGGCAGCGAAAGGCGCGGCCGAAGATGCGGCCGAGGCCGCCGAGGCAGCCGCTGCGGCCACGACGCCGGTCACCGACATGCTGGCTTTCATGGCCAGCCTGACCAGGCCTGCGCCCGCCGATGCAGCAGCGGTGCCAGTTGACGCCGCGGCCGCCGACGCCGGCGACCAACAATTGAAAGCGTTGGCAAGCGCGCTGGAGAACATGACCGGCGCAGCTACCGGCGCGGGCGATGACGCCGCGGCCGGCGCCGCCGTCACCGACGAACTCGGCAAGGGCGTCACGTTGGCCACCGGCGTGCAGCGCGCCCCGGTCGACCCGAACGCACCCCAGGTCCAGGCGGGCTCCCTGCCGGAAGGCCAGCAGGATGCCGCCCAGTTCCAGACCCAGCTGCGCGAGAGCCAGCAGCAGCTGGCCTCGGTCGTCGAGGAAGCCCCGGCCCCGCTGGCCCAGCTGCAGGCCCAGGCCGCCAAGATGGCGGACGCGGTCGGCAACCCGGCCGCCGTGCCGGGCGACCGCATCCCGGCCCGGGTGGGCAGCCAGGCCTGGGACAACCAGGTCAGCCAGCGCATCGTCTACATGGTCGGCAAGGAGCAGGCCGCTACCCTGACGCTGAATCCGCCCGACCTGGGTCCGGTCCAGATCGTGCTCAATGTGAGCAACGACCAGGCCACCGTGGCCTTCTCGGCCGAGCAGCTCGAAGTGCGCCAGGCCCTGGAAAACGCCCTGCCGCGCCTGCGCGAGATGATGAGTGAAAGCGGCATCGCCCTGAACAACGCGACGGTCGACGCCGGCGCACGCCAGCAGCAGGATGACCAACGCCGTACGCCGGGCGGCACAGGCGCCAATGGCAACCTGGCCGGCACCGGCACTGGCGACGAGGGCGAGGCAGCGTTGAACGAAGTGGCGCCGCGTACCCGCACCGTGGGGCTGGGCGAGCGCGGGATGGTGGATTTGTTTGCCTGATCCCGGCCACGGGCTTTAAACGCGTCGTTAGCGCCGACCGTCGTTAGCTTGGGCACGTCGTTAGCTTGGGCACGTCGTTAGCTTAGGCACGTCGTTAGCTTGGGCACGTCGTTCCCGCGGAGGCGGGAACCCAAGTCCGAAGCGCTGCCAGCCACTTTCAGCGTAGCCACAGTGCATGCAAACTTGGGTTCCCGCCTTCGCGGGAACGACGGTTTGAGGCCGCGGGAACGACGGTTTGAGGTCGCGGGAACGACGTTTTGAGGGTGGCGAAAGAAAATGCGCGACGACGAATCGTCCTCCCTTTTACTTTCCATCATCGCGCGCCTGCAACAATTCCGGATTTACTGCCTCTTCCTCCCTCTTTTCTAGGCTTGCCCGGGTGCATCTTTCCGCGACAATGCCATAATGTTGTACCCATTAACCAGCACTGAAGACCTATTTTGAAAGCGAATCCGAAAATGAAGGCTGATCCGAAAGCGGACGCGGCGGCAGCGGCGCCGGCCGGCTCGAAGAAAAAGCTCATCATCATGATCCTCGCCGCTGTTCTCGTGCTTGGCGCGGGCGCCGGCGGTGGCTGGTATTTCAGCCAGTCCTCGGCCGCCCATGGCGAAGAAGACGCTCCGGCCAAGGAAACCAAGAAGAAGAAAAAGAAGGACCCGGCGGCCAAGCCGGAATACGTGCCGATCGAGGCCTTCACCGTCAATCTGCAGCCGGAAAACGGCGAGCAGTATTTGCAGGTACAGTTCACCCTGCAGGTCGAGAGCGCGGAACAGGCGACCGTGGTGAAGGATAATATGGCGATCGTGCGCAATCGCGTGCTGCTCCTGTTGTCGAGCAAAAAGGCGTCCGAAATCAATACGGTGGAGGGCAAACAGCAATTGGCGTCCGAAATCCAGGCGGCGATTACCGAGCCGTTTGAAAAACAGGGCGACGAACAGGAAGTGTCCGACGTATTATTCACCTCGTTCATCATCCAGTAATTACCTAGAAACATGGCCGATAATTTCCTCTCACAGGAAGAAGTCGATGCCCTCTTAAAAGGGGTCAACGGCGATCAGGACGACATTGCGACGCCTGAAGACACCTCGGGGGTACGCACCTATAACCTGGCAACGCAAGAGCGCATCGTGCGCGGCCGCATGCCGACGCTCGAGATCATCAACGAGCGTTTCGCCAGGTATTTGCGGGTTGGCCTGTTCAACTTCCTGCGCCGCAGCGCCGAGGTCTCGGTGGGTTCGGTGCGGGTCTCCAAGTACAGCGAGTTCATCCGCAACCTGGTGGTCCCGACCAACCTCAACCTGATCCACATGAAGCCGCTGCGCGGCACCGCCCTGATGGTGTTCGATCCGGGCCTGGTGTTCCTGCTGGTGGACAATCTGTTCGGCGGCGACGGGCGTTTCCACACCCGCGTCGAGGGCCGCGACTTTACCCAGACCGAGCAGCGCATCATCATGCGCATCCTCGACATCGTGTTCGAGGCCTACGGCAAGTCGTGGGAGCCGGTGTATCCGATCGAGTTCGAGTACATCCGCTCCGAGATGAACACGCAGTTCGCCAACATCGCGACCCCGAACGAAGTCGTGGTGTCCTGCACCTTCACGGTCGAGCTGGGATCGGTGTCGGGCCAGATCCACTTCTGCATGCCCTACTCGATGATCGAGCCGATCCGCGATGCGCTGACCTCGAGCATCCAGGGCGAAGCGCTGGAAGTCGACAAGCGCTGGGTGCGCCTGCTGACGCAGCAGATCCAGGTGGCCGAGGTCGAACTGGTCGCGGTGCTGGGCAACGGCAAGGCGAACTTCGACGAGATCCTGAACATGAAGATCGGCGACGTGATCCCGATCGTGGTGCCCGAGATGCTGCAGGCCACGGTCGACGGCGTGCCGGTGATGGACTGCAGTTACGGCGTGCACAACGGGCAATATGCGCTGAAGGTCGAGAAGCTGCTCGCCAATAGCGACACCTTCAGCAAGTAATCGATATGATTGGCCAGGCGCAGGGCGCCGGCCGCGGCAAGATAGAAGCAATACAGGAGAACACCATGTCGGACAACCAGGAAGACCAGGACCACATCGACGACGATTGGGGCGCGGCGATTGCCGAGCAGGCCGCGGCCGAAGCCGCGGCGCTCGAGCGCCAGCAACAGCAGGCGACCGCCCCGGCCGCGGCTGCCGCCGTGTTCAAGGATTTCTCGAACAAGGGCGCGCGCAACGAGACGCCGAACGACATCGACTTCATCCTCGACATCCCGGTGCAATTGACGGTGGAACTGGGCCGCACCAAGATCGCCATCAAGAACCTGCTGCAGCTGGCGCAGGGCTCGGTGGTCGAGCTGGACGGCCTGGCCGGCGAGCCGATGGATGTGCTGGTCAACGGCTGCCTGATCGCCCAGGGCGAGGTGGTGGTCGTGAATGACAAGTTCGGGATCCGGCTCACTGATATCATCACGCCATCTGAACGGATTCGCAAACTGAATAAATGACCCCGCGCCGCGCCCTTACCCTGTTCTTCGATCGCACTCCTGTCACCGGATACGCAGGCGTAGGGTTGGCGGCTTCGCCGCCGACGCGTCGATCCATCGCGGCGGCCTTGCTGTTTGCCCCCCTCGTCACCCTTGCCCAGCAACCCGCGACGACCGACACCTCGACCGCGCCGGCCCCGGCCGCCCACGAGAATTCCGACACGCCACGCCGTCCCGGCGAAACCACCACCGGCCGTCCACCTGCGCCGGCCGTGCCGGCTCCGGCGACCACGCCCACCGCGAAAGCCCCGCCGACCGCCCCGCTGCCGGGCGACGGCGCGGTAGCCGCCGACACCACGCCACCGGTCTCCACCGCGCCCGTGTCGCCGACGTCCACCGCGCCGTTGAGCGAAGCGCCGCGGGTGTCGATGCCCGCCTCGATGCCCACCTCGTCCACCGCCAGCCCCGGCGCCGGCGGCCTGCTCAAGACCATCCTGGCCCTGATGCTGGTGCTCGGCCTGCTGGCCGGCCTGGCCTGGGCGATGAAGCGCTACGGCCCCAAGATGAGCGGCGGCAGCGCCAACCTGCGCGTGGTCGGCGCCCTGAACCTGGGCGGACGCGAACGCATCATGGTGGTCGAAGTCGGCGACCAGTGGATCGTGGTCGGCGCCGCGCCGGGCCGCGTCAACGCCCTGCACACCATGCCACGCCAGGAAGCGGACCTGACGCCGGCTGCCGCCCACGGCACCATCCCGGCGAATAACTTCTCCGACTGGCTCAAGAAGACGATCGACAAACGCAATGCGAGCTAAATATTTCTTGTTGGCCGGCGCACTGGCCCTGCCGCTGATCGCGGCGGCCCAGCCCGGCATCCCGGCATTCCAGAGCAGCCCGGGGCCGGGCGGCGGCACGTCGTACTCGCTGCCGGTCCAGACCCTGCTGCTGCTGACCTCCCTCACCTTCCTGCCGGCCGCGCTGCTGATGATGACGGCGTTTACCCGCATCATCATCGTGCTGTCGCTGCTGCGCCAGGCGCTGGGCACCCAGAGTGCGCCGCCGAACCAGGTGCTGGTGGGGCTGGCGCTGTTCCTGACCTTCTTCGTGATGGGCCCGACCTTCGACCGCATCTACAGCGAAGCCTACCTGCCGCTGCAGCGCAACGAAATCCAGATGACAGACGCCATGGAACGCGGCGCGGTGCCGCTCAAGGAATTCATGGTCAAGCAGACGCGCCAGTCCGACCTGGCGCTGTTCGTCAAGATCTCGCGTTCCGAAGCGCTGCAGGGTCCCGAAGACATTCCGCTGCGGGTCCTGATCCCGGCCTTCGTCACCAGCGAACTCAAGACGGCGTTCCAGATCGGCTTCGCCATCTTCATACCGTTCCTGATCATCGACATGGTGGTGGCGTCGGTGCTGATGGCGATGGGCATGATGATGATGTCTCCCGCCGTCATCGCCCTGCCATTCAAGCTGATGCTGTTCGTGCTGGTCGACGGCTGGCAGTTACTGCTGGGCTCGCTGTCCCAGAGTTTCTACTGAGGACGCGGCCATGACACCCGAAAGCGTGATGACGATGGGCCGCACGGCCATGGAAGTGACCCTGATGATCTCGGCGCCGCTGCTGCTGGTAGCGCTGATCATCGGCCTGATCATCAGTATCTTCCAGGCGGCGACCCAGATCAACGAGGCGACCCTGTCCTTCATTCCGAAGCTGGTCGGCGTGTTCGTCGCCCTGGTCGTGGCCGGGCCGTGGATGCTGTCGGTGATGCTCGATTACATGCGGCAGGTGTTTACCGGGATTCCGGGGTTGATCGGGTAGCGTGGACGAATAGCGCCATGCGAATTCTTGTTGCACGCGTGGACGGCAAAGCCGTCCAGCCTACCTGGTCAGGCACTTCGTGCTGACGTTGACTTCGGTCGAGATCAATGCCTGGATCGCCGGCCTGCTGTGGCCGCTGTCGCGCATCATGGGGCTGATCGCGGCGGCGCCGCTGTTCGGCAATGCCGGCGTGCCGATGCGGGTCAAGGTGCTGTTGGGAGTCTTCCTGGCGCTGGTGATCGCGCCACTGGTGCCGGCGTTGCCGGCCGCCGATCCCACGTCGTGGGCGGGCCTACTTATCCTGGTCAAGGAAATGATCATCGGGCTGGCGATGGGCTTCGCCATGCGCCTCGTATTCGCCGCGATCGAATACGCGGGCGAGATCGCGAGCCAGACCATGGGCCTGGGTTTCGCCGTCTTCTTCGACCCCAGCACGCGCGGACGCTCGGCGGCCGTCAGCCAGTTCATGGCGCTGGTCGCGACCATGGCCTTCCTGGCCGTGAACGGCCATTTGGTGCTGCTGGAAGCGCTGGCCGAGAGCTTCATCACGATGCCGATCACCGAAACGCCGTTTTCCTCGAACGCGGCGCTGGAACTGGCGCGCTGGGGCGGTCGCATCTTCTCGGCCGGACTCCAGCTCTCGATGCCGATCATCGCCGCCCTCCTGATCACCCAAGTCGCCCTCGGCATCCTGACCCGCGCCGCGCCGCAGCTGAACATCTTCGGCATCGGCTTCCCGATTACCCTGGGCGTGGGCTTCCTGACCCTGAGCCTGGTCCTGCCCTACCTCGGCGCGCCGATCGTGAACCTGTTCAACCAGGGGATCGAAACCAGCCGCTCACTGCCGCGCGCCGGTAATCCGCAGCCGGGCGCGCCGGGCGCGGCGCCTGCGCAGGCGACGCCGGTGGTGCCGGCGCCTGGATGATCACAGGAAACAAGGTTATTATGAGAATAATTCTCATTCATCTTGTTTCATATGCTCCAATCCCTGCCTCGCCGCCGCCTGCTCGGCGTCACCACCGTCACCACCCTGGCCAGCCTCGCCACCCCGCTGGCGCGCGCCGCCGAGGGATGGCAAACCGCCACCCTGCCGCTGGCCCGGCAATACGAGCTGAAATCCGCCATCACTGGCCAGCATTACCGCATCTTCGTCGCCGTGCCGTCGGGCCCAGCACCTGCAGCGGGCCATCCGGTGCTGTACGCGCTGGACGGCAACGCCACCTTCCCGACGCTGGCGCTGATGGGCCGCACGGCGGGGGTACGCAGCAGTGTGACCGGCCAGACGCCGCCCGTCATCGTCGGCATCGGCTATGCCGGCGACCAGCCCTGGAACAGCGCACGCGGCCGCGATTACACACCGCCGACCGGCGCCGCGGGATCGGCGGCCGAAGGCGGCGCCGACCTCTTCCTCGACTTCATCGAGAAAGAACTCAAGCCGCTGGTAGCGACGCTGGCGTCGCTCAACCTGGCGCGTCAGGCCGTGTATGGGCACTCCTACGGCGGCCTGTGCACGCTGCACGCGCTGTTCACCCGCCCCGCCATGTTCCAGACCTATCTCGCGGCCAGCCCATCGATCTGGTATGGCGAACGCGCGGTATTGTCCGGCATGGACGGATTCGCCAAACGCATTGCCGCGCTGGCCTCGAAGCCCTCGCTGATGCTGACCGTGGGCGAGCTGGAACAGCCGGCGGCGAACGGCGCCGTGCTGGAAGGCCGCCAGGCGATCGCGGCCACGCGGCGCATGGTCGACGAGGCGCGCGAACTCGCCGGGCGGCTGCAGGCGGAGCAGACGCTGGCGAGGGTCGAGTTCCACCTGCTGGCGCACGAAAACCATGGCTCGGCGATGTTCCCGGCCATGGCGCGCGGGCTGGAGTTCTTCCTGGCTTAGCTCGCCGGCGCGCGGTAGCGCATCGCAACGTCGCAGCGCGCATAGCGCGCGCCGTAATCCGCCATGATGCCGGCGTCGTGCTCGAAGCCCAGCTTCTCGTACAGGTGGATGGCGGCGGCGCACTTGGCGTTGCTGAGCAGGTAGAGCGGCTCGGCCCCGAGTTGCATGGCGCGCGCGATCATCGCCTCCAGCAGGAACTCGCCGGCCTTCAGGCCGCGCGCACTTTCGCGCACGCCCATCTTGGTCAGCTCGAAACTGCGCTCACCCGTTTTTTGTAAGGCGCAGGTGCCGACGATGCCAAGTCCGCGCGCCTCCACGAACAGGATCACGCCGCCCGGGTCGACGATCTTCGCGCGCGGGTTTTCCAGCACATCGCGGTCGGTCGTTTCGAGCTTGAACATGGCGTTGATCCACTCCGCGTTGATGTCGTAAAAGTGGTGCGCAAGCGCGTCGCTGAATTCGTGGATCCTGAGGCCCGGCATCTGCAATCTCCATAAGGCAATAGATAGCAGTGTAATGGCTTCGCCGCGCCAGTGCTCAACCTGCCAGTGCCGGATAGGTAAACGCCAAAAAGTGCACCCCATTGAGGGCAAAGTGCGCCAGGATCGCCCCCTCCACCCGCTTCGACAGCAGGTAGGCTGCCGCATAGTGCAGGCCCGCGATCGTGGCCAGCAGCGCCAGCAGGCTCCCGCCGCCCAGGTGCGCCAGGCCGAACAGGACCGACGACACGAGCGTGGCGACGAGCACCCCGCCGCGCCAGCCGCGCATGGCATGGGCCATCTTCTCGAGCAGGAAGCCGCGGAAGAACGCCTCTTCCGCCACGCAGGTGATCAGCAGGTTGGAAGCGAGGAACCAAGCCGAATACGGCGCCCACTTGACGTCCGGCCGGATCTGCCCCAGCAGCCAGCCCAGCCCCAGCACGACCACCAGCACCGACGCCACCACCGGCGCGATCCGGCGCAGCATTTCGCGCCATTCGGCGGCGCTGCCGATCCGCTCGCAGAACACGCCCATTAGCACGATGCCGACCACCGCCTTGTCGAAGTTGGCCCATAGCGCGAACAGGGCGCCGTCGGCGGAGAAACGGATGCCGTCGGCCAGCATCGGATTGTGGAAGCCCGGCGCCTTGTGCAGGGCCAGCGCCAGGGCGGCGACGGCGGTCAGCACCAGCAGCAGCGCCCGCGTGGTCTTGCCTCGCGCCGCGCGCGCGCCCCAGGCCAGTGCGGCAAAGACCGCGATCGACAGCGGCGCCCGCCAGTCGAGGATGCCGCCATGCAGCCCTGCGAGTATCGCCAGCACCAGGCCGCCGCACCAGGGCCAGGCACGGTTGCCGCGGATCGCGGGCAGCGGCGCCCACAGGGACAGGGCAGTCAGAGCCAGCAGGCCGAAAGTGAGCAGGACGTGGGCGGGAATGGTCATGGAGCGTGATTATATTCCGGGCAAGGTTGAATGGCAGCAACCCGTACTTACGCCATTGGCCAGACCCCGGATGCCTGAAATTCCACCTTTTGCGCCGTAATGCTACTTAGCCAACAAACAAACCCGCATGGCAGGGGTAGCCTGAACATCCCAGGGCGAAGCGCCTCCACCAAGCCATGCATGTGGCCGCTATCGACATGAAAACATCAAGACCTCTCAAGATCGTCGGCTGGATCCTGCTCGGAATCACGGTCATCGTGATCCTGTTCTTCCTCCTGTTCGACTGGAATATGTTGCGGCCGTATATCAACCGCAAGGTGTCGGAAACCACCGGCCGTGAATTCGCGATCCGGGGCGACCTGGACGTGAAGTTCCAGCGTGGCCTGGAAAGCGAACGCGGCTGGCGGCGCTATGTGCCGCGTCCGTACGTCAGCGCCAACGACGTCACCATGAGCAACCCGACCTGGAGCACCGTCGGCCCGCAGATGGCCGCGGCGCAGCGCGTCGAGGTCGGCCTGCATGTGCTGCCGCTGCTGCGCAAGGACGTCGTCATCACCGACCTGCGCCTGGCGGGGCCGGACATCGCCGTGCAGCGCCTTGAGGACGGCCGCAATTCCTGGACCTTCAAGGACAACGGTCCGTCGCAATGGGAGGTCGACATCCAGCGCCTGTCCTTCAACAGCGGCAAGCTGCGCTACCAGGACGAGCCGCTTCGCCTGGACCTGCGTCTGGATGCACGCTCGATCGACGGCCAGCAGACCGCGCCGGCCGAGGGCGTGCCGCCGTATGGCCTGGCCTTCACGCTATCCGGCACCTATAACAAGGCGAAGATCGTCGGTGGCGGCAAGGCCGGGGCCGTGCTGTCGCTGACCGGCGAAGACATCACCTTCCCGATCGAGGCCAAGGCCAGCGCCGGAGAAAACAAGCTCGGCCTGCGCGGCGTGGTCCGCGATCCGCGCTCGCCCTCCGGCTTCGCCCTCAAGATGGAACTGGCCGGCGCCAGCATGGCCGACCTGTACGGGCTGACCGGCGTGCTGCTGCCGGAAACGCCGCCCTACTCCACGCGCGGCGAGCTGCTGGGCAAGAAGGACGGCGAATTCTGGACGTTCACGTATAAAGACTTCACGGGCAAGGTCGGCGCCAGCGACCTGGCCGGCACCCTGACCTTTGCCCAGCGCAAGCCGCGTCCCTTCCTGAGCGGCACTCTGACCTCCAAGCAACTGCGTCTGGCCGACCTCGGTCCGACCATCGGCGCCGATACCGGCGCCGGCACCAAGGCAGCGGGCCGCGTCAAGGCGCCGCCGGCCGGCAAGGCCTTGCCGGTGGAGGGGTTCAATACCGAGAAATGGGATGCGCTGGATGCCGACGTCAAGTTCTCGGGCAAGCGCATCGTGCGCACCAACGACATTCCGCTGGATAACCTCGAGACGACCATCCGCATGAAGAACAAGGTGCTCACGCTCACCCCGCTCAGCTTCGGCATGGCGGGCGGACGCATCGTATCGAACATCCGCCTCGACGGCAGCAACAAGACGCTCGACGCCTCGGCCCGCCTGGCGGCGCGCGGCCTCAAGATCCGCGAACTGTTCCCCAAGCTGCAATCGCTGCAGGCCAGCTTCGGTGAAGTCAATGGCGATGGCGTGCTGGCCGGCAAGGGCAATACGGTGGCGGCCATGCTAGGCACCTCGCAGGGCGAAATCAATGCCGTCGTCACCGAAGGCACGGTCAGCCAGTTCATCCTCGAACTGGCCGGGTTGAACGTGGCGAACGCCGTCTACGCCAAGATCTTCGGCGACAAGCAGACCATGCTCAATTGCGTGGCGGCGCAGACCACGGTGCGCAACGGCCGCGCCAACATCGACCGCTTCGTGCTCGACAGCGAGGATGCGGTGGTGAATGCCTCGGGCTACGTCGACCTGGCCAGCGAAAGCCTGGACGTCGACGTGCGGCCGAAATCCAAGGGCGCGCGCATCCTGACCTTGCGCACGCCGCTGTATGCGCGCGGCACCTTTACCGATCCGAAGGTCGGGCCGCATGTGGGTCCGCTGGCGCTGAAGGCCGGCGCCGCCGTGGCGCTGGCCGCCGTGAACCCGCTGGCCGCCCTGCTGCCGCTGGTGAACGTCGACAAGGCGCCGGACACCAACTGCGGCGCCGAGATCAAGGAGGCGACCAAGCCGCCGAAAGTGAATGCGAAGACGCCGCCGAAGCCGGTGGCGGCGCGCTGATCAGATGACGTTGAACAGCGAAAGCCCCGACATCGTCTTGAACGACATCTGCGCCGCCTGCAAGGTCAGCTGTTGCTGCGAGAAGTCCGAGATCGCCTTGACGGTGTCCAGTCCCTGCAGGTCGTCCAGCGTGCTCGCATACTGGATGTCGAGGTCCATGCCGGCGCTGTCCAGGTAGTCGAGCTCGTTCATGTGGGCGCCGACCGAGGCCTGCACCGTCAGCACGTTGTCGTGGGCGTTCTTGAGGTTGTCGATCGCCGAGTTCAGCTGGTTGGTCAGGGCCGCCTTGCCGGTGGAGCCATCGGTGGGCGAGCGCAGCGTCTTGATCAGGTCGGTGACGGTGGTGAACACCGATTGCTTCTGGCTCGGCTCGACGCTGAACTTGTCGCCGGCGGTCGGCACGCCCTTGATGTCCATCGCCATGCCGCCGAAGGCGATCTGCTGGCCTTCCTTGTAGGGCAGGTCCTGCTGGTCCGGCAACACGGTGCGCGGATCGTTGCTGGTGTTGTACACCGAATAGGTCGGCACCGGCGGCGTGTCCGTACTCATGCCGAACTCGATCTCGTACTTCGTATTGTCCAGGCCCGGGCGGTTGACGACCGAGCCCGACGAGATGATCGCTGCGCCCTTGTTGGCGGCGTCGGCCTTGGTCGTGAACACGCCGTTGCCGGTCGGGATCGATTCGAACACGGTGCTGCCGGAGGCCGACAGCGGCACCTTGCGCGAGTCGCTCACCTGCAGCTGGCGCACGCCCGCGTCGCCCTGGTAGGCGGCGCCGTTCGGCGTCGCCGTGAACGGCTGGGTGGTGGTCTTGAAACCCGAGAACAGGTAGCCGCCCACGCCGTCGGAGGTATTTGCCACGCCCAGCAGGTCGGTCAGGCGTCCTTCGAGTTCGGTCGCCAGCTTCTCGCGGTCGGCGGGCAGCATGATGCCGTTGCCGGCCTCCACCGCCAGCTCCTGGATTTCCTGGAGCAGGTCGCCGGCGTTCTGGAGCGCCGATTCCACGTGACCCATCGACGACTTGGCGCTGCTGCGGTTGGTCGCGAACTGGGCGTTGATGTTCTGCGACTGGGTCACCTCGAGCGCGCGCGCCGACGCCACCGGATCGTCGGCCGGGGTCAAGAGGCGGCGGTCGGTCGACAGCTGCATCTGCGTGCGCGCAAGCGCCGACTGCAGGTTGTTGAGCTGGTTGGTCGAGGTGTTGTAGAAACTCTGGGTACTGATGCGCATGATGTTCTTTCGCGTGGGCCCGGGCGTTAGCGGCTGATCGACAGCAGCGAGTCGAAGATCGTGCCGGCGATCTGCATCACCTTGCTGGCCGCCTGGTAGGCCTGCTGGTACTTGATCAGGTTGGTGGCTTCCTCGTCCAGGTTGACGCCCGAGACGTCGGCCTGCGCGCCCTGGGCTTGCGCCAGCTGGGCATTGCCGGCCGCGGCGTTGATCTGGACTTCGCGCGTCTTGTTGCCGACTTCGCTCACCATCTGGGCGTACGACGACTGCAGGGTGGCAGTGCCGCCGTTGAAGATGTTCTTGGTCTGCAGCTCGCCCAGCGCCGCGATATTGCGGGTGTCGCCGACGCCGCTGCTATTGTCGCTGATGGTGAACTGGTCGCCGCCGTTGGGCGCGCCGGTCATGGTCACGCTGATGCCGCCGAAGCTGTAGGTGGCGCCGTTCTCGAATTCGACGGGGCCGGTGATTTCGGTCTTGTTGCCCTTGGCGTCCACCTTGTAGATGGTCTCGCCGGCCGGGAAACCGGTGACCGTGTCGGGGGTGGCGGGCGCGGGAGGCGCGGCGGGCGTGCCCTTGTTGAAGGTGAGCGTGATCGGCAGCGCCGGCGGCGTGTCCAGGAACTCGCTGTCGACCTTGGTCTCGGAGATCTTGCCGGTGCCGGTGTTGGTCGGCAGGTCGCCACCCAGGATCGGCGCCGCGGCTGCGATCTGCGACACGTCGTTGATCAACACCTTGAAATCGGCGGCGCCATTGATGGTCGGACGCACCAGGAAGGTATCGCCCTGGCGTGGACGTTCCGAGAACGAGAGTTCGACGCCGTTTACGACCAGCGTGGCATTGCCGTCGGCATCGGGCTCGACCGAACCGACCGCTTGCCGGCCCGGCAGGCTGACCACATGGTATTCGCCATCGTTGAACTTGACCTCGTAGTCGTTGTCGCTCAGCTTGCTCGGATCGACGATCTTGGCCGTCACTGCGGCGGCGGGATCCGTGGCGGTGCCCTTGGCGTTATTGATGCTGGCGCCGACAAATCCCGGCGCGATACTGAAGAAGGGCTTGCCCGGCTGGCCATTCTGGTCCAGGCCCAGCTCGTGCTGCTGGTTGAACTCGAAGGCCAGGCCCACCGCGATCTTGCCCAACTGGCTCTGGGCCTTGTCCAGGGTCGTGCTGCGGAACTCGAGCGCACCGCCCAGCTTGCCACCGGGCAGCGCGCCATCCGGCAGCACCGACACCTTGCCGCCCACCTGGTAGCCCACTTCGAGGCGGCTCAGGTCGGTTGGCGATGCGATGGCCGCCAGCTGGAAGGAATCCTGGCCCACCACCAGCGGCTGGCCATTGCCGATCGACACGGTCAGGCTGTTGTTGTCGCCTGGCCGGGCGTCGGCCTTGACGTATTTGTTCAGTTCCAGCACCAGCTGGTCGCGCTGGTCCAGCAGGTCGTTCGGCGGACGCTGATCCGACGAAGCGTAGTTGCCGATCTGGTCATTGAGCTTGGCGATCTGCTTGGCATAGGTGTTGATCGCGGTGACGCTCGACTCGATCTCGGAATTGACGCCTTCGCGGATCTGGCCAAGGCGCGCATCGAGGTCATTCAGGCGCGTGGCCAGCGTCTCGGCGCTCGACAGCATCGCCTGGCGCGACGGCACCGAGGCGCGGTTGGCCGCCATGTCCTGGATGCCCTTGAAGAAGCCCTGGGTCGCCGGGGTCAGGCCCGAAGTGGTGTCGGCCAGCAGATTGTCGATCTGCTTGATCTGCGAATAATACGATTCCAGGCCGCTGGTGCCTGCCTGGGCGGTGCGTACCTGGGTATTGAGGAAGTCGTCGCTGTAGCGCTTGATCTGCGAAATCTGGGTGCCGGTGCCCATGAAGCCGACGCCGGTGTTCAGGGCCGCCGCGGTCGCCTGCACCACCACCTGGCGGCTATAGCCGGCCACATTGGCGTTGGTGATGTTGTGGCCGGTCGTGGACAGGGCCGCCTGTGCTGCGTACAGACCTGTTTTACCGATGGCGAGGAGGCTACTCATGATTTTTTTCTCTCTTTAACAAGTCCGTCTACGGCAGTTTTTGGAAAAACTTGACGGTCATTTGTAAGGACATTTTTCTGGGCCAGGGCTTCAGGCCAGCGAGTTCTTGATCAATCGGGTCAGCTTGGCCGCGTAGTTCGGGTCGGTCGCATAGCCGGCGCGCTGCAGGCCCTTGGCGAACGTCTCGGCATCGCCACCGCTGGCGACGACTTTTTCGTAACGCGGATTGTTCGTGATCAGCTTGGCATAGTCGCGGAAGGAATCGGCCGGCGTATCGTAGGCGCGGAATTTCTCGACCCGGGTTTGCGGCTTGCCGTTCACGTATTCGGTGGTCACGGCGGTGGCAACCTTGCCTTTCCAGCTCGGGCCGGCCTTGATGCCGAACAGGTTGTTGCTGCTGGTGCCGTCGGCATTCTTGATCATGCGCTTGCCCCAGCCGGTTTCGAGCGCGGCCTGGCCCAGCATGAACTTGGCCGGCACGCCGGTGGTCTGCTCGGCTGCGTGGGCGTGCTCGTGCATCTTTTCCTGGAAGGCGCGCACGTGCGGCGCCTGCACCCGGCCACTCTCGGTGGTGGCGGCCAGCGGCGGCGCCTTGCTGGCGGCCTGGGTACCGGCGCTGTTCTGGTACATGGCGGCGGCGTTCATCGCCGTCGGCAGGCCCTTCATGCCAGGCGCGGTGGCGCCGGCCGCAGCACCGGCGTTCACGCCATCGGCGCCGATCGCCAGCGCCTGCTGGCCCATCTGCTGCGAGCTCAGCTGACGCACCAGCACGTCCGCCAGGCCGACGCCGCGCTTGGCCAGGTTCTGGCTGGTCTGCTGGTCGAGCATGGTGGTGAAGGTCTTGGTCTGCTGGTTGTCCATCAGGCCTTCCTGCGGCGTGGCGTCGCGCATGCTTTTCATCATCATATTGATGAACATCGCTTCGAACTGGGTCGCCGCTTCCTTCATGGCGGCCGGCGAGCCGTCCTTCGCGCTCTGCCGCAAGCCATTGAGGCTGTTGGTGTCGAGCGCCAGTTTGGCGGTCTGGTCGGCGGAAGTGGTCGAAGCGATCATGCGTGGCTCGGCAGGTTGGATTGAGATGCGATCAGATGATTTCGAGTTCGGCGCGCAGCGAACCGGACGCCTTGAGCGCCTGCAGGATGGCCAGCAGGTCTTGCGGGGTGGCGCCGATCGAGTTCATCGCCTTCACCACTTCGGCCAGCGAGGCGCCGCCCTTCACGTTGAGCACCTGGCCCGGTTCCTTCCTGATCTCGACGGTCGGATTCTGGGTCACGACGGTGGCGCCCAGGGTGCCCGGATTCGGCTGGCTCACTTGCGTGTCGGCGCCGATCGTCACCGACAGGTTGCCGTGCGAGATCGCGCAGTTTTCCAGCATCACGGCCTGGTTCATCACCACCGAACCGGTGCGCGCGTTCATGATCACCTTGGCCGAGGCCAGCGGCTGCTTGACGTCGATCTGTTCCAGCTGGCCCAGGAAGGCCACGCGCTGGTCGCTCGACGACGGGGTGCGCACGCGCACCACGCGGCCGTCCAGGGCGGTCGCGACGCCAGGACCGAACTGGTCGTTGACGGCCTCCACGACGCGCGCGGCGGTGGCGAAATCGGTCTCTTTCAGTTCCAGGCGAATCTGGTTGTCGGCGCCCAGGTTCGAGGCCACCGCGCGCTCGACGGTCGCGCCGCCCGAGATGCGGCCCACCGACAGGTGGTTCACCTGCACTTGCGCGCCGCCGCCCGGGGCTTGCGCGCCGACGCCGCCGACCACCAGGCTGCCCTGGGCCATCGCGTACACCTGGCCGTCGGCGCCGTGCAGCGGCGCCATCAGCAGCGTACCGCCGCGCAAGCTTTTCGCGTTGCCGATCGACGACACGGTGATGTCCAGCGTCTGGCCCGGCTGGGCGAAGGCCGGCAGCGAGGTGGTGACCATGACGGCCGCCACGTTCTTCAGTTGCAGCTGGACGCCGGGCGGCAGGTTGACGCCCTTCTGCTGCAGCATCGCCTTGATCGACTGCACGGTGAACGGGGTCTGCGTGGTCTGGTCGCCGGTGCCGTCCAGGCCCACGACGATGCCGTAGCCGGACAACTGGTTCTGGCGCACGCCGGCGATGGTCGCCAGGTCCTTCAGGCGCTCGGCCTGGGCCAGGGGCGCTGCGCCGATGAGGGCGGCGGCCAGCAGCATGAAGGAGGTAGTTTTACGCATGGGATTCTCTAGCAATCAGAACGGCAGCATCGACAGGAAGAAACGCGACAGCATCGAGGTCACCTCGGCGCGGTCGAGACGGCTGTTGGTGCGGTATTCGACCCGCGCATCGGCGATCACCGCCGACGAGACCGTATTGCCGGCCTGGATGGTGTCCGGGCTGACCATGCCCGAGAAACGGATGAACTCGGTGCCCTTGTTCATCGCGACCTGCTTTTCGCCGGCCACGATCAGGTTACCGTTAGGCAGCACTTCGGTGACGGTCACGCCGATGGTGCCGCTGAAGTTGTTCGAGGCGCTCTGGTTGTCGCCGTCGGCAAACTTGGTGCCCGACTCCAGGTCGACACCGGCGCCGATGACGCCTGCCAGCAGGCCAGGCGCGGTGAAGCTGGCGCTGCCGGTCTTGTTGCCCGAGCTGGCGCCGGTCTTGGTCGCGGTGGTGCGCTCGCTGATGTTGACGGTCAGCAGATCGCCGATATGGCGTGCGCGGCGGTCTTCGAACATCGGGCGGTAGCTGTTGACGTTGAAGATGGCGCCGTCGGAGGCCGGCGCGCTGTCGACCAGCATCGGACGGGCGCTGGTCGGGCCTTGCACGATGGTGGTCGGCGCGGTATTGCAACCGGCAAGCAGGACCACGGCTGCGAGGAAAGACACGGACAGGGTTTTCATGAGCACTGGATTAGAGCTGCGACAGTTTCTGGAGCATCTGGTCGGATGTCGTGATCGCCTTGCTGTTGATCTCGTAGGCGCGCTGGGTCTGGATCATGGCGACCATCTCTTCGACCACATTGACGTTCGACGCTTCGACGTAACCCTGCATCAGGTTACCGGCGCCATTGGTGCCAGGCACGTTCAGGTTCGGCGCGCCGGAGGCGGTGGTTTCGACGTACAGGTTCTCGCCGCGCGACTCGAGGCCGGCGGGATTGATGAAGGTGGCCAGTTGCAAGGCGCCGATCTGGGTCAGCGCGGCTTCGCCGGCGATCTTGACCGACACGGTGCCGTCGCGGCCGACGCTGATCGATTCGGCGTTCACCGGCACGGTGATGGCGGGCTGGACCACGAAGCCGCTCGAGGTGACAAGCTGGCCGTTCTGGTCTTTCTGGAAGGAGCCGTCGCGGGTATATGCCTGGGTGCCGTCCGGCATCATGACCGGGAAGTAGCCGGGACCGTTGACCATGACGTCCTTGTCATTGCCGGTCAGCTGGGGATTGCCCTGGGTGTGGATGCGCTCGGTGGCGACAGTGCGCACGCCGGTACCGATCTGCAGGCCCGACGGCAGGTTGGTCTGCTGCGACGACTGGGCGCCCGGCTGGCGCACGTTCTGGTACAGCAAGTCCTCGAACACGGCGCGCGACTTCTTGAAGCCGTTGGTGCTGACGTTGGCGAGGTTGTTCGAAATGACGTCCAGATTGGTCTGCTGGGCTTCCAGACCGGTCTTGGCGATGTACAGCGAACGAATCATGGCATTCTCCTATTGGTGGCAGGCGAACACCGCCACGCACAATAGAATTATGCCGGGGCAACTATCAATTCAAAGCGAGGATCTGGGTCGCTTTTGCGGCGTTATTCTCGGCGTTCTTCAACAGGCTCATTTGCGTGTCGAACGACCTTGCCAGGGAAATCATGTCGACCATGCAATCGACCGGATTGACGTTGCTGCCCTCGAGGGCGCCGCCAGCCACCCGCACATTGGGGTCGGGCTGGGCGTTGCCGCCATCCTTCAGGCGGAACAATCCGTCGTCGCCGCGCACCAGGTCGCCTTCAGGAGGATTGACCAGCTTCAGGCGCCCCAGCACGGCCGGCGCAGCCGGCGAATCGACGTTGGAGATGGTCGAGACGGTGCCGTCGCCGCCGACCGTCACGGTGGCGTCGGGAGGAAGCGTGATCGGACCGCCCTCGCCGGCGATGGTCTGGCCGGATGCGGTGGTCAGCACGCCGTTCGGGCTCATCTGCAGCGAACCGTTGCGGGTGTATGCCTCGGTGCCGTCCGGCATCTGCACCGCCAGCCAGCCCTGCCCTTTCACCGCCACGTCCAGGTCGCGGCCCGTGACCTGCAGCGCGCCCGACGAAAAGTCGTTGCCGGCGGTCGAGTCGACCACGAAGGCGCGCGTCGGCAGGCCCGGGCCCTGCACCGGCGCAGCGCGGAACACGTCCATCTGGGCCCGAAAGCCCGTGGTGCTGACGTTGGCCAGGTTGTTCGAGGTCGTGGCCTGCTGCTCGAGGATGTGCTTGGCGCCGGAGGCGGCGGTGTAGATCAGGCGGTCCATGGTGTGGTCCTTTGATTGTTGCGGTAATGCGGCGTCGTGTTGCGTTGTTGGTATGCGAGTGTGCGTTGAACGCGTCGGCGGGAGACCCGCCAACCCTACGTAGGGTCGGCAAGTCCCTTGCCGACGCGTTCAACTCACGCCAGCATCACCGGTGATTAACGCAGGTTCACCAGCGTCTGCAGCACCGAATCCTGCGTCTTGATGGTCTGCGCATTGGCCTGGTAGACGCGCTGCGCGGTGATCATGTTGACCAGTTCGGCGGTCAGGTCGACGCTCGAGGCTTCGGTCGCGCCCGACTGCATCACGCCCATGCCGCCGGTGCCGGCGGTGCCGATCAGCGCGGTGCCCGAGGCGGCCGATTCGGCCCAGGCATTATTGCCCAGCGACTCCAGCCCGTTCGGGTTGGTGAAGTTGGCCAGGATCACCTGGCCCAGCGGCTTGGTCTGGCCATTGCTGTACTGGCCCAGGATGGTGCCGTCGGCGCCGGTGGTGAAGCGCTGCAGCGCGCCCGGCTTGTAGCCGTCCTGGTCCAGGCGGCCTTCACTGGTCGGGCCGCCGTACTGGGTGCTGTTGGCGAAGTCGAAGGTCACCGGGATCTGCAGTTCGGCGCCGGTGGCCGGCACCACCGGCAGGGACGTCGAGAACTTGCCGTTGAAGCCAGGCGAGGTGCCGCTGGTCGCCATGTTCAGGGCGCCATTGGTGTCGAAATTCAGGGTTCCGAGCTTTGCCGCAGGCACTTTCAGCGCCTTCAGGATGGCCGCATCGACCTGCTCCGGCGTCGTGCCCGGCACGGCGGCGGCGGCGTTGGCGGCGGCGGCGATGGCGGCCTGGTCGTCCGCGCTCATCGTCATTTTGGCGTCCGCGTAAACAGCCAGCGCCTTGGTCAGCACGGCGCCGGCGGCGGCGGTCGCGTAGTTCGCGATCGCGCCGGCCTTGCCGGCCGTGGCCGCGCTGTCCCAGTTCCCGCGCGCGGTCTGCGTAGGACCGTCGGTCAGCGTGACGCCGGCGGTGTCCAGCGCGGTTTTCTCGGTGCCGCCCATGCTGGTGTAGACATCCCAGCTACCGGCCTCGGTCTTCACGTAATACAGTTGCAGGGTATGCGGATTGCCCAGCGTGTCATAGGTGGACATGGCGCTCTGCTTGTTATACGAGAATGGATCGGCCGCATTGAACGGCTTGTTCTTCGGCGGCTCGACGCGCGAATCGAGCTGGATTTCGGCCCAGATGTTCTCGGTGACCTTCGGCGGCTGGTCCGAGGTGTCGATCTTGATCGGCACCGGCGCGCCGGCAGCCAGCTGGCCGTTCGGGCCCAGGCCGTAGCCGGTCAGTTTCGCGCCCTGCGCATTGACGATGAAGCCCTGCTTGTCGAGCGAGAACTGGCCATTGCGCGAATATTGCACCACGCCAGCCTGTTCGATGCGGAAGAAGCCGGCGCCGTTGATGGCGATGTCGAGCGGATTGCCCGAGGTTTCGATATTGCCCTGGTTGAACTGCTGGGCGACGGCCGCGACCTTCACGCCGATACCGGCCGAAATGCCGCCGGCGCCGTTGAGCGCGTTGGCGTAGACGTCGGCGAACTGGGTGGTCGAGCCCTTGAAGCCGACCGTGCTGGCGTTGGCGATATTGTTGCCGATGACGTCAAGCGATTTGGCGGCGCCGTTCAAGCCGCTCAAGCCTTGTTGGAAAGACATGGTAATACTCCTGAATAAGTAAAAGGCGTAAGCGGCTTGCTTACATGACTTGCTTGATATCGGCGAGGGTCACAGCACCCTTGCCAGGAAGATTGAGTTTGACGCCATCCTTGCCGCCGGTGGTGACGCTGGCGACGCTGTCGAAGGCCAGCGTCTTGACGTCCTTGAGCTTCTCGCCGCCGCGCGAAGCCTCCACGCGGAAGGTGTAGGCGCCGTCGGGCAGCGCGATCGGCTTGCCGTCGGCGTCGACCTTGGTCGGGTCGGGCACGCCGTCCCAGGCGATCGGCAGGATGCCGGCCTCTTGCTCGCCCAGTTCGATCGAGGCGACGTCCTTCCCGGTCTTGGAATCGACGATGGTGATCTGCACCTTGTCGGCCGGGGTTTCCAGTTCCAGGCCCAGGATCGCCTGGCTCTTGTGCAGCAGGATGCCTTCGCCCTCGACCAGCACGCCGGCGCCGATCAGCTGGGTGGCCTGCAGCGACTCGGTCGACTGGTAGCTGGCCTTGAGCGATTCCAGGGTCGTGTTCAGCTTGTTCACGCCGGTCACGGTCTGCAGCTGGGCCAGCTGGCTGGTCATCTGCGCATTGTCCATCGGGTTCAATGGATCCTGGTTCTGCAGCTGGGTCACCAGCAGGGTCATGAACTTGTCGGTGTCGGCCTGGACGCCGTCCACTTCAGGCTTTGGCTTGGCGTTCATTGCCGACTGCAGGTCGGAGATATTATTGGCGGCACTCTGGGTGCTGATCGGGCTGGTCATGATAAATAAAGGTTTATTGTCCGATGGTCAGGGTCTTGAGCAGCATGGTCTTGGCTGCGTTCATGGTTTCGACGTTGGTCTGGTAGGAGCGCGAGGCCGACAGCATGTTCACCATCTCGTCGACCACGTTCACGTTGGGCATCGACACATAACCCTTGTCGTCGGCCATCGGATGCTTGGGATCGTAGACCTGCTTGAGCGGCGACGGGTCTTCGACGACTTCGCGCACCCGCACGCCGGTGGCGCCCGAGGCGGTCGGCACCGACTCGAACACGACCGCCTTGGCGCGGTAGGCTTCGCCGGTGGGCGACGTGGCGCTGTCGGCGTTGGCCAGGTTGCTGGCGGTGGTGTTCAGGCGCTGGGCCTGGGCGCTCATCGCCGAGCCCGACACATTGAAGATATTAAATAGCGACATAATCAGTCAGCTCCTTATTGGCTCTGCAGCGCCGTCATCAGGCCCTTGAGCTGGCTGTTGATCATCATGACCCCGGCCTCGTAGCGCAGCGCGTTGTCGGCAAACTGGTTGCGCTCGACGTCCATGTCGACGGTATTGCCGTCAACGCTGCCCTGCACCACGCCGCGGTACATCACCGGCGTGCCATTGGCCAGGGTGTCGCCGGTGGCGGCGCCGCGCGGCATATGGTTGCTGCTGGTGGTATTCATCGCGCCGGCGCTCTTGCCGCCCGCCATCGCATTCTGCAAGGCGCTGGCGAAGTCGATGTCGCGTGCCTTGTAGTTGGGCGTGTCGGCGTTGGCGATGTTCGACGCCAGCAGCTCCTGGCGCTGCGAGCGCAGGGACAGTGCGGTTTCATTGAAACGCAGGTAGTTGTCGAGATTGCCGATCATGCTGCCTCCGATGGTGGCTTGTTTGGACAGAAGCGATGATACGGACCCGGCCTGCCGGCCAATCGACGGATAAGGAGGTGGAAATCCCCCGCTATTCAATGTTTCGCTACGGAATCATTGGACCTAAGATTGCAGCATTCCCGATGTCCCTTCAACTGGAATCACTATGAAACAGCAATTTGTCGCGTTTTCGCTGCTGGCTTTGCTGGTTGGCGGCGCCCAGGCGCAACAGACGCCCGGCGCCGCACGCCAGAAGCCGGAAAGCGTGCGCGCGGTCGCCGAGCAGTTCCTCAAGACCCAGAGCGCCGGCCTGCCGGGCCAGGTGACGGTCAAGGTGGGCAGCGTCGATCCACGCCTCTCCCTGCCAGCCTGCCCGGCGCCGGAAGCCTTCCTGCAACCGGGCGCCCGTCCCTGGGGCAAGACCACGGTGGGCGTGCGCTGCAGCGCGCCGGCCTGGTCGCTCTATCTGCAGGCGCAGGTGAGCGTGGTGGCCGACTACGTCGCCGCCGCCGTGCCGCTGGCCCAGGGCCAGCCGCTCGACGCGAGCCAGCTGGTGCTGGTAAAGGCCGACATCGCCGCCATGCCGAATGGCATCATCACCGACGTGGCGCAGGCGATCGGCCGCACCCCGACCATCTCGCTGCCGGCCGGCACCGCGCTGCGCACGGACACCCTGCGCAGCCAGCAGGTGATCAAGCAGGGCCAGGCGGTACGATTGGTTTCGCGCGGTTCGAACTTCTCGGTTTCGAGCGAAGCGAAGGCGATCAACAACGCCATCGACGGCCAGGTGGTGCAGGTGCGCACCCAGTCTGGCACCGTCGTCAGCGGCCTGGCGCGCAACGGCGGGATGGTGGAAATAGTTCTCTAAAGTAATTGTGGATTTTGACGCATCGATTTCGTGATTGATCGCTAAAGTTTGTAAAGGCGCAGCCGTTACATCAAGCAGATCCCGGAGCTTCCGCTCCGAACCGAGAAGGATGATGCTGTGAAAATCAACGATACGCTCAAGGGCAACCCTGGCCTCCAGCCGGCGACCACGCAGACGAATACCGCGCGTGGCGCCGACAAGGCAGCAACGACGGCGCCGACGACCCAGGCGCAGACCGACAGCGTGCGGCTGTCCTCGCAAGGCCAGGCCATGGCCAATGCGGTGGGCGGCGGCGCGCAGGTGTTCGACGCGAAGAAGGTCGAACGCATCAAGATGGCCATCGCCGATGGCCAGTTCCAAGTCAACTCCGAGAAAGTGGCGGACGGCTTGCTAGAAACCGTACGCGACTTGCTCCATTCAAGACAACGCTAAACCATGACTCCGAGCCCGACCCAGACTATTGCCGCAGAACACCAGCACCTCGATGCCCTCGTGGCATTGATGAAACAGGAACAGCAATCCCTGGTCGCGCTCGACGCCGACGAGCTGTCCAGCCTGACCACGCAAAAGAACGCGCTGCTGGCCAGCCTGTCGGGCCTGTCGCAACAGCGCCACGCGGCGCTGCAGGCAGCCGGATGCGAGGGATCGGAAGCGGGCATGGAGCCATGGCTGGCCGCCAGCGACGATGGCGGCGTGCGGGAACAATGGGAGCGCATGCTGCACGTGGCGCGCGAAGCCAAGGAACTGAACCGAGTCAACGGCATGCTGATCAGCAAGCAACTGGCGCACAACCAGGGCGTACTCAACGCCCTGCGCACCCCAACCAACGCGCCAACCGGCGCGATCTATGGCGCCAGCGGCCAGACCGTGGGGCTGGGGGTGTCGAAGCGGTATGTTGTCGGCTGAAGAGTCACGATAAACATTCCTGCTAGCAAAACATTAGCGGCATAATGCTGCATCATCCGTATCACGTCGTTCCCGCGCAGGCGGGAACCCAAGCTTGCCAGCGTATTGGTAACGCAAAAAACTGAGGTTCCCGCCTGCGCGGGAACGACGGGCTGCCGCTAACTGTCACTATTTTTGCTACCTGAGCGGCCCGATCCATAGGCTGTTTCCCATGCTCGCCACCCAGCAGATCTTCCTGATCGCCGCCCTGCTCTGCTTTCTCGTCTTCCTGGCCCTGCTGGCGGCCGGGTCGGAGAACGTGCGGGGCATGCGTGCGATGCTGGCGTCCACCGTGCTGGGGCTGGTGGGCAATCTGCTGTACGCCTTCGGCCTTGAACTGCCGCCGCCGCTGGCTTATGAAGGGGCCAATATGGCCTATGCCGGCGCCGGCGCGGCGCTGGCAGCCGGCTACCGCCAGCTGGCCGGCCTGCCGGCCCGCATCAAGCCGCTGGCCCTGCTGGTCGGGGCGGTCGGCCTGCTGATCGCGCTATTCCATTACTATTTCTACTCCTTCGCAGCGCGCAGCGCGGTGGCCTCGCTGTTCCAGGCCGCCGTCTGCGTCGACATCGCGCGCAGCGTGCTGCTGCGCCGCGGCGCCGGCCCGGCGCAGCCCTGTGCGGGACTACCGGAGCAGCAGCCGCCGGCCACCCTGAACAAGGTGCAGCGCTTCGTGCTGCTCATGTGCGGCCTAGTCGTGGCGGGCCACACCGTGCGCATGGCCTGGCTGCTGCTGGCGGCCGAGCCACCGGGCTCGCTGCTGCAACCGAGCACCGTCAGCCTGGCGATCCTGACCGCCGCCGCGCTAGCGCTGCCCGCACTGACCCTGGGCGGCCTGCTGACCATGCACCGCTACATCCTGCAGCAGGCCGAGTACATCGCCAACCACGACCACCTGACCGGCGCCTGGTCGCGCAAGGCCATCTTCGACATCGCCGAGCGCGAGCTGGCGCGCAGCCGGCGCAACGGCCAACCGCTGGCCCTGATGCTGATCGACCTCGACCATTTCAAGGCCATCAACGACAGCGGCGGCCACGAAGCCGGCGACGTCGCCCTGCAATTGGTGGCCGAACGCGCCCGCGCCTCGCTGCGCGCGGCCGACTGCATGGCGCGCCTGGGCGGCGACGAGTTCGCGGTGCTGCTGCCGGAAACCACGCTGGCCGAGGCCTGCACGGTCGGCGAAAAGCTGCAGGACGGGCTACGCCAGCTGGCCGCCACCCTGCAGCGCCACGCCGGACAATGCCGGCTGACCCTGAGTATCGGCGTGACCGTGACCCAGGCCGACGAGCCGTTCAAGGCGACCCTGGCACGCGCCGACGCCGCGCTGTACGCGGCCAAGTCGGCCGGCCGCGACAAGGTGATCGCGCTGGCGCCGCAACTGCAGTCGGCGCGTGCGCGCCAGGCCGGCTAAGACTGCCCGTCCGGCACGATCAGGCGGCTTGAACGGAAAGTCCTACGCGCAGGCGCTCTGCCCTCCTATTGGGAACGATGGCCGGTGGACCCAGATGCTCATTTTGTCAGCTGTGCCAAGGAGAGCATCATGGAAGATAAGAAATCGAAGGACATCCAGCAGGACAATACCGACCGGGGCCTGCGCCAGGGCCGCGCCGATTCCTACGCCGGCTTCGTGACCGACGACCAGGACGGCACGTCGAGCATCGGCTCGGGCAACCAGCAGTCCGGCGTCAACAGCAACTTCGCCAAGGCTTCGTCTGAAAGCAATGTCGGCCCAGCCGGGGCGGCGCAGAGCAGTCACGGCAATGCGTCCGGGCCGATCCCGGGCGGCGTGCTGGGCAAGTCGGAAGATGGACAGAACAGCCAGTCGGCGATCGGCGGCGCGGCAACCGGCGGCTCGCCGGGCACCCATCTCGACCGCGCGGCGCAGGATTATGTGGGGAGGGCCAGCGATGACAAGATCAGCGATCGGCTGGCGGATGGGGCCGAGAGTTCGGGCACGCCGGGGGATGGGCCGAGGTAGGGTTGGTAGGCTCAATGGTAGCGGCTGCCATTCTGGCAGCGACCTCTGCACGTCGTTCCCGCGGAGGCGGGAACCTAAGCATGCTCGCGCTGACGAAGTATTTGAACAGATCGACGGCGCAACGAACTTAGGTTCCCGCCTTCGCGGGAACGACGGGGTGGTGGGAATTTCGGCTAATGTGTTAACGCCGAGGTGCTGCGAATTTTGGCTAATGTGTTTAGTGTCGTAATTACGCACGAACCAGCAATACATTCGTACAAATGTTTATAATGATGGCTTCCACTATTCACCGGCCATCATGCCGCCCGAACCCTCTTCGCACGATGTGCGCTCCGCCTTCCGGCGGGAATTCGTTTCTCCTCATCTCTGGCGCACCCGGATCGTCGTGGTCAGCATGGCTGCCATCGCAGGCCTGGTCGTGGTTGCCTTCACCTGGCTTGCCGAATCCGCCTTTGGACAATTCCAGCAACTAAATGAGCTGGCATGGTGGGCGCCCCTGATCTGGACGCCGCTGTGCTGTGCCGCCATCGTCTGGGTGACGCGCCGGTATGTGCGCGGCGCCGGTGGCTCCGGCATCCCGCAAGTGATGGCGGCGCTCGATCCGGCGCTGTCGGGCGGTCGCCGGCCCCTCCTCGTGTCGCTCAAGCTGAGCCTTGCCAAGATTGGCCTGACCTCGGCCGGCCTGCTGGGCGGCCTGTCGCTGGGGCGCGAAGGCCCGTCGGTGCAGATCGCGGCCGGCGTGATGCTGTCGGCCCGGCGCTGGTTGCCACGGCGCAGCGGCATCAGCGCGCATTCTTTATTAGTGGCGGGCGGCGCCGCCGGCATCGCCGCCGCCTTCAACACCCCGTTGGCGGGCATCATGTTCGCGATCGAAGAGCTGTCGCGCACACCCGAGCAGCGCAATAGCGGCCTGATCGTGGCGGGCATCGTGCTGGCCGGCCTCATCGCCGTCTCGGTCCATGGCAACGGCCCCCACTTCGGCGTGATCCATCCCGGCCCGATCGGCCTGTCGCTGCTGTGGCCAGGACTGCTGGCCGCCGTGGTCTGCGGCTTCGCCGGCGGCCTGTTCGCGCGCGTGCTGCTGGCCAGCCTGCGCGGCACGTCTCCCGACCTGCCCAGCCGCTGGCGCGCCCGCTATCCGGTGCGCTTCGCGCTTGGCTGCGGCCTGGCGGTCGCCGTCATCGGCATCGTCAGCGGCGGCGCCACCTATGGCAGCGGCAACGAAGCGACCCGTGGTCTGCTCGAGAACGAGGCCAGCGTGCCGGTTGCATTCGCGCTGTTCAAATTCGTCGCAACCTGGCTGACCGCGTGGTCGGGGGTGCCGGCAGGGATTTTCGCACCGTCGCTGTCGATCGGAGCCGCCCTGGGCCATGACGTCGCCCTGCTGACCGGCTATCCGCATGCGCCGGCACTGATCGCACTGGGGATGGTTGGCTTTCTTGCCGCAGCGACCCAGGCTCCGTTGACGGCATTCATCATCGTCATGGAAATGGTCGATGGACACAGTATGGTGCTGAGCCTGATGGCTTGTGCAGTGGTGGCGAGTACCGTGTCGCGGGTGCTCAGTCCACCGCTGTATGGTGCGCTGGCTGCGATTCAGTTGCCGCCGAGACCGGCGCGCGAGACGAGTGACCGAAACGGACACGCACAATAATCTCTTGTCAAGTACCTGTGCCGCAAAGCAGCAATCTCGCCTAAATATATTTCATTGTGGGAATGCTATTGGTATAGTGCATTTATCTGCTCATAATATTGTGGCATTTGCGCGTAAATACGCGGCACACAATTGAATACATTTTATGGCCATGAAACAATCGGAGAGTTTTGTTGAGGAATGATCCATGTAGAATCCCGACGATTGCGCACTGCATCATGGAAACTTTGTGAATCGGTGGGGTCAAGATTGCTGGCCTTGATAACGCTCTCAATTTGGCCCGTAGCAATGACGGCGAAGCTCGTGCCGAACTCTTCGATTTGTATCGAATTCCCGTCAGCAGTATTGCTTCGGGAGCCGCCCCAGTCACCACGGGCCCACGATATCTAGGGTGCGCAAGCAAGGTCCGCAGGCAGTGCTTGTGCACCTGGAGCGTCCGGTCATACCGGGAATTTTGATCCTACTTAGGAGTAGTAAATGTACGATACCAACGCCACCGCGATCAGCAACCAGCTGAAATCCACCTCGGCGACCTTCTTCACCGATGAGACGATCAGCAGCATCCTTGACCTGATCTCCACGCCTAACAACGCCACGATCGTTGCCAACAACGTCCAGGCTTCGAACAACGCCACCATCAGCGATGCCGCTGGCGTCGATATCGTGTTCGTGGAAACCTCGGCTACCGAACGCACCAACGTCAACGTGACTGCCGACATCCCGGCAATCTTCTTCCAGGGCTCAGGCGGCGTTAATGCAAGCATCGGTGCTGCTCCAGCAGCGAGCGCAACCGGCAACTCGTCGGCAGCAACCGTCGCAGGTCAAGACATCGAGCGCGTTGTGGTTGGTACCGCAGGCGCCGACACCATCACCATCGTTGACGGCAAGAACACCCAAGTCATCGCTGGCGACAAGGACACCGTCGTCGCAGGTTCGGGCTGGACCCACGTGGTTGCCGCACAAGGCAAGAGCACGGTCGTCGGCAACGACAAGACCATCGTTGAAGCCACCGGCGCTGAAGCAGACTTCACCGTCGCTACCGCCGACGGCAAAGCTGTCATCGTCAACGCCAAGACCGGCGTGTCGGTCGAGCTGACCGATGTGAACTACGTCCAGCTGAACGGCACCGATGCGCTGATCTTCGCTGACAACACGAAAGAAGCCGCCGTGGCCAATCTGTACCACGCTCTGCTGGGCCGCAACGCGGACGCTGCAGGCCTGGAATACTGGTTCGACGTCGCAGAAACCCACGAATCGCTGCACGCGATTGCCGGTGGCTTCCTGGGCTCGGCTGAGTACACCAGCAAAGACCAGGACAACGCCGAGTTCATCGACGCGCTGTACGCAGGTCTGTTCGGTCGTGACGACGCCGCTGGTGCCGACTACTGGCTGGAACGTCTGGAAGATGGCGCATCGCGTGCCGACGTGGCTACCGCCTTCGCCGAAGCGTCGATCTCGGGCGTCGAGACCAACATCGTTGGTACGGTCACCATCATCGATCCAGCCGCGTAATAAGTAGCACTATGCAACACCCAAAAGGGGGCCCTGCCCCCTTTTTCCTCTCTACGTGCACGTCCCGCTTGCGGGACGATGCACTTCTGACGCGAGCTGTGGAATTGTTCACGGCTGGCCAGCACGCCGATGCGCTACTGGCCGCCGAGTACGTATGCCGCCGCCTGCCCATGAACCGCATCCCCGCCATCCTGCGCGCCAAGATCCTGCAAACGGCCTATCCGTTCATGGCCTCCCGCGCCTGGCACGCCGCATGGCTGAGTGAAGCGGAAAATCCTCTGCTGCAGGACGTCATGCTGCAGACCTGGCTGAAGGACGGCGGCCGCGCCGACGTCGCCAGCCTGGGCCCGGCCTTCTTGCCCGCGCGCTGCCGTGCGGGGCGCCATGACAGCCTGATGCCCATATTGCGCGCAGCTGGCGTCACCCATACCGGCGCCTGCTGGAAGAATGGCGACGCGATCGAAGCGATGGTTTTCCTCGGCACCGCCGGCAACCCGGCGCCACGCGCCACCCTGCTGCTGTCCGACGAAACCACCCAATACCAGTTCGAGGTGCCCGGCGACGGCTCCCGCGTGCGCCTGATGCCGCCGCGCCCCGGCGCCGTGTGGTCGATCACCCTGATGCAACCCGACGGACGCCGGCAGCTGCTGCCCGGCTCTCCTCTGGCGTTCTACGAGACGCCGACCATTCGCGCCGGTGCGGCGCCGGCCACGACGATCCCTGCCGATGCAGGCATTCGGCCGGTTTCGGTCGTGATCCCCGTCTACCGCGAGCTGGCGCTGGTGCGCGCCTGCATCGAGAGCGTCAAGACCAGCCTGCCGCTCAACCAAACCCCGGCCCGGATCGTGGTGGTGGACGACTGCAGTCCGGAACCTGCCCTGTCGGCCTGGCTCGACAAGCAGGCCGCGGCCGGCGCCATCACGCTGCTGCGCAATACCTGCAATCTCGGCTTCATCGAGACGGTCAACCGCGGCATGCGCGCCCACCCGGACCACGACGTGCTGCTGCTCAACGCCGACACCCAGCTGCATGGCGACTGGATCGACCGCCTGGGGCGCGCGCTGTATGCGACGCAAGACGTCGCCTCGGTCACGCCGTGGACCAATAATGGCGAGATCAGCAGCTTCCCGGTGATCAGCCAGGCCGCCCCGGCACCCGATACGCGCGAACTCGCGCTGCTCGACCAGGTGGCCGCCGAGGTACGCGCCGCCCCCGGCGGCGTGGATATCGAACTACCATCCTGCTGCGGCTTCACGATGCTGATCCGGCGCACGGTGCTCGACGCCATCGGCATGCTGGATGGCACCGCGCTGATCCGCGGCTACGGTGAAGAAGTCGACTGGTGCATGCGCGCCCGCGCTGCCGGCTGGCGGCATCTGCAGGCTACCGGTGTCTTCGTGGCGCACGAAGGCACGGTGTCGTTCCGCGCCGAAAAGACGCTGCGCGTGGCGCAGAACCGTGGCGTGGTGGTGGCGCGCTATCCCGACTATTACTCCGAGTTTTCGGACTTTACGCGCAGCGATCCCCTGTCCGGCGCCCGCGCGCAGTTGCGCGATGCACTGGCCCAGTCGCGTGCTGCCGGCTGGCTGCGCAAGGCCGACGCCGCGCAGCACACCGCCGCCCTGCCGCAGACGGTGGCGAAGAAACCCTTGCCGGCGACGCTGCCTGCGCTGCCGTCATCTGTGCAGCGCATTGCCGTCTGGCGGCACGATCCGCTGGCGCCGGTGGCGCGACAAGTGCTGGCACTGGCGCGCATGCTTGCCAGCCGGCCGCAGCTGCGCTTGCGGCTGCTGATCATCGGCGGCGCGAGCGACGCGCTGCTTCACACCGGCGTGGTCGACCACGTACCGGAACTCCAGGGCGATGCCTTGGCGCTGCTGGACGACGTGCGACTGCTTCAGATTGCCGGCTGCCGCGCCGTACTGACCGATGACCCTGCGGGCCTGCCTTCCAAGCTGCGTCCCGTGCTCCTCGACGACGGATTCAATGCCGCCGCCTGGCTGAACGACTGGCTTACCCGCAACGCAGGCGCCAAGGCCGCCTGATTTCTGCTCTCCCTGAATGAAAAACGAATCCGAAATTCTTGATGAGGCGACTGTCGGCGCCGCGCGTTGGCATGGCGCGCTCGATGGCATGTATAAACAGCTGGTGTACGGTTGGGTTTTCGATCGGGATCGTCCGGACGCGCGCGTAATCGTCGAAGTCTGTCGTGACGATGTGCCGGTCGCCTGCATCTTGGCCGATGTGGCGCGTACCGACATGACTGCAGAACTTGAAGCACTTGGTGCGCACGACCTATGCCATGGCTTTGTGGCCGATCTCAGCGAGCTCTCGACCTCGTCCGGCGGCATCATCTCGGCGCGCGTGGCAAACACCGCAGTCACGCTGGCGGGCAGCTTCCGACAAGAGGAATCAAAGACACCGGCGGCGGCGGCCATCAATACCGTCGTCGGGGACGGCGGCCTACGCCTACATGGCTGGGCGCTCGATCCTACCGACCAGAAGCGAACCGTCGCGGTACGTGCTTTCATCGGCAATGAGATGGTGGCGCAAGTCGCCGCCAACATCATCCATCCTTCGATGCGCGGCTACGTCGATGGCGCGCATGGCTTTGACCTTGCCCTGCCAGCGTCACTAGCTGATGGCGAAGTGCATAGCGTGCGCGTGGTGGATGACGAGGGACGGCCGCTGAACGGCAGTCCGTTGACGATCTGCTGCTCGATGGATGGCCTGGTCGGCTTGCTACCGGACGACGCCGACGAACTACTGCTGAAGGTGGCCGATATCTATCAGCGTCACCTTCCGCGCAGCCTTCCCACGTCGGCCTGGCCGGAATGGTCCGCCCGCTTCGACAGCAAAGGCCCGGCCACCCTGCCGACACTGACGACCGCCGTGATTGTGACTGGCGAAGCGGATGCAGCGGCGCTGGAGCGTACACTGGCTAGCTTGCAATCACAACAAGGCATGACAGTGCAGGCTTTTTCCGGGCTGCCATTCGCGGCGCTGCTGCAGCAGGCACTGGCATCAAACTGCGAAGTGGTCTGCTGCGTGCGCACCGGCGACACTCTGGCGCCGCACGCACTGGCCTGGGCGCTGGAAGGATTCGCTCTGCCCCACGCGCAACTTGTGTATACCGACAGCGAAACCAACGGAACGCCGTGGTTTAAACCGGCATGGAATCCCGACTATGCGTTGGCCAGCGACTATCCGCTCGACCTGCTGCTGGTTCACCACACTGTGGTGAAAGACCTACAGGAAGTACATACCCCTGCTGATTTTGCATGGTCCGCATTGGCGTCGGCGTGGGCACAAGGATCCACCAGCATAGTCCACGTGCCGCGTGTGCTGTATCAGATGCTTTCGCCACTTAGCGAGGATGAACGCAACGCACGCTGTGTCGCAGTTTCACGCGCGCTGCACGCAGTAGAACCATTGGCACAGATCGAAGAGCTGGACAAACTGCCAGCAGGGGTAACGCACGCCGCTCGTCGCGTACGCTATTTACTCCCGAAGGGCGCACAAGACATTACTGTCAGCCTGGTAATTCCCACCCGCGACCGCGTTGATCTGCTGCAGCGCTGCATCAGCACGATCCAGGCATTCACACAGTGGCCAAGGCTTGAGATCATCGTGATCGACAACGGCTCGGTGGAAGAAGTAACGCGTACTTACTTTGCCGAAGTCGCGCAACAAGGTGTACGTGTACTAGCGATGCCAGGCCCCTTCAATTATGCCGACCTTAATAATCGTGCAATTACGGAGGCTAGCGGCGAGATTATTGGTCTAGTCAATAACGACATTGAAGCGCTGCACGAGGGCTGGCTAGAAGAGATCATATCCCAATTACTGCGGCCGGAAGTAGGCGCCGTCGGTGCGAAGTTATTATGGCCGAATGGAATGGTACAGCACGGCGGCGTCATACTGGGGGTCGGAAATGTCGCCGGACATTTCGGAAATTGCCTAGCGGCTAACGACTGGGGAGACCACGGGCGTAATCAACTCGCGCAACAGGTCAGCGGTTGCACCGCTGCTTGTCTGTTCTTAAGGCGCCGAGACTACCTAAATGTACACGGCATGGACGCCCATGCGTTTCCGGTGGCTTTCAATGATGTAGATTTATGCTTAAAGATCCGTGCTTCTGGAAAGAAAGTTATCTGGACGCCGCATGCCAAACTTTTGCATGCTGAATCAGCGAGCCGTGGCCACGAAGACACACCTCAGAAGCAGGTACGCTCGCGCCGCGAAATCGAAATGTTGCGCCTACGATGGGGCGATGTTTTGCCGGCCGATCCAGCATACCATCCGAGCTTGAATCTAGATCCCAATAGTCAGGCGTTTGGCGGCCTTGCTCTTCCACCACGTAACCGTAGTCCCCGTAGTGGAGGACTCGCAACGAGATAACGTGGTCGACCTCAATTGAGATCAGCTATACCATCGCAAGAAGGAAAAATGCTTAAATTCTCGAAAAGGACTAAACCAGTCTTTGAAATGTTTGCGATTACAGAAAAATTCAATAATATAAAAGTCACATGCCAAAAACGGAAAAACCACGTGTATGCTTAGTATTCGGAACCCGTCCCGAAGCCATTAAAATGGCACCTGTTGCATTAGAGTTCGCCAAATCGGCCAGAGTCGATACCAAAGTGCTTGTTACCGCACAACATCGTGAGATGCTGGATCAAGTCCTGCGAATATTCAATATACATCCTGACTTCGATCTCAACCTGATGAAGCAAAACCAGGATCTCTTTGACGTAACCAGTGCAGTACTTCTCGGGCTTCGTAAAGTATTTCAGAACTGGCGCCCTGATTTGGTGTTAGTTCATGGTGATACAACAACGACCTTTGCCACATCACTTGCCTGCTTCTATCTTAAGATTCCTGTAGCGCACGTCGAAGCCGGATTACGCACAGGGGATCTTCACTCTCCATGGCCAGAGGAATTCAACCGGCAAACAGCCGGAAAGCTGGCCTCACTTCATTTTGCTCCAACACCTACGGCTCGAGAAAACCTAATGCGAGAGGGCATTCCTTCGGACTCAATTCTGGTAACTGGTAATACCGTTATCGATGCCCTTTTGGCTGCGTCGGATCTTATCCAGCAAGATTCAGAGATGCAATTACGCTTAGAGCAGCAATTTTCCTATCTTGATGATAAAAAACACCTAGTTCTAATCACAGGCCACCGACGCGAAAATTTTGGTGGCGGTTTTGAAAATATTTGTAATGCAATCGCTAGGCTATCAGACCGGGAAGACGTAGAATTCGTTTATCCAGTTCATTTTAATCCCAATGTACGAGAGCCTGTAGAACGTCTCCTCGCCGGCCGCAACAACGTCCACTTGATCGAACCGCTCGATTACCTCCCTTTTGTCTATTTGATGAAGCGTTCGTATTTGATACTAACTGACTCCGGCGGCATTCAAGAGGAAGCGCCATCTCTCGGAAAGCCGGTACTGGTAATGCGTGACACGACTGAAAGACCAGAAGCTGTCACAGCGGGCACGGCGCAGTTGGTCGGAACGTCTATGGATGCAATCGTTAGCCGCACCAGCGCACTGCTTGATAATTACGATGATTACCAAAAGATGGCACAAGCGAGTAACCCATTCGGGGACGGCCTCGCTTCTACACGAATCTTGGAAAATTCAGTTAAATATTTGAATAACAATTAAATTGCCAAGGCAAGTTTCGGAAAAAATAATGGACAAAGAATTATCTTCTGCCAGCACCGCCACCACACGGACGACTTTCCCCCTACGAATTACTGGAGACGGCTTCACAGGAAGTATTGACACTTTTTCTAGGACAAGTGTTAGCGGATGGATTGCCCTACAATCTCGCCCTAATGCGAAGGCGACAGTTCAGTTAATCATAAATATGGTATTGCGGGGCGAGCATACTGCTTCCGAATTTCGAGTTGACTTGAAGGACGCCAGGGTTGGAGAAGGTCATGGGTACTACGGATTCCAGATCGACCTAACCCACTATAATGAATATTTTTCCAATTCACTAAACAGTGTGGAACTGCGAATTGGTGAGATGAATGCTTCCCTATGGAACGGGTCGATGTACTTTGCATTTGATCCTTACACATATTCTCCGCCAAACAATGAGCAAAGTCTTCGTACGCTCAACATCTACACAATTACCTTCTTTGATCTTGAGGGCAATACATATTATTCTGGCGGTGCGGAGCGATATCTAGTTGATCTAGTTGAACTCTGTCGCAATAAAGGATTTGACTGCAAAATCGTACAGGCCTCCAGTGGCGAAAAATGGCGTCGTTACTATCGAGACATCGAGGTAATTGGGATTCCCTGGAATCGCTCTAGCATCTTAGATTTGTCGAGGTCGTTCGCAGAAATTGCCGAACCGGGCAGCCATGCCATCTTTTCACCATTTATTTTGGCCACCGCTTTTTGCCCACAGGGCTCTATTGGAATTTCGCATGGGATTTTTTGGGACCTCGATGGGAATTGTTACTCACAAGGCGAAAATCATGTGTTACTTCATTCATCTCTAAAACATCTGGATCATCTCGTATCAGTCGATGCAGCCACGTTGAATTTTCTACGTGCAGCAGCCCCAGTCGACCTAAGCCAGACCAACGCAAAGGTAATTATTAACTATGTGGACGGTACCGGCTTTGATCACGCAATTGAACATGGGACGAGCAAACAAGACGCAATAATTTCGCATGTCCGGAAGCTAAAAGAAAATGGCAAGACCGTTTTCGTCTATCCACGCAGATTGTATGCTGCACGCGGCCTTGATATGCTGATTGAAACTGCCACTCATCTTTTGCCACAGCACGAAGATATGGTAGTTTTATTCGTTGGCCGCGGCGATGTAGTTGATACTCAGAAGGTTGCAAAACTTGCTGAATTATATCCATCTCAAGTGTTTCACACTTGGCTCGAAGCTGACGACATGCCTCAGGCGTATGACGTGGCTGACGTGGTGCTTGTTCCAACGCTACATAGCGAAGGAACATCGTTGAGCTGCATCGAAGCAATGCATTGTGGCAAATGCGTAGTCGTCACCCATGTTGGCGGGCTTCCCGAGCTCGTTATTCATCAATATAACGGTTTGGTAATTGAACCGAATTCAAAGAGCTTACTCGAGTCAATCATACTGTTATTAAAAGATAGCGACCTACGCTCGAGATTGGGATTGAATGCTTGTAATGTCGCCAAGTCTTTAAGTAAAGATATGTGGACGCGGTCATGGAAGCAGTTCCTAGACAAATGCCATCCGAATATCGAAAGCGACACAAAGACATATTATTCAGAGCCTAGGGTATTATTCTATCATCCACCTGTCCCGGGTATCGAACTGAACGTCATGAATCAGCGACCGCAGGCGTTGATGAGCGACCTCGCCTTAATGGGAGCGCAAACATGTTTTGCACAAACCTCTCAAACAAAAAATGTTAAAATTACACTCCCTCGCAACATGGAGCTCATCAGTGAGAAAGGAGAGATCTTCTCCGATCATGCTGTAATCCTTTGTTATTATCCATATACACTAATTGGGTATGGCGAGGAGTTTAGCAAACGCCTGTCGGGTGGTGATGCTTTAGCATTCCAACGTTTGCAGCAAAAGTATGCTCACCACATAACTCGCCAACCGAATCTATATGCTAAGAAAATTTCCTTCTGGTTCGATTATCTCGATCACAAGGATATCCACCCTGACGAAGATGCAAAAACCTTAATTGAGCTGGGAATCAAATACGCAGATATATTGACCACTTCGTCCGTACTTCTTTCAGAAACGATTAAGCCAGAACGTCCCGATGTCGTTTACTTGGGCAATGCTGTTTCCATGGATTGGTTACAGGCAGTATCAGGCAATTCTAGACGAAGCAGCCCGAACACTATGTCGGCAGTATTATCGTCTGACGTAATGCAAGACGTTGCGGCTTGGCGACGCGACGGTTATAAGATAGGAATCTACTGGGGCGCCCTTGCAGACTGGAATGATGTTTCGTTTTTAGATGAACATAATCATCTGGTTCGGTATATTCTCGTTGGTCCCATTTCGGATAAGAAAATCCGTCAACAAATCAGAAGTTCTTCTATTTGTACACACATCGAATATATGGAACCTGTCGGACTGGCACAATTATCACGACTTGCCCAGTTCGCGCTCATTCCTTTCAAATCGAATTCAGTGACAGAGCATGTGAACCCTCTCAAACTTTGGGAATATCTGGCTCTCGGCCTGCCTGTGATTGCGCGTTCTACCGGTGAATTGAAAGCACAAGTAGTCCGTATGTCCCAGTCCGAACGACGACAGGTTCATTTAGTAGACGAGGACATGTCCTTTGGAAATGCCATTAGGTTCCTACTGGAAGGTAACCGCCTAGAACGATTAGCGCTACCACCGCGTATTTTTGCGTTTGATTCCGGCCCTCTTTTAAAGCAGGTTAATAAAGCAGGTGCTCATAAACAACGCTTATTGATGAGTGAACATGATTTGGCAGTTTGGTTTGTTCCGGCGTCAGTACAAACGCCAGGAGTACAAGCCAGCAACGTTGATAGCAAGTTCATTCTCGAAATGCCAGCGGATTTAGATGTTCGTTTAGCCCCGCGCTGGGATTTGGTCCCTGCTACGGAGGCTATTCTAAAAAGATGCAACTTGCGACTACGTCTTAACAAAGATATCGCATTGCTTAAAGATGTAATTCTTGAAGTATTTGGCAAGAATGGAAAGCAGTATGAACTTCTTGGCAATGCTAGACCAGCTACAAACGGCTTGGTTTTGATTGATCTCGAGAACATTTCTTCGGTTTTCGAACAGATATGCATACAATTACAGCTTCCATTACAAATACCAAATCAGCACGGTAAGCGGCGGGTTGTGTTGGACTGGGAGTACGTCGAGGTTGAATTTACTATCTAATGGATAATCAGGTGAGCGAGAAAGAGCCATGGGGGTTGTCGATTTTACGACAACTGCGCCCCGATCTAGTAACTCTGCAATATTCCATGAAATCCGCAGATGAAGGGAACCTATGGTTTTTCGAGTGGCTCCTCACAAACGGAATTAAAGAATATGCATTTCTACTTGAAGACCAGGAATTTCATGCTTACCTGAAAGCACCGAGTCCAATTCCTGGACTCACCTTTTTGCAATATTGGATATACAAAATCCGGGATGATGTGCAGGCGGCTTTTCCCCTTCCGGGACAAATAAAGGGTTTCCTCGAATGGTATGACTTACATGGCGTTGTGGAATATGATCTCGGACGCTGGAATGCCGATGAAGTCCGGCGTCCAAATATCGAGGAGAAGCTTTCTTTCGGTGTAAATTTGATTGGCTACGCCTTTGGCCAGCTCGGTATTGGTGAAGATTTACGTATGGCTGCGCACGCCTTACACGCGGCTGGTGTGCCATTCACTATTATCAACTTTCCACCAGGGACGGATATTCCAGTTGGAGACCGCTCCATAGAAAAGTATGTCGACACTAAAGCGCCCTATTCCATCAACATTTTTTGCTTAACGGCACTGGAGCATGCGAGGTTCGTACTCACAAATGGAAAATCGTTAACTCGAGGACGTTATAATATAGGGTACTGGCCATGGGAGCTAAGCCGATGGCCTAAATCGTGGCGGAAAATTTTTGGTATTGTCGATGAAGTATGGGCTTCATCGAAACATACCTTTAATTCAATCGCACCAGAATGCCAGGTCCCGTTAAAATTTATGCCAATGGCTGTTGACTTGGGGCCTATAAACGATCTGAGCAGAGAGAATTTTGGATTACCAACCAAAGCTCATCTGTTTTGTTTTTCGTTCGACCTTAATTCTTCGATGCACCGTAAAAACCCGATGGCATCCGTGAAGGCCTTTCAGATGGCTTTCCCACACAACATTAGATCATTCTCAAAAGACGAAGTAGGTCTAGTTATCAAAGTTCACAAGCCCAGCAAGCCCAATGCAGCATGGGATGAACTGAAAGAGGTAGTGTCTCAGGATGAACGTATTCATATTGTAGAGAAGACGCTATCTCGCCCCGACCTACTAGCGCTTTATCGGGCATGTAACACCTTTATCTCGTTACATCGCGCCGAAGGTTTTGGTCGGGGGATAGCGGAAGCTCTTCTTCTAAAACTGAACGTCATTACTACAGGTTACTCAGGAAATGTCGACTTTTGCGCAGCACCTCAGACACTATTGGTGCGAAGCAGCTTGATTCCCGTCAAGCAGGGTGAGTATCCATACCACGACGATCAAGTATGGGCAGATCCCGACGTAGATCATGCAGCGGAGCGTATGACAGAAGTCTATGGCAGAAAAACAGGGAAAAGCCTTGCACTTAGCTCACAGTTTTCCGTGAGCAACGTCGGAGAGTCTTATCGATTGCGGTTACGAGAAATTGATATGCAATTATCGAATTAACTTAGCTTCGCGGAGGGCTGTCTCCGCGCCTGATGCCGTTTTCTCCTGAAATATAGAAGATACGATTTTCTCAATCTGCATATTATTTAATGAGAGAAGTTTATCGATATTAGTTATTTCGATTGAAAGAAATCCTCTGGCGAATTTTTGCAAAATTTCGACTTGAATGTTTTTCTCCGCGTCCATCACCCTTTTTTCGAGAACAACTTCATTTCTCAAAAACATGTCAGTATAAAATCCGAAGACCCCGTTTTTTAGCAGTTTCTTCGCGACGTCTACATCATTAATTGTGTGAATATAAGTTCTAACGCCAATTTTATTGAGGCTGGAAACGAAATCCTCATTATAACGATCGCAGCTCATAGTCACATATGCGATCGGAGTGCGACTGGCGAAATCTAAAACTTCCTCATCAGAATCAGCCGTCTGATATAGCGTATAGACATATCTTGGAAAATTATAAACAGATTCAATTGCGCTAAACATTTCCGCATTATAAATTTGAGGCATGACACGATTCAACACTTCAGGCCCAATTTTTTTTGCGGCAGTTACGATTTTTTCGAATTGAAGCTTCACTAGGTTCAAGTCCAAGTATTTTGTATCAGTGATTAAATAGGCATCTTTTCTCTCCCCCAGAAATCTTAGTACTTCATCGATAGAAAGCGGAGAGTAGTTACCTAAAATTTTCTGATTGATAAACCAATCAAAGGAGGCAGGCTCGTCTCGAGAAACTCCTTGCGGCCTGCTTTGAGCCAGATGATCATACAAGTAATCGAGCCAGTCATGCCTGGCAACTAAACGATTATCGCTAGTTAATTCAAAGTCGATCTCAAAAACTCTATGTTCGCGATGATTGTAGCTATGCTCTAGTGCTTCCTTGGAGTTGGTATAACAAATACCACCTATTTCACCTCCGGCATGGGAAACTAAAATTTCATCTTCAAGATAGCTCGTGGAAGATCTGGGACTTTTGGCCAAGAATAGGCTACCGTTCCTGAATATAGTGGCAAAGGTATCGAAATTTAAACCATGAGCAGATGTGCCATCGCCGTCAAAAGTAACAATATTCAGTCCTCTCTGTTGAAGACTCATCTGTACTCCTCTAACATATATAGCACATGAGTTTCCAACCTTTGCCCCTTGACTGATGACGTTTACTTCCGTTCCTCCCAGTAATCCCGTCCAAGACAGTTCTGATTGAGCACACGCCTCATATAGCACCTCAAATTTACCGTCCTCTATTTTCTTCGCACACCAAATATAACTAGCATACAAATCCAAGCGGGAAAGTTTCAAAATTCCAAGTTCACGAAGTCTTTTAATGGTAGCCTCGTCTAAAGCCTGAGTACCTTCGTCTTTCAAAGCTATAATTACATTAGCTCCTGGTGCGATACCCTCTAGGTAATCCGCTATCGATTGGCCAGTGATAGTTTCCACTGCGTATCCAAACTGCAAAAAATAGGGGATATAATGACTGTCGTGGAAGCAATAGTCACGATGACGTAGCGAGAGATCGGTTTCTGCAAATCGCTGCAGCACAATACCTTTATCCCGAAATACCTGAGATGCATAAGAATAAAATACATCGAGCTCTGCCGAGTTCATGGCCTCTTGTTCTATTAACGTCTGAGAGAAATATATAGCCCCCCGCGGTACTGCATTCAGTGGAATATGATTCGACATGGTTGGTCCTAACGGTAACTATTTATTTTCCAAATCCGGGACGCGCCAAATAAATCGCATCGTCATCGAACAATGTCATACAACTATCGATTCGTTTTATCGAGACGACCTCGCCACGCTGCATATCAATTGCGACAATATTAAGTCCGCGTAGTTGCTTGGAATGGTTAATACCATCGATAAAAATAGAAGCATCAGGGTTTCCGGCAACACTTCCGACGCTCACCACTCGTAGCGAAAATGGAAGAGTAAACCCACGTACAATCTGCCCAACCGAAAATTTGAAATTTAGCGGGATGGCTGCCACTTCCTCTATTAGGGAGATATACCCCCTATTTTTATAAATCACGTTTATATAGCTAAATCGATACATTTGATTATTTAGCTTAGAGAATCCAAATTCGCGGAATTCTTGAACGGCTTCCTCGTCGAATGCAGATGCTGCTTCATCAGCGCAGGCTACTACGATCAGACAGTGATCTGGAAGTAAACGCAGATATTCCGACATTCGCATTCCAGACTTAGCAGTGATATCGTATCCGGCCACACGAAAATCATGAATATAGTCCGATCCCGACAAATAGATAGGTCTTGTGTTGGAATTGATCTCGACGTGGCGGCGCAAGGCCACCTCCAATGGCATTGCATCTGAAATATCTCTGACAAAATTCAAAATTTCGCTTTCATCGCCACCCAGTGCATGCACATGATTATTTTCGATAACCGGAGAAAATGGGATCAATATAGCGTTCCGCTCGAATCTTGCAGATGAAATAAATTCATCGACGTGAGGAGAAAATGGCACGGTCGTCTTGCGAGCGCCGGTAGCAACCAACGCGTCGTTTTGAACAGCAAATTTCGAGGCATGCACTTGCTGCTTAGAAAAATCTCGCCGGTGTTTTACATACTCAATATCATACTCTACGGAATTTGAGGCCAAGCTTAAGAGAACTCCGTCATCGCCTGTGGTAACGAGGAAGATTTTCTCTCTGGTTGCAAATGAACCAGGCAATTGCGTGGATAATGGAACCGTTCTATCACGATCCACATTAAATAAATCCGTGCCGAATCCGTATGTAATGGGAGGCAGTCCTAGGAGATGAAGCAGTGTTTGCCCCACATCCATCGCGCTACCGACTTGATCACTAGTATGGACAGATAAAAGATCTGCATCCGGAGCTGCAATAACAAACGGAATTTTTGCGATTTTTGCCGCTGAAAGCGCAAGTCCTACAATCTGATCGACGTTACTTAGATGAGCCAATAATGCTGGGATATCACGATGCACAATTCCTTCATGATCACCATACATGGCAACAATTGTGTTTTCGAGTAACCCCTTTTTATCTAGCTCGCCCCAAAATGCCTCTAATGCTCTATCCGTATAATTAACGCAATCGAAGTAGTCCCCTAATTCTTTGGGAACTCCTTCAAGGTCAAGTTTTTTTTCATTATCGGGGAGTACATAAGGGTAGTGGGAAGTTAAAGTAATTGCGAAGCCAAAGAAGGGCTTTCTGACAATTGAAAGTTTCTCAGCTATTTGCTTAAAGAAACTCACATCAGAAATCCCGAAGCCGATGTTATCAGAAGCAACGAGTTCCTCACGCGCAATAAACTCATCAAACCCAAAGGCTTTGAACATAGCTCTTCGGTTGTAACCATCTCCCGAAAAGCCATGAAAAGCATAGGTAGAATATCCATTTTTTGAAAGAATAGCCGGAAGGCCCTCAAATCTCTTTCCAAAATGCCGGTAGTTAGTCACCTCGTCACCCTGAGGATACAGGGACTGCAGGACAGCCAACTCGACATCCGCCGTATGTCCCATTCCATATTGGCTGTAAATTTCGGAAAAATATATTCCGGATCGCGCCAGCTTGTTCAGAAATGGGGTAACCTCTTGACCATTTATCTTATGTCCGATTAGAAATCCCTGAAAAGATTCCAGTTGAATCAATATTGCGTTTTTGTCTTTTAATTTACCAAACCACTTACCGTCGTGCTTTTCGATATTTTTTGGAACTCTACTAAGAATATCTTCGCTTGGATTATTTCCAAAATCAAACACTCCGAATACAATTTCCATGAATGTACCGGCTTTCTGCTCGCCTCGTCTATGTAATAAGTAGCAGCTTGCAATTGAGATTACTCCCAATATAGCGAACACGCTCGGAAAACGCACAGACTCTAAATTCCACAACATTGCACAGGCAAGAAGGTATGGCACGCCCAGCAATAAATCGACGCGTCGTGCTAGAGTTTGAAAAGAGTTTCCAACAATTCCAGAATATTTCCGAAAGTTTTTCCGCTCCATCCATATATGCTTCAGTTGCTCCACTCTAATTCTGCTACCGAAAAAACGAAGATATTGGATGTTCAGGTAAAATAGCAAGCCGTTTAAGCTGAAAAAACATAATGCGGCGGGTTTTGAGAAACTTGCAATCCAGATGCAAATAGACACAAAGGCTAACTGCCCAAAAATTTGCGCCATATTTATTTTTACATTAGCAATCTTATTGGTTGAGATTAGAGATGTGGCACTCCACGCAACTAATGCGATAAGAACGATTTCGATTTGATTCAAACAGTTCTCCAACAAGTATCTAGCAAATAATTCTCATGACCATGACTCCGGCTCATACAGATTAGACTACAAAAACAGAAATATTTTAGGTGTGCAGACGCTCTCGACCTAGTTCGATCGGCAGTCTTTAAGTTGTAAGCTGTAGACTTCAAGAGCCTGAAATTACGCCAACTAAATTGGGCTTATCACCATGTCGGGTCATGAATCATCGGAGGTCCGTCATAAGTAGCTGATCAAAGCTGAAAAATAATCTAACGCGCGACTGCGGCAGAAAACGGTAGGGGTGAAACAATTATTACCCCGTCGAGTAATACCTGTTATTTCAGTCGCACAACAATGCGATCGGTATCAATCGAATTTTTCTGCGACACTGAACGCCAAGCCCTTTTGGTCTTTAGCCGAAACAATCGGGGCTGAGAGAATTGGCCAAGTAATCGCTAGATTCGGATCATCCCAGGCAATACAGCGCTCGTATTCCGGTGCGTAATAGTCAGTTGCTTTATACATAAACTCAGAACTATCTGACAATACAACGAATCCATGGCCAAAACCTTCCGGCACCCACATTTGAATCTTATTTTCTGCGCTCAAGATTTCTCCAACCCATTGCCCGAACGTCGGCGACGAGCGACGCAAGTCTACCGCCACGTCGAATACGCTACCCGCGACCACGCGCACGAGCTTGCCCTGTGGCTGGCGAATCTGGTAATGCAGGCCTCTCAGCACGTTATGAGTTGATTTCGAATGGTTGTCCTGCACGAAGGTCACCGACCGGCCGACTGCTTCCTCGAACCGGGCCTGATGAAAGCTCTCATAGAAAAACCCACGCTCGTCGCCAAATACGCGAGGTTCGATACGCAAGACGTCAGGAATGGCCAATCGGGTAATCTGCATTAAAACACCGTTTCTTTTAAAACACGCATCAGGTATTGGCCGTATCCGTTCTTCTTCATCGGATCTGCCAGTTCTTCGAGTTGACCAGCGTCGATCCATCCCTTGCGGAAGGCAATCTCTTCCGGACATGCCACTTTCAGCCCCTGCCGACGCTCGATCGTCGCGATGAACTGACTTGCGTCGAGCAGCGACTCGTGGGTACCTGTATCGAGCCAGGCGTAACCGCGTCGCATGATCTCAACGTGCAGCTTGCCCGTTTCCAGATAGAGACGGTTGAGGTCCGTAATTTCGAGCTCGCCGCGCGCGGATGGTTCGAGCGTACGCGCCATCTGCGACACGTTCTCATCGTAAAAATACAAACCGGTCACCGCGTAATTCGAACGCGGCGCCGCCGGCTTCTCTTCCAGACTGACCGCCTTGCCTTCGCGATCGAATTCGATGACGCCGTAACGCTCCGGATCCTGCACGTGATAAGCGAAGACGGTAGCGCAATCGGTCCGCGCATTCGCGCTGTCGAGCAAGGTGTTGAGGTTATGCCCGTAGAACAGGTTGTCGCCCAGAACCAGCGCCGAGGGTGAATTATCAAGGAATCGTTCACCGATCAGGAAAGCCTGCGCCAATCCGTCCGGCGACGCCTGCTCTGCATACGACAGATTCAAGCCCCAACGCGCGCCGTCCCCCAGCAATTGCTGAAAGCGCGGCGTATCCTGCGGCGTCGAAATAATCAGGATGTCGCGAATCCCACCCAGCATCAGTGTGCTCAGCGGGTAGTAAATCATCGGCTTGTCGAACACCGGCAATAACTGTTTCGAAATGGCCAGCGTGGCCGGATGCAGCCGGGTGCCGCTGCCGCCGGCGAGAATAATGCCTTTGCGTTTCACGGGTTCGCTCATAGGTTTCCTTGCGCCGACAGCTCGGCGATCATGCGGTTCACGTGGTCGCGCCAGTCAGGCAGCACCAGGCTGAAACTCGCGCAGAATTTGCTGCAATCCAGGCGTGAATTCGCCGGCCGCACGGCCGGCGTCGGAAATGCGCTCGAAGCGATCGGCTGCACCGACTCGGGCCCTGCCCTCAATACTGCACCATGGGCTTGCGCCTGCGTCACTACATGCTGCGCATAGGCATGCCAAGTGGTGCTGCCGGTCGCCGCCACGTGGTAGGTGCCGGACAGACCGAGCGCCTCAGGTCCCAACGCCGCGATGCGATGCAAGGCCAGTGCCGTAACATCGGCCAGCAGTTCCGCGCCAGTCGGCGCGCCGTGCTGGTCTGCCACCACACTCAGGGTTTCGCGCTCCTTTGCCAGGCGCAGCATGGTCTTGGCAAAATTGCCTCCGCGCGCAGCGAATACCCAGCTGGTGCGCAGAATCAGATGCCTGGCGCCGCTCGCGCGAATCCGCTCCTCGCCTTCGTACTTGGTACGGCCATACACCGACAACGGATTGACGGCGTCGGTCTCGACCCAAGCGCCCTCTTTCGAGCCGTCGAACACGTAATCGGTCGAATAATGCACCAGCCACGCGCCGAGGGCGACGGCCTCTTCGGCCAGCACACCGGGTGCAACCGCGTTGCAGGCGTGCGCGGCAAGCTGGTCGCTTTCGGCCTTGTCCACCGCGGTATAAGCCGCCGCGTTCACGATGACGTCGGGCGCGGCACCGCGCACCAGCGCGCGCAGCGACGTGGGATCGGCGAAATCGGCTTCACTGCGGCCATACGCAAGCAATTCGCCCAGCGGCGCCAGCGCACGCTGCAACTCCCAGCCAAGCTGGCCATCCTTGCCGAGCAACAGGATCTTCATACCACCGGCCGTCCATCGGCATACTGCCGGTCGATCCACTCGCGGTAGGCGCCGCTGGTTACGTTGCGCACCCATTCGCCATTGGCCAGATACCACTCGACTGTCTTGCGGATGCCTGTCTCGAAGGTTTCGGCCGGTCGCCAGCCCAGTTCGAGCTCCAGCTTGCTCGCGTCGATCGCGTAACGGCGGTCGTGGCCGGGGCGGTCCTTCACGAAAGTCATCTGCGACGCATACGATTCGCCATCGGCACGCGGGCGCAGTTCGTCGAGTATTGCGCACAAGGTGCGCACCACGTCGATATTCGCCTTCTCGTTGCAACCGCCGACGTTATAGGTCTCGCCAAGGCTCCCCTCGGCCAGCACGCGGCGGATGGCGCTGCAGTGGTCGGTCACATACAGCCAATCGCGGATCTGCTGGCCATCGCCATAGATCGGCAGCGGCTTGCCGGCCAGCGCGTTGTGGATCACCAGCGGAATCAGCTTCTCCGGGAAGTGGTAGGGGCCGTAGTTATTGGAGCAGTTGGTCGTCACGACCGGCAAGCCATAGGTGTGGTGATAGGCACGCACCAGGTGATCGGACGCGGCCTTGCTGGCGGAATATGGGCTGTTCGGTTCGTAGCGGTTCTGCTCGTTGAAGGCCGGCGCTTCGCTCGACAACGAGCCGTACACCTCGTCCGTGGACACGTGCAGGAAGCGGAACGCCGCACGCGCCGCGGGTTCGAGGCCGCCCCAGTAAGCGCGCACCGTCTCCAGCAAGTTAAAGGTGCCGACGATATTGGTCTGGATGAAGGCGCCGGGGCCTTCGATCGAGCGGTCGACGTGGCTTTCGGCCGCAAAGTTCAGTACCGCGCGAACCTGGTGTTCAGCCAGCAAGCGGCTCACCAATTCACCGTCACCGATGTCGCCACGCACGAAGCGGTGGCGCGGATTGCCTTCGAGGCTGGCGAGATTCTGGAGATTGCCGGCGTAGGTCAGTTTGTCGAGATTGACGACTGGCTCATCGTGTTGGGCCAGCCAGTCGATGACGAAGTTCGAGCCAATGAAGCCCGCTCCGCCCGTCACGAGGATGGTCATTCCTGCGATTCCTGGTAGATGTGTAGAGATCGGCAGCGCCAGGGCGCATACCCGAGCCCGAGGATTACCGTAACATTTTCGGCGCGATCTGGCCGGATTGTCAATGTCACGGCGGCGTGGAGACGGTGCCGGTGCGGAAATCCGACTACCGGATATCGCGGCATGGACGATGAATCAGTCCACCCTGCCGCTACAGGGCATAAGCATAACAAATGCTGGCTGCATGAAAATACGCGGATTCCCACCCCGGGTTCAGGCCGCCTCCGCCGCCCTCAACAACGCCTCGATCCCCTGCGGCTCCACCGGCCTGCTGAAACAATACCCCTGCATCTGGTCGCACCCATGCTCGTGCAAGAAGGCCAGCTGCTCCGACGTCTCCACCCCTTCCGCGATCACGTTCAGCTTCATCGAATGCGCCAGCGCGATCACCGCATTGACGATCGCGGCGTCGTCCGCGTCCTGGGTCAGGTCGCGCACGAAGGAGCGGTCGATCTTGAGGCTGTGAATCGGGAAGCGCTTCAAACTCGCCAGGCTCGAATACCCGGTCCCGAAATCGTCGATCGCCAGCTGCACGCCCATGTTCGTCAGCCGGGCCATGGTCTCGGCGGCGGCGGCCGGGTTCTGCATCAATACGCTCTCGGTGATCTCCAGCGTCAGCCAGCGCGGATCGCAGCCGGTTTTGGCCAGCAGCGCGGCCACGCGCTGGGCCACGTCCTGGCCCAGGAACTGGCGCGCCGACAGGTTCACGCTCACGCGCAGCGGCGACAGGCCGCGGCGCAGCCAGGCCACCTGCTGCGCCATCGCGGTCTCCAGCACCCATTCGCCGATCGGGACGATCAGGCCGGTCTCCTCGGCCAGCGGGATGAAGTCGGACGGCGCCACCATCGGCCGGCCGTGCGGCTTCCAGCGCAGCAGCGCTTCCACGCCGCTCACGTTGCCGGTCGCGATGTCCGCCACCGGCTGGTAGTGCAGCAGGAACTCCTGGCGCTGCAGCGCGCGTTGCAGCGCGCCTTCCATGCGCAGGTGCTCCACCGACTGGGCGCCCATGTCGGCCACGTAGAAACTGTAGTGGTTGCCGCCCGTGCCCTTTGACTGGTACATCGCGCTGTCGGCGCACTTGAGCAGGGTCGCCGCGTCCAGGCCGTCGCGCGGGTACATCGAGATGCCGATCGAGCCGGTCGGGAAGACTTCCTGGCCGCATAGCAGCAGCGGCTGGAACAGGTTATCCAGCAGCTTCTGCGCCACCTTGGCCGCATCGGCTTCGCCGGCCAGCTCGGGCAACACCACCACGAATTCGTCGCCGCCTTGGCGCGCCACCGTGTCGCTCTCGCGCAGGCTGCTCGCCAGGCGACGTGCGATCTCGACGATCATCTTGTCGCCGGCGTCGTGACCCAGGCTGTCGTTCACGTGCTTGAAGCGGTCCAGGTCGATGAACATCACCGCCACCTGCGTGCCGGCGCGGTGCGCGTGCACGATGGCTTGCGCCAGACGGTCCTGCAGCAGCACCCGGTTCGGCAGGCCGGTCAGGGCGTCGTGGTTGGCCATGCGCAGCAAGGCCTCCTCGGCGCTCTTGCGGCGCGAGATGTCCTCGACCACCGAGATGAAGCGCTGGTTGCCGTTGGCGTCGCGCATCATCGAGACGCTGATGTTCACCCAGATCGGCGTGCCGTCGCGCCGCAGCAGGCGCCGCTCGCGCTGGTAGTCGCCGATTTCTCCGGCGCGCAGGCGTTTGACCAGCGCCAGTTCGTCGGACAAGTCGTCTTCGTAGGTCAGTTGCTGGAAGAAGCGCTGCAGCAGCTCTACTTCGCTATAGCCCAGGATCTGCGCCATCTTGCGGTTCACGCGCAGCAGGCGCCCGTCAGGGCCCAGCAGCACGATGCCCACCGCGGCCTGGCTGAAGGTGAGCCGGAAGAATTCCTCGCTCTCCTGCAGGCGCAGGCGCGCCTTGCGGCGGAAGGTGATGTCCTGGCCGATCAAGAGCAGCATGTGGCCGCCGGCCTGCCGGGTGCGGCGGATGTTGAACTCGACGTAGCGCACGCCGTCGGCGCGGTCGTCCAGCGTCACCAGCACATTGTCTTGCGGCGTGCCGGTGCGCAGCGCCTCGTCGACGCGCGCCGCCAGCTCGGCGTCGGGCAGCCATTCCTCGAGCGGGCGCCCCGCCGCCGCCGCTTCTTCCGGCGCGCCGATCAGGTCGGCCATCGTGCGGTTCATCGAGCGCACTTTGCGGTCGGCGTCCACCACCACCAGGCCGGCCGGCATGCCGTCGATGACCTGTTCCAGGTAGTCGCGGTTCTGGCGCACGTTGCGCTGGTCGGCGTGGGCATAGGTGTCCAGCGCCAGCCCCATGTCGAAGCAGACCACCTTCAGCACCGCATCCCAGGCCTCGATGAAGCGCGCCGGGTCGTGGTGCAGCTTCTGCCACAGCATGCCGAATAGTTCAGACAGGTATTTGCGGTAGGCGCCGATATACCATTTCGGGTCCAGCCCGATGCGCTGGTGCGCCGCGCCCACGCGCAGGCGCTCGTGGATGTAGGCCGGGCCGTAGTCGCCGGCCGTCAGGCTGCTGAAATAGCCCGCTTGCGCGCGGCGCAGGCGCGACGTGGTCTCGCTGTCGGCCAGCAGCTCGCGCATGCGCGGGAAGGCCAGCAGATGTGCATAAAAACTGTCCGAGAAGGTGTCGCGCTCCTGGTCCAGCAGCTCGTGCACCTCGCGCAAGACGGCGGCGTCGCGCTCGTCGAGTTGCAAAAAGCTCCGGCGCGCTGCGATTTCCTCGTCGTCGAGGCCGGTCTCTCGTGCCAGCGTGTCGATCATTTCCCGGGTTTCCCTCATGCCGTCCACCGCGCCTGCAAGAACCGCATCGACCTGGTCGTACCACTGCTCGTCTGGGTATTCATGGGAAATGCCTCTGGCCAATCGTCTTGACCAAGAATTAATAACCTGCTGGATATCTTAGTTGCATCATAGCAAATAGCGTGTTGGCGGTCTGTCACTTATTAGTGATCTGTTGTTTATTTGTCTTAGTGTCGGTCAGCCTATTAACCTGGTTTAAGTAGAGGAGCGATGGACGTTGCATCAGCACAAGATGCAGCGCATGGATGGGGTGACAGTGGGGAATCGCCATCATTTCAGGAGCCTGCCATGCCCCTCCGTCCCCTCCTCCCTTCAGCCGCCGTCGCGGCCTTGGTGCTGTCGTTTTCGGGCAGCGCCGCGGCGGCGGCCGTCGACGTCACCGTCACCCCGGTCAAGCCCACCGTCGAGCGCGGCGACGACGTGATGGTGCGCGTCACCATTTCCAATTCGTCCGGCATCGCCCAGCACCTGCTGCGCTGGCGTACGCCACTGGATGGGGTGGAAGCGCCCTTGTTCGAGGTGCGGCGCGACGGCCAGCCGGTGCGCTACCTCGGCCGGCAGATCAAGCGCGCGGCGCCCGGCCCGTCGGACTATGTGCGCCTGGAGCCCCGCGCCTCGCTCAGCAAGACGGTGGAGCTGTCGCGGCTGTACGAGATGAGCGTGACCGGCAGCTACACGATCCGCTATCACAGCGCGGCTATGCCGGCGCCGGGCGCCGGTGTCCAGGCGGTGGTCGGCGAACTGGTCTCAAAGCCGGTCAGCATCTGGGTCGACGGCCGCCTGCCGCGCGGCGCCAGGCCGGCCGGCATGGCGCCGGAACCGGGCGGCGCTGGCCTGAACTACGCCAACTGCTCGAACGCCCAGCAGGAGCAACTGGTGACGGCGATGGATGCGGGACGCGCGATGGCAGTCGACAGCCATGCCTACCTCACCTCGGGCAAGCAATATGGCGAGCGCTACACGACCTGGTTCGGTGCGCCCGACGCCGCCCGTGGCGCCAAGGTCACCAGCAATTTCACGGCCATCAAGGACGCGTTCGAGAACAAGCCGGTCAAGATCGATTGCGATTGCGATGAGCCGTATTTCGCGTATGTGTATCCGGCGCGGCCGTACACCGTGTGGGTATGCAAGGCATTCTGGGCCGCGGCCGTGACCGGCACCGATTCGCGCGGCGGCACCCTGCTGCATGAGCTCAGCCATTTTGACGTGGTGGCGGCGACCGACGACCATGTGTACGGCCAGGCCGGCGCGGCGGAACTGGCGAGATCGGCGCCGGATCGGGCGATCAATAACGCGGATTCACATGAGTATTTTGGGGAGAATACGCCGGTGCAGCAGTGATGGTCGGGCGTCGGAAGATTGCCTGCGCTGGCAATGGCAAACACCCCCAGCACATCGTTCCCGCGCAGGCGCACTGGTGTCCGGAATATTTATACGCAAAGTATGCACGTCATTCCCGCGGAGGCGGGAATCCAAGTGAAGTCACAGAATGTTCATGCTCTTGCGTGGCCCGAACGTTCATCGGAGGTCGATTTTTAGGCCACTGGCCGGGCACACTTGGGTTCCCGCCTGCGCGGGAACGACGTGGTTTTTCCTATGAAGCGGGCTTACTCAAGCGCCCGAAATTATTCCGGACACCAGTGTGCGCAGGCGGGAACCTAAGTTTGCGTGCGCTAACGTAACGCATACAACCTTGGGTTCCCGCCTCAGCGGGAACGACGGTTTTGGGGCTAACGAAGGAATCGTTGCGTTGGGATGCAACCAGTCGCAAAACCCTACCGCTGCGTAAACGAAAACTTCACCGGAATCGCCGGACTGCTCTTGATGCTGGCCGCATCGAGCTTGCCCAGGCTGCTCAGCCACGGCCCCGCGTAGCGGATCTCGTAGCTGTGCTGCCCCGGCTTGAAGGCGTAGGCTTGGGTGATGTCGATCGTGTTCAGATGGGTGGTCTGCGGCTTGACCTCGAGGTAGTCGGCCGGGCCTGGCGCGGCGCGCTTGACCATGCGGCCCGTATAGGCCACTTCTTCCTGGGGCGTGCGCAGGTTGAAGCGCGGGGCGGAGAGGTCGTCGCCCAGGGCGATCTCGCGCGGGATCCATACCGACTGGTCGCCCCGGTTCTCAATCAGCACCCGCACCTTGACCGACTTGGCGCCGGTCTCGACTTCGAGACGGTGATGCACGTTCACCTTGGCCTCCACGGCCTTGACCGCGCCGGCCAGGCCGCCCAGCGCCAGCAACGTCGCCAGCACAGCTGCCGGCATGCTTCGTTTGACATGCATCTCGTCTCCTCCCGACATGGGCCATCACGGTTTAACGACACGCCGCCGCGAACGCGGCAACGGCCTTTCGATTATGACACGAGAAGTCGTTACAGTTCAGGGCAGTATGTTACCGCCTGTTTCAGGCAAGGCCGCCAGGATGGTTACCGCCACCCGCCGGTTGCGGGTCTGCCCGGCGATGTCCGTGTTCGGCGCCACCGGCCGCGTGTCGGCAAAGCCGATCGCCGACAGGCGCGCGGGCGGCAGGCCGTTGTCGATGAACAGCCGCACCACGCTCGATGCGCGCGCGGTCGACAGTTCCCAGTTCGACGGATACACGGGGCTGGCGATCGGCACATCGTCGGTATGGCCCTCGACCTCGATGCGGTGGGTATCGTCCTTCAAGAGGCCGGCCACGGCGCCCAGCACTTCGCGCGCTTCAGGGTCGAGCAAGGCCTGGCCCTGCTCGAACAGCACGCTGGCATTGATCTCGACGCTGATGCCGCGCGCGTTCTGCGTCACTCGCACCTGGCCCGATTTCACCAGCGGCAGCAGGGTCGCCGACAGCTCGCGCGCCATCACGCCCATGCGCTCCTGCTCGCGGCGGGCAGCCTCGTTGCGCTTGCGGTTGATGATGTGCGACAGCGGCAGCACCGGCTCGACATTGGTGTTGACTTGCGTCGCGGCGCCGCGTCCGCCGAAGGCATCGCCCAGGGCGTCCGACAGCACCTGGTACTTGCCCTCGTTGACGATGGAGATCGCGTACATCACCACGAAGAAGGCGAACAGCAAGGTGATCAGGTCGGCGTACGAGATCAGCCAGCGCTCGTGGTGCTCTTGCGGGACGTCGTCGTCGTAGCGCTTGCGGGCCATGGGCGGACTCGCGCTCAGTGCCGCGCAAGCAGGCTGGCGACGCGCTCGTCGACCACGCGGCCATGGTCGCCGCTGGCGAGATCCGCAAAGACTTCGGCCAGGATCTCGTACTGCGAGACCCGGTCGTTGACGATGGCCTTGAGCTTGTTGCCGACCGGGTAGAAGAACAGATTGGCCAGGCCCACGCCGTACACGGTCGAGACGAAGGCGACCGCGATGCCGGAACCCAGGCGCGCCGGGTCGGACAGGTTTTCCATCACGTGTATCAGGCCCAGCACGGCGCCCAGGATGCCGATCGTCGGCGCATAGCCGGCCGCCGATTCCCAGATGCGCGCCGCTTGCCGCTGCGCGAATTCGTAGCCGTTGATCTCGTGTTCGAGCAGGCTGCGCAGCTTGTCGGGCGCGATGCCGTCCACCACCAGCCGCAGGCCCTTGGCCACGAAGGGATCGGCCTTGGCCATGTACTGCTCGAGCGACAGCAGGCCGTCGCGGCGCGCCGTCTGGCTCCACAGCGTGATGTCGCGCGACAGCTTCTGGCGCCCGTTCTTGGGCGGCACGAAGACCCAGCGCAGCATGCCGATGCCGCGCAGGAAGGTGCGCGTTTCGCTTTGCAGCAGCACGGCGCCGAAGGTGCCGACGACGACAATGGCGAAGGCGGCCGGCTGCATCAGCGATGCGAACCTGCCTCCGTCGAGCGTGTAGCCGAGGAAGATGCCGGCGATCGCCAGCACCAGGCCGATTACGCTGGCCCAGTCCATATATGCTCCCGCAAGGTGGTGCGCAGGCGCGCAACGGCCTGGGTGTGCAGCTGCGACACCCGCGATTCAGAGACGCCCATGACGGCGCCGATTTCCTTCAGGTTCAGCTCTTCTTCGTAGTACAGGCCCATCAACAGCTTCTCGCGCGGCGGCAGGTTGTCGATGGCCTCGATCACCGCGTGGCGGAAGTCGGTTTCCATCAGGCCGCGCAAAGGGTCGCTGTCGTCCACCGCGTAACGGTCGAGGAAGTTGCCGTCGCCGTCGTCGTCGTGAAAATCTTCGTAATAGAGCAGCTGGTGGCCGCCCGAGTCGGCCAGCATGTCCTGGTAATCCTCGAGCGAAAGCTTGAGCGATTTGGCCACTTCGGATTCGCTCGGCGGCCGGCCCAGGCGCTGCTGCAGCTCGTGCATCGCGCTCTCGACCTTGCGCATGTTCTGGCGCGTGCTGCGCGGCATCCAGTCGCTGCTGCGCAGTTCGTCGAGCATGGCGCCGCGGATGCGCAGCACCGCATAGGTCTCGAACTGGGCGCCGTGGTTGTCTTCGTAGCGGTTGATGGCATCCAGCAGGCCGATCATGCCGGCTTGCACCAGGTCATCCACTTCCACCGAAGGCGGCAACTTGGCCTTCATGTGGTGGGCAAGGCGCTTTACCAACGGCATATGCTCCGTCAGCAAAGAATTCTTGTCCGCTTTCCCTTTGACCGTGTACATGCTGGTGTAAGTCTTCTCTCTGCTTGTGCTCTATTGCCGATATCGATTACGAACCAAAGTGGGCCGCGCTCCCCTGCTTGCCGAACTGCGGCATGGCGTGCAGCGCGAACTTGCCTGCCAGCTGGCGAAACGCCACCGAAGCGCCGGCCAATGGGAAGGCGTCGACCACGGCCCGGCCAAGGCGCGCGGCCCGGTGCAGGTACTCATCGGCCGGCACCGAGCCCATGAAACTGAGCTTGACGGCAAGGTAACGTGTTGCTGCTGCTGACATATTATCGTATACCACCTTGGCCTCTGCCTCTGTCGCACCGGTAACAAGGATCCCGAAAGGGCGCCGGCCCAGTTGCTGCGACAGCCGCTTGACCAGCGAATAGGCATTCGTGATCGACGCCGCGCTGGTCGACACCTGCACCACGATCTCGGATTCAACCATCGAGGCCACCGGGAAATCGCCGTCCGCGCCGAGTTCGGCGTCGACGATCACGATTCCCGATTGCAGCGCCAGCACGTCGAAGGTATTGCCCAGGCGGCGAGCTTCGGCCGCCGTCTCGGGCGCGCCCATTGGCACCACCGAGAAGCCTTGCGGCGCCGGACGGATCACCTGGTTCAATGCGCTTTCCTGGCGCGCCACCTGCAGCAGCGAGGCACTGCGGTTCATGCCGAGCCGGCGTGCGACGCCGTATTCCACTTCACAGGCGTCGACGATCAGCACATCGTTGCCGGCCTGGGCCAGCGAGGCGCCCAGGTTGACCAGCATGGCGCCCTTGTCGTCTTCCGGCGTGGCCGAGAGAAAGGTGACCACGCGCGGACGCGGGCCTTGCAGCATGCGACGCAGGCCTTCGGCCTGGTCGAAATCGAAACTAGCCAAGGTTCACCTCGCGTGCGGCTGCGGTTTGTGCGGCAGCCATCATCAGCGGCAGGTCATCGTTGCTGAACTGCGCGCCGGCCGCGTTGCCGCGGTTGCGGAAGGCGCGGTCGACCAGCATGGCGCGGTCGGCCACGTGCAGGTCTTCCGGCACGCGCTGGCCGTTCGAGATGTAGTGCAGGTTCAGCTTCTGGCGGATCACGACGTCGAGCACGCCGCCGATCGATGCGGCTTCGTCCATCTTGGTCATGATGGCGCCGTGCAGGCCGCTGCCTTGATAGGCGCGCACCACTTCGTTCAGCGTTTCGTTGGTCGAGGTCGAGTTCAGGCACAGCAGACGCTTCACGTCGGCGCCCGAACCGGACAGCATGGCGACCTGCTCGGCCACCATGTGGTCGCGCTGCGACATGCCGATGGTGTCGATCAGCACGGTGTGCTTGTTGCGCAGTTCCTTCAGGGCGATGCGCAGGTCGGCTTCGTCCTTCACCGAGTGCACCATCACGCCCAGGATCTTGCCGTAGATGCGCAGTTGTTCGTGGCCGCCGATACGGTAAGCGTCGGTGGTGATCAGGGCCAGCTTGTCCGGGCCGTGGCGCATCACGCAGCGCGCGGCCAGCTTGGCGGTCGTGGTGGTCTTGCCGACGCCGGTCGGGCCGACCAGCGCGTAGACGCCGCCCTGCTCCAGCAGCGCGTCTTCGTTGCCGATGGTGGTCAGGTTACGGGTCAGCACGGACTTGACCCAGCGCATGGCTTCGGCGGCATCCTTGGTTGCCGGCATTTTTTCGATCAGGAAGCGTGCCAGGGTGGCCGAGAAACCGGCGGCCAGCATCTCGCGCAGCACGGTCGCCTTGTGCGGCTCGCGCTGGGCGGTGGCGTTCCACGACAGTTCGGCCAACTGGGTTTCCATCAGGCCGCGCATGGCGCGGATCTCGCTCATCATGCCGTTCATTTCGGCGGCGGCCGATTCCTTGGCCTGGGCGATGGCGGCGCTCATCATCGAGGTCATGGCGCTCATGTCGATCGCCGGCTCCGCGCTTGGGGCGCGGCGCTCGGCGTAGGTCGGGGCCGGCTCGGAGTAGGCTGGCGCCATCGGCGCGGCCGGGGCGGCGTCCTGCAGGCGGCGCGACAGGAAGGCCGGGGCGGCGGCGGCCGGTGCGGGCGCCAGGTCTTCCAGGTGCTGCAGCTGCAGGTTGGGCTTCGGCTGGGCCATTTCCGAGTCAACGGCCGGCGCGGCCAGCGAGACCACGTCATCGTTGTCCAGCGCGAGGATCTCGACCTGGCCGTCGACTGGACGGTTGGAGAGGATGACGGCATCCGGCCCCAGGGCTTCGCGCACCTTGCGCAATGCATCTCGGGAAGTTGCTGCCGTAAATTTCTTAACCTTCATCTGGTTCTCCGCGCTTCAATCTGGTTCTGCATGACGGGCACGATGCCTGTCGATAGGAAGCATTATTGACGATGCCCCCAGGAAACCATCAGGGGAAAAGGATGGGGAAAATGGTCTATTTCGACGAAATCAGTAAAACCGATACATTTTGACGGAGTGACAAGCCGGGTTTCTCGGCAAAAGGCATCCCATGGCTGGGCGATCTTTGCTCGCGCGGGGAGGTCTAAACAGGAAGGCACGCCACCTGTCGATGGCGCCGGGAGGACACCATGGTCAAATCGATTCGACTGTTGTATCGCAACGTCCAGGGCCGCGTGCGATGCAATTACAACTGGGACTGGCAAAAGATGTGCGAGCGCTCCGCCGTCATGGTCACCGCCGTCGAGTGGAGCGCCGGGGCCGGGTATCCCCAGGATTCCTCACCCGGCCGCCCCCACCTTGGCCCGGCGAATGTGTATGTGACCAATATCGGGCCGCACGATTCCGAGGGCGGGCCGGGTGGCGTCGAGTTCTATCTGCACGTCGACTCGGACGTTCCGCTCGACGTACTGGTGACCATCACCGACCTTGGATTGATCGAACGGACGATTGTCATCACATGATCTCTCCCTATCATCTAACGCTCGACTGTTGCGAGGCCTCATCGGCTGCACACGCCATCTCGCTATGATCAGAATGGCTCGCTTTGCATGCAGCCGACGGGAAGATTGATGACGAAGTATTTTGCGACAATGTAAAGCGAGGAAACTTCAGACTTCATCCGAACCGAGTCGGCGGCGTAAGCCAGGGTTGCATCACTTTGGAGAGTCTGGCTGACTTCAATACTTTGCGCGCCCATCTCAAAGCAAGTAATCAGATGGACGTTCCGGGAAGCTCGCTACAGGCCTATGGAAGGGTCATCGTCAGGTGAACAAAACCGTTACGCGTTTTCTTCTTGCCATCTGGACCCTTGTCGCTACCCTCGCGCTCACCCGACTGATCCTTGTCCGCCCCGACCTTTTCCCTCGAGTTCCCGAGTCATTCGCACTCTGGGCAATCGATGTATATGGCTCGACAAATGGCGAGGAGCTGGCCGATCTCGAAACCCTGCTCGCACTCGGCTTTTCATTCATCGTCTTGCTCATCGTCACGGCGCTCTGCAGATTCATCTGGCGCAGAGCTGGCCGCTTCACGGCGCTCGCCGAGTGACCGGGCAGCACACGGGTACCGCCCTCCCCCATTACATCGGCACACCCACCAGGCTGGTCACGCGAATCGTTTTGCTCTCTGGCACTTCCGCATGCGACAGCACCTTCAGCTGCGGCACGGCGCGGCGCAGGAAGCGTGACAGCAGCACGCGCAGCGGGGCCGGCACCAGCAGCACCGGCGTGTGGCCCATCTGCTCTTGCTGGTTGGCCGAGTTGGCCGCCTGCTGGGCGATGGTGTCGGCCAAGCCTGGCTCGATGCCGGTACCGTCGCCGCCATTGCCCATGGCTTGCAGCAGCAGGCGCTCGAGGCGGTTGTCCAGGGTCATCACCGACAACTCGTTCTCGCCCGGGAACAGCTGCTGGACGATGGCGCGGCCCAGGGCCACACGCACCACGGCGGTCAGTTCCGACGGATCCTGCGTCATGTTCGCGTGTTCCGACAACGCCTCGATGACCGAGCGCATGTCGCGGATGTGCACGCCTTCGACCAGCAGGTTCTGCAGCACTTTCTGCAGGACCGACAGCGAGACGACTTTCGGCACCAGGTCTTCGACCAGTTTCGGCGTTTCCTTGCCCAGGTGGTCCAGCAGCGCCTGCACTTCCATGCGGCCCAGCAGTTCCGAGGCGTGCATCGTGATCAGGTGGTTCAGGTGGGTCGCCACCACGGTGCCGGCGTCGACCACGGTGTAGCCCATGCTCTGCGCTTCGTCGCGCAGGCCGGCTTCGATCCAGGTGGCCGGCAGGCCGAAGGCCGGATCGGTGGTCACCAGGCCTGGCAAGGTGCCGCTGGCCATGCCCGGGTTGATCGCCAGGAACTGGCCGTTGATCGCTTCGCCGCTGCCCACTTCCACGCCCTTCAGGGTGATACGGTAGGCCGAAGGCTTGAGTTCCAGGTTGTCGCGGATGTGCACCGGCGGCGCCAGGAAGCCCACTTCTTGCGCGAACTTCTTGCGGATGCCCTTGATGCGCTTGAGCAGCTCGCCGCCCTGGTTCTTGTCGACCAGCGGAATCAGGCGGTAGCCAACTTCCAGGCCCAGCGTGTCGACCGGCATGACGTCCTGCCAGGTCGCTTCTTCGCTCTCGGCCGGGGCCTGTTTGGCGGCGGTGGCGTCGGCGGCGGCTGCGGCGGCCGCTTCTTCCTTGGCCGGTGCCGCCTTCTGGCGCTTCGAGATCATGTAGCCGGCGCCGGCCAGCGAACCGGCCAGCAGCAGGAACACCAGGTTCGGCATGCCCGGGATCAGGCCCAGGCCGCCGATGATGGCGGCGGTGATGTACATCGATTCAGGACGCGCCATCAGCTGGTTGGTCAGCTGCGAGCTCACGTCTTCGTCGTTGGCCACGCGCGACACGACCATACCGGCTGCGATCGAGATAATCAGCGAAGGGATCTGCGCCACCAGGCCGTCACCGATGGCCAGCAGGGTGTAGATCTTGGTCGCTTCGCCGAAGGCCAGGTCGTGCATCACCACGCCGACGATCAGGCCGCCGACGATGTTGATCACGGTAATCATGATACCGGCGACGGCGTCGCCCTTCACGTACTTCGAGGCGCCGTCCATGGCGCCGTAGAATTCGGCTTCCTGGCTGACTTCGGCACGGCGCTTGCGGGCTTCGGCTTCGCCGATCAGGCCGGCGTTCAGGTCGGCGTCGATCGCCATCTGTTTGCCTGGCATCGCGTCCAGGGCGAAGCGTGCACCGACTTCGGCGATACGGCCGGCGCCCTTGGTCACGACCGAGAAGTTGATGATGGTGAGGATGATGAAGACGACGATACCGACGGTATAGTTACCGCCGATCAGGAAGTGGCCGAAGGCCTCGATGACCTTGCCGGCCGCGGCGCCGCCGGTGTGGCCTTCGGTCAAGACAATGCGAGTAGAAGCCACATTGAGCGCCAGGCGCAACATCGTGGAGACCAGCAGGATGGCCGGGAAGGCCAGGAAGTCGAGCGGCTTGACCGTATACAGTGCGGTCAGCAGCACGATGATCGACAGCGCGATATTGAAGCTGAAGAACACGTCGAGCACGAAGGCCGGCAACGGCAGGATCATCATTGCCAGCAGCATGATGATCAGGATCGGCGCTGCCGCCTTGCTGCCTTGCGCACCAAGGCCGCTCATCCAGGCTGGCAGTTTCATGCTGTTGGTCATTCATTCTCCGTGTTCAGTTCAATTCGGCCCCCCTGGCGTGAAAGGCGTTTGCGACGCCGGGTTCAGCGGGTCCATCTCGTCAGGCACTTTCAACTTCGTCGGGCGATCCGGGTAATCCCCGTCACCCTTCTTGTAGGCGCGCAGCTGGTAGACATAGGCCAGCACTTCCGCCACCGCCGAGTACAGCTTTTCCGGGATCTCGTCGTCGATATCGGTATGCTTGTACAGGGCGCGGGCCAGGGCCGGGGCTTCCATCAGCGTGACCTTGTGTTCCTGGCCCAGCTCGCGGATCTTGGCGGCCACGTCGTCGATGCCCTTGGCCACGACCCGCGGCGCGCCCTTGCCATCCGTATACTTCAGCGCCACTGCATAGTGGGTCGGGTTAGTGACGATCACATCTGCAGTAGGTACATTTTGCATCATCCGGCCCCGGGCCATTTCGCGCTGCAGCTGGCGAATCTTCCCCTTAATCTGAGGATTGCCGTCCGACTCCTTCGATTCCTGGATCATTTCCTGGCGCGTCATTTTCAGTTTGTCTTTCCAGTGCCATAACTGGTAAGGACCGTCGATCAGGGCGATGAAGCCCAGCGCGCCGACGATGAACAGGAAGGATTTGCCGATCATGGCGCCCACGTGGGCGCTGCTTTCGTTGAGGGGTTCGACCGCCAGGCCCAGCATCGCCTCCTTCTGGCCGCTGACCACGATATAGGCCACCACGCCAATGACGATGGTCTTGGCGACCGCCTTGAGCAGCTCGACCAGGGCGTTTTTCGAGAACATATTGCCAATACCCTTGATCGGGTTCAACTTCCCGAAATTGGGCATGAAGGCCTTGGACGAGAACAGCCAGCCGCCGATCAGCAGCGGCGAGACCAGGGCGATGACCATGATGGCGCCCGCGATGGGCAGGCAGGCCAGCAGCACGGCCACCAGGTCATTGAGGATGCGCTCGATCAGGATGGCGGGATTGAAGACCTGCTCGCGGTCGAGCGACAGGCCGGACTTGAGCGCCAGGCTCAGTTTACCGACGAGCATGCCGCCAAATGCCCACAGGCAAGCCCCGGCGGTCATCAGGACGGTGAAGGTAGCCAGCTCCCGCGATCTGGGAACGTCGCCGTCCTCGCGCGCCTTCTCGATCTTCCGGGGCGATGCGTCTTCTGTCTTCTCTGCGTCGCTATCTTCCGACATCCGTACTCCGCCAAAACTATGTCACATGCGCCTTTGTACCGCGCAAATGAAATTATCGCCGGAATTGCCGTGCGGCCAGAGAAAAAACAGAGGGAGGAACCGGCCGCTGTTCGCGGCCGGCAAGAGCCTATCCCGGTAGGTGGGGGGACGCTCATGGGGATGCATGGCTGGCGTGGGCAAGGCGCGAGGAGGCCGCATGGCGGCGCCATGCAACGACGAGCAACGCAGCACACGCCTGCCAGGCGCGCCAGGAGCGACTCCCACCTGCCGGGATAGGCTCTTCTTTACACGCGGCGGCGGACGAAGGCCGGGGCCGGCTGCTCGCGGCCGAGGTCGGACAGGGGCGCCGCCTGGTTGGCCGCGCTCGGCTTGGCGACGCGGGCCGCCACGATGACTGGAGAAATCACCGGCGCCGACATCGGAACGATCGGGGCGATCGGCGTGACTATCGGCTTGACCACCTTGACCGTGGCCGTGGTGGCTGGCGCCAGCCGGGCGGCGGCCATATGGGTCGGCAGGCGGCGGCGGGCGCGCCAGGCGGCAACCACCAGGCCGTACACGGCCAGGTACAGCGCGAAGCTGGCGACCACGCCCTGCATCAACACGTCGGGCGTGCCGGCATGGTTGACGGCCAGCGCGGCCGGCACCAGGGCGATGCTCCACGACACCGGCGACACGCAGGCATTGCGCAGCGGCGCCGGCAGCATGCGCAGGTAGCGCGCGGTGATCGCCGTCTTGACCAGGCTGTGCAGATGCCAGCTATCCGGATGGCCCGGATGGCGGCGGCACCACAGGCGGCGGCAGATGGTGAACAGGGTTTCGAAGACCGGATAGGCGCAGGCCAGCAGCGGAGCCCAGGCCGAGACCGACGGATTGCGGTAGACCAGCATCACCGACAGCCAGGCCAGCAGGAAGCCGAGCAGGTAGGCGCCGCCGTCGCCGAGGAACAATTTGCCAAACGGGAAATTGACGACGAAGAAGCCGGCCGTCACCGCGCAGATCACGAAGCACAGCTGGGCCAGGTGGACGTCGCCGGCGCCCAGGGCGATCAGGCCCAGGGTGGCCAGGCCGATCACGACCGTGCCGCTGGCCAGGCCGTTGAAACCGTCGATGATGTTGACCGCATTGGCCACGCCGCCCACCGCGAAGGCGGTGAACAGCACCGAAAACGGCAGCCAGCCCAGCAGGCCGTCGAGCGGCGCCAGGCCGGTGTATTGCAGGGTGACGCCGGTCAGGAACCAGCAGACCGCGCCGCTGGCCATGGTCGCCAGCAAGCGTGCACGCACCGACACGGTGCGGGTCAGGTCTTCGGCCAGGCCGAACACGAAGGCCGGCAAGGCGGCCACCAGCACCGGCAGCAGCAGTTCCTGCTGCGCCTGCGGCAGGACGCCCAGCGCCATCCACAGGCCGATCATGATGGCGGCGCCACCGATGCGCGGGGTCGGGGTGATATGGAATTTCTGCACACCGCGCGTCGCGTCAAGCGAATAGCGCCCATGCCAGCGTGTGGTGAACACGAGCAGGAGGGAGCAGATCAGCGATGTGAGAAAGCCGATTTCGAGGCCGGCCATGGGAAGGTTATTAATACTCATAGAACCACTTTGTTAACTCGTCAATTCTATCGCATTTCTCGTTGATCTTCCGGCAAACGTGCCTGGGCAAGGATTCTATCCCAATGTCACAAATGCTCTGTTCTGTAGTGCAAGCCATTGATTGTGCAAGAACAATTCGACGATTCTAGGGAGGTTGCGATCTGCCAATCAATCGCCCTGAAACTTCTCCTAATATTTCTCGACAAATTGTTACACTTTTCCTCGGTGATATTTGGATAGATTTATTTCTTGCTCACAAATAAGGTGAACCATGGCAAAACATAATCGCAAGCCGCATACCTTCATTTTCAGCATTTTGTTATGCCTGAGCGCGCTGTATCCAGGGACCGCCCGGCCGCAGGGCGCCCCCTCCCCCGAATTGCTGGAAGCCCAGGCCCGCCTGCTGGAAGCGGAAACGCGGCAGGCACTGGCCGAGGCCGAGCGCGCCGAACTGCTGGCGCGCCTGCCGCCGGTCCAGGCCAAGGCCTTGAGCGGCAATGTCGAAGCGGGCAAGTTGGGCGCCGCCGGCCTGGCGCGCGCCTTCGACCTGGCGCTGGAACTCGCGCATGATGTCTGCGCCGGCCTGCCCCAGGACCGCCAGGTCATCCTGTACGACCCGGTCGTCAGCCAGGGCGTGGTGGCGGCGCGCACCGTCGACGGCGCCCTCGCACGCACCTTGCAGGAATTGGCCGAGCGCAATCTCGAGCTGCAACGCTACATTAACGCGCAGACCCCGCAATCGGCTGACCGCCGCCCGGCAATACCGCTGATCTGGCTCACGACGCCCACGGTATTGCTGCGCGCCGGCGCCGACCTGGCCAGCCTGTTCAAGAGCGACGCGACGCTGGCCGGCATCGCCTATGGCGACGGCGCGCGCGCCCTGTTCGCCAGTGCGCTCGCGCGTTCCTGCCCCACCCGCCTTGCGGGGTTGAGCGGGGGCTATATGGGCGAACTCGACATCGCGCGCCACGCCCGCCTGCTCGACCAGGTCAGGCTGGTGGGTGCGGAACGGTCGGTGCTGGCGCAGCACGCGGCGCGGCTGGAGGTGCTGGCCGACGCCGCCAAAGGCGAGCTCAAGAAAGAGCTGCAGGCCGTCGAGACCGCCGCCAGGGCCCAGCTGAAGGCGGTCGACGCCTTCACCGAGGGGCTGCGCGCGGGCGAGGCCAGCGACAAAAGCCCCCTGTTCACCGCCGCGCGCTACCTCGGCCAGGCCGAACGCAGCGCCGGCGCCCTCGTGCTGGACGTCGACCTGCGGCTGGAAGGCCTGACCCAGGTGCGCGGCAACCTGTTCGGCGGCGAACGCCTGTCCCTGTCCGGCGTGGCCTTCCTGTGGTACCGGCTGCACGAGCCGGACGGCCGGCTGCTGCGCGCCGACGCGTTGCGCCGGGTCAGCCGGCCGGTCGATGTGGAATTACGTGGGAAGCAAGCGGACGATGCATTCTGGAACGCGCAACCCTAATCGTTACCGCCAGCACGTCATACCCGCGAAGGCGGGTATCCAATCTCGCCAGCATCATCGTAACGCAGGCAGCACTTAGGCCCCCGCCTCCGCGGGGGCGACGTGCAAGTGTCTCAGGCCGAATCCGGATGTTTGAGCGTCTGCTCGATCGCCCCAAACAACGATTTGCCGTTCTCATCGAGCATCTCGATGCGCACCGTGTCGCCGAAGCGCAGGTACTGGGTGACCGCTTCGCCGCCATCGATCGTTTCCTGCCAACGCTGGGTGGCGATGCTGGCGTAACCCGGCGTGTGGCGGCGCGTCGCGCGGTTCGCCACGACGCCCGTGCCGACGACCGTGCCCGCCGCAATCTTGCGGCTGCCGGCCAGCGCCGCCAGCAATTGCGGGAAATTGAAGGCCATGTCTTCGCCCGCCTCCAGGGTGCCGACCGGATTGCCGTTCCATACCACCCGCAGCGGCAGCGCGGCCTTGCCGCCGCGCCAGGCCTCGCCCAGCTCGTCCGGCGTCACGGCCACCGGCGCGAACGCCGTTGCCGGCTTCGCATGCAGCAGGCCCAGGCCTGCGGCCCGCTCATCCGCCACCAGGTTCTGCAAGGTGACGTCATTGGCCAGCAACAGCAGGCGGATCTGGCCATGCGCTTGGTCCGGCGTCGCGCCCTGCGGCACGTCGCCGCTCACGACCGCCAGTTCGGCGCCGAAATCGATGCCCCATTCCTCGCGCGCCAACACCAGCTCTTGCCGCGGGCCGAGGAAGCCGTCGCTCGCCGCCCAGGCCAGCTGCGGCGCCTCGCGCCAGGCCGCAGGCAATGCAGCGCCCAAGGCGCGACGCTCCAGTTCGTGGTGATGCAGGTAGGCGGCGCCGCACACGCGCCCGCTCGCGCGCGGCAGCGGGGCCATGCAGCGGGCCGGGTCGAAGTCGAACGGACGGCGCGCCTTGCCCTCGTTCAGTTGGCGATAGAGGGCGTCGAGCTGGGGCGCAATGAAAGCCCAGTCGTCGAGGGCGGCGCGCAGGCTGGGCGCGATGCCGTCGGCGACGTGGGCGGTCTTGAGGTCACGCGACACCACGGCCAACTGGCCGTCGCGGGTGCCGTCGTCGAGCGTGGCGAGTTTCATGGGCGGACTCCGGGAATCGAGCCCGCCATTCTACAGATCAATATTTAACGATGACACCGGCGCCGACGCTGCGCTGGAAATAGTTATAGTCGATCATGCTCTGTCCGTAGCCGGCGAAGGCATTGATATAACCCTTGACCGGGCCGGCCAGCGGGAAGGCCCAGCCGACCTGGACCGCGCCCTTGTCGGTGCTGAAGTTGCGCCGCACCAGGGCCGACAGCTCATGCCCGCCGTTCAGGCGATAGTTGCCAGCCAGTTCGAAGCGGCCCATGTAGTCGATGATGTCCGGGTTGTTATCGTCTTCGGCCGATTCATTGACCCGCTTCCAAGCCTTGACAGTCATGCTCAGCGGACCGCGCTCCAGGCCGACCTGGGCGTAGAAGCGGTTCCAGCTGCGCGACAGGGTCGACGACTGGCCATTCGACTGGTGCACGAAGCCCAGGTTCAGGAAACGCACATTGACGCCGGCCAGCGCGTAGTCGAGCGGCGTGACGACCATGACCTCGGGCTGGTAATTGGTCTCGCGGAAAGGGCTGGACGCCTCGTGGTTGGCCGCTTGCCAGAAGCTGTTCTGGGTGTAGCCGAACCAGACGTCGACCGGCAATTCGAACAGCGTCTCGGCCAGCTTCATCTTGAAGCTGAGCTGGAATTCGAGCTCGGCCTTCGACAAACCTTCGGCATCCGGGTCTGCCTCCCAAAAATCGCGGTAAGGCTCTTCGTTCGGACGGTGGGTCCGGGTCGCGATCAGATAGCTCGGGTGGTGCGGACGGAACTTGAACACGCCGCGCTTGTCGCGCGAGTCGAGCTCCCAGTGGCTGCTCAGCGTGTACTGGGCCGCGGCCTGCACCACCGGGTCAACCGAGGCGGTGCGGTCCACCGCGCTGGTGCGCGGCGCATCGAAGGCGCCCTCGGCGACAGGCGCCGTGGTCGGCACCGGCGCCACGGCGCCGGGCGTGGTGGGCGTGGCGACGGCCGCGGTGGCCGGGCCGGTACTGGCCGCGGAGGCCTTCTGGCTGGCGACGACGCCGTCGAAGCAGGCCAGGCGGCCGCTGCCGTCGGCGATGGCGGCGCATTCGGCCAGGGTTTGCGGCGCGGTCTGGGCCAATGCCGGCAAGGCCAGCAGGAGCGGGATCAGGGCGATGGTATGGGGAAGTCTCGGGCGATAAGCGTGCATATTTATTGTTCTATATCAAAACGTTCGCGCAGCAACTGATGTTCAGTTGCCATCGCGCGTAAGTGTCGCGGATATTTCTTATCGATGGCGCACGTATTGCACTCAGGCATGCGGCGCCCTCTACGCCCTTGGGGCCCCGCCTTGTTCAGGCAGGCACCAGGAGGTCGAGCTGGGCCTGGTTGAGGAAGCACCATTCGCCCTCTTCGAGGCCGAGCGATTCCAGGGTCAGGCCGCCGATCTGCGAGCGGTGCAGCGCGCTGCAATGATTGCCGGCGGCGGCCAGCATCCGTTTGACCTGGTGGTATTTGCCCTGTTCCAGGACGATCTCGAGGGTATGGTCGCCGCGCTGGACGCAGGACACCGCCTTCAGCGGCGCCGGCTCGTCGTTCAGCTGCACGCCGGCCAGCATGTGGGCGACCAGCTCAGAGGTCACCGGCTCGGCGGTCGTGGCCTGGTAGACCTTGGGCACGTGGCGCTTGGGCGAGGACTGGGCGTGGATGAAGGGGCCGTCGTCCGACATCAGGAGCATGCCCGTGGTGTCGTGGTCGAGGCGGCCGACCGGCTGCACGTCGCGCCAGGTGAACTGTTCCGGCAGCAGGGTCAGCACGCCCGGATGGTGGCTCGGCTTGCGCGAGCATTCGAAGTTGGCCGGCTTGTACAGCGCGATATAGGCGTGCTCGCGATACGGCCATTCTTCGTCGAACACGGTCAGGACCAGGCCGTCGGTATCGAAGGTGGCCTTGTAGCTGTCGACGGTCTCGCCGTTGACGGCGACGTCGCCATCTTCGATCAGTGCGCGGCAATATTTGCGGGTGCCGAATCCCTGCGATTGCAGGATACGGTCTAGGGACAATTTACTCATGGGCCGAGACTTTACCAGATGCGCAGGCCACTTGGGGCGCGTTGCCATCCACACCTGTTAGCGTTATCTGGCAATTTGGTAGCGTTACCTCAACCTCAGTTTGCATGCATTCGTTCATTTGAGCAGCGTCAAGCCTTTCGAAATTCGCATTGATAGACTTCAACACGTTAGGAATCCGCCTAACGGCACCTACGGCGTCCTTGTATGGGGAAGCCATAGCCAGAGGATAGGAATGAACGTGAACGACGATCTCGACACAGCGAATGGAAAGCTTTCCGCTCATGAGGCCCATTGTGCGCGCCAACAGCTCGCCAAGGACCATGCGGCGCATTTCCCCACCCGACTCGCCATGGCGCGCTGGCGCGGCGGCGGCCTTCCCCACCTGCACGGCGGCCATCTACCGTTACGCGCCGCCTGGTATGCCCGCACCGTGCGCGACCATCAGGCTTGGCTCGACCGTGGCGGCTTTGCCCAGCACGAAGAGCTGATACCCTTCCGAAAGCCGGCGATGTGGCATCCGCCACAAGCGAGCTCGCGACAAGGTGGATTGCAAGTCCCACAACAACATAACCCATACCCTACGCAGCAGAATTCTCAGTCCCCCTGCCGCTCGGATCGCGATGGCGATTCGCGGCAGTGCGGCACATGTACCTGAACCGGCACGCCTCCCGGCAGGACGCCGGAGGCACCCCGATGAGACCGGAAAACGGACGACGGAACAACTGGAAGAGAGCAGCAGCCGTACCGCTGAGGTAAAAACTGATGCGGTGCGAACCGATGAAGTACAAAAGGAAACGACGGCCAAGGCCGTCGTTTCCGTTCCTGCGGCAGGCACGCCATGCGGCAAGCCTCCCAGGGACGTACTACCATGAGGAATTGAATTCTCTCGAAAACCGCACCGCGTGCGGTGGATAGCGTGTCGCCGTCCGGGCCGACCGAAGCATTTGCCTCTTGACCCTTGCTGCTCGCGCTACCGTTCCACTATAGACGCTAGCCGTCTGTATTCAAGTACAAAATGTTCAGCGCAGTTTCGGCACGGCGCCATGATAAGCCGCCTTGACCGCGCTTTCGCCGACCGCGGCGCCAAATTTCTTGAGCACCCTTTCTGGCAAGCCTTCGTGCGCCGTGTAGTCGACGATGTCCTCGGCCTTGACGATGTCGCGCGCCACCGTGTCGACGGTGCCGAAGGCGTCGGCCAGGCCCATGTCCACCGCCTTGGCGCCGGTCCAGTACAGGCCGGAGAAGGTTTCCGGGGTTTCCTTCAGGCGCTTGCCGCGCCCGGCGCGCACCACCGCGATGAATTGCTGGTGGATCTCGTTGAGCATCTCCTGGGCGTGCTCGCGGTGCTTCGCGGACTGCGGGCTGAACGGATCCATGAAACCCTTGTTCTCGCCGGCCGTCATCAGGCGCCGTTCGATGCCGAGCTTGTCCATGGTGCCGGTGAAGCCGAAGCTGTCCATCAGCACGCCGACCGAGCCGACGATCGAGGCCTTGTTGACGTAGATGCGGTCGGCCGCCGAGGCGATGTAGTAGCCGCCCGAGGCGCAGATCTCGTCCACCACCACGTACAAGGGCTTATCGGGGTAGCCGCGCTTGAGGCGCTGGATCTCGTCGACGATGATGCCGGCCTGCACCGGGCTGCCGCCTGGGCTGTCGATGCGCAGCACCACCGCCGCCGAGCCGGGGTCGGAAAACGCCTTGTTCAGCGAGGGGATCACCGTATCGGCCGCACCGCTGCCTTCGGCTTCGATCTCGCCGTTGATTTCGATCAGAGCCGTGTGGCGGCCCAGGTTTTCGACGTCGCCGCTGCCGAAATTGAAGTCGTAGTATGCCCACAGCGCCAGCAGGGCGACGCCGAGGAAGCTCAGTTTGAAGAAAATGCTCCAGCGCCGGGCGCGGCGCCGCTCCTGGACGGTGGCGAACACCAGTTTCTCGAGCGTTTCGCGCTCCCAGTTGCCTATCGTCGGATTCGATGCGAGCCGGCTGTCGCCGGGGTGGTCATGGCTCGTTTGGTCACTCATAAAGTCGGATGGGTCGATGGGCGAGCTATCCCTGCGCAGGTGCGCGGAACCGCTCGTCGGGCAGCCAGTATATCTTGCCCGCGCCTTCGTGTACGGCGATCGGATGCAGGCGCCCGCCGCGGCACGGCCCGCCGGCGCACTTGCCGCTGCCGGGCTCGTACACCGCGCCGTGGGTGGCGCACATCAGGTACTGGCCGCCAGACTCGAAGAACTCCCCTTCGCGCCAGTCGAGCTCGATCGGAACATGGGCGCAGCGGTTCAGGTAACCATACACCTGGCCACCGTGGCGGATCACGAAACCGGTGGCCGGCTGCCCCCAGGCCAGCAGCGCGAAGCGCACGCCGCGACCTGCGTCGAGCAAACCCTCGGCATCGCACACGAACAGGCGCTCATCTTCCGCCATTTGCGCGCCTCCCGGTTCAGGCATGCTCGAGCAGCCAGGCATGCAGCTCGGGGATCGAGCGCGCCGAGAACAGCGGGTGGCAGGCTTGCAGCTGGGCCACCGGGTGTGCGCCGAACTCGACGGCGATGCCGGACGCGCCGGCGTTGTTGGCCATCAGGAGATCGTGGGTGGTGTCGCCGATCATCACGGTGCGGCGCAGGTCCTGGCCCAGCTCGCGGGTCAGTTCTTGCAGCATGGCGGGATGAGGCTTCGAAAATGTCTCATCCGCGCAACGGGTCGCATCGAAGATCGACAGCAGGCCGGTGGCGTTCAGGGCCCGGTTGAGGCCCACCCGGCTCTTGCCGGTGGCCACGGCCAGGAAGTAACCCTCATTGTTAAGATCGGCCAACATCTCCCGAACGCCCTTGAACAGCACCAGTTCGTGGTCCTTGGTGAGGAAGTGATAGCGGTAGCGCTCGACCATGCGCGGGTACATGGCCGGCTGGATGTCGGGCATCACCGCCTGCATCGCCTCGGCCAGGCCGAGGCCGATGACGTGGGCGGCCGACGTGTCGCTCGGGACCGGCAGGGCGAGGTCGCGCGCCGCCGCCTGGATACATTTGACGATGGCCGCCGTGCTGTCCATCAGCGTGCCGTCCCAGTCGAACACAATCAGGTCAAATTGTTTTCTTGCCATTATTTAGTGGCGGCCCAGGGCGCCTGTCTCCGTAGTTTTTTGATCGTGCGCAAGCTTATATCACGCACTTGCTACTCCCAAGCTTACCAAGAACCGCTCGCACTCTTCCGGCATCGGCGCGCGCAGCGTCACCCGCTCCCCGCTGTCCGGGTGCGTAAACGTGATCTGGTGCGCGTGCAGGAACATGCGCTTGAGCGCCCCGCGTCCCTGGCCCGCCTTGTGCAACTGTTTATTGAATGCAAAGTCGCCATACTTCTCGTCGCCCAGGATCGGAAAGCCGGAGGAGGCAAGGTGGACCCGGATCTGGTGCGTGCGGCCCGTCTTGAGTTCGGCTTCGAGCAAGGCGAAATCCTGCCATTTTTTCAATAGATTGAAAATGGTATGCGCTTCCTGGCCGCCGGCCTGGACCACGACCCGCTTCTCGCCATCGGCCGTCGTGTATTTATGCAGCGGCAATTTGACGTGCTGGCGCTTATTCTGCCAGTCGCCCTTGACGGCCGCGAAATAACGCTTGTCGGTCGTGCCGTCGCGCATCTGGTCGTGCAGATTGGTGAGCGCGCTGCGCTTCTTGCCGATCAGGAGCAGGCCCGAGGTTTCGCGGTCGAGCCGGTGCACCAGTTCCAGGAACTTGGCGTCCGGCCGTGCCGCGCGCAATTGTTCGATCACGCCGTACGACACGCCGGAACCGCCATGCACGGCCACGCCGGCCGGCTTGTTAATGACGAGTAAATGCGTGTCTTCGAACACGATGGGGAATTCGGTTCCCGGCACGGTGTCGTTATTGGCTTTTTCGGCGATGCGGATCGGCGGGATGCGCACGATATCGCCCTCGGCCAGGCGGTACAGCTGGTCGATGCGGCCCTTGTTGACACGTACCTCACCCGAACGGAGGATGCGGTAAATATGACTCTTCGGTACGCCTTTGCAGACACGCAACAGGTAGTTATCAATACGCTGTCCGGCGTCTTCTTCGCCGATTGTCACGAACTGTGCCTGCAGAGCCTGTTGTGATGAAGGGGAAACAACATCGTTTTGGGTCGCCATTCGCTCTGTCTTCCCAGAAATTCTCTGTAAGTCCTTCATTTTGAATATATAATCGACAGGCGGCGGTCAAACCTCTGCTGGTGTAAGAATTAAAACGATATTTTACACAGGGGCGCGCTCCATCGGCCCTGCTCATTGCAAATTCGATGGAAAGAAATGTGTACGCACATCCTTGCACCGATCAGGGTTGCACCTGCAGTTGTAATCGGGTTGCGCGCAAGGATGCAGGATTGGATTGTCAGGATTCTTAAGGATAAGTACCGGCAAGCAGATCTTGCTTGCCGGGTGATGGTGTCGATAACGCTTGTCGTTTTTCGCCGGGCTCGATGCAGAACCATCCTCATGACTTGAGCAAGGCTGTCTTTTCGCCTCCAGGTCCTGGACGGTTGCTGGCATCGATCCGGCTGGCTGTTAGCACGCCCCCTTCGTTCGCCGCTGTGCCAACCCCAACGTGGTGGCAATCGGCCGGCTGAGGTTGCGGCGTGCGTAGACAATGACGTTCGGCCCCACAGCGCCCCGTTGCGGCAGCGGTTTTTCTCGCTGTATCGCACGCTACGGGCATTTCCCCTCCTGAACTCCCATCCCCGCATACATCCCTGTAGCTGCGCCGCCCGCGAGGGCGGCCATCACACGGCCCACGGGTCGCGGAGTTTATAAAAATGAAACGCATGTTGTTTAACGCTACGCAGCAAGAGGAGCTGCGCGTAGCGATCGTCGACGGTCAAAAACTGATCGACATCGATATCGAGACTGCCGGTCGCGAACAGCGCAAGTCCAATATCTACAAGGGTGTCATCACCCGCATCGAACCCTCCCTCGAAGCCTGCTTCGTCTCCTACGGCGAAGACCGCCACGGATTCCTCCCCTTCAAAGAAGTCGCCCGCACGTATTTCCGCGAGGGCGTCGACGTGCGCAACTGCACCATCAAGGAAGCGCTGCGCGAAGGCCAGGAAATCATGGTCCAGGTCGAGAAAGAAGAACGCGGTAACAAGGGCGCCGCCCTGACCTCGTTCATCTCGCTGGCCGGCCGCTATCTGGTCTTGATGCCGAACAATCCGCGTGGCGGCGGCGTGTCGCGCCGCGTCGAAGGCGAAGAGCGCCAGGAACTGCGCGAGACCATGGACAAGCTCGACCTGCCGCAAGGCATGTCGGTGATTGCCCGCACCGCCGGCATCGGCCGCAACGTCGAAGAGCTGCAATGGGACTTGAACTACCTGATGCAGCTGTGGCGCGCGATCGAAGGCGCCGGCAAGTCGGCCGCTGGCGCTTTCCTGATCTACCAGGAATCGTCGCTGGTCATCCGCGCCATCCGCGATTACTTCCAGCCCGATATCGGCGAAGTCCTGATCGACACCGACGAGATCTACGAACAGGCCCAGCAGTTCATGAGCCACGTGATGCCCGACATGGCGCATCGCGTGAAGCGTTATAGCGACGACGTGCCGCTGTTCTCGCGTTTCCAGATCGAACACCAGATCGAGACCGCCTACGCGCGCACCGTGCCGCTGCCATCGGGCGGCGCGATCGTGATCGACCACACCGAAGCGCTGGTTTCCATCGACGTCAACTCGGCCCGCGCCACCCGCGGCTCGGACATCGAAACCACCGCCTTCAACACCAACTGCGAAGCGGCCGACGAAGTCGCCCGCCAGCTGCGCCTGCGCGACCTGGGCGGCCTGATCGTGATCGACTTCATCGACATGGAAGTGGCCAAGAACCAGCGCGAAGTCGAGCAGCGTCTCAAGGACGCCCTGCACCACGACCGCGCTCGCGTCCAGATGGGCAAGATCTCGCGGTTTGGCCTGATGGAACTGTCGCGCCAGCGCCTGCGTCCTTCGCTGTCGGAAGGCTCGCACGTGACCTGCCCGCGCTGCTCGGGCACCGGCCACATCCGTGATACCGAATCGTCGGCCCTGCAAGTCCTGCGTATCATCCAGGAAGAGGCCATGAAAGAGAATTCGGCCGCGATCCACGTGCAGGTGCCGGTCGACGTCGCCGCCTTCCTGCTGAACGAAAAGCGCGGCGAAGTGCTCAAGATCGAGAACCGCCACCGCATCACCGTGATCCTGATCCCGAACAAGCATCTGGACACCCCGCACTACAAGCTCGAGCGCATCAAGCACGACGATCCGCGCCTGGAAGACGCGCACGCCAGCTATGCGATGGCCGAGACCGCCGACACCGATATGGCCTACGCCAAGCGCCAGAAAGAAGAAGCGAAACCGCGCCAGGAAGCCGTCGTCAAGACCATCACCCCGGCCCAGCCGGCCCCGGTGGTCGACCGCAGCGAAGCGGCCAAGCCGGTGAAAGCCGCCGCCGCTCCGGCCGCCGCTCCCGCTCCTGCGCCAGTCGAGAAGAGTTTCTTCGGCCGCCTGCGCGACTTCTTCTTCGGCAAACCGGAAGAACCAGCCCCGGCGCCAGTCGTGGCCGAGAAGCCGGCCGGCCCTGCGCCGGCCGAGCGGGGCGAGCGCAACAACCGCAACAAGGGTGGCCGCAACGGCGGCCGCAATGGCGAACGCGGCGCCAAGCCGGGCCGTGAGCGCGAAGAGCGCGATGCGGTTGCCACCACCGTCGCCAAGGGTGCGCCGGGCGAGGAAGTTACCAAGGGCGCACAGGCCGATGATGCGCGCGAAGGCCGCCAGCCACGTCAGCCACGCGAACGCAAGCCACGCGAGCCGCGTGAGCCGCGCGAGCTGGTGGAAGGCGCACCGCGTGTCGAAAGCACTGAGCGTCCTGAGCGCAAGGAGCGCCAGCCACGCCAGCCGCGCGAGCGTACCGAGCGTACTGAACGCACCACCCAGGCCATCGAAGCCAAGCTCGATGAAGTGAGCGTGAGCCAGGTCGTTTCCACCGAAACCGTTGCTGTGACCACGACCGGCTTGGCGGGCAGCCAGGAAATCGTGCAGCAGGTCGTGAAGTCGGTGACGACGATCGGCCCGGATGGCGAAGAACTCGATGGCGAAGGCGACGGCGACGAGCCACGCCGCCGCCGCCGCCGTGGTGGCCGCAACCGCAACCGCCGCGACCGTGACCAGGTCGAGGGCAGCGAGGCGCTGGAAGGTTCGGACGAAGCGCCGGCATTCACCCCGGTAGCCGATGAAGAAGCGGCCAAGGTCGCCGCTGCCGCCAAGGCCGCCAAGGCCAAGCCGGCGCGCGCCACTGCCCAGGATGCATGGCCGTTCCCGACCGCAGCGTCGGTAGCGGCTGAGAAAGCGGAGGCCGAGAAGGCTGCTGCTCCAGCGCCAGCTCCAGCTCCAGCTCCAGCACCTGCTGCTCCGGTCGCACCGGCGCCAGTGGCTGCCGAGCAGAATATGTTCCCGACTGCAGCTTCGGTTGCTGCTCAGCAGAATATGTTCCCGACCGCGGCGTCGGTGGCTGCGGCACGTGCCTCGACCGACGAGGCAGCTGCGCCGGTCCCGGCACCTGCCCCCGTACCTGCCCCGGCTCCGGTCGAGCAGGCGCCAGTGGCGCAGGCGGCTCCAGTGCCTGCTCCCGTGGTTGAAACCGCACCAGTGGCTGCACCGGTCGCCGCATCGGCGGTCGAGACGGCTCCTGCAGCCGCACCGGCCATCACCGTCGCTCCGACGCCAGTTGCCGCCCCGGCAGCCAGCGCACCGGCGCCAGGCGCGGCCCTGACCGCAGCGCCTGCGGCACCGGTGGAAGCACCGGCCAAGCTGGACGAGGTGCTGGCCCAGGCCGGCCTGCAACTGGCAGCGACCGACCCTGAAAAACTGCGCGCCGCCCAGGAAGCCGCGGTGGCAACCCCGGTTCGCCTCGGCCGTGCCCGCAAGGCAGTCGTCGCACCGGTCGACGAGCCGCTGGTGCAGGTCGATACGACGCGCCAATAATCCGGTAGTCAGCTACATCCGTACGTCGTCGCCGCCACTGGCGACACCGACTTCCCGCGCAGGCGGGAACCTAAGTTTGCAAGCGTTGCCACAGCGCTGAGAAACTTGGGTTCCCGCCTGCGCGGGAACGACGTTTTTGGGCTAACAAAAGAATTATTTTGCGTTCGATGAACGGTATTAAGTTACCGTCTCATTCCCCTAGCGATACGGGCAGCTTCATCAGCACCGTGCTATCGTACTGAAATGGCTGAAAAAATCATTCTGATCAATGACCTGCGCTCGTCCGCGCTGCAGGTCCCGGCCGTGCCTGAGGCCCCGACCGGCCTGTTGAGCGACGCGCTCGGCCGGCCCCTGCACGATCTGCGCATCTCGGTCACCGACCGCTGCAACTTCCGCTGCGTGTACTGCATGCCGAAGGAAGTGTTCGACAAGGATTACCAGTACCTGCCGCACGGCGACCTGCTGTCGTTCGAGGAAATCACGCGCGTGGCGCGGCTGTTCATCGCGCATGGCGTCGAGAAGCTGCGCCTGACCGGCGGCGAACCGCTGCTGCGCAAGAACCTCGAGCGCCTGGTCGCGATGCTGCGCGCGCTGCCGACGCCCAGTGGCCGTCCGCTCGACCTCACGCTCACCACCAATGGCTCGATCCTGAAGCGCAAGGCCCAGCTTCTTGCGGACGCCGGCCTGGACCGCGTCACGGTCTCGCTCGACGCGATGGACGACACGGTGTTTCGCAGCATGAACGACGTCGACTTCGCCGTCGCCGACGTCCTGAACGGCATCGACGCCGCCCACGCGGCCGGCCTGGGGCCGGTCAAGGTCAATATGGTGGTCAAGGGCGGCACCAACGACGACCAGATCCTGCCCATGGCGCGCCACTTCAAGGGCTCGCCGACCATCCTGCGCTTCATCGAATTCATGGACGTCGGCGCCTCGAACGGCTGGAATATGCGCGACGTCGTACCGTCGCACGAAGTGGTGCGGCGCATCTCGGCCGAGCTACCGCTCGAACCGGTCGCGGCCAACTACAGCGGCGAAACCGCCTCGCGCTGGCGCTACGTGGATGGCGGCGGCGAGATCGGCGTCATCTCGAGCGTCACCCAGGCCTTCTGCGGCGACTGTTCGCGCCTGCGCCTGTCGACCGAGGGCAAGCTGTACACCTGCCTGTTCGCCACCCGCGGCCACGATCTGCGCGCACTGCTGCGCGCCGATCGCAGCGACCTCGAACTGTCGGGCGCCATCGCCCAGCTGTGGCGCGGACGGGCCGATCGCTATTCCGAGACACGCACGGCGGAGACGGGTATCGGGCAGCGCGACGGCTCGCGCAAGGTTGAAATGTCCTATATAGGCGGATGATGGAACAGGGGATGATCAGCGGACTGGTATTGGCGGGCGGTCGCGGCTCGCGCATGGGCAATGTCGACAAGGGCTTGCAGCCCTTCCGCTCGAGCACCATGGTCGAGCACGTGCTGGCGCGCCTGCGGCCGCAGGTCGGGCCGGTGGCGATCAGCGCCAACCGCAATCTCGACACTTATCGCTCTTTCGATGCGATGGTGCTGCCTGATGAGATCGCAGACGGGGTGGAACCTTATGCGGGGCCGTTGGCCGGCCTTGAAACCGGGCTGCGTCACTGCGCCACGCCCTATCTGCTGGCCGTCCCCTGCGATTCACCCTTCCTGCCGGCCGACCTGGCCTCCCGCCTGTTCGCCGCGCTGGAGGAAGCCGATGCCGACGTCGCCTATGCCGCAACGCAGGAAGCCGGCCAGCGCGCGCAGCCGCATCCCGTGTTCTGCCTGGTGCGCGTGGACCGCCTGCCGCAGCTGTCGGCCTATCTTGCCGAGGGCGGCCGCCGCGTCGACGGCTGGCACCGCGACCTGAAGGCGGTCGAAGTGGTCTTCGACGACGCCGACTCCTTCCGCAACATCAATACCCTGGACGAGCTGCGCGGGCTGGACGACGCTTCTCCGCCCTTCCCCGCCAGCCTGGCCCACGTAGCGAGCTGCATCAACGGCTACGATCCAGACGCCCTGCGCGTGCAGGATGCCCAGCGCATCATCCGCGACTTCGTGCAACCCGTGCGCGCGGTCGAGATGGTCGCGCTGCGCACTGCGCTCGGCCGTGTGCTGGCGCGCGACCTGGTCTCGCCGATCAACGTGCCGGCGCACGACAACTCGGCCATGGACGGCTACGCGCTGCGCAGCGGCGACCTGCCGGCCGACGGCACGGTCACCTTGAACGTGGTCGGCGTCGCCTACGCCGGCAAGCCGCTCGACATCGTTATCAATCCCGGCGAATGCGTGCGCATCATGACCGGCGGCGTGATGCCGGCCGGTTGCGACAGCGTGCTGCCGCAGGAATTCGCCGAGAGCACCACCGACGACACGGTCACCCTGCGCGCCGGCGCCATCCGCGCGGGCGACAACCGCCGCCTGGCCGGCGAAGACCTGAAGGCCGGCAGCGCCGCCTTGAAGTCCGGCCGCGTCATCCGTCCCGCCGACCTGGGACTGTGCGCCTCGCTCGGCTTCGCCGAGATTCCCGTTCAGCGCCGCCTGCGCGTCGCCTTCTTCTCGACCGGCGACGAGCTGCGCTCGATCGGCGAGACGCTCGACGAAGGCTGCGTCTACGACAGCAACCGCTACACGATCTACGGCATGCTGGCCCGCCTGGGCTGCGAGATCATCGACATGGGCGTGGTGCGCGACAGTCCCGAGGCCCTGGAAGAAGCGCTGCGCACCGCCTGCGAAAACGCCGACGCCATCATCACCTCGGGCGGCGTGTCGGTCGGCGCGGCCGACTATACGAAGCAGGTGATGGCCGAACTGGGCGACGTGACGTTCTGGAAGATCGGCATGCGTCCGGGCCGGCCGCTGGCCTTCGGACGGGTATCGTCCAACGGCCGCAGCGCCTTTCTATTCGGGCTGCCAGGTAATCCGGTGGCGGTGATGGTGTCGTTCTACTTCTTCGCGCGCGAGGCGCTGCTGCGCATGATGGGCGCCGAGGCGCCGCTGCCGCTGCTGCGTGCACGCTCGGTCGAGGCGATCCGCAAGAAACCGGGCCGTACCGAGTATCAACGTGGCATCGTCGCGCGCGGGGCGGACGGCGAGCCGGAGGTGCGCATCACCGGATCGCAGGGCTCGGGCATCCTGCGCTCGATGTCGGAGGCGAATTGCATGGTGGTGCTGCATGATGGGCAAGGCAATGTCGCGGCGGGGGAGATGGTGGACATCTTGCCGTTTGAAGGGTTATTCTAGCGATGATTGCACGCGTCGGCGGCACAGCCGCCAACCCTACCGTAGGGTTGGCGGCTCTGCCGCCGACGCGTTCAACACACATTTGATCTGCCACATCCACCTGCCGGATCGCATCCGTACGATGCCGGCATGGCCCGCTACCGCCGTGCCCTCGATGGCACCACCTACTTCTTCACCCTCGTCACCTACCGTCGACGCGCCATCCTGTGCGACGAACCGGTACGCCTTGCGCTACGAGCGGCTTTCGAACGCGTTCGGGTTCGCCTACCCTTCCATATCGATGCGATCGTCCTGCTGCCCGATCACCTTCACTGCATTTGGACACTGCCCGACGGAGACGTGAACTTCACCGCACGGTGGTCGCAGATCAAACATCACGTAGCATTTGCTTGCAGGGAAACGTACGGGAATTTTATGGTGACGACCGCCCAGCGGCGGCGGCGAGAAGCGCCGATATGGCAACGGAAATACTGGGAGCACCGGATTCGGGATGAACGCGACATGGAAAAGCATGTCGATTACATTCATTACAATCCGGTCAAGCACGGGTTAACCGCATGCGCCGCGACATGGGAATATTCATCGTTCAGGCGATATGTCGAGAACGGGATTTATCCGACCGATTGGGGCGGGACGGATGAGGCGCGCGAAATGGAGTTGGAGTAATTCACGAGCAGGGTGAACGCGTCGGCGGCGGAGCCGCCAACCCTACGGTCGTTCATCCGCCGCATTTAAATCAATCGTCCCGCTCCAGGCCATCCGGCCCCAGCATCAATTGCGCCGCCTCGCTCGGCAACGCCTCCACCGACTTGAGCTTGCGCGCCATCTGACGGCTGCGCACCTCGGCGCTCTCGATGTTCTTGGCGGCCTTCTCCAGCGTCAGCTTGGTGGTGGCCAGCACGTCGCCGAACTTGGTGAACTCGGTCTTGACCGCGCCCAGCACCTGCCACACCTCGGACGAACGCTTCTCGAGCGCCAGCGTGCGAAAGCCCATCTGCAGGCTGTTCAACAGCGCGGCCAGGGTCGACGGCCCCGCGATCGTCACCCGCAAGGTGCGCTGCAGGTCGTCGGCCAGGCCGGGACGGCGCATCACCTCGGCGTACAGGCCCTCCGTGGGCAGGAACAGGATGGCGAAGTCGGTCGTCTGCGGCGGCGACACGTATTTGTCGCAAATGGTGCGCGCCTCGCCCCGCACCGCCCGTTCCAGCTCGGCGCCGGCGCGCGCCACGCCGTCGGCATCGGCGACGTCGGCTGCCGCCAGCAGGCGTTCGTACTGATCCTTGGGGAACTTGGCGTCGATCGGCAGCCAGACCGGCTTGCCGCCATCGCCCGCGCCGGGCAGCTTGATCGCGAACTCGACCCGCGCATTCGAACCGGCCACCGTCTCGACGTTCTTGGCGTACTGCTCAACGGTGAGCACCTGCTCCAGCAGCATCTCGAGCTGCACCTCGCCCCAGGTGCCGCGCGTCTTGACGTTGGTGAGCACCCGCTTCAGGTCGCCCACGCCGATCGCCAACTGCTGCATCTCGCCCAGGCCCTGGTGCACTTTTTCCAGCCGCTCCGACACCTGGCGGAACGATTCGGACAGGCGCGTCTCCAGCGTCGCATGCAGTTTTTCGTCGACCGTCTGGCGCATCTCTTCGAGGCGTTTGGCGTTATCGCTTTGCAGGTCGCGGATCTTGGTTTCCAGCGTGTTGCGCACCTCGAGCATGCGCTGGGCGTTCGATTCGGTGAGGTTGCCCAGCGTCTGCTGCAAGGTGTCGGCGAAGCGCTTCAATGCGCGCGCCTGTTCTTCGCGCCCGCTGCTCGAATGCAGCTGCATCTGCTGGCGCATGCTGTCCAGTTGCTGGACGGTGGCATTGTGATATTGCGCCAGATGAGAGGACAGTTCCTGGCGCGTCGACTGGGCGCTCGACTGCAGCTCCTGGCGCAGCTCGCGCTCGAGGCGCTCGACGTGGTTCCCGTCGCCATTGCCGCGCATGCGCAGTAGCAGCATCAGCACGGCAACCAGCAGGCCGGCCACGACGACGAGGCCGACCAGGATGAGGATTTCGGCGACGGTCATGGTGGCGCTCAATCGGGTTTGTTGCGCATCCAGTCCGCGGTCTGGAAGAAGGAATTCATCATGCGCACGCGCAGCGTGTCGTCGTAGCCCAGGTCTTCCATGGCCCAGGCCATGCAGCGCAGCCACTGGTCGCGTTCCGCGCTGCCGATCGCGAACGGCAGGTGGCGCGCGCGCAGGCGCGGGTGGCCGTAGCGTTCGATGTACAGGTCGGGACCGCCCATCCAGCCGGACAGGAACATGAAGGTCTTCTCGCGCGAGCTGTCGTTGGGCGCCGGATGCATGGCGTGGATGCCGGCGAAATCGGGCTCCAGCTGCATCAGGTCATAGAAGCGGTCGACCAGCGCCCGCAGGCGCTCGCCGCCGCCCATCATCTCGTACAGGGTCTGGGGTTCGGCCTGCACGTCGGTCTGTGTTTCGGTGTTGTGTTCGGACATCCCGCCATGATAGCGCACGGCCGCGGACCTTGTCCGCGGCCGTGCCATCGTCGCTTATGCTTCGCGCAAGGTCTGCAACGGCGGCTGCCGCAACACCCCGCGCAGACCCAGCCAACCGCCCACGATCGCGCATAGCGCACCGACGAACAGGCCCGCGATCCATACGCCCGGCTCGAACACCCATGGGAACTTGAACTGGTACGTGGCCAGGGCCCAGCCCAGCGCCGCCGCGCCGCTCGCCGCCAGCAGGCCCGCCAGGCCGCCCACCAGCACGAACTCGATGCGCTGAGACTGCGCCAGTTGCTGGCGCGTGGCGCCCAGCGCGCGCAGCAGGCCGGCCTCGCGCGTGCGCTCGGACTGCGATCCCATCAGCGCCGCATACAGCACCAGCACGCCGGAAGCGAGCGTGAACAGGAACAGGAACTCGACCGCCGTCACCACCTGGTCCAGCACGTCCTGCAGCTGGCGGATGATGCCCGAGACGTCGATCACCGTCAGGTTCGGATGGTTGCGGGTCAGCGCATTGCCCAGGTTCGCGCCCTCGGGCGGCACGTGGAAGGCCGTCATATAGGTAGTGGGCGCGTCCATCATCGCCGCCGGATTGATGATGACGAAGAAGTTGGCGCGCATCGAGCCCCATTCGAGCTTGCGCACGCTGGTGATCTTCGCCTCCACCAACAGGCCGGCCATGTCGAAGCGCAGGCTGTCGCCGAGCTTCAGGCCCAGGCGCTCCATGATGCTCTGCTCGACCGAGGCCTCGGCCACGCCGGGCGCATCCTTGAACCACTCGCCCTGCACCACCTCGTTCGCCTGCGGCAGCACATCCGTGGTCGACAGGTTGAATTCGCGGTTGGCCAGGCGCCGCGCCTCGCCGTCCGCAAAGGTGTCGCGCGTGATCGCATCGCCGTTGATGGCCGTCAGGCGGCCACGGATCATCGGATACAGCACCGGTTCCTTGACGCCGGCCGCAATCAGCTGCCCTTCGACGCCCTGCTTTTGCTCGGGCAGGATGTTGATCACGAAGCGGTTCGGCGCATCGGCCGGCGTCGCCAGCTGCCAGGCCGCCATCAGGTCGCCGCGCACCACGGTCAGCAAGAGCAGCGCCATCAGGCCCAGCGCCAGCGACACCACCTGCACCACGGTGGCGCCGGGCCGGCGCTGCAGCGAGTTGACGGCGAAGCGCCAGGCCTGGTGCTGGAACGCGCCGCGCATCCGGCGCAGCCCTTGCAGGCCGAGCCAGGCCACCAGGGCGAAGAAGGCGAAACCGCCCAGGAAGCCGCCGGCGGTGATCAGGGCCAGGGTCGGGTCGCCGGCCTGCCACAGGAGCAGCAGGAAGAACACGCCGATGCCCAGGCCATAGGTCGCCAGCGCGGCTGGCTGCGGCGCGCCCTGCTCGCGCCGGATCACCCGGTTGTGCGGCACGTTGCGCAACTGGAGAATCGGCGGCAGCGCGAAGCCGACCAGCAGCAGCATCCCCGTCGCCACGCCCTGCAGCGCGGGCAGCATCGACACCGGCGGCAGATCGGTGTTGATCAGCGAGGCGATCATCTCGAGCAGCACGAAGTGGGCGCCGAAGCCGACCAGCACCCCGATCGCGCTGCCGAGCAGGCCGATGAAGCCGAATTCGAGCAGGTACAGCACGGTGACCTGGTTCTGGGTCAGGCCCAGGCAGCGCAGCATGGCGCAGGCGTCCAGGTGGCGGCCCATGAAGCGGCGCGCCGCCATCGCCACCGCGACCGCCGCCAGCATCGCCGACAGCAAGCCCACCAGCGACAGGAAGAGGCCGGCGCGATCGAGCGTCGCGCGCATTTCGGGACGGCCGTTTTCCAGCGTCTCGATACGCACGCCCTTGATATTCTCGGCGCGGATCTGGGCCCGTATCCACTGTTCGTAGGCGCGCACCGCGGCCATGTCGTTCGCGTCTTTCGATGCGACCATCAGGCGAAAGCTCACGCGCGCGAAGTCGTCGATCAGGCCGGTGGCCTGCAGGTCTTCCAGCGCCAGCATCACGCGCGGCGCGAAGTTGGCGAACGAGGCGCCCTTATCGGGTTCGGTGGCGATCAGCTGGGCGATGCGGAACTGGCTGTTGCCCAGCGTGAGCGTGGCGCCGACCTCGGTGCGCAGCTGCGGCAAGAGGCCCGGATCGACCCAGACCGTGCCGCGCGCCGGCACGGCGCGCGTGGGCGTGCCTTGCGCGCCGCCTGCGGCGACAGGGTCGGTCGTGATGCTCACCTGGCCGCGCAGCGGATAGCCTTGTGACACCGCCTTGATCGACGACAGCTGGGCCAGCGAGTCGTCGCCCTCGCCGGCTTGCGCCATGCTCGGGAAGGTGACGGTGTCGGCCAGCAGCAGGCCCCGTTTCAGGGCTTCGTCGCGCCACGCCTGGCGCACCGGGTCGTCGGTATTGACCAGCAGGTCGGCGCCGAGCAACTGGTGGGCGTCGCGGTCCATGCCCGAGCGCATGCGGTCGATGAAGAAGCCGACCGAACTCAAGGCCGCGACCGCGACGATCAGCGCCACCAGCAGGAAGCGCAGCTCACCGGCGCGCCAGTCGCGCGCCGTCATGCGAAGAGCCTGGACGAACATGGATCCGCTCCGTTCTAAAAGGTCAGGCGTTGGCGAAGAAGTCGTCGACTTCGGCGAGGAAGGCGCGCTTGCGCTCCGGGTCGACGAAGGCGGCCTGGAAGCTGTTCTTCGCCAGCTGGCGCGCATGGCGTTCATCCAGCGGCAGCGCGTCGAAGGCGGCGAAATAATTCTCGTTGACGTAGCCGCCGAAATAGGCCGGATCGTCCGAGTTGACGGTCACCGCGAGGTTCGCATCGAGCAAGGTGCGCAGATTGTGCGAGCCCATCACGTCGAACACACGCAGCTTGATGTTCGACAGCGGGCACACGGTGAGGGCAATCTGCTCGCGCGCCAGGCGCTCGACCAGGGCCGGGCTTTCCAGGCTGCGCACGCCATGGTCGATGCGTTCGACCTTGAGCACGTCGAGCGCGCTCTCGATATAGGCCGGCGGGCCCTCCTCGCCCGCATGCGCGACCAGGCGCAGGCCGAGCGCGCGGGCGCGCTCGAACACGCGCGCGAATTTCTCGGGCGGGTGGCCGACCTCGGACGAATCGAGGCCGACACCGATGAATTTGTCGCGGAACGGCAGCGATTCTTCGAGCGTGGCGAGCGCCTCGTCTTCGGACAGGTGGCGCAGGAAGCACATGATCAGGCTGGCGCTCTGCGGCGCGTCCTGGCAGGCGCGCCAGATGCCGTTGATGGCAGTCTCGAACGGCACGCCGCGCGCGGTATGGGTTTGCGGATCGAAGAAGATCTCGGCGTGGCGGACATTGTCGGCATGGGCGCGCGCCAGATAGGCCGCGGTCATGTCGTAGAAGTCTTGTTCCTTCAGCAGCACGCTGGCGCCGGCATAATAAATGTCGAGGAAGGATTGGAGATCGGTGAAAGCGTAGGCCTCACGCAACGCTTCAACCGAGCTATAAGCGAGGTCGACGCCGTTTCTTTGCGCAAGCTCAAAAATCAGTTCTGGTTCGAGCGAGCCCTCGATGTGGATGTGCAGTTCTGCCTTGGGCATGTTCTGCAGCAGGTTGCGCAGGCGTTCGTCGAGCATGGTTTTCTCCAACAGGTACATCAGACAATATTCAATAGTGCGAGTCATTCGGACCCGACCGACAAGTGTAACGCATGCGCGCTTTCCGCCTGCGCCAGGGCGAAAATGGCTGCGTTCGGCTATATGACATGCACGATTCGCGTGCGCCGCGCGTTGAGCAGTTCGTGCACTATCGGCGCACAACGGAAGAAAATAGGGATGCCGCCGGCACGCCGTTCTTTCGTTCAAACCGGCCTCGACGCCGTGTTCCGGTCCCACCTTCCCTGGGCCGCCGCGACGCCTGCAAAAACCGACTTTCGATAGTTGAATCAAGCACTTGGCATCGCTTCAACAGCTTGCACGACACTGCTTTGACTTCGGAAACTAATAGGCACATAATAAATTTCATAAACGCAAAAAAAGCGTTCTCCACCACGCGAGGATTTGGCGTACCGCCTTGGCGCACCGCCTTGGCGAACCGCCGAATCGACAACAAGCAATCGCACGTGAATTCCACAAACGGCGCCGGCCATCCCGGCGCGGCACGTGACGACCGAACAGGGAGTACGCAAAGTTACCGGGGCCCCGGGCAGCTTCGACAGTAGCTGCTGTGACAGTGATTCGTTGTTGGCACATTAAAGGAACTTCAATGAGCATCTTTGAAAACTACGCGGCCCGCTATGAGCGTACACGGGAAGAAGAATACTCCCTGACGGAATATCTCCAACTGTGCAAGAAAGACCCGCTGACCTATGCCAGCGCGCCTGAACGCATGCTGGCCGCCATCGGCGAACCCACCCTGGTCGATACCCGCCTCGATCCGCGCCTGTCGCGCATCTTCGCCAACAAGGTGATCAAGATCTATCCGGCCTTCCGCGAGTTCTACGGCATGGAAGAAGTGATCGAGCAGGTGGTGTCTTATTTCCGCCATGCGGCGCAAGGACTCGAAGAGCGCAAGCAGATCCTGTATTTGCTCGGCCCGGTCGGCGGCGGCAAATCGTCGATCGCCGAAAAGCTGAAAAGCCTGATGGAACTCGTGCCCTTTTATGCGATCAAGGGCTCGCCGGTAAATGAATCGCCGCTCGGCCTGTTCAGCGAAGAAGAAGACGGCACCATCCTCGAAGAAGACTACGGCATTCCGCGCCGCCACCTGCGCGCCATTCCCAGTCCATGGGCCGTCAAGCGCCTGCACGAATATGGCGGCGACATCGAAAAATTCCGCGTCGTCAAACGCTATCCGTCGATCCTGAAACAGATCGCGATTTCCAAGACCGAACCGGGTGACGAAAACAACCAGGACATCTCTTCGCTGGTCGGCAAGGTCGATATCCGCAAGCTCGAGGATTTCCCGCAAGACGATCCGGACGCCTACAGCTATTCCGGCGGCTTGTGCCTGGCGAACCAGGGCCTGATGGAGTTCGTCGAGATGTTCAAGGCGCCGATCAAGGTGCTGCACCCGCTGCTGACCGCCACGCAGGAGAGCAACTACAAGGGCACCGAAGGCTTCGGCGCGATTCCTTTCGACGGCATCGTGCTGGCGCACTCGAACGAATCCGAGTGGAAGACCTTCCGCAACAACCGCAACAACGAGGCTTTCCTCGACCGTATCTATATCGTGAAGGTGCCGTATTGCCTGCGCGTGTCCGATGAAACCCAGATCTACGACAAGCTGCTGCGTAATTCCTCGCTCGACAAGGCGCCGTGCGCGCCCGGCACCCTGCGCATGATGTCGCAGTTCGCCGTGCTGTCGCGCCTGAAGGATCCCGAGAATTCGAGCATCTTCTCCAAGATGCTGGTCTACGATGGCGAGAACCTGAAGGACACCGACCCCAAGGCCAAGTCGCTGCACGAATACGTCGACTATGCCGGGGTGGACGAAGGCATGAATGGTCTGTCGACCCGCTTCGCCTTCAAGATCCTGTCCAAGGTTTTCAACTTCGACAATACCGAGGTGGCGGCCAATCCGGTGCACCTGCTGTACGTGCTCGAACAGCAGATCGAACGCGAGCAGTTCCCGCCAGAGACCGAGCAGCGCTATCTCTCCTATATCAAGGAGCACCTGGCGCAGCGCTACGTCGATTTCATCGGCAAGGAGATCCAGACCGCCTACCTGGAAAGCTATTCCGAGTATGGCCAGAACATCTTCGACCGCTACGTGACCTTTGCCGACTTCTGGATCCAGGACCAGGAGTTCCGCGATCCGGATACCGGCGAGAGCTTCGACCGCGAATCGCTCAACGCCGAGCTGGAAAAGATCGAAAAGCCGGCCGGAATCTCGAATCCGAAGGATTTCCGCAACGAGATCGTCAACTTCAGCCTCAGGGCGCGCGCCACCAATTCTGGCAAGAATCCGGCCTGGACCAGCTACGAGAAGTTCCGCAGCGTGATCGAGAAGAAGATGTTCTCGAATACCGAGGAACTTTTGCCGGTAATTTCCTTCAATGCAAAAGCGAGTGCCGAGGATGCGAACAAGCATGCCGACTTCGTCGCCCGCATGGTAGAGAAAGGCTATACACCAAAGCAGGTGCGTCTGTTGTGCGAATGGTATCTGCGCGTGCGGAAATCCTCGTAGGGTGGACGGGGACGCCGAGGCGGCTCTGCCGTCCACGCGTTCAAGTTGCGTACGCAATCTCGCGGTGCGTGCGATATTTGAACGCGTGCGGCGCACGCTCGTTCGCGCAGCGTATTAAGATAGGGGTGCCGTCGCATGCGACGGCGCCAAAGCGCCAGCGACAAGCGCCACATGTCGCCAGTTCCGCGCTTATTAAAAGCAGGAGGCCTGTTTTGACTTACCTCATCGACCGTCGCTTGCAGGGCAAGAACAAGTCAGCGGTCAACCGCGAACGTTTTCTGCGCCGCTACAAGGCGCAGATCAAGGATGCTGTCGGCCGCGCCATCAAGGGCCGCTCGATCACCGACATCGAGAACGGTGAAAAAGTCACCATTCCCGTCAAGGACGTGAACGAACCGCATTTCGGCCACGCCCATGGCGGCGTGTATGAAACCGTCAACCCCGGCAATACCGAATATCAGAAAGGCGACCAGTTCAACCGTCCCCGCGGCGGCGGTGGCGGCGCCGGGCGCGGCCGCGCCGGCAATAGCGACCAGACCGTCGAAGACGATTTCATCTTCGAGCTGTCGCGCGAAGAATTCATGAATTACTTCTTCGAGGATCTCGAGCTGCCGAACATGGTCAAGACGCAGCTGACCCAGACCATCGAATACAAGAACCAGCGCGCCGGCTACAACGTGTCCGGCACGCCCTCGAACATCCACGTGCTGCGCTCGCTGCGCGGCGCCCTGGGCCGCCGCATCGCCGTCGGTGGCCCTGCCCGGCGCCAGCTGGCCGAAGCAGAAGAGGCGCTGCAGGCCTTGCTCGACGAAGGGGCGCCGTCCGACGACGAACAGGTGGTCGCGCTGAAGGACCGCATCCACCACCTGCACATCCGTCTGAATGCCATTCCCTTCATCGATCCGTTCGACCTGCGTTATTCGAACCGGATCAAGGTCCCCAAGCCCAGCACCCAAGCCGTGATGTTCTGCATCATGGACGTATCGGGCTCGATGGACGAGACGCGCAAGGATACGGCCAAGCGTTTCTTCATCCTGCTGTATCTCTTCCTCAAGCGGGTCTACGAAAAGATCGACGTCGTCTTCATCCGCCACCACACGGCGGCGGCCGAGGTCGACGAGAACGAGTTCTTCCATTCGCGCGAGTCGGGCGGCACCGTGGTCTCCTCGGCCCTGCACCTGCTGCAGAAGGTGATTACCGAGCGCTACGGCAGCGCCGACTGGAACGCCTACGTGGCGCAAGCCTCGGACGGCGACAACTGGGATAACGACTCGGTGCTGTGCAAGCAGATTCTTACCAGCGCAATCATGCCGCGCGTGCAGTATTACACCTATGTCGAGATCACCGATGGCCCGCCGCAGAACCTGTGGGAACAATACTGCGACGTCGCCGCCCAGCACCGCAATTTTGCGATGCAAAAGATCGTGACCCCGGCCGATATCTATCCGGTATTCCGGGAACTGTTCAAGAAGCAGGCCAAATAGCCTGCGGAACAGATGCATTCACAGCGAGGCGCCCCATGCCAAGAGATCCAAGCAATCCGCGCGCCCTGCCCGAACAGTCGGAGTGGACCTTCGACCTGATCGAGCAGGCGCACGAAGAAATCAAGCGGGTGGCCAAGCGCTACGGCCTGGAGACCTATCCGAACCAGCTCGAAATCATTACCGCCGAGCAAATGATGGATGCCTACACCTCGGTGGGCATGCCGGTCTCCTATAACCACTGGTCGTTCGGCAAGCACTTCCTGAGTACCGAGAAGAGCTACCGCCGCGGCCAGATGGGACTGGCTTACGAGATCGTCATCAACTCGAATCCCTGCATCGCCTACCTGATGGAAGAAAACAGCCTGACGATGCAGGCGCTGGTGATCGCCCACGCCGCCTACGGCCACAATTCTTTCTTCAAGGGAAATTACCTGTTCCGCAGCTGGACCGATGCCGACGCCATCGTCGACTATATGGTGTTTGCCAAGAACTATATCGCCGAATGCGAACAGCGCTACGGCATCGATGCGGTCGAAGAGTTGCTCGATTCCTGCCATGCGCTGCAGAACTACGGCGTGGACCGCTATAAACGGCCGGCCAAGCTGTCGGTGGCGCAAGAGGCGGCGCGCACCAAGGAACGCGAGGAATACGCCCAGTCGCAGGTCAATTCGATCTGGCGCACCCTGCCTCAGCGCGAAGAACAGGCGGCGGCGGATGCGCCGACCCACCGTTTCCCGCCCGAGCCCGAGGAAAACCTGTTGTATTTCATCGAGAAGTACGCGCCGCTGCTGGAACCCTGGCAGCGTGAACTGGTGCGGATCACGCGCAAGATTTCGCAGTATTTCTATCCGCAGCGCCAGACCCAGGTGATGAACGAGGGCTGGGCCACCTTCTGGCACTACACGATCCTGCAAGACCTGTATAAAGAGGGGATCGTCGGCGACGGCTTCATGCTCGAGTTCCTGCAAAGCCATACGAATGTGGTCTACCAGCCGCCAGCCAACAGCCCGTATTACAGCGGGATCAATCCCTACGCCCTCGGGTTCGCGATGATGACCGACATCCGGCGCATCTGCGAAAACCCGACCGATGAAGACAAAACCTGGTTCCCCGACATCGCCGGCAGCGACTGGCTCAAAACGCTCGACTTCGCGATGCGCAACTTCAAGGACGAGAGCTTCATCGCTCAGTACCTGTCGCCCAAGCTGATTCGCGACTTCCATTTCTTTGCCGTACTGGATGACGACCGCAGCGACAAGCTGACCATCTCGGCCATCCACGACGAAGCCGGCTACCGCTACGTGCGCCACAAGCTGGCCGAGCAATACAACCTGGGCAGCCGCGAGCCGAACATCCAGGTCTGGCAAGTCAATACACGCGACGACCGCGCCCTGACCTTGCGCCACACGCAATACAACCGCCGCCCGCTCAACGGCCAGGCGCAAGAGGTGCTCAAGCACGTGGCCCGGCTGTGGGGCTTCGACGTGCGGCTGGAGACGGCCGATCCGGCCGGGCACGTGGTCAGCTTCCTCGAGTGCCGGCGCGAAAAGCGCGGGCGCTAGCCTCCCGAGTACCTCATGCGTGTGGGTCGCCGCCGGCGCGGCGGCCTGCTCACGCATTCAAACCGCGGACTGACGCAGGGTCGGCGGCGCAGCCGGCTGCGCGCCCCGGCCGACCCTACGAGGCACAAGCACCTTGCCTTGCCTATGCATGTTCAATTACGCTCGTCTGGTATCGCCAACATACAGATTTCATGGTATGTTCCCGACATCACATGTTAGCGCTGTCACAACCAAGACATGGCAATTTGGCGGTGAAGGGCCTAGCACTAACTAAGTAATATAGTTTGTCTCACAGGGTGTGGGAGCGCGCAGCTTTCATTCCTGTCAAGTCGAAGTTACGGCATGACGCACTGTTGAGGCAGCTCAAACGCAATACCGGGTATCGCTTTTATCTATACCGTATGTACACCCGAGGCAGCTTCCAGGACAATGCAGGGAAGCCGGGGTCTGATGAGAATAGGCTATTGTTTGCAGAAAGGCCATTGCGGAGTCATATGAAATTCGCCAACTTTCCGATTTAGCGTCAGAAATTTGGTGAATATGGCATCTGCACTGATCTTCCACGCGATGAGGAGAATCGATACATAAAACTACACATTTTCCGGCCTTCCGGACCCCTCAAAACGACCTCGCAAGGCTTGTATAGATGAGCTTGTTTGCCTGCATTTACAGGTAGTTAGCGTACCTTTCAGTGCTGTAAAAATGTATGTGCAAAAAAGAATTCGTAGGTATAATTCTTCGATGTCCCGGATGCGGCTCTAGGCTTTCGTCGTGTTTAGTGGGTTTGGTAGCAACAAAAAAGAGTTGGTATTGGAGAAATATGGCATGAATTTTTCGAATGAGAAGCAACCCGGGAAGAATCTCACAGGATTCATCGTTGTCCTCATCTTCCACATTCTCGTGGGATGGGCACTCGTGGCTGGCCTGGGTACCCGGATTGTCACCACGGTGACCGAAGCTGTGGAAACCAAGCTGATTGAAGAGACCGCGCCGCCACCGCCGCCGGAAACTCCGCCGCCGCCGCCGCCGCCAGAAATGAAAGCGCCGCCGCCGCCGTTCATCCCGCCGGTCGAAGTACAGGTGCAGCAGCCGCCGCCACCGCAAAACACGATCGCTACCGCGACCAACACGCCGCCGCCAACCACCCAGCTGGCACCGCCGGCACCGCCAGCACCTCCGGCACCGCCGGCACCGCCGGCACGTGGTCCTAGCCGCACCGAGGCAGTCGCTGACTTTAATACTTGCGCACGTCCGGAATATCCGCGTTCGTCGCAGCGCAATGAAGAAACCGGTACCACGACCCTGCAGTTCCTGATCGGTGTCGATGGTCGGGTGATCGAAGCCAAGCTGGCGAAGTCGAGTGGCTTCCGTGACTTGGACCGGGCCGCGCAATCGGCTCTGAGCAAATGCCGATTCAAGCCCGCCATGATTGATGGCAAGCCGGAACAGGCGTGGACAGCGGTGCAGTACGTCTGGACGCTGGAATAAAACCGAGGCAAAACACCGTCTCAAATTTTGATTGTCGTTGTCATTAGTTCAGCGAACTGTCTATTTAATATCTTTGGAGGAAGCATGTTTAAGAATACCCGTTTGTCCGCTTTCCTGGCGGCTGTCCTGTTGTCGGTTACTGCAGCATCGGCTCTGGTCTCGGCCCCCGCCTTCGCTCAAGAAACCCCGGCAGCCGACGCGGCTCCAGTGGCGACCGACGCAGCTGCACCAGCTGTCGATCCAGCTGCTGCTCCTGCTGACGCTGCCGCTCCTGCAGATGCTGGCGCGCCAGCCGCTGCTCCAGGTGGCGAGCAGACCGAAGAAGTCTACAACCCGTACGGCCTGCAAGCCATGTGGGAACACGGCGACTTCGTCAACAAGGGCACCCTGATCATCCTGTCGCTGATGTCGATCGGTTCGTGGTACATCATCATCACCAAGCTGATCGATCAGCAAAAAGTGATGCGTCAAGCTAAAGACATGCAAACCAAGTTCTGGAAAGCACCGTCGATCGCTGCTGGTTCGGCTCAGCTGAAAGAAGGTTCGCCATTCCGCTTCATCGCTGAAACCGGCACCAAGGCTACCCAGCACCACGACGGCGCCCTGCTCGAGCAGATCGACCTGTCGACCTGGGTCACCATGCAGATCCAGCGTTCGGTCGACCGCGTCCAGTCGCGTCTGCAAGATGGCCTGTCGTTCCTGGCAACCGTCGGTTCGACCTCGCCGTTCATCGGTCTGTTCGGTACCGTCTGGGGCATCTACAACGCACTGACCGCCATCGGCATGTCGGGTAACGCCTCGATCGACAAGGTCGCAGGTCCAGTCGGTGAAGCACTGATCATGACCGCCTTCGGTCTGTTCGTTGCAGTTCCTGCCGTCCTGGGTTACAACTGGCTGGTGCGTCGTAACAAGACCGTGCTGGAAGAAGTCCGTTCGTTCTCGGCTGACGTGCACTCGGTGCTGATCTCGGGCGCAATGTCGACCTCGAACGCAGCTGCACAAGCTAAAAAGATTGGATAAATTATGTCGATGAGTGTCGGTTCCGATTCCGGCGAAGATGCACTGAATTCAGAGATCAACACGACGCCACTCGTTGACATCATGTTGGTTCTTCTGATCATCTTCCTGATCACGAGCCCGGTGGTTCTGAATCTGCAGAAAGTTACGCTGCCTGAAGAAGAGAACCAGGTCACCCTGTCCAAACCGGAAGACGTCAATATCACCGTCAATAAAGACGGTGAGATGTACTACAACCAGACTCACCTCGCGAACACGGACGAGCTGTTCAAGTTCCTCGCGGAGCAGTCGGTGAAAGTGCCGCAACCGGCGGTGAAAGTTCGTGGCGACCAAGAAACCCGCTACGAAGCAATCGGCCGGGTCATTTACACGGCACAACGTGCTGGTGTGCAGAAGGTTGGTTTCGTTATTCAGCCGCAATAAGCTGATAGCGCTGCACGCGGCGCCTGGTTGTGAAACCGGGCGCCGTAACCTTCTCCCCAACATTTGATAAGGACACACCATGAGTATGAACGTAGGTGGAGGCTCCGCAGCGGATGCGGATCCGGAACCGATGATGGAAATGAACATGACGCCGCTGATCGACGTCTTGCTCGTTCTTATCATCATGCTGATTATTACGATTCCGAAGCAAGATCACTCGGTCAATCTGAACATGCCAGTTGGTAACCCGCCGCTGAGCGATATCAAGCCTGTCGTGATCACGATCGACGTCGACTTCGACGGTACCATCCTCTGGGATGGCGAAGTGGTGCCGGATCGCGCTGCGCTGGAAGCCAAGATGAACGCTGTTGCGGCCATCCCTGACCAGCCCGAAGTGCACCTGCGTCCGAATAAGCTGGTAGAGTACAAAGTTGTTGCCGGTGTCATGGCATCTGCCCAGCGTATTGGCGTCACCAAAATCGGCATGGTCGGTAACGAGCAGTTCCAGTAATCGTTCCATGTTTTGACCAACACGGCAGGGCTATCCCTGCCGTGTCCATTTTGAAATAAGGATTTTTCAGATGATCAAGTTCCGTCTCGCTCACCTCAGCCTTGCAATGGCCGCTCTGGGCTTTACCGCGCTCACCCCGGTAATCGGCCTGTCTTCCGCCGTCGCGCAGGAAGCGATGCGCCCGGAGATTGGTAAACCGCTGCAGCAAGCCCAGGCCCAGATGAAACAGGGCAAGCACAAAGAAGCACTGGCTACCCTGCGCGGACTGGACAAGGTGGGCAACAAGACCGCCAATGAAAGCTACCTGATCGAGCGCGTGCGCGCCGGGGCAGCCTCGTCGGCCGGCGATTACGATACTGCCGCCAAATCCTTTGAAGCCCTGCTCGCGTCTGGCAAGCTGAACGCCAACGAGCGTTCGCAATTCGCCGAAGGCCTGGTGGGTATCTATATGCGTGCAGGCGACCTGAACAAGGCGAACAGCACCATCCAGACCCTGCTCAAGCAGAAGGAAGATCCGAAACTGCGCGCTTACCTGCTGCAGAACTATTACAAACAAGGCAATACCGCTGCCCTCGAGCAAGAACTGCGCACCATCGAGAAAAGCGGCCGCCTGAGCGAAGACCAGCTCGGCATGCTGGCCAATATTCAGCTCAAGAAGAACGATACCGCCGGCTACGTGCGCACCATCGAGAAGCTGGCCGCCAGTTATCCGAAGGCCCAGTACTGGACCGACCTGCTGAACCGCGTGCAGCGTCAGCCAGGTTACTCGCAGCGCCTGAACGTCGACGTGTACCGCCTGAAGCTGGCCAACAACCTGCTCAAGAAGCCGAGCGAGTACATGGAAATGGCCCAGCTGGTGCTGCAGGCGAAAGCCCCGGCCGAAGCGCTCAAGATCATCGACAAGGGCTACAAGGCCGGCGCCCTGGGCACCGGCACCGACGCCGCGCGTCACCAGCGCCTGAAGGATCTGGCCGAGAAGAACCTGGCCGAGCAGAACAAGAACTTCGCTGCACTGGAAGCCGAGCACACCGCAGTCAAGGACCAGGACTCGCTGGTGGGCCTGGGTTACGCACTGGTGCAGGCTGGCCAGGCTGACAAGGGCCTCAAGATGATGGACGCGGCGATCAAGGCCGGCGGCCTGAAGAACCCTGAAGACGCCAAGCTGCGCCTGGGCGAAGCCTACGCTGTTGCCGGCAAGAAGCAGCAAGCCATCGCCACGCTCAAGACCGTGGGCGGCAAGGACGGCACCGCCGAACTGGCCCGCTACTGGATCCTGGCGATCAACAATCCGCTGTCCTGATCGGCCTGTCCCCGCGCAAGCGGGGAATCAAGCCTGACCTGCAACAGCAGCGTCACCCGTCGTCCCCGCGCAGGCGGGGACCCAAGTTTGCATGCGTTGCAACATCGCAAGCAGTACTTGGGTCCCCGCCTGCGCGGGGACGACGTCATTTGCGCTAACACAGCGTCATTTGCGCTTACGATCCCTGCGGCCGTCGCCCATATGCAACTACCGAGTTACCGTATAATCAGGGTTTTCGCGCCGCACCAATGTCGCGCGGCTTGTAACCGGACCCAGATTTAATGAAGGTATTTCGCGGACTTCCCAACGACAGGGCGCGCGCGCCCTGCGCGCTCACGATCGGCAATTTCGATGGCGTCCATCGCGGCCACCAGGCCCTGCTGGCCCACGTGCGCAGCGCCGCCGCGGGGCTCGGCCTGGAAGCGGCCGTGATGACGTTCGAACCCCATCCGCGCGAATACTTCGCCCGCAAATCCGGCGACCTGTCGCGCGCCCCGGCCCGCATCGCCAACCTGCGCGACAAGCTCGAAGATCTCGACCAGGCCGGCATCGACCGCGTCATCGTCGAACATTTCAACGAACAGTTCGCCGCCATGTCGCCGCGCGACTTCATCGAGCGCGTGCTGGTCGACGGCCTGCACGTCAAATGGCTGATGGTCGGTGACGATTTCCGTTTTGGCGCCCGGCGCCAGGGCGATATCGCGATGCTGGTCGAGGCCGGCCGCGAGTTCGGCTTCGACGTCCACACCCTCGACGCCGTCATGCATGGCGACCAGCGCATCTCGTCCTCGGCCGTTCGCGCCGCCCTCCTGGAAGGCGATTTCGTCCGTACCAAAGAGCTGCTCGGCCATCCGTATGCGATGTCGGGCCACGTGATCCATGGCCAGAAGCTGGGCCGCACGCTGGGCTTTCCGACGATGAACCTGCGGGTGGCGCACCGCCCTGCCCTCTCCGGCATCTTCGTCGTGCAGGTGCACGGCCTGGCGGACGCGCCGCTGCCGGCCGTGGCCAGCCTGGGCGTGCGTCCGACCGTCGAGGATGCCGGCCGTATGCTGCTTGAAGTCCATGTGTTCGACTATGCCCAGCAATGCTACGGCAAGCTGGTGCGCGTGGAATTCCTCGCCAAGCTGCGCGACGAAGAGAAGTACGATGACCTGGCCACGCTCACTGCCGCGATCGACAACGACGCGGCCCAGGCGCGCGCCTTCTTCGCCCACCGCAACAGCGCGCTGACGGCGACCGACCGAATTTGAGCGCGCTCCCGGTCGTCGTCGCGACGCCTGGGAAGCGCCTCACCCGACTCTGCCGCGGCACCTTGCGCCGTGCACACCGAACACTTACCAGAAGAAGCTTATGTCCGATACCAAACAGAACAACGGCCCCAAGGGTCAGAAGAAACCTGAAAGCAAATACCCGGTCAATATGACCGACACCCCATTCCCGATGCGGGGCGACCTCGCCAAGCGCGAACCTGGCTGGGTCAAGCAATGGCAGGATAAAAAAATCTACGAACGCGTGCGCAAGGCCGCCGCCGGCCGTCCGACCTTCATCCTGCACGACGGTCCGCCGTACGCCAATGGCGACATCCACCTGGGCCACGCCGTCAACAAGATCCTCAAGGACATGGTGATCAAGTCGCGCACCATCGCCGGCTTCGACGCGCCCTATGTGCCGGGCTGGGATTGCCACGGCATGCCGATCGAGATCCAGATCGAAAAACTGTACGGCAAGAACCTGCCGACCGCCGAAGTGCTGCAAAAGGCACGCGCCTACGCGCTCGAGCAGATCGACCGCCAGCGCGCCGGCTTCATCCGCCTGGGCGTGCTGGGCGAGTGGGACAACCCGTACATGACCATGGCCTACAGCAATGAGGCCGACGAGCTGCGCGCGCTCGGCACCCTGCTGGAAAAAGGCTATGTCTATCGCGGCTTGAAGCCCGTCAACTGGTGCTTCGACTGCGGCTCGGCGCTGGCCGAGGCCGAAGTCGAATACCAGGACAAGCGCGACCCGGCGATCGACGTCGGCTTCCCGTTCTACGAACACGACAAGATCGCCGCCGCCTTCGGCCTGGACAAGCTGCCGACCGATAAAGGTTTTATCGTCATCTGGACCACGACCCCGTGGACCATCCCGTCGAACCAGGCCCTGAACGTGGGCCCGGAAGTCGGCTATTCGCTGGTGCAGGTCGAGCGTGACGGCCAGCCGCAATTGCTGATCCTGGGTTCGGAGCTGGTGGAGTCGGTGCTGGCCCGCTACAAGCTGGAAGGCACGGTCATCGCCACCACCATCGGCGCCAAGCTCGAAGGCATCCGCTTCAAGCACCCGCTGCACACGCAGGATACGTTCTACGATCGCCTGTCGCCGGTCTACCTGGCCGACTACGTGACCGTCGACAGCGGCACCGGCGTGGTCCACTCGGCCCCGTCCTACGGCCTGGAAGACTTCCAGTCGTGCAAGGCGCACGGCATGAAGGACGACGAGATGCTCAAGCCCGTGATGGGCGATGGCCGCTTCGCCTCGACCCTGCCGCTGTTCGGCGGCATGTCGATCTGGGAAGCCAGCAAACCAATCTGCGGCGCGCTGACCGAAGCGGGCGCCCTGTTCGAACTGAAGATGTTCGACCACAGCTACATGCACTGCTGGCGCCATAAAACACCGATCGTCTACCGCGCCACCAACCAGTGGTTCGCCGGCATGGACGTCGTGCCGAAGGACGGCGGCGCCACCCTGCGCCAGACCGCGCTGGCCGGCATCGAGAAGACGCAGTTCTACCCGGACTGGGGCCAGGCGCGCCTGCACGGCATGATCGAGAACCGTCCGGACTGGACCCTGTCGCGCCAGCGCCAGTGGGGCGTGCCGATGGCCTTCTTCGTGCACAAGGAAACCGGCGCGCTGCACCCGCGCACCCCGGAACTGCTGGAGCAGGTGGCCAAGCTGATCGAAGCGGGCGGCATCGACGCCTGGCACGAACTCGACCCGGCTACCCTGCTGGGCGAGGACGCGGCGATCTTTGAAAAGAACAAGGACACGCTGGACGTCTGGTTCGATTCGGGCAGCACCCACCAGACCGTGCTGCGCGGCTCGCACAAGGCGCAGTCGAGCTTCCCGGCCGACCTGTACCTGGAAGGCTCGGACCAGCACCGCGGCTGGTTCCACTCGTCGCTCCTGACCTCGTCGATGCTCAATGGCGAACCGCCGTACAAGGCGCTGCTGACCCACGGCTTCACCGTCGACGAGAACGGCAAGAAGATGTCCAAGTCGCTCGGCAACACCATGGCGCCGCAAAAGATCTCGGACACCCTCGGCGCCGACATCCTGCGCCTGTGGGTGGCCTCGACCGACTACACGGGCGAATTGTCGATCGGTGAAGAGATCCTCAAGCGCGTGACCGAGTCGTACCGCCGCATCCGCAACACGCTGCGCTTCCTGCTGGCGAACACCTCGGACTTCGACCCGGCGCAGCACGCGGTGCCGATGGGCGAGCTGCTCGAGATCGACCGCTATGCGATCGCCTCGATGGCCCAGCTGCAGGACGACGTCGCCGCCCATTTCGAGCGCTACGAGTTCCACCCGGTCGTGTCGCGCCTGCAGAACTACTGCTCGGAAGACCTGGGCGGCTTCTACCTCGACATCCTGAAGGACCGCCTGTACACCACCGGCGTGGCCTCTACGGCGCGCCGCTCGGCGCAGACCGCGCTGTGGCACATCGCCCACTCGCTGCTGCGCGTGATGGCGCCGATCCTGTCGTTCACCGCTGAAGAAGCGTGGGAGAAGTTCGCCGGCGCCGATGCTTTCGCCGCCAGCGACGAGACCATCTTCACCCAGACGCTGTGGGCCTTCCCGGAACTGCCCGATGCCGAGGCTTTGCTGGCCAAGTACGCGCTGCTGCGCCAGGTGCGCCTGGACGTCACCAAGCAGCTCGAAGAAGTGCGCACCTCGGGCGCCATCGGCTCCTCGCTGCAGGCCGAGCTGGCGATCAAGGCGTCGGGCGACAAGTACCGCGCGCTGGCCAGCCTGGATGACGACCTGAAGTTCGTCTTCATCACCTCGCAGGCGACCGTCAGCGAAGTGGCGACCGAAGCCGACGAAAGCGTGACCGTGGAACCGTCGACGGCCGAGAAGTGCGAGCGCTGCTGGCACTACCGCCGCGACGTCGGCCACGACCACGCGCATCCGACGCTGTGCGGCCGCTGCACCAGCAACCTGTTCGGCGCCGGCGAGAAGCGCCGCTACGCCTAAGCTCCCGCGGGTCGATCGACCCGCGGGTTTTTCCGCCATGCCGCCTCCCGGGCGGCATGGCGCGTACCGACACCACACACCATGGCAACCAAAAAGAAACCCATCGCAGCAGGCCCGAAACTTGTCACGCGCAGCACCAGCGCCAGCCTGTTCCCCTGGATCGGCCTGTCCCTGATCATCGTCCTGCTCGACCAGGTCACCAAGATCACCGTCGAACGCACTTTCGCCTATGCCGAAACGCTGCCGATCACGAGCTTCTTCAACCTGATCAAGGTGTACAACCCGGGCGCCGCGTTCAGCTTCCTGGGCGACGCCGGCGGCTGGCAGCGCTGGCTGTTCCTGGGCATCGCGATCGGCGCCGTGGTGTTCTGCATCTACATGATGTCGAAGAACGCGAGCCAGCGCCTGTTCTGCTTCGCCCTGGCCCTGATCATGGCCGGCGCGATCGGCAACGGCATCGACCGCGTGGTGCACGGCCACGTGATCGACTTCCTCGATTTCTACTGGACCGGCATCGGCCACTTCCCGGCCTTTAATATCGCCGACATCGGCATCTCGGTGGGTGCGGTGCTGTTCGTCCTCGACGAGCTGCGCCGGGTAAACAAGACTTAAAGGAGCTTGAACATGGAGCTGAAAGGCAAGCGCATCGTCCTCGGCCTGACCGGCGGCGTGGCCTGCTACAAGGCGGCCGAGCTGTGTCGCGCCCTGGTCAAGCAGGGCGCCAGCGTGCAGGTGGTCATGACCGAGGCCGCCACGCACTTCATCGGCGCGGTCACCATGCAGGCCCTCTCTAGCCAGCCGGTCTACCTGGACCAGTGGGATGCGCGCATGGCCAACAATATGGCCCACATCGACCTGACCCGCAACGCCGACGCGATCCTGATCGCGCCCTGCTCGGCCGACTTCATGCGCAAGCTTGCGCACGGCGCGGCCGACGACCTGCTGTCGCTGCTCTGCGTGGCGCGGCCGCGCCATGTGCCGCTGCACGTGGCGCCGGCGATGAACGTCGAGATGTGGGAAAACCCGGCCACCCAGCGCAACGTCGCCCAGCTGCGTGAGGACGGCGTCAAGCTGTTCGGCCCCGGCTGCGGTTCGCAGGCCTGCGGCGAGACGGGCCTGGGCCGCATGCTCGAAGCCGAGGAACTGGTCGAAGAACTGATCGCCTCGTTCCAGCACAAGGTGCTGGCCGGACGGCGCGTGCTGATCACCGCCGGCCCGACGTTCGAGCCGATCGATCCGGTGCGCGGCATCACCAATCTGTCGTCGGGCAAGATGGGGTATGCGTTGGCGCGCGCGGCGCGCGAAGCCGGCGCCGAAGTGACCCTGGTCTCGGGCCCCGTTTCTCTGCCCACGCCGCATGGCGTGCGCCGCATCGACGTGCTCACCGCGCAGCAGATGCACGATGCCGTGATGGCGGGCGTGGAAGGCCAGCACGTGTTCATCGGCGTGGCGGCGGTGGCCGACTGGCGCGTGGCCAATGCCAGCGACCAGAAGATCAAGAAGACGCTTGATGGCGCGCCGCCGCAACTGGAATTCGCGCAGAACGCCGACATCCTGGCGTCGGTGGCGGCCACCGTCACGCTCTCGGGCTGGCCTTACTGCGTGGGCTTCGCGGCCGAATCCGAGCAGCTGGAACAGTACGGCGCCGCCAAGCGCGAAAAGAAGGGCATCCCTCTGTTGGTGGGCAATATCGGCCACCAGACTTTCGGGCAGGATGACAATACCGTGATCCTGTTCGACGAGAGCGGCCACACGGTGCTCGAGCGCGCCGACAAGCTCACGCTGGCGCGCCAGCTGGTGTCCGAAATCGCCAAGCGACTCGAACAGCGCTCCCTGCTTACCTAAAACACATAACAAGTATCAGATGAAGAATATCGACCTCAAGATCCTCGACCCGCGCATGCAAGACCTGCTGCCGGCCTACGGCACCCCGGGCAGCGCGGGCCTCGACCTGCGCGCCTGCATCGATGCGCCGCTCACCATCGAGCCTGGCCAGACGGTACTGGTGCCGACGGGTCTGGCCATCCACATCGGCGATCCGGGCTACGCCGCCATGATCCTGCCGCGCAGTGGGCTCGGCCATAAGAGCGGCATCGTTCTGGGCAATCTGGTAGGCTTGATCGACTCCGATTACCAGGGCCAGCTGATGGTCTCCACCTGGAACCGCGGCGCCACCACCTTCGTGCTGCAGCCAATGGACCGGCTGGCGCAGCTGATCGTCGTGCCGGTGCTGCAGGTCGGCTTCAATGTGGTAACTGAGTTCGCATCGAGCGACCGCGGCGCCGGAGGATTCGGCAGCACCGGCAAACAATAACAGAGGAGGACCATGATCCCAATGCACCGTCTTCAACGCTTCAAGTCCGCGGCCCTGATCGCGGGCACCGCGGCCTTGCTGGCCGCCTGCAGCACGCCAGGCCAGATGCAATCGTCGACCACGCCGGGCGTGATCCCGAGCCAGGCGCCGGGCAAGCCCGAGGTCACGCCGCAGATGGCGGCGGCGGCCGACATGCTCACCCGCATGGCGACCCAGCACGACCGCCTGTACCGGATCGCGGCCCCCCTCCTGATCGACAACGCCGAATTGTGCACCAAGCATGCCCGCAACCTGCTGGGATTCACGGCCAAGAACCGCTACACCTATCCGGGCCAGTACAACGAGGCGGCCTGGGTGGTGCTGGGCATGGGCGAGCGCTTGCAGGTCACCAACGTCTTGAATGGCAGCGGCGCGGCGCGCGCCGGCCTGCGCCAGGGCGACCGTCTGCTGGCGGCCGGCGGCACGGCGCTGCCCGAGGGGCCGAACGCCCTGTCCCAGGCCGGCGCCGTGTTCGGCCCGATCATGTCGAAGCAGGCCAGCCTGCCGCTGACGATCGAGCGCAACGGCAACCAGCGCGACCTGACCATACCGGTCACCCGCGCCTGCGCCTTCGCGATCGAACTGGGCAACGCCGACAATATCAACGCCTACGCCGACGGCTCGCGCGTGATGGTCACCCGCGGCATGCTGGGCTTCGCCCAGAACGACGACGAACTGGCCTATGTCGTGGCGCGCACGATGGCGCACAATATGCTTGGCCACGCGGCCACGCAGCGCAATGCGGCCACCATCGGCAGCATCATCGACAACCTCACCGCGATCACGCCCGACACCTCGATGCTGATCGGCAGCGGCGGCATCAAGGCCATGCCGGTGGCCGACGACGTGGCGGCCGACCGCCTGGCCGTCTACCTGGTGGCGCGCGCCGGCTACCGCGTCGAAGGGGCGTCCGCCTTCTGGAAGCGCCTGGCGGCAACCTACCCGGCCCGCATCCTCAACGGCTACACGGCCAACCACCCGTCGACCACGCAGCGGATCGCGGCGATCGACAAGACGGTGGCCGAGGTGAAGGCCAAGAAGAGCGGCAAGAAGCCGCTGGTGCCGTAGCAATTCCCACGTGCGCGGCCCCGGGCCGCGCACGTCCGCTCCAGCGCCCTCCGCGCTTTTTTTGTATGATTGTCCATCTTGTATCTATCCCGCATATGGCGGCGACCACACCATGGACAGCATCGACCTCGACGTACTGAAAACCTGCGCCGCCTGGCTTGCGGGCGGCCAGCGCTGCCAACTGGTCACGGTGATCAAGACCTGGGGCTCGAGCCCGCGTCCGGTCGGCGCCACGCTCGCCATCTGCGAGGACGGCCAGGTGGTCGGCTCGGTTTCCGGCGGCTGCATCGAGGACGACCTGATCGCCCGCGTGCGCGACAACGGCATCGAGATCGCCCTCCCCGAGATCATCAGCTACGGCATCAGCGCCGACGAGGCGCACCGCTTCGGCCTGCCCTGCGGCGGCACCATCGAACTGGCGATCGAACCGCTGTCGACCGAGAGCCGCATTCCCGAACTGCTGGCGCGCCTGGATGGCGGCGAGCTGGTCGAGCGCCGCGTGCACCTGGCCAGCGGCGCGGTCACGCTCGGCAAAGCGCAGGCCAGCGCCATCCAGCGCATCGAGGATGGCGTGCTGCACACCCTGCACGGCCCGCGCTGGCGCCTGTACATCATCGGCGCCGGCCCGCTGTCGCGCTTTCTGGCCACGATCGCGGCCGGCATGGATTACCGCGTCACCGTGTGCGACCCGCGCGAGGAATACCGCAGCGGCTTTTCCATTCCCGGCGTGAGCCTGGTGCACGCCATGCCCGACGACCTGGTGATCGAGGCGAAGCTCGATGCGCGCAGTGCCGTGGTGGCGCTGACCCACGATCCCAAGCTGGACGACCTGGCGCTGATGGAAGCGCTCAGGTCCGACGCCTTCTACGTCGGCGCCATCGGCTCGCGCGCCAACAACGCCAAGCGGCGCGAGCGCCTCAAACTGTTCGACCTCACCGAGGCCGAACTGGCGCGCCTGCACGGCCCGATCGGCATCTATATCGGCAGCAAGACGCCGGCCGAGATCGCGATCTCGATCATGGCCGAGATGACGGCCGTGAAGAACGCGGTGCCGCAGCAGATGCTGGTGCCGCACGCCGCCGCGCTGACACTGGCCAGCGCCGCCTGACGATCGACAGCTTCAATTCAAAAGCAAGGAGCGGCTGGCAGGAAAATGCCGACCCTGCCACAATGGCCCGTTATCAGACGGGCCATCTTTTTATCAATGAACACCGCGAACATGCTGCGCCTGGTGGCGCTGGCCGCCATCTGGGGCGGCTCCTTCCTCTTCATGCGCATCGCCGCGCCCGTGCTCGGGCCGGCGCTGCTGATCGAATACCGGGTCGGCTTCGCCGCCGTGTTCCTGGCGCTGGTGGCCTGGTTCCTCCACCTGCGGGGCAAGGGCGCCCCGCTCGACGCGCGCCGCCACTGGAAGCACTACCTGATCCTCGGCCTGTTCAATTCGGCCCTGCCTTTCCTGCTGTTCGCCTTCGCCGCGCGCACCCTGTCGGCCTCGGTGCTGTCGGTGCTGAACGCCACCGCGCCGATGTGGGGCGCGCTGGTCGGCGCCGCATGGGCGCGCCAGAAGGTTTCCGGGCGCAGCGCGCTCGGCCTGCTGCTCGGCACCGGCGGCGTGGCGCTGCTGGTCGGCTTCGACCACGTGGCTGAACGGCCCGGCGCCGGCATCGCCGTCGGCGCGGCCCTGGTCGCGGCGTTCAGCTACAGCATCGCCAGTCAGTACGCCAAGTCGGCGCCGGCGGTCGCGCCGTTCGCCAATGCCCACGGCTCGATGTGGGCGGCCGCGATCCTGGTGCTGCCGCTGGTGTTCTTCTTCCCGGCGCCGGGCGAGCCGACGATGGGCATCATGGCCGCCGTGCTGGCGCTGGGCGTGGTTTGCAGCGGCATCGCCTACATTATCTATTTCAAGCTGATCGAGGAAGTCGGCACCACCTCGGCGCTCACCGTCACCTTCCTCAACCCGGTATTCGGCATCCTGTGGGGCGCGCTGTTCCTGCACGAAGCCATCGGCTGGCACACGATCGCCGGCTCGGCCATCGTGCTGCTCGGGACCGCGCTGGTGACAGGTTTCAGGCCCCGCCTCAAACGCGCAGCCTCACCGGCGGGCGGCAAATGAGCGTGACGACGCAGGACATCGCCCTGCCGCCTGGCTACCGCCTCGCCGACGTCATCGCCTTCCATGGCCGCGACGCCGAGGGCATGGCCGAAGAGGTGTCGCCGAAAGGGCTGCGCAAGGGCGTGCTGCTGGACGGTGTGCCGACCCTGCTCGACATCCGATTCGACGACAAAGTGGCCCGCTGCCGCATCGCCTTCGACGCGCCTCTGACGCCTGCGCAAGATGCGCTGGCCCAGAATGCGCTGCTGAACGTGCTGGGCCTGCGCATCGACCCGGCCGCCTTCGCCGCCTTCGCCCACGACGATCCCGTGCTCGGCCCGATACTGGCGCGCCAGCCCGGCCTGCGCATCGTGCAATCGGCCACCGTGTTCGAAGCGCTCACCTGGGCCATCATCGGCCAGCAGATCAACCTGACGTTCGCGATCGCCCTGCGCCGCACGCTGATCCAGTTGGCCGGCCGTCCGCATTCAAGTGGCTTGTGGTGCTATCCGGAAGCGCAAGACGTCGCCCGCCTCGCCGTGGGAGACCTGACCAGCCGCAAGTTCTCGGGCGCGAAGGCCGAGACCGTGCTACGCGTGGCGCGCATGGTGGTGGACGGCAGCCTGTCGCTCGAGCGGGAACGCGATGCCGTCCAAGTGAGCCAGGAACTGCTGGCGATCAAGGGCATCGGCCCCTGGACCGTCAATTATGTGCTGCTGCGCGGCTACGGCTACACGGATTGTTCGCTCGAAGGCGACGTGGCCGTGCGCAACGCCCTGCACAATCTGACCGGCAGCGCCCAGCGGCCGACGCTGCTCGAAGCCCAGCGCCTGCTGGCGCGCTATGCACCGCACCGCACCATGGCGGCCGCCTATCTGTGGGCGAGCCTGGCTGCAAAGCCAGAACACGATCGCGGTTGACACCGTTTTCGACAGGAAAATCGGACGGGGTATCGCCGTGTGCGTGTGATATATTCAGCAACATGAGTATGACGTCTTTCCATCCAAACAGCGGCCCGGGCGAAGCTGCAACGCATGTTTCCGACGCGGCGATCGCGGTCGTGATTCCCTACTTCCAGCGTCAGGAAGGTCTCCTGCAGCAAGCCCTCGCCTCAGTCGCCAACCAGGAACTTTTGCCCGACGAAGTAATCGTGGTCGACGACAGTTCGCCGATACCGGCGCGGGACGAGGTGGCGGCAGTGCTGAGAAAATTTCCGCAGCTCAAGGTCCGTGTCGTCGAGCAGCCCAATGGCGGACCTGCATCCGCCCGCAACAAGGGATTGGACAATGTGTCGCCGCATTGCCACTACGTGGCCTTTCTCGACTCGGACGATGCCTGGCACCCGGCGCATCTTTTGCGCGCACATGCGGCCCTGGAGCATGGCAACGACTTTTATTTTTCCGATTATTTCCGCATTGGACAAACAAAAACGGTGTTTGAGCAAACCAGTGGCTTCAGGAAAGACGAACACCCGGCCCTCCCCGACTGCGGCCCGGTGGCACGCTACCGCGGCAATATGATGGAGCAGATCCTGAGGGCGAACGTCATTGGAACCCCGACCGTGGTGTACCGCTTCAAGAAGTTTGCCGCGCTGCGCTTTCGCGAGGAATTCGTCAATGCCGGTGAAGACTTCCTGTTCTGGCTGCAGCTGAGTACCCTGACAGATGCCTATGCCTTCGGCACCACGGCGGAAGTCACCTGCGGCCGTGGCGTGAACATTCACGCCGGCTCGGGCTGGGGCACCGAGAAATCGCTGGACCGGCTGCATTATGAAACCAAGCTGGAACTGGCGCTGCCTCGTTTGTTCCAGCTCGATGAAGTACAGCTGAAACGAAACCGTGCGCGGCTGTCCGAACTGCGTCAGACCATGTTGAAGGACATCCTGCACCGGTTGGCGAACCGCAAGACCATCAACGCACCATTGCTGAGAAAGCATCTGGCGATGGACCCCGTCCTTCCGCTGTTCGTGCCATCGGCGGCATGGCATATTGTCGCCGGCCGCCTTCGCTCGCAGGCAGCGAGGCGCAGGGAAGGCGGCAGCCGCTAGACGATTGCCGGCCGAAAGAAGCCGGCATGGCGCTCAGCACCAGCGCGGCAAACCATCGAACTGCTGCGCCCCCTCTCCCGAGAACCGGATCAGTTCGGCCAGCGGCACCGTGGCCAGATTGTCGCAGCCATAGTGCCCGCCCAGCGCGCTGGGAATCTTGAGGCAGTATTTGCGGCCTTCGGTCAGCGGCCCCAGCGCGGCCTCGGCCAGGCGCACCGCCTCGGGCATATACCAGTCGTTGAGAAAGTCCTGATTGTAGGCAAGCGCATCGAGCGCAGCGCGGCTGCGGGCCAGCGGCTCGCACACCAGTTCTTGCGGACGCAGGCACCAGAAATGGTCGTCCTCGTCGCGGATGATGAGGTTGCCGAAAGCATTGGCGCCGAGTACTTCGACGGCGCTCATGCCGACCCAGCCCCAGGCCTCGTTGATGTCGTCTACATCGATCATGGTCCTCGTCCCTGAATGTCGCCATGGCGCATGCGCACGGCGGTTCGCAAGGTTGGACAGGGCGGGCTCGTGTGCATTGCAGCAGAGGCGAGCGGGTTTGACCTGCGTCGAGGCTGGTAAAGAAGCGCAATGTCGGAAAAAGCGACCCGACACGCTTACCGGGACATTATTCCGGGAATTGAGAAATGATATTTCCCGTAATCCCTGAATAAACAACAATTTTTACGATATCGCCAAAAACCGCCTTTGTCTGGATATCGATGTCGACTGGATTGTCCCTGGTCGGTTCTTTGCGATAATTGCTATACAGGACGTATGGCGGCTTGAGCTTCACGATCAGTATAGCCTTTAGCGCTGGCAGTTCCTTCTCTGCCGTTGTGGCATCCACATGCCATGCGAACGCTGCTTTTTTCTCTTCACAAGAAAGCGTTCGACGCCCTTTAATAAAAGGAATATTTTTTGTAGCAAACTCAAATACGACGCCGCGGGTCACGCTCACCGGTGTCGTCACACCGAAGGCATTCACGCCTACATAGCTCGTATCTTTTTCATCATCGCGTCGAAGCTTGAACGTATCGTATTTGGGAGCATCGCTATGGGCCGAATAACTATAGCCGTGCTCGCCCAGCTCCTTCGGCCAAGCGGATAAATGAAGGGTTGCCCGTGACCGGTCGGCGTCGTATGCGTACATTATTCCATTCAAGCACGACGCATACTTGCCTACCTCCACGACGAACGGGAAAGCATCGCCGATACCGTACTCTCCCGTTAGTTTGTTCGAGAGCAGGCTGTTTTTTCTTCGAGTATAGTCTGCCGTGGACTCAAACTCGCCCTTCTCGATCTCCTTAGCACGTTCCAGCGCCCGCACCAGGATGGCGGGATCCACACCCTGGAAGTCAGTGTCCACCTTCCCTGTATTGAGCGCTGCAAGCGAAAAGATGGGCTCTTCTTTCGTCGCCGCCGCCGATGTCGATCCGGCAGCGAGACACATGGCGAGCGAATGCTCTTCGCCCGTGGAAGAATCGATCAGCTGTGCCGATGCGATGGCAATGCCTGTTTCCAGCATTTGCGCCTGAAGCTCGCCTGTGCAATACATCCGTTGCCATGTTTCGGTGATCGCCAGGTTTTTTGAATAAGACGATGTTCCTGGCGTCGTTAACATCGATGGAACGTTCGTGAAAAACTGGGTGACGTACGAGAGCGGTGAATCCTGCGTTTGCATCGGGGCAGAATGACCGTGGATGGACGCTTTATTCTGTTGCACGAACGCTGTGGCATGCCGATCGATTACGCTAGCTGGACTGATTTTCTTCTCCGCCGGTGGAGTCTTCGGCTCACATGCGCACAGCACGCCCACCAAGCATGGGAACAGGATCGGATAAAGATATTTTGTCATCATTGCGCAAACGACCAGTGTGGGAACAGAATCGACTATGCCAGATTTTAATCTGGACATGTTGCACAATGGAAATTGAACGGTTGTCAGCCGAAAAAACCGACCCACAAAGCACAAAGGCCTATCGCAATGCGATAGGCCTTTGACATTTGTCTGGTTGCGGGGACAGGATTTGAACCTGTGACCTTCGGGTTATGAGCCCGACGAGCTGCCAGACTGCTCCACCCCGCGTCTGTGTAATGAATTATACGCCCCTTCACCTCATTAGGCAAATGCAATACGGCGGCCATGTGCGATTGCAACACGATATATCTCATGGCCAGGCTTGAAAGAGCGTTCACCGACGCCTGCAGCCCTGCCCTGCCGGACCCACATTCGGTGTAAAGTAATGGCAATACCAATTCGTCACACGACCATGAAATTCTGCTCCGAGTGCGCCCACCCTGTCCTGCTCACCATCCCTGAAGGCGACAACCGGCCGCGCTACGTCTGCACCCATTGCCACACGATCCATTACCAGAACCCGAAGCTTGTCGTCGGTTCCATCCCGGTCTGGGAGCGCGACGGCCAGCTCCAGGTCTTGCTGTGCAAGCGCGCGATCGAGCCGCGCTACGGCTACTGGACCCTGCCGGCCGGCTTCATGGAAAACGAGGAGACCACCGAACAGGCGGCGGTGCGCGAGACCGAGGAAGAAGCCGGCGCCAACGTCGAGCTCGGGCCCTTGTTCACCCTGCTCAACGTGGCCCACGTGCACCAGGTCCACCTGTTCTACCAGGCGCGCCTGCTCGACCTCGACTTCGCGGCCGGCATCGAAAGCCTGGACGTGCGGCTGTTTACCGAAGACGAGATCCCGTGGGACGACCTCGCCTTCCCCACCATCCGCAGCACACTTGAACTGTTCTTCGCCGACCGGATCAAAGTGCGCGAGGGCGGTAGCTTTGGCTTTCACAGCCGCGACATCCATCGCCCGATGATCGCCCCACGCGAACCGGACTGAGATGATTCCCTGGCTCGAGACCGATACGCCGTTTCCCGACGTATCCAAGGCATTGACGGTCGAAGCGCCGGGCCTGCTCGCAGCCGGCGCCGACCTGTCACCGCCGCGCCTGCTGCAGGCTTACCGCAACGGCATCTTTCCCTGGTTTTCCGAAGGCCAGCCCATCCTGTGGTGGAGCACCGACCCGCGCATGGTGCTGTACACAAACGACTTTAAGGTCAGCGAGAGCCTGGCCAAGACGCTGCGCAAGGTCGAGCGCAGCCGCCTCGAGGGGGGCCGTTGGGACGTGCGCTTCGACTCCGCCTTCAGCGACGTGATGCGCGCCTGCGCCGCGCCGCGACGCGACGGCCCCGGCACCTGGATTTCGGGCGAGATCATCGACGGCTACAGCGGCCTGCACGCGCTGGGCTATGCCCACTCGTCCGAGGTCTGGCTCGACGGCGAACTGGTCGGCGGCGCCTATGGCGTCTGCATAGGCCGCATGTTCTATGGCGAATCGATGTTCGCACGCGTGTCCGACGCTTCCAAGGTCGCGCTGGCCTATCTGGTGGCCTTCCTGCACCAGCAAGGCGTGCGGATGGTCGACTGCCAGCAGGAGACCGGCCACCTGGCCTCGCTCGGCGCGGCGCCGATCCCGCGCAGCCGCTTTCTGGAGCACCTGCGCGCCGCCATCGCCGAGCCGACCATCGGCGACTGGACGGTCGTCCCGCCGCTCGCCGCGCGGGGCGGCGCACCGTCCACGGCCTCCGCAGCGTCCGCAGTGTCAGCCGCAGCGCCCGACAGATCCGGCAATTCGCCCGCGATACCGTTGGATGGCTAACGGTATTGCGCGCAGGTTTTCGCTAGAATAGGTTCATCACACGTCGTCTCGAGAGTTTTTTGCATGACGCACCTACACGACCTGCCATTCGCGACGCTGCAGTTCTATACGACGGCGCCCTATCCCTGCAGCTATCTCGACGCGCGCCAGGCACGTTCGCAGGTCGCCACACCGTCGCACCTCATCAACGCCGACGTGTATTCCGAGCTGGTCAAGAACGGCTTCCGGCGCAGCGGCATCTTCACCTACCGTCCCTACTGCGACGGCTGCCAGGCCTGCATCCCGGTGCGCGTCAAGTGCGAGGACTTCACGCCCAACCGCACCCAGCGCCGCGCCTGGAAGCGCCATGGCGACCTGGTCGCGATGGTGGCCAACCTGGCCTTCTCCGACGAGCACTATGCGCTCTACCTGCGCTACCAGACCACGCGCCACGTGGGCGGCGGCATGGACCAGGACAGCCGCGACCAATATGCCCAGTTCCTGCTGCAAAGCCGCGTCAACACGCGCCTGGTCGAATTCCGCGAGCCCGACGGCACCCTGCGCATGGTGTCGATCATCGACGTGCTGTCCGATGGCCTGTCGTCGGTATATACCTTCTTCGATCCCGACGTCGAGAACGCCTCCTACGGCACCTACAACATCCTGTGGCAGGTGAACCAGGCCCACGAGCTGGGACTGTCCTATGTCTATCTCGGGTACTGGATCGAACAGAGTCCCAAGATGGCCTACAAGATCAACTTCCGGCCGCTCGAAGCCCGCATCGACGGCGAATGGGGCGTGCTGCAGCGTTAGGGAAGCGGCATTCCGGCCGGCCACACCGCGTGTGATACAAGTGCTAACAAAGTCGTTGACACACGAATACGTTTGCCGCAGCGCGTCAAGTTAAAATGATGGGGAAAACTTAACTGAGTACCCCATGCCCGATAAATTTCTGTACACCCTCGTTCGCCCTGCACTGTTCTCGCTCGACCCGGAGACGGCCCACAACCTGACCCTGCCCATGCTGCGGCGGGCAGGCGCGCTCGGCCTGACGGGCGCGTTCAGGAAACCCCTGCCCGACCCGCGCACCGTCATGGGCATCACCTTCCCCAACCCGGTCGGCCTGGCCGCCGGCCTGGACAAGGATGGCGCCTATATCGACGGCCTCGCCGCGCTCGGCTTCGGCTCGATCGAGATCGGCACCGTGACCCCGCGCGGCCAGGTCGGCAATCCCAAGCCGCGCATATTCCGCCTGCCGCGCGCGCGCGGCATCATCAACCGCATGGGCTTCAACAACGGCGGCGTCGACGCTTTCGTGGCCAACGTCCAGGCTTCGCGCTTCTACCAGGAGCGCCAGGGCGTGCTGGGCCTGAACATCGGCAAGAACGCCGACACGCCGATCGAACGCGCGGCCGAGGATTACCTGCACTGCCTGCGCAAGGTGTACCCGTATGCGAGCTACGTGACGGTCAACATCTCGTCGCCCAACACCAAGAACCTGCGCCAGTTGCAGGGCGCCTCGGAACTGGACGACCTGCTGGCGCAGCTGAAGGCCGAACAGACCAAGCTGGCCGACCAGCACGGCCACTACGTGCCGATCACGCTCAAGATCGCGCCCGACGTCGACGGCGACCAGATCCGCGACATCGCCGGCGCCCTGCTGCGCCACAAGATCGACGGCGTGATCGCCACCAACACCACGCTCAACCGGCGCGACGTCGAAGGCATGAAGCACGCGCAGCAGGCCGGCGGCCTGTCTGGCGCGCCGGTGTTCGAGCAGTCGAACATCGTGATCCGCGCGCTCAAGACCGAGCTGCGCGACGACATCCCGATCATCGGCGTGGGCGGCATCATGCGCGGCCCGGACGCCAAGGCCAAGATCGCGGCCGGCGCCAAGCTGGTGCAGCTGTATAGTGGCCTGATCTACGCCGGCCCGGGCCTGGTGCGCGAATGCGCCGACGCGCTGCGCAACACCGGCGCGAAGAAAAAGAAATGAGCATGCAGCGCAAGAAGCTGGGCCGCACCGACCTCGAAGTGAGCACCGTCTGCCTCGGCACGATGACCTTCGGCGAGCAGAACACCGAGCAGGAAGCGCACGCCCAGCTGGACTACGCCCTCGAGCGCGGCATCGACTTCATCGATACCGCCGAGCTGTATCCGGTGCCGCCGAACGCGGCAACCCAGGGGTCGACCGAGCGCTTCATCGGCTCCTGGCTCAAGGCGCGCGGCGGCCGCGACAAGCTGGTGCTGGCGACCAAGATCGCCGGCCCGAACGGCAGCCAGGCCTGGATCCGCGGATCGAAACACAACCATGACGCCGCCAACCTGCGCGCGGCCGTCGACGCCAGCCTGCGGCGCCTGCAGACCGACTACATCGACCTCTACCAGCTGCACTGGCCGAGCCGCAACGTGCCGATCTTCGGCGCGAACCAGTTCGATCCGCGCAAGGAACGCAACGGCGTGGCAATCGAAGAGACGCTGCGCGCCCTGGCCGACCTGGTCAGGGAGGGCAAGATCCGCCACATCGGCGTGTCGAACGAAAGCCCATGGGGCGTGTGCGAGTTCGTCAAGCAGGCCGAGATCCACGGCCTGCCGCGCATCGCCACCATCCAGAATTTATACAACCTCACCGCGCGCGCCTTCGAGACCACCTTGCTGGACGAAGTCTGCTACCGCGAAGACGTCAGCCTGCTGGCCTACAGCCCGCTCGCCTTCGGCCAGCTGAGCGCCAAGTACGTCGACGACCCGCAGGCGCGTGGCCGCCTGACGATCTATCCGCCGACCTGGAGTCCGCGTTACCTGCGTCCGAGCGTGTTCGACGCGACCCGCGAGTATGCGGCGCTGGCGCGCGAGCATGGCTTGACGCCGGCTCAGATGGCGCTGGCCTGGTGCTATTCGCGCTGGTCCATGGGCTCGACCATCGTCGGGGCGACCACGCTGGCGCAGCTGGAAGAGAACATCGACGCGGCGCAGATTCAGTTGAGCGACGAGGTGCTCAAACGGATCGACGAAATCCATTCGCGCATCACCAACCCCGGACAGTAGGGTGGACGGGTTTCCCGTCCACGCGTTCTAGTCCGCCGTCGCGATCGCCTTCTCGATATCCGCCCGCGTATAACCCTGGGCGAAACGTTCGATGAAGTGGAAGGCATACGCCCGCAAGTAGGAACCACGGCGCACCGCCAGGCGCGTCACGTTCTGCGCGAACAGGTGCGAGGCCTCGATCGCGCGCAAGCCCTTGTCGCGGCCATGATCGAACGCCATCGAAGCCACGATGCCCACGCCCAGGCCCAGCGACACGTACTGCTTGATCACATCCGAATCCATCGCGGTGAGCACGATGTCGGGCGCCAGCCCGGCTTCGACGAAGGCCGCGTCGATGTGGCTGCGGCCGGTGAAGCCGACGTCGTAGGTGATCAAGGGATGCTCGGCCAGGTCTTCCAGGCGCAGCGGCGTCTTGCTTGCGAAGATCGGGTGCCCCTCGGGCGCCACGATCAGGTGGCTCCAGCGGTAGCACGGGAAGGACACCAGGTCGGGGAAGGCCGACAGGCCTTCGGTCGCGATCCCGACGTCGGCCTTGCCCGACGCCACCCATTCGGCGATGTGTTCCGGTGAGCTCTGCTGCAGGGCGATGCGCACATTGGGGAAGGCGGCGCGGAACGACTGCACCACCTGCGGCAGCGCATAGCGCGCCTGGGTGTGGGTCACCGCGACCGTGAGCGTGCCGCTGTCTTGCGCCGCGTATTCGCGACTGGCCTGCTGCAGGTTCTCGGCTTCGACCAGCAGCTTTTCGACGATGCGCAGGATGCCCTTGCCGGGCGGCGTCAGGCCCGTCAGGCGCTTGCCGTTGCGCTCGAAGATGACCACGCCCAGTTCTTCTTCGAGCTCGCGGATCTGGCGCGACACGCCCGGCTGAGAGGTGAACAGGGCGTTGGCGACTTCGGTCAGGTTGAAATCGCGGCGGGCCGCTTCGCGGACCGAGCGCAGCTGCTGGAAGTTCATATTGCGTTTCCTTCGTCGACGAACACTTCGATGCGGCGTGGACGCACGACCAGCGTCTCGCCTTCCTTGAGGCCCAGGCTGGCGAAGCGCTCGTTCGGCATCACCGCCTCGATGATCTGCTGGTTGTCGGCGCGCTCCAGGTCGAGCTGGGCCAGCGGGCCGATCGCATGCGCGCGGCGCAGCTTGGCCACCACGCCCGCGGCGCCGGGCGTGTAGCGCTCGACGTCGAGATCGTGCGGCCGCACATAGCCGATGCCCGCGCCGTCGCGCACGCCGGCATGCTGCGGCGCCTGGAAACTCACGTCGCCGCTGGCCAGCACGCCGTCGGTGACGCGGCCGTGGAACAGGTTGACGTTGCCCAGGAAGCCGTAGACGAAGGGCGAGGCCGGGTTGTTGTATACCTGGTCCGGGCTGCCCAGCTGCTCGACGCGGCCCTTGTTCATCAGGACCACCTGGTCGGCCACTTCCAGCGCTTCTTCCTGGTCGTGGGTGACGAAGATCGAGGTCACGTGCAGGTCGTCGTGCAGGCGACGCAGCCAGCGGCGCAATTCCTTGCGCACCTTGGCGTCGAGTGCACCGAACGGTTCATCCAGCAGCAGCACGCGTGGCTCGACCGCGAGCGCGCGGGCCAGCGCGATGCGCTGGCGCTGGCCGCCCGACAACTGCGGCGGATAGCGGTCGGCGATCCAGTCGAGCTGCACCAGTTCGAGCAGCTTTTTGACTTTCTCGCGGATCTGCGATTCGCTCGGGCGGTCCTTGCGCGGCTTGACGCGCAGGCCGAAGGCGACGTTCTCGAACACGGTCATGTGCTTGAACAGCGCATAGTGCTGGAACACGAAGCCGACCTGGCGCTCGCGCACGTGGCGGTGCGAGGAGTCCTGGCCGTCGAGCAGCACGGAACCGGAATCCGGGTATTCGAGGCCGGCGATGATGCGCAGCAGCGTGGTCTTGCCGCAGCCCGAAGGCCCCAGCAAGGCGGTCAGCTCGCCGTCGGGGAACTGCAGCGAAACGTCGTCGAGCGCCGTGAACTGGCCGAACTGCTTGCGGATATGTTGTACTTCGATCGTCATGCGTGGCTCCGGCGTTGTTTCAGTGAGGGGCGTTCGTCGAAGCCTTGCGGGCTTCGTGGAGGCGCCATTCGATAAAGGACTTGATGGCCAAAGTCACCAGTGCGAGCAGCGCCAGCAGCGATGCGACGGCGAAGGCGGCCGTGAAGTTGTATTCGTTGTAGAGGATCTCGACGTGCAGCGGCATCGTGTTGGTCTCGCCGCGGATGTGGCCCGAAACCACCGACACCGCGCCGAATTCGCCCATCGCACGGGCATTACACAGGATCACGCCATACAGCAGGCCCCATTTGATGTTCGGCATCGTCACGCGCCAGAAGGTCGACCAGCCCGAGGCGCCCAGCACCAGCGCCGCTTCTTCTTCCTCGGTGCCCTGCTGCTGCATCAGCGGAATCAGCTCGCGCGCCACGAACGGGAAGGTGATGAACACGGTGGCCAGCACGATGCCCGGCACCGCGAACAGGATCTTGATGTCGTGTTCCGCCAGCCATGGGCCGAACCAGCCCGAGGCGCCGAACACCAGCACGTACATCAGGCCCGCGATCACCGGCGAGATCGAGAACGGCAGGTCGATCAGGGTCAAGAGGATGCTCTTGCCCCTGAATTCGAACTTGGCGATGGCCCACGCCGCCGCCACGCCGAACACCAGGTTCAGCGGCACCGAAATCGCGGCCGCGATCAGGGTCAGCTTGATGGCCGACAGCGCATCGGCGTCGATCACCGATTCGACATAGACCTCCCAGCCCTTCTTGAGCGCCTCGGTGAACACCGCGGCGAGCGGGATGAACAGGAACAGCGTCAGGAAAACGAGCGCGACGGCGATCAGGGTGATGCGCACCCAGCCCGGCTCGAGCACGCTGGTGTCGAGGCGCTTGCCGGTCGCCGGGCGCTTGGCCGGCGCCACGTTGTCGAGGACCGCGCTCATGACTTGCCCGCCCGTTTGCGCGTCCACGCCTGAAGCAGGTTAATCGCCAGCAGCAGGATGAAGGAGAACACCAGCATCACCACCGCGATCGCAGTCGCGCCGGCGTAGTCGTATTGCTCCAGCTTGGAAATGATGAGCAGCGGCGTGATCTCGGACACCATCGGCAGGTTGCCGGCAATGAAGATGACGGAACCGTATTCGCCGGTGGCGCGCGCGAAGGCCAGCGCGAAACCGGTCAGCAGCGCCGGGGTAATCGTCGGCAGCACCACGCGGATGAAGGTCTGCAGCGGCGCGGCGCCCAGGCTGGCGGCGGCTTCTTCGAGTTCGCGCTCGGCTTCTTCCAGCACCGGCTGCACCGTGCGCACGACGAATGGCAGGCCGATGAAGGTCAGCGCCACCACCACGCCCAGCGGCGAGAACGCGACCTTGATGCCCAACGTGGCCAGGTACTGGCCGATCCAGCCGTTATGGGCGTACAGCGCGGTGAGCGTGATGCCGGCCACCGCGGTGGGCAGCGCGAACGGCAGGTCGACCAGGGCGTCGACCAGGCGCTTGCCGGGAAACTGGTAGCGCACCAGCACCCAGGCCACGATGCCGCCGAAGATGACGTTGATGACGGCCGCGATCAGGGACGCGCCGAAGCTCAGGCGATAGGACGCCATCACGCGCTCGGACGTGACGGTCGCCCAGAAATCCGCCCAGCTCATGCTGAAGGTATTCAGGAACACCGCAGACAGCGGGATGAGGACGATCAGCGCCAGGTAGAACAGCGTAAAGCCCAGCGAAATGCCAAAACCGGGAATGACCCGGCCCGGCCGCCTGGGCTTGGTTGCTGCCGCGTTGCCCGGCAATGCAAGCGAAGTCATGCGATTCCTTATTACAAATTCTTCTATCGGAATCGCATATTCTCACGCTATGTTCATAAAGCAAACGAAAGAATACTTATTTGTTTAGATGCGAATTGCTATGTGGCAGCGAGGCAAAAGCGCATGTTCTTATGCGGAAAAATTCGTATAAACGCCTTATTTTTTTGCCCGTCGTCGCGAAATACCAAATAAAAACGGCGAGCCTGGCATTGCCGGGCTCGCCGTTTTGATGTGACCTGCGGATTACTTGTTCGGCTGCGGCGTCAGGCGCAGATAAGGACGCGGGGCCTCGAAGCCTTTCGGATACTTCTGCTTGATGACGTCGGGATCGGTGACGGTCAGCGGGATGATGACGTTGTCGCCGTCCTTCCAGTTGCCCGGCGTGGCGACGGTATAGCCGTCGGTCAGTTGCAGGGCGTCGATCACGCGCAGCACTTCGTCGAAGTTGCGGCCGGTGCTCATCGGGTAGGTGATGGTCAGGCGGATCTTCTTGTTCGGGTCGATCACGAACAGCGAGCGCACGGTGGCGGTGGCCGACTGCTCGGGATGGATCATGTCGTACAGGGTCGAGACCGAACGGTCGGCATCGGCCACGATCGGGAAGCCGACCACGGTTTTCTGCGTTTCTTCGATATCCTTGATCCAGTCGATGTGCTTGTCGGCCGGGTCGACCGACAGCGCGATCGCCTTGACGTTGCGCTTGTCGAACTCCGGCTTGAGCTTGGCGGTCAGGCCCAGTTCGGTCGTGCACACTGGCGTGAAGTCGGCCGGGTGCGAGAACAGCACCACCCAGGAATCGCCCGCCCACTCGTGGAAGCGGATCTTGCCGATGCTGGAATCCTGTTCGAAATCGGGAGCGGTGTCGCCGAGGCGTAAGGTCATAGTCTTCTCCATGGTTGAGTCATACATAGCGCCGCCCGCAGGTGTGGGCAGGGACGGCTCTCAATAAACGCGCCATCCACGCGGATGGCTTCAAACAAAGCGGTTGTACAGCACCACGGCCCAGGTGGCCCCCGCCAGCAACAGGGTCAGGGCCACCGCCGCGCTGCCCAGGTCCTTGGCCGCCTTGGACAGCGGATGGCGCTCCAGCGAGACGCGGTCGACCACCGCCTCGATCGCCGAATTGATCAGCTCGACCACCAGCACCACGACCAGCACGCCGATCAGGGCCAGCTTCTGGAAGCCGGACACCGGCAGCAGCAACGCCACCACGCTGGCGATGACGATCAACACGGCCTCTTGCCGGAACGCCGCTTCGCTGCGCCAGGCCCAGCGCAGGCCGTCCCAGGTATTGCGGCAGGCGGCGCCAATGCGCTCCAGGCCGCGTAAGGTCTTGAATTCGCTGATCGGGTTTTCCATCGTTCTTGGCATTCAAACATGCAGGAACGACATTATGCCCCGTCCGCGCACAAGCATGTGGCAAGTTGGCCCGCGACGCAACCCGCCGGTTTGCATGGTCTTTTCACATCATGGTATAAAGTGAACGATACTGCACTGCACCAACCACATCATGAAAATGGAAACCCCTACTCCAGCCAAGACGTCGATCCAGGTCATCGAACGCATGATGGCGCTGCTCGACGCGTTGGCGAGCTACACCGACCCTGTGAGTCTCAAGGAATTGTCGCGGGTATCGGGCCTGCATCCCTCGACCGCGCACCGGATCCTCAACGACATGGTCGTCACGCGCTTCGTCGACCGGGTCGAGCCGGGCACCTACCGTCTGGGCATGCGACTCTTAGAACTGGGCAATGTGGTCAAGAGCCGGCTGTCGGTACGCGAAGCGGCGCTCGACGCCATGCGCGCCCTGCACCGCAAGACCCAGCAGACGGTCAACCTGTCGGTGCGCCAGGGCGACGAGATCGTCTACATCGACCGCGCCTTCTCGGAACGCTCGGGCATGCAGGTGGTGCGCGCCATCGGCGGACGCGGCCCGCTGCACCTGACCTCGACCGGCAAGCTGTTTTTATCGGTGGACGACGTCAAGGCGATCCGCGCCTATGCCACCCGCACGGGGCTGTCAGGTCACACGCGCAATTCGATCACCGAACTGGCGCGGCTGGAACGCGAACTGAGCCTGGTGCGGGCGCGCGGCTATGCGCGCGACAACGAGGAACTGGAACTGGGCGTGCGCTGCATGGCGGCCGGCATCCATGACGACAGCGGCAAGCTGGTGGCGGGATTGTCGATCTCGGCGCCGGCCGACCGTTTGCAGGAAGACTGGCTCGAAGACCTGGTGCAGACGGCGTCGCGGATTTCGTCGACGCTGGGGTATCGGGCGGTGCCGAACGTGTAACTCACTCCCGCGCCACTACCACCGCTACCGCAACCGCCACGTCGTTCCCGCGAAGGCGGGAACCCAAGCTTGCCCACGTCGACACAAAGTTATTTATCTCGACTGAGCGAACGACCTAGGTTCCCGCCTTCGCGGGAACGACGGATCAGCGGCTGCGGCAGCGATCAGTGCGGCAGCGTCGGCGCGCTGGCCGTGATGGTCGGTGCGCGCACGGCGTCGACATCCATGCGGTCCGGCAGCGACTCGATCCAGCGGCGGATACGGCCGGCGTCGGCCGTGCGCGACATCTTGCCCTTCGAATCCAGGAACACCATCACCACATTGCGGCCATGGATCATGGCCTGCATCACCAGGCAGCGCCCCGCTTCGTTGATGAAACCGGTCTTTTGCAGGCCGATATTCCAGTCGGGCAGCGACACCAGGTAGTTGGTGTTCGCGTAATGCATGGTGCGGCCGCTGGCCTGCACGGTCGATTTCGGCGTGGTCGAGAATTCGCGCAGCAGCGGGTCTTCGTGGGCCGCCATCACCAGCTTGACGAGGTCGCGCGCGCTCGAGACGTTGCGGCTCGACAGGCCGCTGGAATCGACGTAATGGGTATCCATCATGCCGAGTTGGCGCGCCTTGGCGTTCATCGCGCCGACAAAGGCCTCGATGCCGCCCGGGTAGTTGCGGCCCAGCGCCGAGGCGGCCCGATTCTCGGAACTCATGAGGGTGATGTGCAGCAGTTCGCGCCGCGTCATGCGCGAGCCGACCGACAGCCGCGAGCTGCTGTACTTCAGGCGGTCGACGTCGGCGTCGGTAACGCGCAGCACTTCGTCGAGGTCTTGCTTGGCCTCCATCACGACCATGCCGGTCATGAGCTTGGTGATCGAGGCGATCGGCAGCGCGACGTTGGCGTTCTTCTCGAACAACACTTCGGCGCTGTTCTGGTCGACCACATAGGCGACGCTGGAGCGCAGGGACAAGGGATCGTCGGTCTTGTGCAAGCCCGCCTTGTCCCCCGCCGTCGCAGCCGCCGCCACTGCGACGGCGCCTGCCGCCGCGGTACGTGCCGGGTGATAGGTGACGACGCGCTTGCCGTTGACGGTCCGGACCCGGCGCACCATGCGCTGGCCATTGTCGCCGGCGGTGGCGACTTCCTTGCGCTTCCTGGTGGTCTTGGCCTTGGCTTTGCGCTTGGGCTTTTTCTTGGCAGCCTTGGCAGGCTTGGACTTCTGCGCTTGTTCGGTCGCGCCCGCACCTGCGCCCGCCCCCGCACCGGATGCCTGCATGGGTGCAATAGCGAACAACGTGGCGACAACTGCAGCCAAAGCAAGTTTAAACATCGAGACGCCCCTGGACCAAACTGATGAGATACAGATGGAAGTGTAGCGGAACGACGCTCGATCGCAAGAGAAAAGAACATTCTGTGCGGCAATAATCCGCAAAAACCAACAGACTCTTCCTCGCGAAACTTTCGTTTAATATCAACGAGATATCATTACTTGTTACTTTAGTCCATGAAGCGGGCGAATACGTGACTGGGTTCGCGCTCGGTTTCGAGGGTGTTCTCGATCCGCGCCGGATCGGCCCAGCCCAGCGCCATGCCGCACACGACCATCTCGCTCGCCGGCAGCCCGAGTTCGGCCGCGATGATCCGATGATACTGCGTAAAAGCGGCTTGCGGGCAGGTATCCAGTCCCCTCGCCCGCGCCGCCACCATGATGTTCTGCAGGAACATCCCGTAATCGAGCCAGGAGCCCTGCTCCATGATGCGGTCGATGGTGAAGATCATCCCGACCGGCGCATCGAAGAAGGCGAAGTTGCGCCCATGCTGGGCCGCCATGCCGGACTTGTTTTCGCGCGTCAGGCCCAAGAGGCTATATAGATCCCAGCCGACCTTGCGGCGCCGGTCGATATACGGCGACACCCATTCGCGCGGATAGTAGGGATATTCCTCGTGGTGCTCGGCGGTTTGCCCGGGGTCGGCATACGCCGCCAGGATCGCGCCCGACAGGCGCGCGCGTGCTTCGCCGGTCAGCACGTGGACTTTCCACGGCTGGGTGTTGGTGCCGGACGGCGCGCGCGCCGCCACGTCCAGGATGCGGGCGATGTCGTCGCGCGCGACCGGCTTGTCGAGGAAGGCGCGGATCGAACGGCGCGAGGTGATGGCGGCATCGACCGCTGCCTGGCCGGGATTCTCGATGGTCATGTGGTCTCCTGTGGTTTGCGCACGACGAAGGCGACGCCGGTGACGGCCACCGCCATCCCCGCCAGGCCGAGCGCGTTGAAGGCTTCGCCGAACAGCAGCCAGGCCATGATGGCCGTGGTCGGCGGGGTCAGGTACATCAGGCTCGTCACCTCGGTCGCCTGGCTGCGCCCGATGAGTTTGAATAGCAGGAAGATGGCGCCGATCGACAGCGCGAATACCGACCACAGCCAGGCAACGATGAAGTCGGCGCTCCAGGTCACCGTCGAGAACGCCGGATCGAGGTCTTCCAGCCACACCGCGATCGGCGCCAGCACCATCACCGTGGCCCCGAACTGGATCGCGGTGCCGCTGCGCAGGTCGAAGCGCGGGCAGAAGCGGCGCTGGTACATGGTGCCGGCGGTGATGCAGAGCAGCGCGAACACGCACAGGCCGAGGGCGGCGGGCGACAGGCCAACGAGGCCCAGCTTGGCGTAGACCACCAGGGCCACGCCGGACAGGCCGAGCAGCAGGCCCAGCCACTGGATCGGCCGAACCCGCTCGCCGATCAGCGGCGCGGCGGCCGCGGTGAGGATCGGCTGCATGCCGACGATCAGGGCAGTCAGCCCTGCCGGCATGCCGAGCTTGATGGCGGCCCACACGCCGCCCAGGTAGCCCGCCTGCAGCAACAGGCCGGAGAGAGCGAGGTGCAGGACCTGCCCGCGCGGCCAGGGCGCGCGCCAGAGCAGCATCAGGGGCAGCAGCACCGCCAGCACGCCCAGGCAGCGCACGATGAGGAAGGTGAGCGGCGGCGCGTACGGCAGGCCGAGCTTGGCGACGATGAAACCCGTGCTCCAGAGGAAGACGAAGAACAGGGGCACGGGCGACAGCCAGGAGCTGCCGGGGATGGAAGGTGCGTGGGTCGACATGGTCCAGGCAATGCGCCGTGATAGTGCACGGCGTTGAATAAATCGCAAGCGTCGAGTCTAGCATGCTCTCTACCATGAGGTTTTAAGCGGCTGAAAGATGCACTCGATTTGCGCTAGATCAATTGACTTTTCTTGCATTAAATGCATTCAAGAAAATTATGTATCTTGGATGGTGCATCGCATCAAAAACGCTTGACGCTTGAAGCGAACTGACAGAAAATCTGCCCTGTTGCGGTGCACAAAAAGAGTTTCGTCGCGTTTTAATGAAGAACCTGTCTCACAGAGCAATAGTCCATTCTTGAAACGACATATTTGGAGAGCCACATGTTTGCAATCCCTGAACAATTTTCGAACGCCACCAAGGCCAGCCTGGAATCCCAATTCGCCCTGTTTTCGGCACTGACTTCGAAGACCTTCGAAGGCGTGGAGAAGCTGGTTGAACTGAACATCAGCACCGCGCGCTCGACCCTCGAAGATTCGTCGGCCGCTGCTCGCCAGCTGCTCAGCGCCAAGGACCCACAAGAATTCTTCTCGCTGACCGCCTCGCAAGCCCAGCCGAACGCCGAGAAAGCCCTGTCGTACAGCCGCCAGCTGGCCTCGATCGCCACCGGCACCGGCGCCGAATTCTCGAAAGCTGCCGAAAGCCAGATCGTCGAAGCCAACCGCAAAGTCATCTCGCTGGTCGACGAAGTGAGCAAGAACGCCCCAGCCGGTTCGGAAAGCTTCGTCGCCGCCGTCAAGACCGCGATCAGCAACGCCAACGCCGGCTACGAGCAATTCAGCAAGACCTCCAAGCAGGCGGTCGAAGCGCTGGAAAGCAATGTGAACGCCGCCGTGTCGCAATTTTCTGCGAATGCTGCTAAAGCTGGCAATGCTGCCAGCGCTGCCACGGCTGCCGCTGCGGCCTAAGCTGCGGCTGGTCAAATAAGAAAGGCCGACAGACGCAATCGCGTCTGTCGGCCTTTTTTGTTGTTTGCGTGCCAATCACACGATCGGCGGCATCATTCGCCGAGATACGCCGCCTGCACCCGCGGATCGTTCAACATATCGCGCGCATTGCCGGTCATGGTGATCGCGCCCGAATCCATCACGTAGCCGCGATGCGCGGCCTGCAGCGCCAGTTTCGCGTTCTGCTCCACCAGCAGGATCGTGATGCCTTGCTGCGACACGTCGCGGATCACCTCGAAGATCTTCTCGACCATGATCGGGGCCAGGCCCATCGACGGTTCGTCCAGCAGCAGCAGGGTCGGATGGCACATCAATGCGCGCGCCATGGCCAGCATCTGCTGCTCGCCGCCCGACAGGGTGCCGGCCAGCTGGCTGGAGCGCTCTTTCAGGCGCGGGAAGACGGTGTACCACTTCTCGATGTCGGCATCGATCGCGGCCTTGTCGTCACGGGTATACGCGCCCATCAGCAGGTTTTCGTGGATCGACATGCGGGTGAACACGCCCCGCCCTTCCGGCACCATGGCCAGCTTCTGGCGCACCATCCGGAACGACTGCGTGCCGCGCAGCGGCTGGCCGAGATACTCGATCGTCCCCTCGACCTTGCACGGCGGGAGCGTGCCGGTGATGGCCTTCAGGGTCGTGGTCTTGCCGGCGCCGTTGGCGCCGATCAGCGTCACCAGCTCGCCTTTCGCCACCTCGAGGTCGACGCCCTTGACCGCCTTGATGCCGCCGTAGGCGACCTTCAGGCCGGCGATTTTCAGAACGATGTCAGCCATCAGTGGGCACCTCCAAGATAGGCATCGATCACGGCCTGGTTTTTCTGGATCTCGCCCGGCAGGCCTTCGGCAATCTGCTTGCCGTATTCGAGCACTGTGATGCGGTCGCACAGGCCCATCATCAGCTTGACGTCGTGCTCGATCAGCAGCACGGTCCGGCCCTCGGCCTTGATTTTCACCAGCAGCTCGCGCAGCGCCAGCTTTTCGGTGGCGTTCATGCCGGCCGCCGGTTCGTCCAGCGCCAAGAGTTGCGGATCGGTGGCGAGCGCGCGCGCGATTTCCAGGCGGCGCTGGTCGCCGTACGACAGGAATTTGGCGGTGCGGTTGGCGAACTGGCCGATGCCCACGAAATCGAGCAGTTCCTGGGCGCGCAGGCGGATCGCGGCTTCCTCTTCGCGCGCCGCCTTGTGGCGCAGGATCGCGCCCAGCACGCCATGCTTCGTGCGCACATGGCGCCCGACCATCACGTTCTCGAGTGCGCTCATCTCGCCGAACAGGCGGATGTTCTGGAAGGTGCGGGCGATGCCGGCCTTGGCCACGTCATGCGGCGCCGACGGCGAATACGGCTTGCCGGCCAGCGCGAAGCTGCCGCTGTCCGGTTGGTACAGGCCCGTGATCACGTTGAAGAACGTGGTCTTGCCGGCGCCGTTGGGGCCGATCAGGCCATAGATCTGGCCCTGCATGATCCGGATGCCGACGTCGGTCAGCGCCTGCAGGCCGCCGAAGCGCTTGTTCACGCCCTGGATATCGAGGAGGATTTGTTCGCTCATGGTCTGTTCACTCATCACGCGCTCAAACCTTCTTCTTCCTCGCGCGCCAAAGCGGCGTTGGGACGCTCTTCCTTGTTCGGCGACGGCCACAGGCCGGCCGGGCGGATCAGCATGATCAGCACCAGGGCCAGGCCGTACAGCAGCTGGCGCAGCACCTCGGCCTCGATGATCACCTTGCCGAACACGGCCTGCTGCAGCGGATCGACCACGTGGCGCAGCACCTCGGGCAAGGCCGCCAGCAGCACGCCGCCCAGCACCACGCCCGGGATGTGGCCGATGCCTCCCAGGACCACCATCGCCAGCACCGCGATCGACTCGGTCAGCGAGAACGATTCGGGCGACACGAAGCCCTGGAAGGCGCCGAACATCGCGCCGGCCACGCCGCCAAAGGATGCACCCATGGCGAAGGCCAGCAGCTTGACGTTGCGGGTATTGATGCCCATCGCCTTGGCGGCGATCTCGTCTTCGCGGATCGCCACCCAGGCCCGGCCCAGGCGCGAATGCTGCAGGCGGCTGGTGATGAAGATCGTCGCGATCACCATCGCCAGGAACAGGAAGTAATAGGCGTTCACCGAGGGCATCGCGTAGTCGCCGATCATGACGTTGGCATTGGTGCCCGGCTCGCCCGCCAGCGACACCCCGAACACGCGGATCGGGTCGATCATATTGATCCCCTGCGGCCCGTTGGTGAAGTTGATCGGGTCGTTCAGGTTGTTCATGAAGATGCGGATGATCTCGCCGAAGCCCAGCGTCACGATGGCCAGGTAGTCGCCGCGCAGCTTGAGGGTCGGAGCGCCCAAGAGCGCGCCGCACAGGGCGGCGAACAGCGCCGCCAGCGGCACGATGGCCCACAGCGACAGGTGGATGCCGTTGGTGGCGATCTCGGGACCGAAGAAGGCCACCAATGCCTCGCCGAGCGCCGGCGAATAATAGATCAGTGACTCGAGCAGCGCCGCGAACTGCGGCGACGAGAACAGGCCGACCAGGTAGGCGCCGACCGCGAAGAAGGCGATGTAGCCCAGGTCGAGCAGGCCCGCGAAGCCGACCACGATGTTCAGGCCCAGCGCCAGCATGATGTACAGCAGCGCGATGTCGATGATGCGCACCCACGAGTTGCCGAACTGCGAGGCGACGAAGGGGAAGATCAGCATCAGGATCAGCACCGCCGCCATGCTGATATAGGCCTGGCGCGGCTTGTGCTGGGTATCAAAAGTAAGGAGTGCCATGGTGTGCTCCGTGTATCAGGCGCGGTCGGCCACGCGCTCGCCCATGATGCCGGACGGCCGCAGGGTCAGGACCAGGATCAGCACCACGAAGGCGAAGATGTCCTGGTAGTGGCTGCCGAGGAAGCCGCCGGTGAGGTCGCCGATATAGCCGGCGCCCAGCGCCTCGATGATCCCCAGCAGCAGGCCGCCGAGCATGGCGCCATAGATGTTGCCGATCCCGCCCAGCACCGCGGCGCAGAAGGCCTTCAGGCCCGGCAGCACGCCCATGGTGAAGGTAATCGACGCATAGTTGGCGCCCCACATCACGCCGGCGACGGCCGCCAGCGCGGCGCCGATGGCGAAGGTGGCGACGATCACGCGGTTCGCGTCCACGCCCATCAGGCCGGCCACGCGCGGGTTTTCGGCCACGGCGCGCATCGCGCGGCCCATCCTGGTGCGCTCGACCAGCAGCACCAGGGCGCCCATGGCGACGGCCGCCAGCACCAGCAGCAGCACTTGCGTCTGCGAGATCATGGCGCCGCCGATCATGATCGGTTCGGACGACAGCAGTTGCGGGAACGGGATCGGGCTGCGGCCCCAGATCATCATGGCGAAGGTCTGCAGCAGGATCGAGACGCCGATCGCCGTGATCAGGGGCGCCAGCCGCGGCGCGTTGCGCAGGCGGCGGTAGGCGACGCGCTCGATCAGGATGCTGACCAGCATGGTGAGGGGAATGGCGCCGAGGATGGCGGCCGCCAGCTGGACATAGCCCGGCAGGCCGGGAATGTACGCCTCGAGCAGTTGCAGGATCGTCAGGCCGATCATGGCGCCGATCATCAGCACGTCGCCGTGGGCGAAGTTGATCAGGTTGAGCACGCCGTACACCATCGTGTAGCCGAGCGCGACCAGCGCATACATACTGCCCAGCACCAGGCCGTTCAGTAGCTGTTGAATAAAGGTTTCCATCGTTCCGCCTGTATTAAGAACCTGTCCCGTTCAGCGTCCAGCAAAAACGGCACCGCGGGATGACTCCCGAAGTGCCGCTCATGGTCTGGTTCACCACGACTAATTTTCCGAGCTCGCCATCATAACTTGGCTTTTGGAAAACTAATTACGGTTAATCGCTGCTGTAGCAAATTTTGTTTTCTGAGAAAACGAAAAATAAAGTTCAGGCGGAAGGCGCTGCCGGCTCGGTCCTTGCGCCGTCCAGGCCTTTCGGCAGCGGGAAGGTCACGTGTTCTTCGACGCCTTCGAGCGCACGCACGCTGGCCGCGCCCAGTTCTTTCAAGCGGTCGATCACAGCCTGCACCAGCACCTCGGGCGCCGAGGCGCCGGCGGTCACGCCGATCCGCTTCTTGCCCGCGATCCAGCTGGGGTCGATCTTGCCGGCGTTGTCGACCATATAGGCCGGCGTGCCCATTTTTTCGGCCACTTCGCGCAGGCGGTTCGAGTTCGAGCTGTTCGGGCTACCCACGACGACCACGACCTCGACCTGCGGCGCCATGAACTTCACGGCTTCCTGGCGGTTGGTGGTGGCGTAGCAGATGTCGCCCTTCTTCGGCTCGATGATGCTCGGGAAGCGCGCCTTGAGCGCTGCGATGATGTCCAGGGTGTCGTCCACCGACAGGGTCGTCTGCGACACATAGGCCAGCAGTTCCGGGTTACGCACTTGCAGCTTCTGCACATCGTCGACCGTCTCGACCAGGTGCATGCCTTCTTCGGCCTGGCCCATGGTGCCTTCGACCTCGGGGTGGCCGTCGTGGCCGATCATGATGATCTCGGCGCCTTGCTTGCGCATCTTCGCCACTTCCACATGGACCTTGGTCACCAGCGGGCAGGTGGCGTCGAAGATGGTGAGCCCGCGCGCCTCGGCGTCGGCGCGCACGGCCTTCGAGACGCCGTGGGCCGAGAACACCAGCGTGTTACCTGGCGGGACGTCTTCGAGTTCCTCGATGAAGATCGCGCCCTTGGTGCGCAGGTCTTCGACCACATAAGCGTTGTGGACGATTTCGTGGCGCACGTAGATCGGCGCGCCAAATTGTTTCAGGGCGCGCTCGACGATTTCGATCGCGCGGTCCACGCCGGCGCAGAAGCCGCGCGGCTGGGCCAGCAGAATTTCGTTTTCCATCATTATTCCTGTCGTCCTTACAGAACCGAAATCAGTTTCACTTCGAATTGCAGGGCGCGGCCGGCCATCGGGTGGTTGAAATCGAACAGGGCCGAGTCGGCGCGCGATTCCAGCAGCACGCCGGCAAAACGGCCGCCTTTCGGCGCGTTGAACTCGACCACCTCGCCCACGTTGTACTCGGTGCCCGGCACCGAGTTTTCTTCGAGCGTGGCTTTCGACACCGACTGGATCAGCTCGGGATTGCGCTCGCCGAATGCTTCCGCAGCGCTGAGCTCGAAGGTCTGGTGCGTGCCTTCCGGCAGGCCGATCAGGCGCGCCTCGAGGAATGGCGCCAGCTGGCCCTGGCCCAGCAGCAAGGTGGCGGGCGTGCCATTGAAGGTCGTGACCACATCCGAACCGCCGGCGACGGCCAGGCGGTAATGCAGGGTCAGGTAAGAGGATTCGTTGACGACGGGAGCAGCGTTGGACATGTTCTTAGCGTGGCAAGCAGAGCTGATGGGGCAAAGCGCTATTGTAAGCCAGGCGCGCCGCTTGCGCCTTTGCTGCCTGTTTTTTTGGCGACACGTCAAACGGGAAGGCAGGCCGCGCGACCACCCCTCCTGCATCTGATCCCATGCACAGGGCGTAGCTCTCACTTTCGACCAACCGATTCAGGGAGCATCATGAAAAAAATTGCCATCGTGGGCGCCGGCCAGGCCGGCTTGCAGCTCGGCTTCGAATTGCTGTCGCACGGCTGCGAGGTGACGCTCTACACCGACCGCAGCTCGCAAGAGGTGCTGAACGGCCCGACCGGCGCGATCGCCATCCAATTTCATCCGCGCACCGTCATCGAGCAGGAGCTGGCACTGGATTTCTGGTTCACTTACGACGGCGCCCGTATCGACGCGACGGTAATGAAGCTGTTCTCGCCCGACGGCGAAAAAGTCTTGCAGGCGGGCGCCATGCTGTCGTCGCCGGCGCAGGCGATCGACCTGCGCCTGAAGTATGCGACCTGGCTGATGGAATTTCCGCGCCGTGGAGGCTCCGTCGTGGTCGGTCCGGCCGACCTGGCCTTGCTGGAACAGGCGGCCGCCACGCACGATGCCGTGTTCGTGACCACCGGGAACAATACCTTCCAGGAACTGTTCCCGCGCGATCCCGAACGCTCCGAGCTCGACCGGCCCTATCGCCACCTGACCCTGTTCTTCGCGAAAAACTGCGTGATGGATCCCGACATCGACCCGGCCATCCATGTGAACGGCTTGAACAGTATCGTTGGCATCGGCGAGTGCCTGTTCTATAACTTCCTCGATCGCGACCTCACCAAGACCTGGGTGCTGCTGTTCGAAGGCGTACCGGGCGGCCCGCTGGACTTGCTGGGCCACGGCGGAAGCGTACGCGCGCAGTTCGAGCAGGTGCGGCGCTACCTCAAGGATGCCTGCCCGCAGGTGTACGCGATGATCGCCGCGGCCGAGCTGGTCGAGCACGAAACCATGCAGGGGGCGATCACGCCCACCGTGAGGCATGCTGTGGGCCGGCTCCCATCCGGCAAGGTGGCGATGGCACTGGGCGATGCCCTGGTGAGCTATGACCCGATGACCGCGCAAGGCTTGAACGCGGCGTCGCGCATCGCCCACCACGCCGCCCAGGCCATCCTGGCGGCGCCCGACGCGGTCTTCGATGCAAAGTGGATCGATGCGGTATTCCTCGACTACTGGAAGACGGCCCGCCATGCCTTCCACCTGACCCGGGATTTCGTGACGCAACTGCAGCCACACCAGCAGTTGGCGCTGTACGCCGCCAGTGTCATCCCCGAGATCGCCAGCGACGTGTTCGACAATGCGGGCGAGATGGAAAAAATCTATGCCTGGTTCAGCGATGCGGAAGCGACCATGGCCTACCTCAAGGGGAAAGGTTTTACGCCGGAACCGGCTGGCGGCTGACCGCGGGCGAACTGCAGTTGCAAGCGCCGCTATCGCAGACGCCGCGTCGGCATCCAGAGCGGCGTCAAGCAGGTCTTTGTCGTGCCCGGCATGCCCGGCCCGGCAAACCGCTATCGTGACGCAGGCGGCCATGCCCTGGCGGCCGCTCACCTTGGCGAGGAGTCATATGGGGATTTGCGACTGGCCCGAGCAGGACCGTCCGCGCGAGCGCCTGCTGCGCGATGGAGCGCATGCGCTGTCGGATACCGAATTGCTGGCCATCTTCCTGCGCGTAGGCGTGGCGGGAAAAAGCGCGGTGACCCTGGCCGGCGACACGCTGGCGCACTTCGGCTCGCTGCACCGGCTGCTGCATGCCGAGTCGGGAGAATTTGGCCGGCTGCACGGCCTGGGCCCGGCCAAGTACGCGCAACTGCAGGCCGCGCTCGAGCTGGCGCGGCGCGCGGTGGCCGAGCAGTTCCGGCGCGAGGCGCTGTGCTCGCCCGAGGCGGTGCGCCACTACCTGCGCAGCCAGTTCGCGCTGCAGACCCATGAATCGTTCATGGTGCTGTTCCTGGACGTGAAGAATCGACTGATCAATTGCGAGGAAATGTTCAGGGGCACGCTCACGCATACGAGCGTCTATCCGCGCGAAGTGGTCAAGGCGGCGCTGCGGCGCAATGCGGCCGGCGTGATCCTGGCCCACAACCACCCTTCCGGCGTGGCCGAGCCGAGCGAAGCCGACCTGCGGCTCACCAGCGCGCTGGTGCAGGCGCTGTCGCTGGTCGACATCCGGGTGCTGGACCACTTCGTGGTGGCGGGCAACCAGGTGCATTCCTTCGCCGAGAGTGGGCAGTTGTGACCGATAAACCTCAGCAAAGCCTCGCCCACGTCCTTACGCACGCTGTGATGTTTGCTTGAAATTACACAGCGTAAACAGCGAGTTACGACACTCATCAGGAATTGTTAAATTTTTCCATTAGAAAAAGACACCTTTGTTTTTCGTAAGTGATTGATTCCGCTTTGCTTTTCACGCTATACTCTCATTTTTCCAAGTCTGGAACATATTTAAGGAGTGCACTATGGCACGTGTTTGCCAAGTAACCGGCAAGGGTGTGATGGTTGGTAACAACGTCTCCCACGCTAACAACAAAACGAAGCGTCGTTTCCTGCCTAACCTGCAGAACCGTCGCATCTACGTCGAATCCGAAAACCGTTGGGTTTCGCTGCGTCTGTCGAACGCCGGCCTGCGCGTGATCGACAAGCTCGGCATCGACGTCGTGCTGGCCGACATGCGCGCCCGCGGCGAAAAAGTTTAATTAGGGAGCTATCATGGCAAAAACTGGCCGCGACAAAATCAAGCTGGAATCGACCGCAGGTACCGGTCACTTCTACACCACCACCAAGAACAAGCGCACGATGCCGGCGAAGATGGAAATCACCAAATTCGACCCGAAAGCACGTAAGCACGTGATCTACAAGGAAACCAAGATCAAGTAATCGATCTTGTCTTCTTGACGAAGCCGCCGGCGCGCAAGCCCGGCGGCTTTTTTGTTGTCCCGCCAATCCGCGCTACCATCGGGGGATGACCAGTCCGCCTTCCTCTTCCACCTTCGTTCCCATCCCCACCCAAGACCGTCTCGATGCCCTCGATGTATTGCGCGGCTTCGCACTGATCGGCATCTGCATCGCCAACGTCGAATTTTTCAACCGCCCCGTCGCCGAAACCGGCAACGGCATCCCGGCCGGATTGCACGGCCTGGACTGGCTGGTGGCCTTTATCGCCGCGTATTTTGTCAGCGGCAAGTTCTGGACCATTTTCTCGCTGCTGTTCGGCATGGGTTTCGCCCTGATGCTGGAACGCGCGCGCACAGCCGAGCGCCCTTTCCTGCCCGCCTATGGCCGCCGGATCGCCGTCCTCGGCCTGTTCGGCCTGCTGCACTACCTGCTGCTATGGAGCGGCGACATCCTGATCAGCTATGCGATCGGCGCACTGGCCTTGATGCTGATGCTGTTCGCCAGCGGACGCCCGATGATCGGCGCCATGGCCGCGTGCTCCCTGCTGGCCCAGCTGCCGGGCTTGGGCTTCGCCGGCTGGCTGGTCACGCCGCTCGTGTTCGCCGGCCTGGTGGGCGTGTACCTGCGCAGCGAACAACGCGCGCTGTTTCCGCTGGTGGCGATCGTCCCGGGCAGCCTGATGCTGCTCGCGGCCGTGCTCAACGTCGTCCGCGGCGAGGGCGATATGGGGGCGTTGCTGGCGATTGGCGCCGTCCTCGTGCTGCTCGGCCTGTTGGCCTGGGGTGTCGACCAGCCCGAACGAGCGCGGCCGCTGCGGGCCGGCGTCGCGATCTTCATGCTCACCTATGGCCTGACCGCGCTCGACGGCGGCATCCGCCACTTCGCGCCCCAGCTGGCGCCAACATCGGGCGTCAGCGCCACCGGCGAAGAGACCGACGCCGCGTCCGCCACCCTCTTGCAATACCGCGAGCGCACGGCGCGCAGCATCGAAGAGAAGGAGGTACTCACCAACGGCAGCTATGCGGACGCAGTCGCGATGCGCCTCGGCCACCTGGAGGCACGGATGCGCGACGAAACCGGCTTCGTGGTGGTGGGCGTGAGCGTGTTCCTGGTCGGGGTCTGGTTCGTGCGCTCCGGCGTGATCGCCAACGCCGGCCGCCACCTGCCCTTGTTCAGGCGCCTGGCCGTGGGCGGGATCGGCTTCGGGGTTGGGCTTGGCCTGCTCAGCAGTCTGATCAGCACCGGCCGCCCGCCCGGCGTCGACGACGGGGGCTATGACCTGGCGAACGCCTTGATGACCCTCGGCAGCCTGCCCGCCTCGCTCGGCTACGTCGCGGCAGTGCTGCTGGCGCTATACAGCAAGGGCATGCTGGCCCGGGTGCGCATCCTGGCGCCGTTTGGACGTATGGCGCTGAGCAATTACCTGATGCAGTCGCTCGTGTTTTCCCTGCTGTTCCATGCCCACGGACTGGGGCTGTGGGGTATCGGCAGGACGGAGCAGGTCTGCATCGCGCTACTGCTGTGTGCGCTGCAAATCGTGTTCAGCCACTGGTGGCTGGCGCGCTTCCAGTACGGGCCGCTCGAATGGGCATGGCGGGCGCTGACATATCTGACCTGGCCGCCGATGCGGCGTGGCGCTTAAGGCACAAACGGCACAAACAACAACGGCTTCCGAAGAAGCCGTTGTCTTTACCATTTACCGACCGCCAGGATCAGGCATAGGTGCGCAGGCGGATCGAAAAGTCCTGCAGTGCCTTGATCTTCGATGCTTCGGCGCGGTTGCACCAATCCTGCAGCTGGTGCAGCAGCTGGTCACGGGTCGAATGCGAGCGCTCCCAGATGGCGCCCAGCTCCACGCGCATGGTGTGCATGGTCTCCAACGCCTTGCTGTGCTGGAACAACTCGACCAGTTGCTGCTGTTGCGACGATTCCAGCTTGGCCGGCTCGCGCTGCATCAGCTTGCGCGAGCTTTTCAGGAAACGCGATTCCAGTTGCGCCTTGTGTTTAAGATGCTCGAATTCTTCATGGAAGGCGTGGCGCACCGACTTGGCATACTTGGCCATCACGTCGTAGCGGTTGGCGATCACCGACTGCAGGGTGTCGAAGTCGGCTTGCGCCTTGTCCTTGTCCAGCTTCGGCTTCGGCGCCACCTTCTTCACCTTGGCCAGGCCGACCATCTCGAGCATGCGGATATAGCCCCAGCCCAGGTCGATCTCATACCACTTGCTCGACAGCTTGGCCGAGGTGGCATAGGTGTGGTGGTTATTGTGCAGCTCTTCGCCACCGATCAGGATGCCCCACGGGAAGATATTGGTCGCGGCATCGTTGCAATCGTAGTTGCGATAACCCCACCAGTGGCCCAGGCCATTGATGATGCCGGCGGCCGTGATCGGGATCCACATCATCTGGATCGCCCACACGGTCAGGCCGAGCACGCCAAACAGGGCAACGTTGATCACCAGCAGCGACGCGACACCCAGCATGCTGCGGCCGGTGTACACATGGCGCTCGATCCAGTCGTCCGGCGTGCCATGGCCGTACTTGTCCATGGTTTCCTTGACCTTGCTTTCGGCACGGTACAGCTCGGCGCCTTCGAACAGCACCTTACGGATGCCGCGCGTCTGCGGGCTGTGCGGGTCTTCTTCGGTGTCGCACTTGGCGTGGTGCTTGCGGTGGATCGACGCCCATTCCTTGGTGACCTGACCGGTGGTCAGCCACAGCCAGAAGCGGAAGAAGTGGCTCGGGATCGGATGCAGGTCAAGCGCACGGTGCGCCTGGTGACGATGCAGGTAGATCGTCACGGCGGCGATCGTGATATGCGTGACCACCAGCGTGTAGATCACGATTTCCCAGGCCGAGAAATCGAGCAGGCCGGTGGACAGGAACGACAGCACAGCGTGCAAGGCGTCGTCAAAGAAATTCATTCAGTCTCCAAAGGGCTTATCCGATGTGCAACCACTGTGAATGCACACCTATAACCCGGGCATTTTACGTGGTTCTACTACCGCACGGCAGTTTTACTTGCCCAAATTTGCGCCAGCCCCGATGTGGCCCTGGCCTTCTTCGTGTGGAGTCCGCCCCGCCACCCTGGTGATATGGGCGTCGAGCAAGCGCGTGTCCATCGACGGATGTCCAAGTTTGATCGCGCCGGACTGCACAAGTGCGTAGATCTTGCGGTTCACGTCGGAGATCGGCCCGCCCTGCCCGTTCTCGGGGTCGCCCAGCCAGAAGCCGACCTCGAGTTCGTAGCCGTCGGCCACGAAGGCATTGAGCAGCACGTTCGGCGCCGGCGCCTCGAGCACGCGCTCCACGCCCTTCGGCTGTTCTTCGAGCAGCGGCATGACCACGGACAGGTCGCTGTCGTAGGACACGACCAGCTTGGTGACCGCGCGCATGTTGCGGTTGGTGACCGACTGGTTCAGCACCACGCCCGTGATCAGCATCTCGTTCGGCAGCAGGGTCTGGGTACCGTCGGAACCGCGCAACACCGTGTAGCGTGTATTGATGCGCGCTACCTTGCCGGAGTATTTATCCAGCGTGATCGGATCGCCGATCGACAGGCTGCGCTCGAACAGGATGATGAAACCGGACACGTAATTACTGGCAATGCGCTGCATGCCCAGACCGAGGCCGACGCCCAGCGCGCCGCCGAACACCGACAGCACGGTCAGGTCGAGCCCGGCTAGCGACAGGCTGAACAGCACCGCGACCAGGATCAGGGCCGCGCGACCCACGCGCGCCATCGCCACCCTGAGCGAGCTGTGCATGCGCTCGAAACCCATCAGGCGTTCTTCGAGCGCGGCGCCGGCCCACAGCGCCAGCATCATGAGCACGACGATCGAGATCGCGCCCTGCAGCAGGTCGGCGATCGAAATCTTGTTCTTGCCAACCGGCAGGACGGTATTCTCGAGCACCCTGATCACATCCGGCAGGATGCCGGTCAGGTGCATGGCGACGACGATCCAGACCCCGAAGGCGAACACCTTCTCGAAGGTCTGCAATGCCGCCCCCACCTGGCCGCGCCGCGCGAAGGCGCGCCGCAGCAGGTAGAAGAAGGTGCGGATCACCGCCAGCGAGATGAACAGCGGCAGCGCCACGCGCAGCAGCGACACGCCCTGGTATTGCTCCAGCACGGTCTTGGCCAGCGCCAGCAGACCGACGGTCAGGAGCGGCCACAGCACGCGGCTGAAACTGCCCAGGCCGACACTGATCAGGCCGCCCGTCTGGGCCCGGTCTTTCAGCAGCGAACGGTGGATCAGCCGCGCCAGGCCCCAGCCCACCGCCACGCACAGGGCAAGGGCGACGATCTGCCAGGCGATGGCGGGACGGCGGGCGTCGTCCAGCAGGACGCTCAGCAGGTCTGACAGCGGCATCGGGACTCCTTACTCGGCCTTACCGTCAGCGGCGGCGTCGTCCACGGCTTCCGCGTCATCGGCGACGACGGCCTTGGCCGGCTTGGCCAGCGCCTTGCGCTGCAGGACGGCGGCGAAGAAGCCGTCCGTTTGATGCTTGTGCGGCAGCAGTTTCAGGTAGTTGTCCATCTCGAGCGGGATCTTTTGCTCGGCCAGCACCTGGCTCATCGGCACGAGTTCGAAGTCGGCGTGATTGGCCAGGAAGCCTTCGACGATGAAGTCGTTCTCTTCGTTCAGCAGGCTGCAGGTGGCGTACACCAGGCGGCCGCCGCCCTTGACCAGGCGCGCGGCGGCGTCCAGGATCGAGGCTTGCTTCTCTTGCATCTCCGCCACGGCGCCCAGCTGCTGGCGCCACTTGACGTCCGGGTTGCGGCGCAGGGTGCCCAGGCCCGAGCACGGCGCGTCGACCAGCACGCGGTCGATCTTGCCGGCCAGGCGTTTGACTTTCGCATCGCGCTCGTGCGCGATCACCACCGGATGCACGTTCGACAGGCCGCTGCGCGCCATGCGCGGTTTCAGCTTGGCCAGGCGCTTCTCGGACACGTCGAACGCATACAGGCGGCCGGTATTGCGCATCAGCGCACCCAGGGCCAGCGTCTTGCCGCCGGCGCCGGCGCAGAAGTCGACCACCATTTCGCCACGGCGCGCGCCGACGATCTGGGCCAGCACCTGGCTGCCCTCGTCCTGCACTTCGATCGCGCCTTCCTTGAACAGCGGCAGGTTCTGCAGCGCCGGCTTTTTCATCACGCGCAGACCCAGCGGCGCGAACGGCATCGGCTCGGCCACGATCGGCGCTTGCGCCAGTTGGGCGATCACGTCGTCGCGATCGGCCTTGATGGAATTGACGCGCAGGTCCAGCGGCGCCGGGGTGTTCAGCACCGCCGCCAGTTCCAGCGCCTCCTGCTCGCCGAACTGGACCACCAGCTTGTCGTACAGCCATTGCGGCAGGTTGGCGCGGATCGGGCCCGGCAGCAGGTTGCGGTCGACTTCCTTGATGCGGGTAAGGAAATCGGTCTCATCTTCGGTCAGGCCGCCGATGCTGTCGATGCCAACGGTCTCGGCCAGGCCCAGCAGGGCCAGCTTGCGCATCGACGGCGTGTTGCCATGGCCGGCGAAGTCGGTGAAGAACGATTTATTGCGCAGCACGGCATACACGGCTTCGGCGATGACGCCGCGCTCGCGGCCGCCGAAACGCGGGTTGTCCTTGAAGAAGCGCGACAGGGTGACGTCGGCCGGCGAAGTAAAACGGAGAATCTCGCGCAAGACTTCTTCGGTCTTGGCGACGATCGCTGGAGGCAATCTCATGTAAATCCTTGATTAAATACTGATGGCGTCGGCCCGGGAGCGATCCATGGACTCGACGATGCGCACCGCACCGTCTTCGATGACCAGACGGTCTTCGATGAACAGGCGTACGGCGCGTGGGTAGATCTTGTGTTCCTCGGCCAGCAGGCGGGCAGCCAGCAGGTCCGGCGTGTCGCCCGGCAGGACGGGAATCCTGGCCTGCAGCACCGACGGGCCATGATCGAGTTCGGCGGTGACGAAATGCACGGTCGCGCCGTGTTCGGTCATGCCGGCGTCGAGCGCCTGCTGGTGCGTGTGCAGCCCCGGGAACAGGGGCAGCAGCGACGGGTGGATGTTCAACATCCGGCCCGCGTAGTGCTCAACGAAGGGCGCGGTCAGGATACGCATGAAGCCGGCCAGCACGACCAGGTCGGGCTGGAAGGTGTCGATGACTTCCTGCAACTTGGCGTCGAATTCGGCGCGGGTGGCGAAATCCTTGTTCGACACCACGGCGGTCGGGATGCCGCGCGACTGGGCAAACGCCAGGCCACCCGCATCGGGCTTGTTGCTGATCACCGCTGCAATACGGGCAGGCCAGCCTTCAGCCTGGGCCGCGCGCACGACCGCTTCCATATTGCTTCCGCGGCCGGAAATGAGGATCACGATGTTTTTCATAGCCGGCATTGTACCGTAACGCCGTCTGCCAACCGCAGCCCTCAGGGAGGGTTTCCCCTGGACTCAGGCGGTCGGCGGGACCGTCGCGAACGAGTAGAACACGCGGAACGGCACCTTTTTCTCGGCCCAGAATTCGGCCGCGTCGCGGAACACATCGAGCAGGTTTTCGCGCGCTTCCTTGTCGAACTTCTGAGCGCTCGGCAACTGCTCGAGCACCACGATGAAGCCCGGCTGCGGGCCGGCTGCGTAGATGGTCTCGGTCAGGCAGGTGCGCAGCGCATCGAAATTCTTGCTGCACGGTTTGGGGAAATAAAAATTCTCGCCGATGCGGGCGCAGACCTGCTGCTTGGTGAGCGTATTGGCGCAGTGGGCATATAAGAAGTGATGACCGAGGCGCCCGGCCTCCTGTTGCAAATCGCCAACGTTAAACGCGCGAATCGCTTGAACAAGATTTGGCGCCACTCTCATCAACAAACTCATTTTTTCCTCAAATCGACCTGTCAATAACGCGCCATGGCGCCACCCCTCGCGGCGCTGGGTAGCGCTGCTACTTCTTACCTCGCTGTCGTTGCTATACGCCAATAAGTCCATGATTTGTGTAAGGGTAACGTTTTGTGGTATTGGAAGCAACCCAAATGTGAGTTTCAGATGCCTATTTGTAAGAATCGGTAGGTACGTATGTGACACGAAAACGCCGTATTGGGGGCCGGTTTCATTCTGGCGCGAGTTGTTGCGCGCTTTATTGGCTGTTACATTTTGTTGCCACGCGGATTCGATGGTTTTTTGCGATAGGCGTACCATCAAGTCTGTAACGAATCGACGAACCAAGTCGCACCACTCAACGAGGTACTACCATGAACTTGCAAGCCAAACTGATCATCTCGGCACTCGGCATCGCCATCCTGCCGCTGGCCCAGGCCGCCGACTTCGAAGACTTCGGCCGCGTGGTGCGGGTCGAGCCGCGTCTCGAGCAGGTCCGTACCCCGCGCCAGGAATGCCGTACCGAATACGTGCAAGTGCCGGTGCAGCAGGAACGCGGCGCCGGCGGCACGATTATCGGCGGTATCGCCGGCGCGCTGCTGGGCAGCCAGGTCGGCGGCGGCAACGGCAAAGTGGCCGCATCGGCAGCGGGCGCGATCGCCGGCGCCATGGTGGGCGACCGTGTCCAGAACAATGGCCGTCCGCAAGGCAGCAGTGTGCAAGAGCAAGCTGTGCAGCAATGCCGCACCGTGGAAGCGATCGAATCGCGCACCGCCGGCTACAACGTGACCTATGAATACCGTGGCCAGAACTACACGTCGCTGATGAGCCGCGACCCGGGCAACCGCGTGCGCCTGCGCGTCTCGGTCGAGCCGCTGGACAGCTACAACGGCCAGGGCCAGGCATACAGCCAGTACTGATCGTCCATATCGTTGGATATCGAGCAACGCGGCCCATGAGGCCGCGTTGTTGCATCTAGAACCTATCCCGAGCTTGTGCTGGGGGAACCCGCCCCCGATAATAGGGCGATTCCACCAGGCTTCTCTATGCTCATCAAACGCAAATCCATCGAACAAGTCGAATCCTCCCGCCGTCCCGCGCGCAAACCGAAATTCGCACCCGTCACGCTGTCCGAACAGGACGGTGTCCGTTATCTCCACTTCGGCACGGAATGGGTGCAAGGCGCCATGCGCATCCGCAAGCCCGACTGGCCCGAACTGGAATACGCGCAGCAGATGATGGCGTGGATGCTGTTCATCGAGACGCCGCAGGCCATTGCCCAGCTCGGCCTGGGAACGGCCACCCTGACCAAGTTCTGCTATCGCCAGTTCCCCGAGGCGAGCGTCACCGCCGTCGAACTCAACGAATCCGTGATCGCGATCTGCAACTCGATGTTCAAGCTGCCGCCCGAGGACGAGCGCCTGCGCGTGCTGGAGATGGATGCGCTCGACTTCGTCGAGGATCCAGCCAACCACGAAGCCTATGACGTACTGCAGTGCGACCTGTACGACGCCACCGCGCGCGGCCCCGTGCTCGACACGCCCGAGTTCTACCAGGCCTGCGCCGCCTGCCTGACGCAGGATGGCATCATGACCGTCAACCTGTTCGGCGACCACCCGAGCTTCGCCAAGAACGTCAAGGCGATGAAGTTTGCCTTCGGCCACGTGATCTGCCTGCCCGAGGTGCACGACGGGAATGTGGTGGCGCTGTGCTTCAAGACCCGCCCCACGCTCGACAAGGACGCGCTCGCGACGCGCGCCGCGCAGATCGTGGCGCAGACCAAGCTGCCTGCGAAATCCTGGGTCAAGGGATTGTTCGCCACCGATTGACCATTCAGCCAGGGCCACCGTGAACGCCATCCCGCAAAAACCCGCCAGCCTGCGCAAGCTCGACCTGCAATCGATTTTCTCGTGGCTGCTGGCCGACGGGATCGTCACCAAGGATAAAGTCAAAGCCGATTTCGCCCAGGCCCAGGGGATACTGAAAAATGCGCCGGGCATCATGCATCCGCTGACGGCGGTGGCGCAGTGCAAACTGCTGTCGCACCTGCCGCCGCACCGCCTGCTGACGCTGGATGTGCTGACCGAATGGTGCGCAGCCAAGGTCGGCCTGCCTTTCATTCGCATCGACCCGCTCAAGATCGATTTTACGAAAGTGGCGGACGTGATGTCGGCCAGCTATGCGGCGCGCTTCAATATCCTGCCGGTGGAAATGACGGCCACCACCTTGGTGGTGGCAACGGCCGATCCGGCGCTGACCGAATGGGAACCCGAGATCGCCAAGGTCTCGCGCCGCCGCATCGAGCTCGTATTGGCCAATCCGCTCGACATCGCTCAATACATTTCGCAGTTCTTCGCGCTGGCCAAGTCGATCCGCGACGCGAGCCGCAGCAGCGGGCAGGACGTCGCGATGCGCAACAACTTCGAGCAGCTGGTCGAACTGGGAAAATCGAACAAGCAGTTCGACGCCAACGACCAGCACATCGTCAATATCGTCGACTGGCTGTGGGGCTATGCCTTCGAACAGCGCGCCTCGGATATCCACCTCGAACCCAAGCGCGAATTCGCGACCGTGCGTTTTCGTATCGATGGCGTGCTGCACCAGGTCTATCAGGTGCCGGCGGCGGTGATGATCGCGATGACCGCGCGCATCAAGCTGTTGGGGCGGATGGACGTGATCGAAAAACGCCGGCCGCAGGACGGCCGCATCAAGACGCGCACCGCGGGCGGCCAGGAAGTCGAATTGCGGCTGTCGACGATGCCGACCGCGTTCGGCGAAAAACTGGTGATGCGTATCTTCGATCCGGAAGTGGTGGTCAAGACCCTGCCGGAACTGGGATTCCCGCCTGACGATGCGCAGCGCTGGGATGGACTGACTCGTCGTCCGCACGGCATCATTCTCGTGACCGGTCCGACGGGATCGGGCAAGACCACGACGCTGTACACGACGCTCAAGGCGCTGGCGACCAGCGAAGTAAATGTGTGCACGGTCGAGGATCCGATCGAGATGGTCGAACCTGCATTCAACCAGATGCAGGTGCAGCCGGGGATCGACCTGTCGTTTGCCGACGGCGTGCGTTCGCTGATGCGGCAGGATCCGGACATCATCATGGTGGGCGAGATCCGCGACCTGGAAACGGCCGAGATGGCGATCCAGGCGGCGCTGACAGGACACCTGGTGTTTTCGACACTGCATACCAACGATGCGCCGTCGGCGGTGGTGCGCCTGCTGGAATTGGGCGTGCCGGATTATCTGCTGGAGGCGACCCTGATCGGCGTGATGGCGCAGCGGCTGGTGCGTACGCTCTGCCCTGTGTGCAAGGCGCCGGGCGGGGAATTGAGCGATGAGGTGTGGGACGGCATTGGCGGGGCGTGGAAGATCGCGAAGCCTGCGACCGTGTATCGGGCTGTGGGGTGTCCGGAGTGCCGGCAGACCGGGTATCGGGGGCGGACTGGGATTTATGAACTGCTGACCGTGAGCGAAGGGTTCGGGCGTTTGATTCGTGAGTCGGGCGAGATGCGGACCTTGCGCGAGCAGAGCGTGAAGGATGGAATGAAGCCGCTGCGCATTGCGGGGGCGATGAAAGTGGTCGAAGGCGTGACGACGGCGGATGAGGTGCTGAAGGTGACGTCGGCGCTGGCGTGAGCGGGGGCTTGTGCCGAAAATGTTGGGCCACCCTAGCGCAAACCGCGATCGCCCGCTATAATGCTGCCTCTTCGGGTCGTTAGCTCAGTTGGTAGAGCAGCGGACTTTTAATCCGTTGGTCGCGTGTTCGAGCCACGCACGGCCTACCACGAATTACCAGGAAGCCCACGAATTTCGGTCCGTGGGCTTTTTGCATTCCGGTCCCTCCCTGGCCTTCCTGGAAGGTGGCCTGTCCTGGCCGAACCTGGCATGGGTTTGCCGCAGCAGGAACGCCCCTCCCCCGGCCACGGCATGGAATAGCAGGACAGTGGCCGCGCCACCATCGCCGCTCCCAGCGGCTCCCTACAAGGGCGCGCCGCATCGGCCGGTCGAACCAGCTCGGGAGCGAGCACGTGACAGCTTCATGCGAACATCACCCGCGTGCATTTACTGTTAAAGTATTTGCAACTCTTTGAATACTGTCCCATCGTGAAAGCCATCTCCAAATTCTTCGAACTCGGCTACATCCTGATTGTTGCCATGTTCTTCTCCTGCGGCATCGGCCTGATCGTCCTGGCCGGCGTCGAAATCTGGGGCGCCCTGAACCCTGCCGCCGACACCTCGGCACGCGACCGCTTCGACCTGATCCTCGAATGCATCGGCATGCTGACCATCTCGGTCGCCGCCCTGGGACTGGGGCAAACCGTGCTGGAAGAAGAAATCCAGCGCGAAGCCAACATCAGCTCGCCAACCCGCGTGCGCCGCTTCCTGTCGCGCTTCCTGATCGTGGTCGTGGTGTCGCTGTCGGTCGAATGCCTGATCGGCGTGTTCCAGTACGTCCACGGCAGTCCGCAATATCTGCCGCACGCGGCGGCGATCGGCTTGGCCGCCGCCGCCCTGCTCGCCACCTGGGGACTGTTCGTCCGGATGAACACCAGCGCCGAGGAACTCGAACCGCACGCCATGCACGATGTGCAGGCCGAAGACAAGGAGATCGAAGGCACGGACGTCAAGGAAGACGGCAAGCGCCACGCGGCCGACACCGGCCAGGATTATCACGGCGACATCGAGACGTCGAAGGACGCGTCGACGCGGGCGCCGAAGCCGAATTCTCCGCGAGAATCGAAATGATGATTCAAAGCACTTGGTAAATCGGTCAAGTGCCGCTATAATCTCGTCTTCTTCGGGTCGTTAGCTCAGTTGGTAGAGCAGCGGACTTTTAATCCGTTGGTCGCGTGTTCGAGCCACGCACGGCCTACCAAAGATTCAGACAACAACGCCAGCCTTCGGGTTGGCGTTGTTGTTTTCACTTTCCGAACGCCATGCCCCAGACGATCACCAGCGCCGTTCAGCACGAACTGGTCATCAAGAAAAGCCGCTTCATCGCCTGCGTGCAGCCGATGCCGGACCGCGCCGGGGCCGTCAAGATCGTAGCCGAGCTGCGTGCCCAGCATCCGGGTGCGGCCCATGTGTGCTGGGCCCTGCTGGCCGGCGGCCAATCCGCCGCGGTCGATGACGGGGAGCCCAGCGGCACCGCGGGCCGTCCCATGCTCGACGTCTTGCGCCACCAGGACCTGGAAGGCGTGCTGGCCACCGTGGTGCGCTACTTCGGCGGCGTCAAGCTCGGCGCGGGCGGACTGGTGCGCGCCTATACCGACAGCGTTGCCCAAGCCCTGCTGACGGCGACCAAGGTCCCGATCATCAAGCTGCGCCAGCTGCGCTGCACCGCCCCCTATGCGATGGAAGGCATGCTGCGGCGCGAACTCGATGCCGCCGGCGCCGGCCTCGATGCGGTCGAGCATGGCGACGACGTGCGCTTCACCTTCAGCCTGCCGGCCAGCGCCGCCGATGCGCTGCGCGCCCGCCTCGACGAAGCCGGCCATGGCCGCATCGGCTGGCCGTCCGACGCCGACACCGACGACGACTGAAGCCATTCCGGCTCCCTATACCCGTCATCACGACACGAAAGCGGACGCGTCCGCCTGCTCCCGGTATAGTGCCAGACCCGGCCGCGCATACGCTTCGGCCGGCTTTCCTCTTTCCACCCCGAACAACAATCCCCGTGATCAAGAAAAGCCTACTTCCACTCGCCCTTGGCGGCTTCGGCATCGGCATGACCGAATTCGTCATGATGGGCATCCTGCCGGACATCGCCGGCGGCCTGCACATCACCATCCCGCAAGCCGGCTACCTGATCACCGCCTATGCACTGGGCGTCGTGGTCGGCGCACCGACCCTGGTCAGCCTGGTGGCCGGCCGCCCGCCGCGCAGCGTGCTGGTCTGGTTCATGCTGATGTTCGCCATCTTCAATGCGATGTCGGCCTTCGCGCCAAACTTCGAGATCATGATGGTGTCGCGCTTCCTGGCCGGCCTGCCGCATGGCGCTTTCTTCGGCGTCGGCGCCGTCGTCGCCAGCCGCCTGGCCGACGAGGGCCGCACCGCCGCCGCCGTCGCCACGATGTTTACCGGCCTGACCCTGGCCAATGTGCTGGGCGTCCCGCTCGGCACCTGGATCGGCCACGTCATCGACTGGCGCCTGGTGTTCCTGATCGTGGCCGTGATCGGCCTGCTCACCATGTGGAGCCTGCGCCAGTGGGTGCCGCATATCGAGCCGGGCAAGCGCACCGGCATCATGCAAGACCTGCGCATCTTCCGCCACCTCGACCTGTGGCTGGCGCTGGGCATCGTCTCGATCGGCACCGGCGGCTTCTTCGCCTGGTTCAGCTATATCGCGCCATTGCTCACCGACGTCACGCGCTTCGATTCGACCACGATTCCCCTGATCATGACGGCGGTCGGCGTCGGCATGACGGTCGGCGTGCAGTTCGGCGGCCGCCTGGCGGACCGCGTGCACCCGCTGCCCGCCCTGCTGATCCTCATGATGTCGATGACCGTCCTGCTGCTGTGCAATGGTTTCCTTGCGGAGTCGAAGCTGGCGATGGTCGTGCTGGCCTTCCTGACCGGCGCCAATGCGCTGGCGATCGGCCCGCCGATCCAGCTGCTGCTGATGGAACAATCGCGCGAAGCCGAGATGCTCGGCTCCTCGCTGGGCCAGTCCGGTTTCAATATCGGCAATGCGCTGGGCGCCTTCCTCGGCGGCGTGCCGCTGACGCTGGGCTATGCCTATACGGCGCCGCAGTGGGTGGCGGCGGCCCTGGCGCTGTGCGGCGTCGGATTGACGGCGTTCATGCTGGCGCGCCACCGCATGCAGACGCGCATGCTGGCGGCCGGCTGCACCTGACCGGAGAATGACAAACGGCGGCTCGCGGCCGCCGTTTGTCTTTCATGAAAACTTTTTCAGGCGCGTCGGCGCCGCAGTGCAATTGCGCCAAGCAGCCCCGCCATCATCAGCGTCAGCGTGCCCGGCTCGGGCACCTCCACCGGCGACTCGACCGGCGGATCATTCTTGACCAGTTCGAAGCCCGGAACGTCGACCGCTTTCCAGTAATTCTCGGCATCCACCTGGACGCTTGAATTCCAGGCGCCGGCGATGACCTGGCCCTTGATGACGCCATTGCCGGGAACGACCGTCGCATACGGCGCCAGCACGCTGCCGAGGATGCCCTTCACGTCGACCGTCTCGGCCTCGAAGAAATTAAACAGGACGTTGTAGCCGCTCAGCGGCTGCATGCCGCCAGTGAAACCGCCGTGCTTGCCGCTGATATTGAAGATCAGCGTCTGGTTCGCGGTCAAGCCGCTGAGCACCCAGTTGTTCCCGCCATTTAGAAAGTCGGCCGAGACATTGAATATGTCCACGCCGCCATTGCCGCTGCCGATGAGCTTATTGGCACTGTATTCGCGCTCGACCCTCCCTGTTGCCCCGACCAGGCTCAGTCCGGCGGCGATATCCTTGAATTGCTCCGTCGCGGAGGAAAAATCGACTGGATTGACCGTCGAACGTGGCGGGGTGGCAGCGCTTTGCGTGGTCACCGCACCGCCCGCATACACCGGGCCGTTGTGGATGCTGCCGCTCGTCAGCGAGATATTGCCGCCTGCAACGATCGAATAACCGGCGTAAGCCGCCCTGTCTTTTTTATTGACTGCGTAATTCTGGATCGTGACGTTACCACCAGAGACGATCGCCCCTTCGGCGTCGCTCGAGATCGCCTTGAAGTCGCCGGCGGTATAGACGTTTGCACCACCCATAACGGCGCCCAGATCGATGACGCCTGCCTGGGCGCCCATGCTGGCCAGTGCTACACCGAGAAATACGCCAAACCTGACCATAAAAATTCCACACGGAAATTAATAATGATCAAGAGTATCACTCCAGCACCACCATTTGGTTGCAGGAAAGATACGCAGTTCCGTAAATCTATCGAATGATCACACCAGGGCGACGTCGCCCATCGCCTTCGCGGTCTCGGCCGCTTCATCCAGGATGTCTTGCAGCGTGAATTCGTCGAAGACGAAATCGAGTGCGCTCTCGCCGTGCTCCGGCAGATTGGCGCGGCGGCTGTCGAGGGGCGACGCCACCGGCGCATACTGGTTCGCAAGCAGCAAAGTGTCGAGCAAGGTGCCAGGCGGCATGTTCAGCCAGCCGCCACGCATGTCGGCGATCGCCTCCGACACCGCCGGCGGTATCGACAGCTTCTTCATCACCTCGGCGCTGACCACGTCTTCACACAGGGCGCCCCAGTTTTCCGGATCGTCGTCCAGCAGGCCGGGAAACTCGTCGGCCCGCGCCAGCAGGTAAAAGGCGCCGACCTCGTGCACGATGCCGGCGAACAGGGCGGTATCGGGATTGACGCCGGTAACGCGGCGCGCCAGCGAATGGGCAATCGAGGCGACGTGGGTGGTGTGCGCCCACAATTGCTCGGCCTTGGCGCGCAGGCCCGGATCGTTGATGCGGTTACCAAATTGCCGCACCACCAGACTGGCCACCAGGGCCTGCAGGCGCCGGTACCCGATGCGCGCCACAGCGGCGCGGACATTGGTCACCGGCATCGCGCTGCTGCCGCCGAAGGCGGGCGTATTGGCGATGGCGACCGTACGCGCAGCTAGTTGCGGTTCGGCCAGCACCAGGCGGATCGCCTCGTCGATATGACAATCCGGGTCATCGAGGGCGAGCTGCAGGCGCAGCACGGCATTGACGCTGGTGGGGAAAGTGATTTCACCGCGAACGGCCTGCGCCGCGATGTATCCGAATGCTTCAAGTTTATTCACGTCGGTAATTATAGCCCCCGCCGGATGCCGGACCGGACGCCATGTCTACCCCCATATCCACCGGCTGGCCAAACTGTGGCGCATCATCCACACCGCATAAGCGTGAGCCGGATGCAAAACAGCCCGCGTGCGGGACGGCGCGCGGGCTGTTTCAACGCGATCAGCCTGGGATTACTTGACCTTGATTGCGCTCTTGACGTTGGTCACGCCGTCGACGCCCTTGGCCACTTGCATGGCCTTGTCGGCTTCGGCCTTCGATTCGACGAAGCCGCTCAGCATCACGACGCCGCCTTCGGTGTCGACGCTGATTTCCATGCCCTTCAGGGCGGGATCGGCCACCAGGCCGGCCTTGACCTTGGCGGTGATGTTGCCGTCCGAGACCACGCGGGTGGTCTTCTCGCCGGCGCGCTCGGTGGCGTTTTCCGCCTTGTGGGCCGCGTTCGACGCCATTTCCTTGGTGCGGTCGAATGCGGCTGCGGTCTTTTCCTTCACGGTGGCGACCGCTTCGCGGGTGCGTTCGCCGGCGCCGGCCATGCCGGTCTTCTCGGCCACGTTCGATGCCACCTCGCGGGTTTTATCGGCCGCGTTGCGCGCCGCTTCGCGGGTGTTGGCGGAAACGGCCGCGCCGGTGGTGGCGGCCACGTTGGTGGCGGTGGTGACGTTACCGCGCTGGTCGACCACGCAGGCGCTGCGCGCATCCCCAGTCATCTGTTCGCATTTCTGGACGGCGGCCGCCGTCGCTGGATCTTTCGAGTCGATGCTGCTCACCAGCTCGCCACTGCTGCTGTGGCCGACGGCGCGGTCGATATTGCGGTCGTCCAGGCGGGCCAGCGCGGCATCGCGGATCGAACCGGCCGTGGCCTTGCAGCGGTCCTTGTCGCCGGCCGCAGTGGCGTCGCACTGGGTATCGGCCAGCTCGTGCTCGGCGCGGATCACCTTGGCGCGCGCATCGCGCAGGTTGCCGCCGGTGGTGTCGTACTTGGTATAGGCATCGAGCTCGGCGCGTGCCTGGGCCAGCTTGGCCTCGTCTTCGCACACTTCCTCGGCATTGCCCTTCATGGCGTCGCATTTGGTCTTGGCAGTGCGGTAGTCAGCACCGGCCTTGTCCATCGCGGCGCGGTGGGCGTCCTTGTCGACGGGGGCGGCGCTGGCGGGAGCAATGGCGACGGCGGATACGGCGGTTGCGATCAGGGTAGCGATGAGGGTTTTCATGGTCGGATTCCCTTGCATGCGTTGTTAGGATGGCATCCATTAAACGCCCTGCACCCTTCAACATCTGTGCGACAACGTACCTTGATTGGACAATCTGGACCGGCGTCCATTAGAGCGCAGATATTCTTTTGCCGGCCCCAAAACGTCGTTCCCGCGCAGGCGGGAACCTAAGATGTCCAGCGCTATCGAAACGCTCGCAACTTAGGTTCCCGCCTGCGCGGGAACGACGTGCCAAAGCTAGCTCAGTCGCCACCGCAGTGAGGTGCGGCAGCAAACTGATCAGCGATTACTTGGCCTTGTTGGCATCACGTGCTGCATCGCGGGTCGACTTGGCCTGCGCTTCGCACTTGTCCTCGGCATCGCCTTTCAGCGAGTCGCATTTTTCGTCGGCCAGTTCATATTCGGCGTCGATCACATTGTCGCGTGCCTTGCGCACATTGTTGCCGGTATTGTCGAACTTGGTGGTCGCATCCAGTTCGGCTTTCGCGCGCATCAGCTTGGCTTCGTCTTCGCAGATGTCTTCGGCGTGACCGCTCATGGCGTCGCATTTGTCCTTGGCGACACGGTAGTCGGCCTTGACCTTGTCCATCGCCGTTTTATAGGCGTCCTTATTGGTCTGGGCAGCGGCGGGAGCGATGCCGATGGCGGCGACGGCGGCGGTGGCGATCAAGGTAGCGATGAACGATTTCATGTTGAGTCCCTCTATTGGTTATTGGTGAGTCCATTAAACGCCGACACCGCAGAGCACTCTGTGCGGCACCGAACGCTTATTAAAAAACCAATTAAGCTTATAAGGACGATAGCGAAAAACGTCGATCTACCTCAATCGTCAATGCAGCAAGCCTTCACGCCACAGCGCATCGGCGGCCTCGAATGGCGACAGGCGGCTGTCGAACTGGCGGCCGTTGCCGGCCAGCTTGACCCAGGCGCGCGTATCGTGGCCGCTGCCCGGCACCGCGACGGTGGCGCGCACGCCGCGCAGCCAGTCGTGCACCCGCGCATATTCTCCCGGCCGGGTACGCTGGATCCAGGCCAGCGCCACCAGGTCGGCGAAGCCTTCCTCGCGCCGGGTGTCGCGCATCGCCTTCGCCGCGGCCAGCAGTTCGGGATCGTGCGAGGTCTGGTCGCCGGTTTCGACGAAACCCGCCGGCAGCAGATGCCACCCGCCCTGGGCATAGCGCCAGCAATGGGCCAGTTCGTGCGCGGCCATGGCCTCGATCAGCAGCGCCTGCTTGTCGGCGGGGACGTCGGCCAGTACCTTCTCGGCCTCGGGATTACCGCGCATCGACAGCACCAGCTTGCAGCGGCCCTTGTCGAAGCCCATCGCCAGCGGCACTGCGCCGGCCGGCGCCTTCGGCTGGACGATGATGTCGACCGGCAGGGCGATCGATTTCGAGTACTCCAGCACGGGGGCGGCGGCGCGCAGCCAGCGCATTTCTTGAGCCGTGAGCTGCGATGCGTGCGAGGGAAGCGCAGCGGATGCGGCGAGGATGGCGGCCGCAGACAGGAGATGCTTGAACATGGTGCTACTCCGGGGATGAGCGAAATTCCTATCGGAAATTCTATCCCCGAATCAAGCGCCACTTTCAGGAAAATATTTCTGCATGTTCAAAAAAACAAGGGCCGCGACGAGCGGCCCTTGTTGCGATCAGGCGGTCAGCGCCGGCCGCATCCGTCCCGCCTGCAAGGCCGGCGCGGCTGCACCGTCGAGACGGAAAATGCTGACCAGCTGGGCCAGGCGTTCCGCCTCTTCTTCCAGCGAGGCCGCGGCCTGGCTGGCCTGCTGCACCAGTTCGGCGTTCTGGCGCGTGGCGTCGTCGATCTGGCCGATCGCACCATTGACCTGCTCGATGCCGGCATTCTGTTCTGCGGACGCATGGCTGATCTCGGCCATGATGTCGGTCACGCGCTTGACCCCGGTGACGATCTCGCCCATCGTCGCGCCGGCCTGGTCCACCAGACGGGCGCCGGCGTCGACCCGCTCGACCGAGCTGCCGATCAGGACCTTGATCTCCTTGGCCGCCGCCGCCGAACGCTGCGCCAGGTTGCGCACCTCGGTCGCCACCACGGCAAAGCCCCGGCCCTGCTCGCCGGCGCGGGCCGCTTCCACCGCCGCATTGAGCGCCAGGATATTGGTCTGGAAGGCGATGCCATCGATCACACCGATGATGTCCACGATCTTCTTCGACGATTCATTGATGGCCGCCATCGTGCCCACCACCTCGGCCACCACCTTGCCACCGCGCTGCGCCACTTCGGAGGCGGATTCGGCCAGCATGTTCGCCTGGCGCGCGTTGTCGGCATTCTGGCGCACGGTGCCGGTCAATTGCTCGACCGAGGCGGCAGTGGCCTGCAGGGTGCCGTTCTGGCGTTCGGTGCGGCCGGCCAGGTCGCGGTTGCCGTCCGCGATCTCGGTCGATACGGTGCCGATCGCCAGCGTGCCGGTGCGCACCTGGGCCACGATGCGCACCAGGCTGTCGCGCATGCCCTGCATCGCGAACAGCAGGCTGCCGCGGTCGCCGGGACGGGTGACGATCTCCACGCCCAGGTCGCCGCTGGCGATGGCGCTGGCGATCGAGGCCGCATAGTCCGGCTGGCCGCCAAGCTGGCGCAGCAGGCCGCGGCTGATGTACCAGGCCGCCAGCGAACCGGCCGCGATCGCGCCAGCACACAGCAGCGCCATCCAGCCGAAGAAACCGTTGGCCATGCGGCGCGCCTCGGTGGCGGCGTCGTTGCTCAGCTTTTCCTCGAGGTCGATCAGGCGGTTGATGCTGGCCAGCCAGGCGGTGAAGGCCGGCGCCGCCTCTTGCGCCAGCAGCGTGTTCGCCTCCAGGCCTTGGCCAGCCGCGTGCAACGCGATCACGCGCGCGATCAGCGGCTTGGTCACGCTTTCCTGGGCCTTGATCGCGGCCAGCGCTTCCTTCTCTTCCGGCAGGATGTCCTTGCGTTCATTGAAGAGCGCATCGAGCGGGCCGGCCGAGCGCGCATAGTTGTCGTCCAGCGTACGGATCAAGGCGATCGGCGCGCTGGCGCCGGCCGCGTCGGACGCCAACGCCACGTCGCGCAGGGCGATCGCGCGATCGTGTACGCTGCCACGGAAATTGATGGCGTGGCGCTGCTTGACGCTGTTGACCTCGTTGATATGGTTGAGGACGCTCTCGATCCGGCCCACGCGGTTCACCGCCAGCGCGACCAGGGCGATCATCAGTAAGAAAACGGCGCCGTAGCCGAATGCCAGCCGGGCGCCGATGGTCAGGTTCTTGGTTTTCATGGTAGCACCGTGTATGTCGTTTTAGTTGAAGTAAATACCATAGGTATTTCCTATTGGAAACGATTTGACTATAGCACGTTGCTGCGCGATTTGCTTACGGCACGCTTATTTGAGCAAGCTGTCCGCCGTCACGAAGGCCGGACGGATGTCGTTCGGCACCGCCTTCAGCTTGTCGAGCGCCTTGCGCACCTCGGGGCGGATCACGACGTACTTGTCCATCATCGCCTTGGCGCGCGCATAGTCTCCGGTGGCTTCGATGGTCAGGAATTCGCGGTCCAGGTCGATCACGGCCCCTTTGATCTTCCTGAAGTCGACCGAGAAGGTGCCGTCGTCGTGGGCGACAAAGCCGCCCTTGTCGAGCAGGTAGTTGACCTGGATCGCCATGCCGCGCGCATGCGACGAACTCAGGCCGAAGTGCAGGGTGCGGAAGCTCGAGGCCAGGAAGGTGTTGTACAGCTTGCGCTCGGCCGCCGCGCCCTGCCCCAGCGTGTCCTTCAGCAGGCCCTTGTCCATCATGTACTGCAGCGCCCACAGGCCGGTGATGTCGGCCTTCGCTTCCTCGATGGTCGAATAGGTTTCCTTCAGGTCCTGGCGCGGGGTCGAGTCCTTGCCGTCCTTCTTCGTGTGATGCGGTCCCAGGCCGTGCATGATCTCGTGCGCCAGGATGTGGGTGAAGAAGGAATCGAAGTCGAGGTCCTTCTGGTCCGCCGGCTTGAGCACCTGCTTGCTGATCGGCGTGAGCGTGGACGCGAACTTGGCCTGCTGTACGTTCTTGAGCATCACGCGCTTGGAGCCGCGTTCGCGGATCACGCGCTCGTCGTTCGGCAGGTTGTAGGCCGCGGTCTGCACGCCCATATTGCCGTCGCCGGCGCCATACACCTCATTGACCACCACCATCGGCGCGATGGCGCCGACCTTCGGATTGCGGTACTGCTTGTCGAGCGGCAGGTTGTCCTCGAGTTCCTGCAGGTGCTTGCCGAAGAAGTCCAGCTTGGCCGTTTCCTTCGGATCGCGGATGCTCACATAGGCCTCGAAGGCGGCCTTGTAGCCGAACAGCTCGTCGTTATAGGTTTCGTATGGCCCGATGGTCACGTCGACAGGCGCGTCGAGGTCCATCCAGGCGAAGTCCGAGGCCAGGTAGTCGTTGGAAAGAAACGCGTCGGCGCGCAGGCCCAGGAATTTCTTGAGCGAGGCGTTGTCGGTGGCTGCCGCCGCGTCGCGCAGCAGCTTGGCCAGCTTGTCCAGTTCGGGGCGGTATTCGTCCGAATACTTCACGGTGTGCAGCTTGTCGTCCGGCTTCGCGCGGATCACGGTGAAGAACCACTGCGCCTCTTTCTTCTGCTCCGGCGCCAGGCCGTTCATCCAACCCTCCAGCGACGCCTTGGTGGCGCCTTCCGGATAGAAGTTGGCGCCCTCGGGCTTCTTCGCCGGAATCCTGATGCCCGCATACTCGGCCGGCATGAACGAGGCATTGTTGTCGAGGTTCGACCACGGGCCCTTGTTGAGCCAGAAGGCGTCCAGGCGCGCGCGGCCGAGCGGCGTGGTGTCCTTCTTGAGCGCGTTCCACAGCGCCTCGTTGTGGGCCCAGCGCTGGCGCAGTTGCAGCGTGTCGATGATCCTGGCCGCTTCGATCAGCAGGGCGATGGCGGCGCGGTCGCCCTTCGACAAGTGAGATACGTCGGCGCGCAGCTCGACCGGCGCGAAGCGTTTCGACATCGCTTGCAACTGGTCGGCGCTGGCGACCGTCGGCGCCGTTTGCGCGTACACGGCTGGAGCGAATGCCGCGCTGATGGCAAAGCACAAAGCGAGCGGTGCGAAGATTGTTTTCATGGTCTCTTCCGTATCCTGAATGGCAATCAGGCCATTATCGCACCGTCGCCAGCGCCTCCCCCTGCTCCCAACCGCCGCCGAGCGCACGCGCCACCGCCACTGTCGCCAGCAGGCGCTGGGTGCGGATCTGGGCCGCGGCGCGGTCCGCCGCCAGCGTGCTGCGCTGGGCGTCGGTCACGTCGAGATAGGTCGACACGCCGCGCTCGTAGCGCGCCTGCGCCACCAGCAGCGCGCGCGCCGCCGCCTGTTGCGACTGGGCCTGCACCTCGCCCTGTTGCTGGCGCTGCTGCAGGTCGGACAGCGCGTCTTCCACCTCGCGCAGTGCCGTCAAGAGCTTTGTCTGGTGATTGGCCACCGCCTCGTCGTAACGCGCCCTGGCCAGCGCCAGGTTGGCGCGATTGCGGCCGCCTTCGAAGATCGGCAGCGACAGCGCCAGCGGGCCGGCCGAGAACTGGCGCGCGCCGCCGTTGGTCAGGTCGTTCAGGCTTTGCGAGGCATAGCCGAAATTCCCGGTCAGCGACAGCGCCGGATAGAAGGCGCCTTCGGCCACGCCGATCTGCGCATTGGCCGCCTTCAGCTGCGCGCTGCTCGCCGCCAGGTCGGGCCGCTGGCCCATCAGGCTGGCCGGCAGGCCAACGGGAATCGCGGGCGGCTGCGGCAGTTGCGCGGTCGCGGTTTTCATCTGCCCTGTAGCTATCAGCGGCGCGCTGGGCGTGCTGCCCACCAGCGTGGCCAGCGCGTGTTCCACCAGGTTGCGCTGGCGCTGCACCTCGTGCAGGTCGGCTTCGGCGTTGGCGCGCTCGATGCGCGCGCGCGACACGTCCAGCTCGTTCGACAGGCCGGCATTGAAGCGGGCCTCGACCAGTTGCTCCGACTCGCGGCGCGTGGCCAGGGCGTCCTCCAGGATCGCGCGCTCGGCGTCCAGTCCGCGCAGCTGCCAGTACGACGATGCGACCTGGCTCGACAGCAGCAGGACCACGCCGTCGCGATCAATCTGCGCCGCCAGCGCCTGCGCATCGCTGGCCTCGACCACGCGGCGCACGCGGCCCCACAGGTCGAGCTCATACGACAGCGAGGCGCCGACGCTGTAATTGTTGCCCTCGATCGAGCGGCCGCCCAGGGCCAGGCCCTGCGACGTCTCGGCCGAGGTACGGGCATTCGACACACCGGCGCCGACCGAGACGCTCGGCAGCTGGCCGGCGCGCACGACGCCCAGTTGCGCCTGCGCCTGCAGCAGGCGCTGGGCTGCGGCCTGCACGCCGGGGTTGTCGCGCAGCGCGCGCGTCTCGAGGCTGTCGAGGGTGGCGTCATGGAACACGGTCCACCAGGCGGCCGGCAGGCGCGCGCTGTCGCTGCCCGCTTCGAGATGGCGAAACGCCGTTTGCACCGGCGCGTCCGGCGCCTTGAAATCCGGGCCGAGCGTGGTGCAGCCGGCGACCAGTGCGCTGACCGCGATGACAGAGGCGAGAGGTTTGAACATGGTTGATCTCTTCATTCGAATTCAGTATTCAGGCGCCGCATCAATGGCCGCCACCGCCGCCACCCGGCGACTTGACCTTGTCGGCCATCCAAATCGCCGCGATGCAGCCGAGCAGGATCATGCCGATGATCCAGAAGCCATCGTTATAGGCCATCACATAGGCTTCGCGCCGCACCAGGCGGTCGACCACGGCCAGCGCCTGGTTCGCGGCACTGGCGGGGTCGATGCCCTTGGCGATGAAGCCCTGGGTCAGTGCGTCCAGGCGTTCCTGGGTCGCGGGCGCATAGACCGAGACCGCTTCGCCCAGGCGCGCCGAGTGGAAGTGTTCGCGGTTGGTGAGCGAGGTCGCCAGCAGCGCGATGCCGATCGAGCCGCCCAGGTTGCGGGTCATGTTGAACAGGCTCGAGGCCGACCCCATATCGCGCGGCTGCAGGCCCGACATCGCGAAATTCGACAGGGTCAGCATCACGAAGGGCTGGCCGATGGCGCGCACGACCTGCGTCCACATCAGCTGGTCGTAGCCGGTGGTGGCGTCCATGAAGGAGTTCATGATGCACGAGATACCGAACATGAACAGGCCGAAGCTGCACAGGATGCGGTTGTCGACTTTCGAGGACAGCTTGGCCGCGAACGGCATCACCAGCAATTGCGGCAGGCCGACCCAGGCGATCACTTCGCCGATCTGCATCGGCGTGTAGCCGGCGATCTGGCCCAGGTACAGCGGCAACAGGTAAGACGAACCATACAGGCCCATGCCGATCACGGCCGACAGCGTGGTCGCCACCAAAAAGTTACGCTTGCCGTAGAGGCGCAGGTTGACGAACGGTTCCGGCTTCGAGAAGCTCAGCGCCACCCAGCCCAAGAGGCCCGTGAGCGAGAGCGCGGCGAAGGCCACGATGAAGCTCGAATCGAACCAGTCCTTCGAATTGCCTTCTTCCAGGAAGATCGTCAGGCAGGCCAGGCCCATCGCCATCAGCGCGATGCCCAGCCAGTCGGCCTTCACCAGCGTCCTGACATTGGCTTTCTCGGGATTCAGGCCCCAGGCCATGCCGGCGATCAGCAGTACGCCCGGCACCCAGTTGATGTAGAAGATCGACGGCCAGCCATACAGCTCCGACAGGTAGCCGCCCAGGGTCGGCCCCATGGCCGGCGCCAGGGTCGCGGTCAGGCCGAAGATGGCCATGCCGGTGGCGCGCTTGGATGGCGGCAGCAGCGTCATCACCAGGGTCATCGCCATCGGGATCAGCGCGCCGCCGGTGAAGCCCTGCAGCATGCGGAACACGATCATGCTCTCCAGGCTCCAGGCCGCGCCGCACAGGGTCGAGAACACCAGGAACAGCGCGGTGGTGCCGATCATGTAGTTGCGCACGCCGAAGGCGCGCGAGAACAGCGCCGTCAGCGGGATCACGACGATTTCGGCGCACAGGTAGGCGGTCGAGATCCATGAGCCTTCTTCCTGCGTGGCCGACAAGGTGCCGAGGATGTCGCGCAGCGAAGAATTGGTGATCTGGATGTCGAGCACCGCCATGAAGGCGCCCAGCATGCCGGCGGCGATCGCGATCCAGGTGCGCATGTCCACGGCCGCGCCATCGGCTGGCGCACCCGGGACCGCACCCACTGGAGCAGATTTGCTCAGGGTAGTCATGGCAAGCGCTTAGTGGACGGCGGCGGTCTGGGTCGGTTTGACGTCCTGGCCCAGTTCGACCTCGGCCACCACCGACATGCCGGGCACCAGGCGGCCGGCGTATTTTTTCACGTCCTGCGGGTCGAGCGCGATCTTGACCGGCACGCGCTGCACGATCTTGGTGAAGTTGCCGGTCGCGTTATCGGCCGGCAGCAGCGCGAACTGGTTGCCCGAGGCCGGGGCGAAGCTGTCCACGCGGCCCACCAGGTGGTGTTCAGGCAATGCGTCGACGTCGAGATTGACCATCTGTCCCGGCGCCAGGCCGGCGAGCTGGGTTTCCTTGAAGTTGGCGACCACCCACACATTGTCCTCGACCACGGCCAGCATCGCCTGGCCCGGCTGCACGCGGGCGCCGACTTCGACGCTGCGGCGGCCGACGCGGCCGTCGACCGGCGCCACGATGCGGTTGTAGGCCAGTTGCTGCCTCGCTTCCTTCCACTGCGCCTGCAATACCTTCACCTGGGCCTTGAGCACGTCGCGGCCCGCCTCGGCGGCGCCGATCTGGGCTTGCGCGGCGGACGCATTGTCGCGGCGCGCGGCCAGGTCGGCCACGGCGGCGTCGCGCGCGGCGCTCGACGCATCCACCTCGGCCTTCGAGACCGCCTTCATGGTCTCGTTGTACAGCTGGCCGAAGCGCTCGGCATCCTGGCGCGCCCTCAGCAGCTGGGCCTGCGACTGCTTGACCTGGGCGCCGGCCGCCGCGGCCTGTGCGCGCACCTGCTCTATCTGGGCCTCGGCCTGCTTGAGCTGCTGCTGCATGCTGGCGATCTGGGCTTCGATCTGTTCGACACGCACGGCATGGTCGACCGGATCGAGCTCGGCGATCGTGTCGCCTGCCTTGACCAGCTGGTTGTCGTCCACCAGTACCTTGGTGACCACGCCGGCCACGCGCGACGACACCTGGTGCACGCGCCCGGTGACGTAGGCATTTTCGGTCTCGACGAAGTGATGGCTGCGGTACCACATGCGTCCACCGGCGCCGATCGCCACCAGCGCGATCAGGCCCACCACGGCCAGCACGCGCTTGTTGGGGCCGCTCTTGCCGGGCGCCCCGCCCGCTGGGGTTTGTGCCGCGGGCGACTGCCCTGCCGTGCTGTGCATCTCTGCCATGGAAAAGCTCCGGAAATGAAATGAAATGGATTCATCGCATTATTTGCCAGCAATACACGGAAGTCAAGAAATGAAACGGTTGCGTTTCATTTTAGTTTGCACTAGAGTCTTTGCCATGAGCAAAGCACAGAATGAAACAGTGGCGGCAGTCAAATCCGCCGGACGCCCGAAGGCGTCGGAAGTCGAGGCCCGCACCCAGGAATTGATCCACGCAGCGGGCTGCCTCATCCTGCGCCATGGCTATACCAAGGTCAGCCTGGAAGCCATCGCCCGCGAGGCGCGGGTGGCGGTGCGCACGATCTATGTGAAGTTCGGCGGCAAGGGCGGCCTGCTCAAGGCCGTGCTCGCCTCACGGCGCGAACGCCTGTTCGCCGGACACGACATGGACGTCGACACCCGGCCGCTGCGCGAGATCGTCGACGACTTCGCGCGCGATTTCTACGATATGCTGGTCGAACCCGAGGCGATGGCCATGCAGCGCGTGGTGATCGCCGAAGCCGGCAGCAATCCGGAGCTGGCCGAGGCTTTCTATGAAGGCGGGCCGCGCCTGACGCGCGAGATGCTGTACCGCTTCTTTTCGCGCCCGGACATCCGCAGCCAGCTGCGCGACGACGTGCCGCTGGAGTTGCTGCCGACCCACCTGATCGGCTGCATCAGCGGCGATCCGATCGGACGCTTCCTGTTCCCCGACACCCAACCCACGCGCGAGGAAACGCGGCGCGAGCTGGCAGCGCGCCTTGAACTGTTTTATGCAAGTGTCCTGAAGAACCGATGAGCTAATAAGTGCGGCATCGCACGGACACAATATGGCATTTTGTGGCACTCTGTAAGCCTTCACAGAGGATGTCGTGAATATCAATAACAGCGGTGTGACCGCGAGGAGAAAGCATGAGCAAGTCGTCCAGATACGAATGGCGTGATCAACAAGCATCGCTGCAAGAACGCATGAAGAACTTCATCGAAAATCCTGGCGCCGACCAGATGGAAGCGGTCATCGCTGAAATGCGCACCTATGCCGCCGCCGCCAAGGCCGGCACGATCGATATCCCGGAGCGCTTCGTCAGCTTCGGCTGAAGCAAAGTCGCCTTCATCACAATGCCGCCCGGTGCAAGCCGGGCGGCATTTTTCATTTGTAGCACCTTCAAATGGCCGACACGGGCACCGGCCTGGCCTGCTCTTCCACGTCATGCACGCGTGTGAGCAGGTGCACCTTGCGCGGCGCCCGGTGGCGCTCGTGCAGTTCGCGGGTCAGCACCTCGACCCGGCGCGGCCGCACCGCCACCTGCTGCGGATCGACGGTGCCGATGGCGCCCGGCACGTACTGGCTGAACTGCGAGGCCAGCAGCTGGGATATGGTGCCGGTAATGGTCGCCGGCGCGCCATGGACCGTGGTATGGAGTTCGAAACAGCGGGTTTCCGGTAACACGTAGACGGTCCCGACGTACTCGTTGCAGTGCTCGTCCATCATGCCCTCCTGAGCTGAACACGGACGCGGCAAGTCGGCTTGCCGCCGCATTCTTCCATCATAGGCTTTTGGCGGGCGCTGGCAAGCGGCGCACGCGGGCAAGGCAACTGGCGCCGCATGCCTGCAACTCGCGCCGCCAGGCGCCGCTTCGTCGCAAACCGCGGCGGGGTCCGGTTCGCTCTTCCAGAATGGCCCTACCGACCACTCAACCGGAGACTTCCATGAACCGCCTTGCCCTCCTGCTTGCCCTGCTGTCCAGCGCTGCCGCCAGCCACGCCGCCGACCTGTCGATCCAGGTCGATGGCGCGCGTGGCGACGGCGGCGCCGTCCGTGGCGGCTGCATGTGAAGCTCAAGGGACGCGATAAGCAGCTGGCGGTGAGCCGCAACTACATGGACGTGTTCCGGCAGGTGTAATCGGCCGTCCGCACACATTCTTTTGTTAGCCTCAAAAACGTCGTCCCCGCGAAGGCGGGGACCCAATTACTGCGCGCGCTATCGAAACGCTTGCAAACTTGGGTCCCCGCCTGCGCGGGGACGACGGGCGAAAGCTACTGGCTGACGCTTAACGCTTGCGCGGCGGCGGCAAATCGGTACAGACGCCTTCATAGGCTTCGGCCGCCATGCCGATCGACTCGCCCAGGGTCGGGTGCGGGTGGATGGTCTTGCCGATGTCCACGCCGTCCGCGCCCATCTCGATCGCCAGCGCGATCTCGCCGATCATGTCGCCGGCATTGGTACCGACGATGGTGCCGCCGACGATGCGGTGGGTCTCGGCGTCGAACAGCAGCTTGGTGAAGCCTTCGTCGCGGCCGTTGGCGACCGCGCGGCCGCTGGCGTTCCACGGGAAGTGGCCCTTCTCGACCTTGATGCCCTTCTGCTTGGCTTCATCCTCGGTGAGGCCGACCCATGCCACTTCGGGATCGGTGTACGCGACCGACGGGATGACCTTGGCGTCGAAGTGGGTCTTCTTCTCAAACGCCGCTTCGGCCGCCACGTGCGCTTCGTGCACCGCCTTGTGCGCCAGCATCGGCTGGCCCACCAGGTCGCCGATGGCAAAGATGTGCGGCACATTGGTGCGCATCTGGCTGTCGACCGCGATGAAGCCGCGATCGCTCACCGTCACGCCAGCCTTGTCGGCCGCGATCTTCTTGCCGTTAGGGCTGCGGCCCACGGCCACCAGCACCAGGTCGTACAGCTGCGGTTCTGGCGAGGCGGCGCCGGCTTCGGCGGCTTCGAAGGTGACCTTGATCCCTTCCGGCAGCGCTTCCACGCCGACGGTCTTGGTCTTGGTCATGATGTTGTCGAAGCGGTGGGCGTTGAACTTCTGCCAGACCTTGACGGCCTCGCGGTCGGCGCCCTGCATCAGGCCGTCCATCATCTCGACCACGTCGATGCGCGAACCCAGCGACGAATAGACGGTCGCCATTTCCAGGCCGATGATGCCGCCGCCGATGACCAGCATCTTCTTCGGCACCTGGCGCAGCTCCAGCGCGCCGGTCGAATCGACGATGCGTGGATCTTCCGGCACGAACGGCAGCTTCACCACCGACGAACCGGCGGCAATGATCGCCTTCTTGAAGGCCACGACCTTCTTGGCGCCGTCCGGGCCGGTGACTTCGATGTGGTTCGGGGAGAGGAACTGGCCCACGCCCTGCACCACATTGACCTTGCGCGCCTTGGCCATGAAGGCCAGGCCGCCGGTCATCTTCTTGATCACGCCATCCTTGTGCGCGCGCAGCTTGTCGATATCGACTTGCGGCTTGTCGAAGGCCACGCCCAGGTCGGCCATGTGCGCGGTTTCATCCATGATGTGCGCCACGTGCAGCAGCGCCTTCGATGGAATGCAACCGACGTTCAGGCACACGCCGCCCAGGGCCGCGTACTTCTCGACCAGCACGGTGTTCATGCCGAGATCGGCGGCGCGGAACGCGGCCGAGTAGCCGCCAGGACCGGCGCCCAGCACCATCATCTCGCACTCGATGTCGACCTGGCCCGAGTAGCTCGCGGCGTTCGGCGCGGGCGCAGCGCCCGGCAGGACGGCCGGCGCGGGGTGTGCCGGCGCATACGAATCGGTCGGCGCGGCAGCAGCGGTCGGCGCAACAGCCTGTGCGCCGATCTGCGCAGCAGGCTTGTCCGCCGGCTTCCCGGCCGGCGCGTCAGCGCCCGACTCTTCCACCGTCAGCAGCAGCGTGCCTTCGTTGATCTTGTCGCCGACCTTGACCGCGATGTCCTTCACCACGCCCGCGTGGGTCGATGGGATCTCCATGCTGGCCTTGTCCGATTCGACGGTGATCAGGGACTGGTCGACCTTGATCGTGTCGCCGGCCTTGACCATCAGCTCGATCACTTCGACGTCCTTGAAGTCGCCGATATTCGGGACTTTCACTTCAACAGTGCTCATCAGTGCGCTCCAATCACAGAAGGGTCTTGCGCAGGTCGGCCAGCACTTCGCCCAGGTAGGCGGCAAAGCGCGCGGCGCCGGCGCCGTCGATCACACGGTGATCGTACGACAGCGACATCGGCAGCATCAGGCGCGGCTGGAAGCTCGAACCGTCCCACACCGGCTTCATCGCCGACTTGGACAGGCCCAGGATCGCCAGCTCAGGCGCATTGATGATCGGCGTGAAGTTGGTGCCGCCGATGCCGCCCAGCGACGAGATGGTGAAGGTCGCGCCCTGCATCGCGGTCGGCGGCAGCTTGCCATCGCGTGCCAGGCCAGAGAGTTCACCCATTTCGGTGGCGATCTGCGAGATGGTCTTCTTGTCGGCGTCCTTGACGACCGGGACCACCAGGCCGTTCGGGGTGTCGGCCGCGAAGCCGATGTTGTAGTACTGCTTGGTGATCAGGGCCGCGCCGTCTTCCGACAGCGACGCGTTAAATTGCGGGAATTTCTTGAGCGCGGCGACGCTTGCCTTGATGACGAAGGCCAGCATGGTCAGCTTGACGTTTGATTTCTGCTTGGCCAGCGCGGCGTTCGAATCGACGCGGAACTGTTCCAGGTCGGTCACGTCGGCTTCGTCGAAGTGCGTCACGTGCGGGATCATGACCCAGTTGCGATGCAGGTTCGGGCCCGAGATCTTCTTGATGCGCGACAGCGGCACGGTTTCGGTCGGACCGAATTTCGAGAAGTCGAGCGACGGCCAGGCCAGCAGGTCCAGTCCAACGCCACTGCCGCCCGATTTTGCCGGTGCGGCTGCTGGCGCGGCCATTACACCCTTGACGAAGTTCTGCACGTCTTGCTGGGTGATGCGGCCTTTCGGGCCCGAACCAGGCACGCGGCCCAGGTCGACGCCCAGTTCGCGCGCGAACTTGCGGATCGATGGCGAAGCGTGGGCTTTCGAGCCGGTCACGCCTGGCGCTGCAGCCGGAGCAGGAGCGGCAGCAGGTGCTGGCGCCGATGCTTGCGCTGGCGCGGCTGCGGGCGCTGCGGCAGGTGCAGGTGCAGCAGCAGGAGCCGCGGCGGCAGGCGCGCCGCCAGTCGCTTCCACGACCAGCACCAGCGAACCCTTGGCAACCTTGTCGCCGACCTTCACTTTCAGTTCTTTCACGACGCCGGCATGGCTCGACGGGATCTCCATGCTGGCCTTGTCTGATTCGACCGTGATCAGCGACTGGTCGACCTTGATCGTGTCGCCGACCTTGACCATCAGTTCGATGACTTCGACTTCCTTGAAGTCGCCGATATCGGGCACGTTCACGTCGACCGGGCCGCCAGATGCCGCAGGGGCGGCAGCGGCTGGTGCTTCGGCAGGCTTCTCGGCCGGCTTTTCAGCGGCGGCAGGGGCGGCTGCAGGAGCAGCAGCAGGCGCTTCGGCCGCGCCGCCGGCTTCCTCGAGCAGCAGCACCAGCGAACCCATGGCGACCTTGTCGCCGACATTGACCTTGATCTCTTTGACGACGCCGGCATGGCTCGATGGAATCTCCATGCTCGCCTTGTCCGATTCGACGGTCAGCAGCGACTGGTCGACCTTGATCGTGTCGCCGACCTTGACCATCAGTTCGATGACTTCGACTTCCTTGAAGTCGCCGATATCGGGGACTTTGACTTCCACAACGCTCATAGTGTTAGCTCCGTTATTTTTCATTGGCTTGGAGACCGTCGTTCCCGTGCAGGCGGGAACCCAAGTCATCAGCGCCGCGATGCACTCACTGTCATCGTAACGCATGCAAACTTGGGTCCCCGCCGAGTGCGGCGTTCGCCCGGGGACGACGGGTCACCAGAGCATTACTGGGTCACCGGATTCGGCTTGTTCTGGTCGATGCCGTACTTGGCGATCGCCTGCGACACGATGGCGCGGTCGATCTTGCCTTCGTCGGCCAGCGAGCGCAGGGCGGCGACCGTGACGTAGTAGCGGTTCACCTCGAAGAACTCGCGCAGCTTGACGCGCGAATCCGAGCGGCCGAAGCCGTCGGTGCCCAGCACTTTATAAGTGCGGTCCTTCGGCATGAAGGCGCGGATCTGCTCGGCGAACATGCGCATGTAGTCGGTGGTCGCGACGATCGGGCCGCTGGTGTTTTGCAGCAGCGAGGTCACGTACGGCACGCGCTGCGGCTGTTCCGGGTTAACCATGTTCCAGCGCTCGGCGTCCTGGCCATCGCGCGCCAGCAGCGTCAGCGAAGGCGCCGACCACACGTCCGCGTCGACGCCCCAGTCGTTCTTGAGCAGCTCTGCGGCGAAGATCGACTCGCGCAGGATGGTGCCGCAACCGATCAGCTGCACGCGCGGCGCCGGCTTGTCGCCAGCGATCGGCGCGCCTTCCTGGAGCAGGTACATGCCCTTCAGGATGCCCTCTTCCTGGCCCGGCTTCAGGCCTGGATGCGGGTAGTTCTCGTTCATGATGGTGATGTAGTAGAACACGTCTTCCTGTTCTTCCACCATGCGGCGCAGGCCGTCCTGGATGATGACGGCGACTTCGTGACCGAAGGTCGGGTCATATGGCAGGCAGTTCGGCACGGTCGCGGCGATCACGTGGCTGTGGCCATCTTCGTGCTGCAGGCCTTCGCCGTTGAGCGTCGTGCGGCCGGCGGTGCCGCCCATCAGGAAGCCGCGCGCACGAATGTCGCCGGCCAGCCAGACCAGGTCGCCCACGCGCTGCATGCCGAACATCGAGTAGAAGGTGTAGAACGGGATCATCGTGCGGTTGTTCGACGAGTACGAAGTCGCCGCCGCGATCCACGAGCTCATGCCGCCCGCTTCGTTGATGCCCTCTTGCAGGATCTGGCCTGCCTTGTCTTCACGGTAGTACATCACCTGGTCGCGGTCGACCGGCTCGTACAACTGGCCCTGCTGGTTGAAGATGCCGATCTGGCGGAACAGGCCTTCCATGCCGAAGGTGCGCGATTCGTCGACCAGGATCGGCACGATGCGCTGGCCGATGCTTTCGTCCTTCAACAGGCTGGTGATCACGCGCACATAGGCCTGGGTCGACGAGATCTCGCGGCCTTCCGGGGTTGGCTCGAGCACGCCCTTGAAGCTTTCCAGCTTCGGCACCACCAGCTGCTCGTCGGCCTTCTCGCGGCGCTGCGGCAGGTAGCCGCCCAGGGCCTTTCGGCGCTCGTGCAGGTACACCATCTCGGGCGCGTCGTCGGCCGGCTTGAAGAACGGGATGTCGGCCAGCTGGTCGTCGGGGATGGCGATGTTGAAGCGGTCGCGCATGTCGCGGATCGCCTGGTCGTCGAGCTTCTTGGTCTGGTGGGCGGTATTGCGCGCCTCGCCCGACTTGCCCATGCCGAAGCCCTTGACGGTCTTGACCAGCAGCACGGTCGGGGTGCCCTTGTTCTCTTGCGCGTTCTTGAACGCGGCGTAGATCTTGTGCGGATCGTGGCCGCCGCGGGTCAGGCGCCAGATGTCGTCGTCGCTCATCTTCGACACCATCTCGAGCAGCGCAGGGTGCTTGCCGAAGAAGTGCTTGCGCACGTAGGCGCCGTCCTTGGCCTTGTAGTTCTGGTATTCGCCGTCGACCGATTCCATCATGACGCGCTGCAGGATGCCGTCCTTGTCCTGGGCCAGCAGCGGATCCCACTGCGAACCCCAGATGACCTTGACCACGTTCCAGCCGGCGCCGCGGAAGTCGGCTTCGAGTTCCTGGATGATCTTGCCGTTGCCGCGCACCGGACCGTCCAGGCGCTGCAGGTTGCAGTTGACGACCATGACCAGGTTGTCCAGGCGCTCGCGCGCGGCCATGCCGATCGCGCCCATCGATTCCGGCTCGTCCATCTCGCCGTCGCCGCAGAAGACCCAGACCTTGCGGTTGTCGGTCTTGGCGATGCCGCGCGCGTGCAGGTATTTCAGGAAGCGCGCCTGGTAGATCGCCATCAGTGGCCCTAAGCCCATCGACACGGTCGGGAACTGCCAGAAGTCCGGCATCAGTTTCGGGTGCGGGTAAGACGACAGGCCCTTGCCGTCGACTTCGCGGCGGAAGTTCAGCAGCTGTTCTTCGGAGAGGCGCCCTTCGAGGAAGGCGCGCGCGTAGATGCCGGGCGAGGAGTGGCCCTGGATGTACAGCAGGTCGCCGCCGTGGTCTTCGGTCGGGGCGTGCCAGAAGTGGTTGAAGCCCGTGCCCAGCATATTGGCCAGCGAGGCGAAGGACGAGATGTGGCCACCCAGGTCGCCGTCGGCGCGGTTGGCCTTGACGACCATCGCCATCGCGTTCCAGCGCATCCACGAGCGCAGGCGCTCTTCGTATTCGAGGTTGCCCGGCGAGTTCTGGTTCAGGTGGGCCGGGATGGTGTTCACGTAGGCGGTATTGGCCGAGAACGGAACGTGGGCGCCGCGACGGCGCGCCAGGTCCACCAGGCGCTCCATCAGGTAATGGGCACGTTCGGTCCCTTCATGTTCGATCACCGCTTCCAGCGCATCGAGCCATTCGCGGGTCTCGATCGCGTCCGGATCATTGGCGGCTTGCGCGGTCAACTGGTCGAGTTGAGCTGACATGTCATGTGTCTCCTAGAGTGGTGCGCCCCGACCCGATCCCTGCGCAGGCTGGCGGCGAGTGGTGAAATTTCAGACTATCTTTTTAGATAAACCCACGGATTCTACCAGTGGATTTTGGCATTTTCAAATTACGGTATGCTATTTCACTATATGAAATCGTATGCTGCAAGTGCACATTTTTCATAGGGAAACACTGGACGTTCGATCAACGGATATCGTATACCGAAGCGCCTCCAAAACGGCGAAAAACGGGCCATTTATAGGCTGAACGGAGGAGATTGCATGCCTGGGTCGTATAATTCTGTTTTTGCCCAGCGACGAGCCTTCACCATGCCTGCACAACTGATCGACGGAGTTCTCCTTTCCAAACAACTGCGCGAAGATATCGCCGCGCGCGCCGCCAAACTCACCGCCGCCGGCAAGCAGCCGGGCCTGGCCGTCATCCTGGTCGGCGAAGACCCGGCCAGCCAGGTCTATGTGCGCAACAAGGTGAAGGCCTGCGGCGACGTGGGCTTTCATTCGGTGCTCGAAAAATACGAGGCCGACCTGTCCGAAGCGGCCCTGCTCGACCGCATTGCAGCATTGAACGTGGACCCGGCCGTCCACGGCATCCTGGTGCAGATGCCGCTGCCGAAGCACATCGACCCGTCGAAAGTCATCGAGGCCATCTCCACCGCCAAGGACGTCGACGGCTATTCGGTGCTGTCGGCCGGCGAGCTGGTTGCCAACCTGCCGGGCTTTCGTCCTTGCACCCCGTACGGCTGCATGAAGCTGATCGAGACCACCGGCATCGACCTGCGCGGCAAGCACGCAGTGGTGATCGGGCGCTCGAATACCGTCGGCAAGCCGATGGCCCTGTTGCTCTTGCAAGCCAACGCCACCGTCACCATCTGCCATAGCGCCACGCCGGACCTGGGCTACCACACCCGCCAGGCCGACGTGATCGTGGCCGCCGTCGGCCGCCGCAATACCCTCACCGCAGAGATGGTCAAGCCGGGCGCGATCGTGATCGACGTCGGCATGAACCGTGACGACGCGGGCAAGTTATGCGGCGACGTCGATTTCGCGGGCGTGTCCGAGGTGGCATCGCACATCACTCCGGTGCCGGGCGGCGTCGGTCCGATGACGATCACGATGTTGTTGATGAATACCCTTGAGTCCGCAGAGCGCGTGCACGTCAGCGGCCAGCCGCCAGCGGGGCAGGCGTCGGGCATGGAACCGAAACCAGGCCTGGCGTAAGCCGGTCATGGCGCCATGGCTGCTAACTGGCCATGGCAGCTGCATGAGCGTTCGGCGTACCAGTGATTAACGAATATGGAAGGACTACGATGACGACCGCTACCAATCCCCTCCTCGACTTTTCCGGCCTGCCGCGCTTCGACGCGATCAAGCCCGAGCACGTCACGCCCGCCATCGAGCAGCTGATCGCCGAAGCCAATGCCATCGTGGCCCAACTCGAAGCCCCGGTGGACGACGTCACCTGGGACACCCTGGCCCCGCTCGACGACGCCAGCGAACGCCTGGGCCGCGCCTGGGGCGTGGTCGGCCACCTGAACCACGTGGTGGACACGCCCGAACTGCGCGCCACCTATAACGAGAACCAGCCGAAAGTCGTGGAATTTTCCACCGCCATCGGCCAGAACGAGGCGCTGTTCGCCAAGTACAGGCAGTTGCGCAACGGCCCGCACTGGGACAGCCTCAATCCGGTGCGCCAGCGCATCGTCGAAAACGCCCTGCGCGACTTCCGCCTGGGCGGCGCCGAACTGCCGGAAGATAAAAAGCCGCGCTTCGCCGAGATCCAGGAGCAGCAGTCGCAGCTGTCGACCCGCTACTCGGAAAACGTGCTGGACGCGACCAACGACTACAAGCTCGTCGTCGAGAACGAAGAAGAACTCGCCGGCCTGCCCGACGATGTAAAAGCAGCAGCGAAGGCCGCCGCCGAGCGCGATGGCAAGGGCGGCTGGCAGTTCACCCTGCACTTCCCGTCCTACTTCCCGGTGCTGCAATTCGCGGATAACCGCCTGCTCCGCGAAAAGATCTACCGCGCCAGCGCCACCAAGGCGTCGGATGCCGGCATCATGTTCACCGAGGTCGAGAAGTGGGACAACTCTTCCAACATCGTCAACCTGCTCAAGCTGCGCAACGAAGAAGCGCGCCTGCTCGACTACGGCAGCTTCGCCGACGTCTCGCTGGTGGCCAAGATGGCGCAGAGCCCGCAGCACGTGATCGAATTCCTCGAAGACCTGGCGCGCCGCGCGCGTCCGTATGCCGAAAAAGACCTGGCCGAACTGCGCGAATTCGCGCGCACCGAGCTTGGCATCGACGAGCTGCAATCCTGGGACGTCACTTACGCGTCCGAAAAGCTGCGCGAGAAGCGCTATGCCTTCTCGGCCCAGGAAGTGAAGGAATACTTCCCTGAACATAAGGTGGTGCAAGGCCTGTTCGGCGTGATCCGCCAGCTGTTCGAAGCCGACGTCATCCCCGAGGACGCGCCCGTGTGGCACCCGGACGTGCGCTTCTACCGCATCGAGCGCAATGGCCAGCTGGTTGGCCAGTTCTACCTCGATCCGTATGCGCGCGCCGGCAAGGCGCAGGGCGCCTGGATGAACGATGCGCGCGGCCGCCGCCTGCTCTCTGGCGGCACGGTGCAGACGCCGGTCGCCTACCTGGTCTGCAATTTCACGCCGCCGGCGACGGTGGACGGCGTGCTGCAGCCGTCGCTGTTCACGCACGACGAAGTGACCACGCTGTTCCACGAATTCGGCCACGGCCTGCACCATATGCTGACCGAGGTCGAAGAACTGTCGGTGGCCGGCATCTCGGGCGTCGAATGGGATGCGGTGGAACTGCCGTCGCAGTTCATGGAAAACTTCTGCTGGGAGTGGGACAAGCTGCAGCAGATGACGGCGCACTACAAGACCGGCGAGCCGCTGCCACGCGCGCTGTACGACAAGATGCTGGCGGCGAAGAACTTCCAGTCCGGGATGCAGACCCTGCGCCAGGTCGAGTTCTCGCTGATCGACATGCACCTGCACTACGATTTCGATCCGCACAATCAGGAAGTGCAAAGCCTGGTCGACGATATCCGCCGCAACTTCGCCGTCATCACGCCGCCGTCGTTCAACCGCTTCCAGCATTCGTTCAGCCATATCTTCGCGGGCGGCTATGCGGCTGGCTATTACAGCTATAAATGGGCCGAGGTGCTGTCCGCCGACGCTTATGCCGCATTCGAAGAAGCCGTCGAAGGCGGGGCCGACCTGTTCGAAACGGGACGCCGTTTCCATCGCGAGATCCTTGCCGTGGGCGGCTCGCGGCCCGCGCTTGAATCGTTCAAGGCCTTCCGCGGCCGCGAACCTTCGATCGACGCTTTGCTGCGCCATAGCGGCATGAATGCCTGAAGTATTAGAGAACTGCACCGGAGGGCGAAAGCCCTCCTCTTTTTAGTGATGACATGACCCGGATCGACTTCCACACGAATATCCCAGATAAGCTGTCCTATGCCTGCCGGCTGGCGCGCAAGGCATATGGCGCGCGCGCCAAAGTCGTGGTGCTGGCAGAAAGCCTTGAGCAGGCCGAGGCATTGAATGCGGCACTGTGGAACGTGGGCGATACCGATTTCATTCCTCACGTGCTGGCCGACGATCCGCTGGCGCCGCAAACGCCGATCGTGATTACCGATAATGAAGACGCGACGCTGCCGCACCACGATATGCTTGTGAACCTCACGCGCCGCACGCCGAACAATTTCGCGCAATTCGCGCGCGTGTTCGAAATCATTTCGCTTGACGAAGACGATGCCGCCGAAGGACGCAAACGCTATGTCGCATATAAAAAGCAATCCTATCCATTGACCCACTTCGTCGCAGGACAGACATGAACCAGGATCCCGCTTTCGATACCAGCATTCCCGTATTGACCGAGGTCGTCGCCGACTCGCCGGCGCCGGTCGCGCCAGTGGCGCCGGCTGCTCCCGCTGCTGTTGCGACAGTGGCCGTCACGACGGAAACGAGCGCCATCGACGACGATCCGGATACCCCGGAAGCCTTGGAACGGCGGGCCGCCGACCGCTGGAGCGGCGAGCAGTGGAGCGTCATGGAACGCCGCCTCACCGAACGCGTGCTGCAGCAATTGCAGGGCCGGATCGATTTCGTGCTCGAACAACGGCTGCGCGATGGCATCGCCGACGCGGTGGATAAAGCGATGGCGGGTTTTTCGGCCGAAATTCGAGCTAGCCTGCATCAATCGCTGGACCAGGTCGTGACCCGCGCCGTTTCACAAGAAATTGCCCATCTCCAGACCCTGGGAAAATAACCCCATATGCATTAACGATTTGCCATGGGATTTGATTCGACATCACCCCGCGCACGATTGTCATTCATATTTGACGATTAAATAGTAAAATCCCTGCGCGGCACTTCGAAACGAATCGAATCACCTAATCAAGGATGAAACAAAATGGCAAACATCGATCTGTCGGGTTATAACCTCGCCGAGCTGAAGGGACTTCAATTCGATATCGAAAAGGAGATCAAAAACCGCCAGCAGCAAGACGTCAAGAAAGCGCGTGAGCAGATTCTCGAGATCGCCCAGAATATGGGAATCTCGGTGGAAGAATTGCTGGCCAAGGGCACTGGTAAAAGCAAGAAAGCGGGCAGCGGCGCCAAGGTGAATCCCCAATACCACAACCCAGCCGACAACTCCCAGACCTGGACCGGCCGCGGCCGCCAGCCGAAATGGGTAGTCGAGGCGCTGGGCAAGGGCAAGTCGCTCGACGATCTGCGTATCTGAGCCTTTCGGGTAATTCCGCGTGGGGTGGACCGGGGCGCGTAGTCGGCGCTGCCGTCCACCCCACATGCATTTAAGCATCCTCTCTTGCGTCTCGTGAAACGAACCTCCCTCATCGCCGCGCTCGTGGGCGCCGCCGTCCTGGCCATCGGCACGGCCGTCTACTTTACCGATACCATCGAACAACGCCCTGGCGCCCTGGCCATCCTGACGCCACCCATCGCGAAGACCACGCCATTCTGGCCGGCGCGCGTGAGCCTGCTGGCGGGCGACGGCCGCGACGGCGTGATCGACGGGCCGGCCAGCGCCAACCGCTTCAGCGACCCGTACGGCGTGGCCATTGGCCCGCGCGGCGTGGTGTACGTCGCCGACGGGGGCGAAGCCAACCGCATCCGCCTGGTCCAGCCCGACGGCGCGGTCTCGACGCTGGCCGGCGGCAAGGAAGGTTTTGCCGACGGCATCGGCGCGGCGGCCGCCTTCCACACCCCGTCCGCCCTGGCGCTCGACCATGAAGGCAATCTGTACGTGGCCGACACCGGCAACCACGCGATCCGCAAGGTGGCGCCCGACGGCACGGTGACCACGGTGGCCGGCAGCGGCAGCCCCGGCTACCTGGACGGCGTGGGCCGTGCGGCCCAGTTCAACGGCCCGGTCGGCATCGCGGTGGACGACGCCGGCATCGTCTACGTGGCCGACACCTATAACGACCGCATCCGCCGCATCGCGCACGATGGCACGGTGACCACGCTGGCAGGCAATGGAAAACCCGGCCTGCTGGATGGCGCGCTGCTCGACGCCGGCTTCGACACCCCGAGCGCGCTGGCGGCCGGCCGCGACGGCACGCTGTACGTGGCCGACACCGGCAACCACGCGGTGCGCCGCATCAAGCCCGACGGCACGGTCGACACGCTGGCGATCCCGCTCGAAGGAGAGGTACGGCCGCCGCTGCGGCGCCCTGCGGGCCTGGCGCTCACGCGCGACGGCTACCTGTACATCGCCGCCAGTGCCGGCGGCCGCATCCTGCAACTGACGCCGGAAGGCGAAATGCGTCCGCTGCAGGACGCCGACCGCCCCCTCGATCCGAACGGCTTCGGCAGCGACGGCACGGTGCAGCTGTACGGCCCGCGCGGCATCGCGGTCGGCCGCGACGGCAGCCTGGTGGTGGCCGACGCCAGTGCCCACCGCGTGCACCGGCTGGCGCCGCCGCGCGAGGGCGAAGCGGCGCCGGCACTGGCGCGGCCGGCGCTGGTCACGCGCACCGAACCGATGCCTTGGCCGGTCGGCCCACAAGACATGGTCCATGAAGTCGTCGGCGTGATGGGCGAGGTGCGCGGCGCCTACAACGGCGACAGCCGCCACCATTTCCACGCCGGCCTGGACGTGCGCGCCGACGTCGGCGCGAAGGTGCTGGCGGTATTCCCGTCGAAAGTGACCGACCCGCATGCCAACTGGGGTTTCAATTCCCTCAGCGAAGGCCTGAGCCTGGGGCCGCTCTCGTACATCCACATGCGCGTCGGCCGCGACCCGCAGGGCCGGCCGCTCGATAAGCGCTTCCAGATCCTGCGCGACGCCAAGGGCAAAGCCGAACGCGTGCGGGTGCCGCGCGGCACCCGCTTCGCGGTGGGCGATGCGCTCGGCACCATCAATGCCATGGCCCACGTCCACCTGGATTACTACCAGGGCGGCACGGTGGTCAATCCGCTGACCCTGCCCTTCACGGGCTTTACCGACACCGTCCCACCGACCATCCAGCGCATCGCGCTGTACGACGGCGCCGGCAAGCGCATCACGGCGAAGAAGGGCGAGCCGATCCTTTTGGCCCGCAGCCTGGGCGACATCCAGGTGGTCGTCAACGCCTACGACCAGGTGAACGGCAACCTGGCGCGCCGCAAGCTCGGCCTGTACAAGCTGGGCTACCAGCTGTTGCAGAACGACGGCACGCCCCTGCCCGGCTTCGGGCAGCCGGTCATCACCCAGGTCTTCGACCGCCTGCCGCGCAACCAGGACGCCGTCAAGGCCGTCTACGCGCCGACCAGCGGCATCACGGTCTATGGCAGCAAGTCGACCCAGTTCGACTACGCGCTCAACAACCGCCTGCAGGACGGCGAGATCGAGACCGGCAGCTGGCGCATCGGCGAGCTCGCCCCCGGCCGCTACACCCTGCGCATCCACGCCGCCGACTTCGCCGGCAATCTGGCGCTGGAGGGGCGCGACCTGGCGTTCGAAGTGGAGTAGAGCGCCCATGAATCTGCGACTGACGGTCGCCCTACCCGTCCGGCATGAAATATCATCACTTCTAGACATCAATGTCTAGATAACCTAAGCTGGCTGTCGCCGGGAATCCTCCCGCCCCACAAGGACCGTCATGCTGAAGAAACTCGCCGCCACATTCGCCATCGCTTCCTGCACTGCATTCGCCCCCGCCCAGGCGGCCGACCTGCCGAACTATCCCTTCATCCACGTGAACGCCGCCGCCAACCTGCACGTGATGCCGGACGTGGGCGAGATCGATTTCGAGATCGTCAGCCTGGACCCCGACCTGGAAGCGGCCTGGAAGCTGGTCAGCGAACGACTTGGGGCCAGCCGCGCGCTGCTCGCGCAGCACGGTGTCGCGGTCGAGGACATCTCGGTGCAGGACCTGCTGCGGCGTCCTCTCAAGCAGGGCGATACGGTGCAGGCGATCGAAACCCGTGCCGCGGTCCACGCCACGGTGCGCAACCTGGAAGGGTGGACGCCGCTGATCCAGGCCCTGATGACGACGCCGAACGTCGAGTCGCTGGCGGTCGCCTTCAGCCGCAGCGACGCCGACAAGATCGAGGCCGAACTCGTGAGCCAGGCCCTGGGCGCGGCGCGCCTGAAGGCGCAGAACATCGCGCGCGGGATCGGCGCCAGGCTGGGACCGGCGAACGGCGTGGCGCTGGCGCCGCTCAAGAACCTGTCGAACGCGATGGGACTGGCCACCGACGGGCCGCGTTACAGCCCGGTGTCCACGCCGGGGGATCCGCTGCTGGTGACGGTGCAGAAGCTGGTGCAGGGCGTGGACGTGATCTACCGGATCGGCAAGTAAGCATCAAGTGAGCATCAGCGCGTCGGCGCCGGCCCATGCCCGATCTTCATGCGCAGCAGGCGGTATGGCTTGGCGCGCAGGTCCTTGCCGCCGTTGAAGCCGGCCTGGCGATGCAACTGGTTCGCGGTGACGTACAGGTAGCCATCCGGACCGGCGGACAGCGTATCGGGCCACAGCAGCTCGGGGCTTTGCGCAATGGTGCGCCAGCTGCCGTCGGCTTCCAGGCGGCGGATCGCATTGTTCTCGTAGTCGGTCGCATACAGGTTGCCGGCGGCATCGGTCTCCAGCCCGTCGGACGCGCCCTTCTGGCCCAGGTCGCGCACGGCCAGCGCCAGCGCCGCTTCGCTGACCGCCGGATCGCGCAACAGGCGCGTGGCCACCGCGTAGCCATGCCGGCTAGAGAGCGGACTGAAATACAGGGTTTCACCGTCGGGCGAGAGCGCGATGCCGTCCGACGCCACCCGGAACGGCGCCGTCTTGCCATCGGCCGCACGGCTCTGCAACACCCGGCCTTCCACGCGCGGCACGAAGCGCGGATCGGCCGAGGTGGAGCGATCCCCTTGGAGGCGGCGCTGCGCCTTGCCGGTGGCCAGGTCGAGCACGATGATGGCGCCCGGCCCGCTCAGGGACGAATCGGTCACATAGGCCACGCCTTCGGCGCCCACGCGGAAATCGAAACGCACGTCGTTGACGTAGGTGCTCGGCAGGATCACATCGGGCGGAAACACCACCGTCCTGACCACCTTGTCGGTCTTGAGGTCGACCGCCACCAGCTTGGCGCCGCCCGGCCTCGGCGCGGCGAAGCCTGGCGCGGCGGTGTCCAGGATCCACAGTCGTCCCTGGCCATCGGCGACCACGCTTTGGACGCTCTCCAGGCCGCGCGCCGGATCGCCCGGGTCGGCGCAGTTGATGGCGGCGTCGGGATACGGCACCGGCCTGCCATCGCGGATTTCGGCCACCGTATAGGGCACGTCATCGCCCCAGCGCGGGAAGTTCACGAAGATACGATTGCCTTCGGCCACCGTGACGCCGGTGGGCATCGGGCCGTCGAAGGCGGCCACGCGTTCGAGCTGGCCGATGGTCGGGATGGGCGCGGCGGCCGGCGCCGCGTGGGCCACGCCCGGGACGGCGATGGCGATAGCGATGGCGGTGTATAGGCGCGCAAGGGTGCTTGGAAGCATCATGTCATTCTCCTGTCATGTATGGGCATGCTGGGCGGTTCATCGGCGTATGATCGATCTGTCCAGCTCGTTGTCGGGAGAAGCATAGGACTTCTCGTGGCAGCGAAACAGCCAGCGGAATGGGTAGCACTTTCACGCCTGCAGTGAAAATCGACACAGGCTTCTTCGCGATCCACCTTGCCGCTACGCTTGTCTACCGTGAAAGGAACCAGCATGAGTAAGCAACAGAAAGAAAAACTGGCGCCGCAAGGCAAAGACGCAGCTCTCGTGCCGCCGGCCGAACAGCAAGTCCCGCAGCAGGCCGCAGCGGTGGCGCCACCCGAGCCCCAGCAGGATCAACCTTTGCCGAAGGAAGAACCGATCCGCCCGGTCAAGGCCGAACCAGTGCGCCTGCGCGGGCGCATGACGCTGGAAGACGCCTTCCAGTCCATCGGCCTCAATTGCGTCCGGCAGATCGAGGCGAACCTGCCGGGCGTGCTGAAGCAAAACGTCGAAAGCCTGCACCAGATGCGGGTCGGCCTGCGCCGCCTGCGCGCGCTGCTTGCCATGTTCGAGGACCTGGCCGCGCCGCCCGTCGCCCTGCACGCCGACATCGAATGGCTGTCCGGCGAACTGGGACCGGCGCGCGACTGGGACGTGCTGGCCGACTCCACCCTCGACCGGGTCCAGGGCTTGGACTCGTCGGCGCTGCGCCAGGCCGCGCACGAGCGGGCGAACGCGCACCACGCGCACATCCTGAACGTGCTGCGCGAGCCGCGCTACGTCGAGCTGATGACGCAGCTGAACGAATGGCTCGGCGAACGCCGCTGGCGTCCCGACGCCACGCTGGACAAGGATTCGCCTCTGGCCGAGCGCGCCGCCAGGGCCGCCCTGCCCCTGCTGCGCAAGGCCGAGAAGCGCCTGGCCAAACGCATCGACGGCCTGGACGAGGGTGACGCGCCGGGCCGCCACCGGGTGCGCATCGCCGCCAAGAAGGCGCGCTATGCGGCCGAATTCTTCCGCGACCTGCTGCCGGCGCGCCGCGTCAAGCGCTACGTCGGCCACCTGGAAAAGCTGCAGGACCGCCTCGGCCTCCTGAACGACATGGCGGTGGCCGACCACCTGCTCGAGGAACTCAAGGGCGGCAACAGCCAGGTAGCCAAACAGGCCGCCTACGTGCGCGGCTACATGGCCGCCAGCAGCGAGGCCGACGTGCAGGGCCTGGAAAAGACGCTGGCGGACGTTGCGAAACGCCGCATCACGCGCTGATCCTGCCCCGCGGCGGCGCGCAAGGCGGCCGCCGGCGCGCCACCTTCCAGCGCCGCCGCACCGCCCGGGTGCGGCCCGCGGCGGCCCTGTATTTATCGCTTTCCGAAGCCTGTAATTTGCGGTAACGTTGCTCTGCAATTTCAGATCTGCCACGTCCACCACCCTACTTCGGAGCCCGTCCATGCGGTTTATCAGCAAGCCCATCGCGTTCGCCATTGCCCTGACCGTCGCCTCCGGCGCCGGCGCCCAGCAGATCGTCAGGATCGGCCATGTGGGACCGGTCTCCGGCCCCAATTCCCACCTCGGCAAGGACAACGAAAACGCGGCGCGCATGGCGATCGATGAACTCAACGCCAAGGGCTTCACCATCAATGGCCAGAAGGTCACCTTGCAGCTGCTGGCCGAGGACGACGCCAGCGATCCGAAGCAAGGCACGGCGGTGGCGCAGAAACTGGTCGACGCCAAGGTCAATGGCGTGGTCGGCCACCTGAACTCCGGCACCAGCGTGCCGGCCTCGCGCATCTATCACAACGCCGGCCTGGTGCAGGTCTCGCCGGCCACCACCGCGACCCAGTTCACCAAACAGAAATTCCCGGGCGTGTTCCGCGTGGTCGCCAACGACGCCAAACTGGGCGGCACCCTCGGCAAGTACGCGGTCGAGACGCTCAAGGTCAAGAATATCGCCGTCATCGACGACCGCACCACCTACGGCCAGGGCGTGGCCGCCGAGTTCGCGAAGGCCGCCAAGGGGCCGGGCGTACGCATCGTCGACAAGCAGTTCACCAGCGCCACCGCCACCGACTTCACCGCCATTCTCACCGCCATCCGCGCCAAGAAGCCCGACCTGGTCTTCTTCGGCGGCATGGACGCGGTGGCCGGTCCGATGCTCAAGCAGATGAAGGCGCTGGGCATCAATGCCCGCTTCATGGGCGGCGACGGCATGTGCACCACGGCGCTGGGCCGCCTGGCCGGCGACGCGGTCGGCGAAGACAAGGTCGTGTGCGCCGAAGCGGGCGGCGTGAAAGGCGCGCAAGAGCAGGTGATGGCCGACTTCCGCAACCGCTTCAAGCAGAAGACGGGGCTCGAGGTGCAGCTGTATGCGCCGTATGTGTACGACTCGGTGATGGTGATGGCGGCCGCGATGCAGAAGGCGAAATCGGCCGAGCCGGCGAAGTACCTTCCCGAGCTCAAGAAGATCAAATACGAGGGCGTGACCGGCACCATCCAGTTCGATCCGTCGGGCGACATCCTCGATGGCGCGCTGACGCTGTACACCTACAAGGGCGGCAAGCGCACGCGGATGGACGTGATCCGCTGATCGTCACGCCGCCAGACTATCGTGGAGAAGACCGATGGGTATCCTGGCCGCACCGCATCAACTGGTCCGACGATCGTCCGCGCATGGCGGCGACATCGCGGCGCGCCTGCGCGCCTGGCATGACGAGGCCACGGCGCTGTGCTTCGTGTATGCCAGGTCGCTGGGCGGCCTGATACAGTCGGGCCGCGGGCGCATCGCCATGTTCAACGAGATGGCGTTGACGATCGACGCGGGCGGCTCGACCCTGCTGGTGGTGCTGGCCGGCGCCGCCTACGACGACGCGCCGCAGATTTTCTTCACGCCCGACCTGGGCAGCCATTTCCAGGTAGCCGGGATCGGCATCAGTCTCGGCAACCACGACTGGCTGTTCTTCTCGCCCGACGAGGTGCCGCCGACGGCCTTGCCCGGGCTGCGTTAGCCTTTGTCGGCCACCGGCGCGACATTCCCGCAGTCGCTGCCCAGCCATTTACCCGTGCCGCTGGTTTTCTGGGTCACCATCATGCCGTTCGGACCGGCCACGGTGGCAGTCGAATCGAAGGTATAGGCCGTCTCGCTCGGCGTCTTCACAACGGCATCGATTTTCATCTGCGGCTGGGTGCACTGCATGCTGACATTCATGCCGCCAGTGGCGGGCGTCGCATTCCTGGTGCAGCCGTCAGGACCTTTTTTGCCAAATACGTCGAACTTCGCGATGTCCTCTTTCGTGATGCACTGCTTGGTGCGCAAGCCATCGTCCGTGAATTCCGTTCCACTGGCGCCCAGCCTTTTTTGTATCTCCGCGCGCTGGGCGGGCGACATCGACGCCATCTGATTCTTCATCAGCGCGGCGATGCCCGCCATCTGATTGCCCCCTCCCTGGCCGGGCAGGGTCATGTCGATCTGCCAGAGCCCAGGCTTGATATTGACTTGCTGCGCAAACGCATTCGTTGCGCACAAGGTGGCGATACAAACTGCGATGCGTGCGGTTCGAATCATGCTCATGGTCGCTCCTGGTGAGTGGGCCACCAGTGTAGCCCACCTGACTCTACAGCCGCGCACGCAGACGCGCTTCCCTTCGCGTCCAATCCCATTAGGGTCAGTGTCGAATTAATTGGCAATATCCCTCAAACCTTACGAATTAATTAGGGTCGGAGTCGAATTATTGAGCAATTTCCCCGCGCTGGCCGCCGTTCCAACGGCGCGTTGTCATACCAGTCCGCCACAGTGCGACTTTGCACAAGCGATCGTTAGGCTGATTTTGATTTCACCCAAAGCGATCATTTTCTTCCCAGTGACCTACATCTTCACGACATCTAAAATCAACAGCACCTTTCGTTTGCATAAAAAGTTGTCAAAGAATTCGACTCCGACCCTAATTAATTAGTAAGGTTTTGTGGAAATTGTCAATTAATTCGACACTGACCCTACTGGGACGTTCGACGATGAATTGCAGTTCGTGCAAAGCCTTGGCAAGGGCGGGCGGCCCGCCAGCAATTGCAATGCGCTGCGCGATCCCGAACAACGACTGAAGCCGGCCGTAAACGACAAAGCGCGCCTTGCTCACGCAGGCGCGCCTTTTTACGGATAAGGGGTGATACTTACTTGGTCGCCAGCACCCACTTGACCAGCGAGCGCGCCTCGGCCTCGCTCACCTGCGGATTGGCCGGCATCGGGATCGGGCCCCAGGTGCCCGCGCCGCCTTTCAGCACCTTCTGCACCAGCTTGTCCTCGGCGCCCTTCTGGCCCGCGTACTTCTGCGCGACGTCCTTGTAGGCAGGACCGACCAGCTTGGTGGCGACGGTGTGGCAAGCCATGCAATTCTTGGCCTTGGCCAGGTCGGCCTGGGCGAACGCACCCGACGAGGCGAAAGCCGACAGCACCACACACAACATCAGGGACCGCTTCATTTGTTTCTCCGAGTTTATGACTGATTGGATTCTACGCCCTTTCCCTGCGGGGCAATGGGGGCGATACACTCTGTAACTCGATCGCCACGTTTACCAATATCCTGTAACAAGAAAATAGCAACTTTTTCCCGTCGGCATTCTTTTCTTTGTAAGATGTGAGGCCTGAAGGAGCTTTTTACATCATGCCACTCATCCTCTTGATCGTCGCCCTCGCCGCCCTGCGCTTCTTCGAGGTCTGGCGTTTTGCCGAGCTGTCCTGGTGGGTCATCGCCGGGCTGTTCGTTGCCGCCTTCATCTGGTTCGAATACATCGAGAAGATCCTCGGGCTCGACAAGAAAAAAGAACACGAACTGCAGGACAAGCGCCGCAACGAGCGCATCAAGAAGCCCCTCGACAAGCGCCGTTGAACCAGCCGGCCCTGTGATACATTTGAAATATCACAGCCCTAGTCCAATCATCACCCATGCATCCCGAACTGCGCCAGCTGCGCCATTTCGTCACCGTGGCCGAAGAGCTGCATTTCGGCCGCGCCGCGCGCCGCCTGCACATGACCCAGCCGCCGCTGTCGCAGAGCATTGCCAACCTCGAAGAACTGTTCAAAGCCCAGCTCTTCGTGCGCAACCGGCGCATGGTCGGCCTGACCGCGGCCGGCGCCGCCCTGCTGCCGGAAGCGCGCCGCATCCTCGAGGAGGCCGCCGCGCTGCCCGAACTGGTGCGGCGCGCTGCCAGCGGCGAAGCGGGCCGCCTGGCCCTGTCCTTCGTCTCGACCGCAGGCCTGGGCATGCTGCCCGATGTGCTGCGCCGCTATCGCGCCGCCTATCCGTCCGTGCGCCTGGTGCTGCAAGAGGCGACTTCCGACGTCCAGTTCGACGAACTGCTCTCGGGCCGCATCGATGCCGGCTTCGTCATTCCGCCGCAGCCGGGCGCCGCCGACGACATGGCCGACGGCGCCCTCGATTACCTCAAGATCGTCGACGAGCCGCTGGTGCTGTGCGCGCCGAGCGGCCTGGCGGCGCTGTCGGCTCCGGGCCCGGTGCGCCTGCGCGACCTGCCGCCGCTGCCGCTGGTGATCTTCCCGCGCGCGGTGGCGCCCAGCCTGCACGATGCGATCCTGGCCTGCTTTCGCGCGGCCGGTGTGCCGCCCACCATCGGCCAGGAAGCGATCCAGATGCAGACCATCGTCAGCCTGGTCTCCGGCGGCATGGGCTTGGCACTTGTGCCACAATCCGTGTCGAACCTGATGCGTCCCGGCGTAGAATACCGTGCCCTGCGCGACCCGGCGCCGCTGGCCGAAACCGGCCTGGCCTGGCGGCGCGACAACGATTCGCCCGTGCTGAGGGGCTTCCTGGAATGTTTGAAGAATTGAAGAGAGACTGACTATGCTGATTCATCCGCAGCCGGACCCGATCGCGATTGCGCTCGGCCCGGTGCAAATCCACTGGTACGGCCTGATGTACGTGGTGGCCTTCGCCCTGTTCATTATCCTGGGCCGGGTGCGCATCCGCATGCCGCACGTGGCGGCGCAGGGGTGGACCCGCGACGACCTGGACGACATGCTGTTCTACGGGATGCTGGGCGTGATCGTGGGCGGCCGCCTGGGCGAAGTGCTGTTCTACCAGCCGCTGTACTTCCTCGAACATCCGCTCGAGATCTTCATGATCTGGAAGGGCGGCATGTCCTTCCACGGCGGCTTCCTGGGCGTGCTGATCGCGATGGCGCTGTGGTCGCGCAAACGCAAGCGCAACCTGCTCGACGTGTACGACTTCATCGCGCCGCTGGTGCCGCTCGGCTATGCCGCCGGCCGCATGGGCAACTTCATCAACGCCGAACTGCCGGGCCGCCTGGCCGACCCGAACCTGCCGTGGGCCATGCTGTGGCCCGGCGTGGCCGGCCCGCGCCACCCGTCGCCGCTATACCAGGCGCTGGTCGACGGCGTGCTGGTGTTCGTGATCCTGTGGATGTTCGCACGCAAGGCGCGTCCGCGCCTGGCGGTCGGCGCCATGTTCACCCTGCTGTATGGCTGCGCGCGCTTCTTCACCGAGTGGTTCCGCGTGCCGGACTGGGAAACCACCGTGTTCGGCCTGCCGATCACCTCGGGCCAGGTGCTGTCGCTGCCGATGATCGTCGCCGCCCTTGTCATGCTGGCCTGGGCCTATCGCCAGGCGCCGGGCCGGCCTGTGACCGCGTGATCAAGCTCTGAGTGGGCGAGCGCACAGAGCGCTCGTCCTTCACGCCCGACAATGAGGCTCCACGGATCGGAGCCCTCATGGATCAAACAAGGCGCAGGCGGCATACCGGATGGTGGCTGCTGCTTGCCGCCATCGTCGTATTGACAGGCATCGCCTTCGCCATCATGTGGCGCCCCGCGCTGGCGCCGCAAGCCACGCCACCTTCCTTCGACCAGGCCCGCATCGAGCGTGGCGCCAATCTCGCCCACCTCGGCATGTGCGCCTCGTGCCATACGGCCGACCTGGCGCGCCCCTTCGCCGGCGGCAAGCCGATGGAGACGCCGTTCGGCATCCTCCACAGCACCAATATCACACCCGACGCCGACACCGGCATCGGCGCCTGGAGCCCTGAAGCCTTCACCAGGGCGATGCGCGAGGGCGTCTCGCGCGACGGCCACCGATTGTATCCCGCCTTCCCCTACAACCACTACGTGCGCATGACGCAGGACGATATCGACGACCTGTACGCCTACTTCATGACGCGCTCCCCGATCGCCGCGCCGGCGCCCGCCAACGAGATGACCTTCCCCTTCGGTTTCCGGCCGCTGGTCGGTTTCTGGAACGTGCTGTACCTGGACGATGCGCCATGGCGGCCCGACCCGCGACAATCGGCCGAATGGAACCGCGGCGCCTACCTGGCCGATGCTGTTGCCCACTGCGCCGCCTGCCACACGCCGCGCACGAAGCTGGGCGGCCCGGATATCGAGCGCCAGCTCGATGGCGGCGAAGCCGACGACTGGTATGCGCCCGCCCTGAATGCAACATCGCCGTCGCCGCTGCCATGGACACGCGAAAAGCTGCAGGCTTACCTGCGCACCGGCATGGCCGAGGACCACGCGGTCGCCGGCGGCCCGATGCAGGACGTGGTGATGCACCTGGCCCAGGCCGATGAAGGCGACGTCGCCGCGCTGGCCGCCTGGACCCACAGCCACCTGTCGCAGGCGCCGCTGCGCGCGACGCCGGCGCAGCGCGCTGGAGCGCTACCCGAACCCGCCGCCGACGATCCCGACCTGCCGCGCATGCGCCTCGGCTACGCGCTCTACGCCAACTCGTGCGCGCGCTGCCACGACGTCGGCCGTGCCCCGAGCTCGGGCACTGCCCTGCCCCTGCAGAAAGCGATCGCCCTTTACGACCCCGACCCGCGCAGCCTGATCCACATCGTCGACACCGGCATCCTGCCGCCGGATGGCGAGCCGGGACGCTGGATGCCCGGCTTCGAGGCGATCCTGAGCGATGAGCAGGCCGGCGCGCTGGCCGCCTACCTGCGCAAGTACGGCGCCGGCCAGCCGGCCTGGCCGCAACTGGACCAGCAAGTGAGCAAAGCGAGAGCACGATGACGACCTACCGCCTGCAGGTGAACGGCAAGCGCCACGCCGTCGATACCGATCCCGATACCCCGCTGCTTTACGTGCTGCGCAACGACCTGGCCCTGAATGGCGCCAAGTTCGGTTGCGGCCTGGGCCAGTGCGGCTCCTGCACCGTGATCATGGACGGCGAGCCCGTGATGTCCTGCCTGGTGCCCGTGTCGAGCGTCGGCACACGCGCCGTGCGCACCGTCGAAGGCCTGGGCGACAGCGACAAGCCCGGCGTGCTGCAGCAGGCCTTCATCGACGAGCAGGCGGCGCAATGCGGCTACTGCATCGCGGGCATGATCATGCAGGCCAGCGCGCTGCTCGAACGCGAACCGAATCCGAGCGACGCCCGGATCCGCGCCCACATGTCGCCCAACCTGTGCCGCTGCGGCACCCATATGCGCATCCTGCGCGCGGTGCGGCGTGCCGCCGACGTGCTGGCAAAGGGAGAACAGCGATGAGCGCAGACCAGGGCCGCCGCCACTTCCTGGCCGCGGGCGGCGCGTTGACGCTGTCGTTCGCCATGCCGGCGTGGTCCGCGCAGGATGCGCTGCCGAAAAGCCTCGAAAAAACGCCTTGGCTCGACGCCTGGATCCGCATCGACGCCGATGACCGCATCACGGTCTTCACCGGCAAGGCCGAGCTGGGGCAAGGCATCAAGACCGCGCTGCTGCAGGTCGTGGCCGACGAGCTGCGCATCGCACCTGGGCGCCTGACGCTCGTCACCGCCGACACCGCGCGCACGCCGGACGAAGGCATGACTGCCGGCAGCAACTCGATGAAGGACAGCGGCGCCGCGCTGCGCCATGCGGCGGGCCAGGTGCGGATGCGCTTGGGCGAACTGGCGGCGGTGCGCCTTGGAACGCCCGCGGCCGGCCTGGCATTGAAGGATGGCGCCTTCATCGCCCCCGACGGCCGCCGCGCCAGCTTCGGCCAGCTGGTCACCGGCCAGGAGCTGCACCTGCGCGCCACGCCGCAGCCGGCGCCGCCCGCTCCCGGCCCGAGGACGGCAATCGGCCAGTCGCTGCCGAGGATCGACATCCCGGCCAAGGTCACGGGCGGAGCCGCCTACGTGCAGGACCTGCGCCTGCCGAACATGGTGCATGCGCGCGTCGTGCGCCCTACCGCACAGGCGGCGACCTTGACCGAGGTGGACACGGCCGCCGTCATGCGCCTGCCGGGCGTATTGAAGATCGTGCGCGACGGCCGCTTCCTGGCCGTGATCGCCGACGGCGAATACCGCGCCGTGAAAGCCGCCGCGCTGCTCGCGCGCGGCGCGCGCTGGGAGACGCCGGCCGCGCTGCCGGCTGATGCCGACGTCAAGGCGCTGGTGATGGCCCAGCCGGCCGAACCGACGACCATCCTCGAACGCGGCGCACGTGTGCAGGAAGGCACACACTTGAAAGCCACCTATACCCGCCCCTTCCAGCTGCACGCCTCCATCGGCCCGTCCTGCGCGGTGGCGCAGCTGGTGGAGAACCGCTACACGGTCTGGACCCACTCGCAGGGAGTGTTCCCGCTGCGCAGTGCGCTGGCCGAACTGCTGGCGACCCGGGAGGACGCGATCCGCTGCATCCACGTCGAGGGCTCGGGCTGCTATGGCCACAACGGCGCCGACGACGTGGCGGCCGACGCCGCCCTGCTGGCGCGCGCCTTCCCGGGCCGGCCGGTGCGGGTGCAGTGGATGCGTGAGGATGAACACGGCTGGGAGCCGTTCGGCGCGGCGATGGTGGCGCAGGTGGCGGCCACGCTGGGGCCGGACGGTCGCATCGCCGACTGGCAGTACGACGTCTTCACGCCCCCGCACAACACCCGTCCCGGCAAGGCCGGCAACCTGCTGCCGGCCACGCATCTGGCCAAGCCCTTTACGCCGCCAAGGCCGAAACCCAGCCCGCAGCCCGAAGGCAGCGGCGACCGAAACGCGATCCCCTATTACCGGCTGCCGAACGCGCGCGTGACCCATCACTTCCAGCCGAAGGCGGTCCTGCGCACCTCGGCCATGCGCGGCCTGGGCGCCTATTGCAATGTGTTCGCGATCGAGAGCTTCATGGACGAACTGGCGCGTGCGGCGAAAGTCGACCCGGTCGCTTTCCGGCTACGCCATCTGGACGATCCGCGCGCCATCGAGGTGGTGAAGCTGGCGGCGGCGAAGTTCGGCTGGGCCGATGACAAGCGGCTGCCACGCCGTGGCCGCGGTTTTGCATTCGCGCGCTACAAGAACCTGGCGTCGTATTGCGCGCTGGCGGTCGAGGTGGAAGTGGCGCGCGAAACGGGTCTGGTGCGCGTGACGCGTGTATCGAGCGCCGTCGATTGCGGCGAGATCGTCAATCCGGACGGCGTGCGTAACCAGATCGAGGGCGGCGTCAATCAGTCGGCCAGCTGGACTTTATTGGAACAGGTGCGCTTCGACGCCACGCGCGTGCTCACCGTGGACTGGGCCTCATATCCGATCCTGCGCTTCGGCCAGGCGCCGGACAAGGTCGACGTGCACCTGATCGACCGCCCCGGCCAGCCCTTCCTGGGCACCGGCGAAGCGGCGCAAGGCCCGGCCGCGGCGGCGATCGCCAACGCGGTGTTCGACGCCTGCGGACTGCGCATGCGCGACCTGCCGCTGGATCGGGCGAGGATGAGAAAAGGCTAGTTGAAAGCCTTCCAGAACATGTACACCGCCAGCGCATACAGGATCACGGCGAAGATGCGCTGCAGCTGGCGCACCGGCATCTTGTGCGCGGTGCGGGCGCCGAGCGGCGCCATGGTCACGCTGGCCAGCACGATGATGGCCAGCGCCGGCAGGTAGACAAAGCCCAGCGACCATGCCGGCAGGCCCGGCTCGCCCCAGCCATAATACATATTCGACAGCGTGCCCGAGAGCGCGATCGGAAAGCCCAGCGCCGCGCTGGTGGCGACCGCGTTATGGATGCGCACATTACAGCGCGTCATGAACGGCACCGAGACGAAGCCGCCGCCGGCGCCCACCAGTCCCGACAAAATCCCGATCAGGCCACCGGTGACGAACATGCCGGCCCGGCCCGGCAATTCGCGCGCCGCCGTCGGCTTCTTCCCGATCAGCATCTGGGTGGCCGAGAAGGCGACGAAGCAGCCGAAGAAGAAGGCCAGCACCGAGGTATTCATCTGCTTGCCGATCCAGGGCCCGATCCAGGAGCCGATCAGGATGCCCGGCGCCAGCAGGCGCACCACGGGCCACAGCACGGCGCCGTGCTTGTGGTGGGCGCGCACCGAGGACATCGAGGTAAACAGGATGACGCCGAGCGCGGTGGCGATCGCCATGTGGACCACCAGTTCGTCGGCGAAGCCGCGGGCGGTGAAGATCATCGTGATGAACGGCACCAGCACCATGCCGCCGCCGATGCCGAGCAGGCCGGCCGCGAAGCCGCCGAAGGTGCCCATCGCCAGGAGGGCCAGGATCAGCCAGGGATCCATTCAGGCCTCCCTGGCGCGCACGAGTTCGACGACCGCATCCCATTCGGATCTGGTGACCGGCGAGATCGACAGCCGGCTGCCCTTCTGCAGCAGCACCATGCCGTCCAGTGCGGGAACGGTGCGCATCTCGGCCAGCGGCAGATAGCGCCCCGCTTCCCGCGCGCGCACGTCGATCGAGATCCAGCGCGGCGTTTCCGGGGTGGCTTTCGGGTCGTGGTAATGGCTGGCGGGGTCGAACTGGGTGGCGTCGGGATAGGGACCGCTCGCGATCTCGGCCAGCCCGGCCACGCCGGGCACGGCGCAGCTGGAGTGATAGAACAGGACGCCGTCGCCGACGGCCATCGCGTCGCGCATGAAGTTGCGCGCTTGGTAGTTGCGCACGCCGAACCAGGCCACGGTCTGGCCGGGTGCGGACAGGACGTCGTCGAAACTGACTTCGTCCGGTTCGGATTTCATCAACCAATAGCGCATCGCGCCGTTCTCCCTGCAAGGCGCCGTCACGGTTGACGCGCGCACAAAAAAAAGCGGCTGCGTACAGAGTGCGCAACCGCTTGTGTATTCTAGCCCCCGCCAGTGCCGTTTTTGCCGGCATCCTGAACCAAAACGGTTCAAGGCGGTCACGGTCAGATCAATTTCGGGTTCGTCAAACGAGTGACGCTCACTCCCATCGAACTTGTTCCACGACCTATGCGTAAGAATGGTTCAAGGAATATATGGCAAATCTCGAACACCGCAGGGTAGAGCGCAGTTTACTCTTTTGAAGCGGCATGTCAAACGGATTCGGCTTTTCAGAAAAGATTTTCCTGGGGCGCCAGCGCCTTGTCGAGCACCGTGTGCATCGCTTCCAGCTTTTGCTTGACCTCGAGGATCGACATGTCCGACAGCGGTCCCTGTGGCGACTTCACCGACAGGAATTCCGCGGCGACGCTCAGCGCGGCCATGACGGCGATGCGGTCGGTGCCCCTCACCTTGCCCGAATCGCGCAGCTGGCACATCTTGCCGTCGAGGTAAGCGACCGCCTCGCGCAGGGTGCGCTCTTCGCCGTCGCGGCAGGCCAGGCGGTAGGGCTGGCCCATGATGGTGACGTCGAGATGGATCATCGTGCTGCCTCACTATTGCCCGGTGCGCCGGCCGCGCTGCCGGCTGCATCGCCGGCCGCCCCGGCGGCTTCGTCTTCCCCGCCCTCTTCGCCATCCTCGCCCGGTGGCTTGGGCAATTCGTCGAGCAGGGCCTCGACCCGGCGCTGGGCCTCGATCAGGCGCTCCTTGAACGCCAGGTTCTCGGCGCTGAGCAGGGTATTGGCCTGGCGCAGCAAATAGTTCTCGGCGCGCAACGACTGGGTCAGCTGGGCGAGCCGGTCGATTTTGTCTGAGAGGTCTTGGAATTCGGAAATCATTCGACACTATAGGATCGAGATGGATTTTCCGTCAACCGAATCGCGCTGCGGTGCGGCAAGACGAGCGTGGAAGGCCTGGCCGCGGCGGCCTGGCGTGCGGCAGGAAAGCGCCAGGCAGTGTACGCTGCCCGCCTCTTGCCTGTTCCGCACTTGTCGGCAAGAGATGCCAAAAACACATTGTGCGGGGCCTAGACCGGTTTGCGCTGGCTCAAGCGTATAAAACTATATCTACCGCCGGGCGCTTGAAAAGGCAAGTTATCGTCCCTATAATTAGCACTCGTTAGCTGAGAGTGCTAACAACTCTTTGCAGATTGCCGCGGCACTTGAATGCAAGGCCGGGGCGATGTCAAAAAAACGCTAGTTAAACCACTGAATATTAAGGAGTTTTGCATGAACCTTCGTCCTCTGCACGATCGCGTAATCGTCAAGCGCCTCGACCAGGAAACCAAGACTGCGTCTGGCCTGATCATCCCTGATGCCGCGGCAGAGAAGCCAGACCAAGGCGAAGTCCTCGCCATCGGTAACGGCAAAGTGCAAGACAACGGCCAGGTCCGTCCGCTGGAAGTCAAAGTCGGCGACCGCGTGCTGTTCGGTAAGTACTCCGGCCAGGCCGTCAAGGTCGATGGCGAAGAACTGCTCGTGATGCGCGAAGAAGACATCATGGCCGTCGTCCAGCAGTAATTCCCTGACCCCATTCACGAAACATTCGGAGAAATAACAAATGGCAGCTAAAGAAGTAGTGTTCGGCGACGCAGCGCGCGCCAAGATGGTCGAAGGCGTCAATATCCTGGCCAACGCGGTCAAGGTCACCCTGGGCCCGAAAGGCCGCAACGTCGTGCTCGAGCGCTCGTTCGGCGCCCCGACCGTCACCAAGGATGGTGTCTCGGTCGCGAAAGAAATCGAACTGAAAGACAAGCTCCAGAACATGGGCGCGCAGATGGTCAAGGAAGTCGCTTCCAAGACCAGCGACAACGCCGGTGACGGCACCACCACCGCGACCGTGCTGGCACAAGCCATCGTGCGCGAAGGCATGAAGTTCGTTGCCGCCGGCATGAACCCGATGGACCTCAAGCGCGGCATCGACAAGGCCGTCGCAGCCACCGTCGAAGAACTGAAGAAGATCGCCAAGCCAACCACCACCACCAAAGAGATCGCACAAGTCGGCGCCATTTCGGCCAACTCGGAAACCTCGATCGGCGAGCGCATCGCTGAAGCGATGGAAAAAGTGGGCAAGGAAGGCGTCATCACCGTGGAAGACGGCAAGTCGCTGAACGACGAGCTGGACATCGTGGAAGGCATGCAGTTCGACCGCGGCTACCTGTCGCCGTACTTCATCAACAATCCGGACAAGCAAGTCGCCGTCCACGAGCAGCCATTCATCCTGCTGTGCGACAAGAAGATCTCGAACATCCGTGACCTGCTGCCGGTACTGGAACAAGTCGCCAAGGCTGGCCGTCCGCTGGTCATCGTCGCCGAAGACATCGAAGGCGAAGCGCTGGCGACCCTGGTCGTCAACAACATCCGTGGCATCCTGAAAACCGTCGCCGTCAAGGCGCCTGGTTTCGGCGACCGTCGCAAGGCCATGCTGGAAGACATCGCTGTCCTGACCGGTGGCCAGGTCATCGCCGAAGAAGTCGGCCTGACCCTGGAAAAGGTCACCCTGGCAGAGCTGGGCCAGGCTTCGCGCGTCGAAGTCGGCAAGGAAAACACCATCATCATCGACGGCGCCGGCCAGGCTGAATCGATCGAAGGCCGTGTCAAGATGATCCGCGCCCAGATCGAAGAAGCGAGCTCGGACTACGACCGCGAAAAACTGCAAGAGCGCGTGGCCAAGCTGGCCGGCGGCGTTGCCGTGATCCGCGTCGGTGCAGCTACCGAAGTCGAGATGAAAGAGAAGAAAGCACGCGTCGAAGATGCACTGCACGCTACCCGCGCTGCCGTGGAAGAAGGCATCGTCGCCGGCGGTGGCGTTGCCCTGCTGCGCGCTCGCGCTTCGATCGACATCAAGGGTGACAACCCAGACCAGGACGCAGGCATCAAGATCGTCCTGCGCGCCATGGAAGAGCCACTGCGCATGATCGTCCAGAACGCCGGCGAAGAGCCATCGGTCGTCGTCGCAGCAGTGTTGGCCGGTTCGGGCAACTACGGCTACAACGCCGCCAACGGCACCTACGGCGACATGGTCGAAATGGGCGTGCTGGATCCAGCCAAGGTCACCCGCTCGGCACTGCAGAATGCAGCGTCGATCGCCGGCCTGATGCTGACCACCGACTGCATGGTCTCGGAACTGGCTGAAGACAAGCCAGCCGGCGGCATGGGCGGCATGGGTGGTATGGGCGGCATGGGCGGCATGGACGGCATGATGTAATTCAGCCGGTCGCCTGGCGCGCCGCGGCAACGCCGGCGCGCGAGTCTTCCACGATAAAAAGCCCGCGAGGTTCACACCTCGCGGGCTTTTTTGTTGTTTGATGCAGCGGGAACCTCAGCTCCTGGCGCGCGGCCCCTTGCGACGCAGCCACAGCATGGCCGCGAAGGCCGCGCCGCCCAGCCACAGGGTGCCCGGCTCCGGCACGTCGACCGGGTCGTTCGGCTCGACCTCGATGTCGTCCGGCGGACCGCCCGGGGTGCCGGGGATGCCGGGATTTCCCGGGGTGCCCGGAACGCCTGGCGTGCCCGGCGTATCGGGACCTCCCGGCGTGCCCGGCACACCCGGTGTGGGCGGAGGCAACTCGGGATTGGGTCCCGGGCCGGGATCGGGATCGGAGCCCGGGATGGTGCCAGGGTCCGGCGTCGGCGTTGATGGCGTCGGCGTTGATGGCGTCGGCGTGGACGGGGTCGAGGCGCCAGGCAAGCCGCCGCCAGGACTGTCGCCGCTGCCGGCATTGCCATTGCCGGCGCCTCCCGGCGTCGGGGTACTGCCGACGGGCGTCCCGGTCGATGGCGTCGTCGCGCCATCGCCGCTGCCGTCGCCCAGCGTGCCGCCGTTCGAAATGCCCGAGCCATACCTTGCGGGCGGACTGCCCATGAGGTCGGCCAGGCGCGACTGCGCGGCCGGCGCGGCGCCCGTCAGCAGGCCGGCGCCGTTCGGGAACACCTCGGTAGGATAGCGCTGCCCTGCGGAGGGACCGTCGTCGAATCCCTCCAGGCCGGCCGCCACGGCCATCATCCCGCCGCCATCCTCGACGACGAAGGAATCGAGTTCCGACTCGGTCGGCCCATTGGCTTCGACCGGATACATCGGCACGTCGGAAATCCGGTTGGCGCAGCGCGCCCGCATCTCGTTCTTGCCGTCGGTGAGCAGGGTTTCGCCCGGCGCCAGCATCAGCTTCTTCCTGGTCCAGTAGACCTGGTCGCCCTTGCGGTAGGACACGTACACGGCGCGCGGCGCGGTCACGGTGACCGCGCGCGCATTCGCCACGTCGAAGCCGGCATAGTGCGCCGCGACCACGGCGTCGGTGCGGATGACGCGCGCCAGTTCGTCCTTGTCGGCCACGCCGCCGGGGATGATCGAGAACGGATAGATGCGGCGCGCGGCGCCCTGCTCGGCGGCCGGCGCCGGGGTCGACGCGGCCGGCGCCAGTGCGGCGCCCGGGCTTGCGCCGGCGCGGGTGATCTCGTCCGGCTGGCGGTCCAGCCGCGTCCAGTCGATGTCCAGCGGCGGCGCCAATACGCCCGCGACACCCACGGCAAGTCCCAGCATCGCGAGCGCGCCCAGGTACTTTTCGCGTTGCGACGCCTTGGCGAGGCGACGAGTATAAGCAGAGCGGCGGCGGTCCATGAGGAGGAACTTCAGGTAGGAGTGGTCCTACAGAATAGCATTATTTCTACAAATAAATTCTGGTTCCATGGTGAAAAAGTTGATTTCGTGGCGAAAAACACGAATTACTTTCCATAAAGAAATATGTTGAACGACGGACGCAAAACATCGTTGCAATGCCCTTGCTTTTCGCACAATCCATGCTGTCGTCGAACGGCGTCCCGTGTTGCTGGTCGAACACGCATGGTTTACCATGACCGCCTGCCCTCACGAGACTTGCCATGTCCACACGCGCCGCATCTTCTTCCCCCTTGCGCCTGACCATTGCCGCGCTGATGCTGTGCTGCGCCGTTGCCGGCTGCAAGCGCGCCGAGCGCGAAGCGCCACCGGCGCCCGCGCCCGCCGCGCCCGCGGCACAGGCGCCAGCGCACACGAAACAGGAGGCGATGGATTCGCTGCTGGCGCTGCCGGAACTGCAGGCCTGGTCGCGCCAGATCGAACAGCGCAGCCAGGGCAAGGCGCACGGCGCCGTGATCGAGGACGATCCGGTCCCGCGCGAAGTCAATGGCAAGAAGTATTACCAGCTGAGTTTTGTCGAGAACCGCGCCGACGATGCGCGTCGCCGCGAGAGCTTCCTGGTGGCCCAGGACGGCAGCGAGATCCTGGTCGACGACACCGGCTCGGACACCCTGCTCAGTCTCCAGGAATGGCGCCGCACCATCGAGCGCGTGGACATCAAGAGCGCCAACTGACGCACCGGTCCACTCGACCGACCAAAGGAAAAGGTGATGACGACCGTCGATGTCCCTGACCTCGAATCCGCGATGCTTCTGCTAGATGCAGACCGCAGCGCTGAAGCCTGGGTATGTCGCAGCAGTGGTGTCGTCCTTATCCAATCGGACGAAGTCGGCGAGCCGGTAGAAGCCATCCCGGACAACGTGAACGACAGCGCGTATTTCACGCCAATTCCTTCCGCGCGCGGACTCGGCCTTGGACAGGAACTGGTCTTCGGCTTCGTCAAGTCCGACATGTCTGACGAATACGATGCGGTGCGCCAGCTGTTTCGACGTCCCGGGCATATGGCCGCTACTCGCAGCTACTGGACAGACTCGGGCTGCGCGAACGTTGGCGCCGGTATCGTGACGAACAGACCAGGGCGGCGCTACGCACGCGGTGCGAAGACCATGGATTCAACCTGAAAGAATAGCGCATGGATCACCAAGCAACGCTGCCTGGACGAGTGGTATCGCCACTGGCGACGCCATCGGACGTAGGCACCAGCCAACGTATCCACTCCCCTCCCTCCCGCTTGAAGATAATGGTCGAAGTCAGCGTATCCGGATCGACCAGCTGAAGAACGGCACTCTGGTAGAACGGCGCGTCGATTCCGCCGGAGGTCCGGTTTACGACCAACCCCTTGCCCGTCATCAGGAAATCCAGGACGACGCCGTGCCCAGGCACGGCCGGAATGATTCTCGCCGGGCTCGCCGCAAATCCAGGGCTATTATCGCCCTGGAACAACAACGTCCTGGCATTGCCCTCCCACTCATGCCCGCCCACCAGCAGGTCGACGTTTCCGTCGCCAGTCATATCTGCAACTTCTACGGTGAAATAGGGATGTTGCCGGACCAGGGTTACCGGCAGCAGTTCCGGTCGCTCCTTGAAACTGCCGTCGCCCTGATTGATCAGCACGCGCAAGGGATATGTGCCCTGGGAATCCGTGGCCACCAGGTCGACCAGTCCGTCCTTGTCGATATCGGCTGCAGCGACCGCGTGGAAAAAGCCCCTGAATTCAGTCATGTGGCGAAGCCGGTACTTCCCATCGGCCCCACTCAGCAGCAACGTCATGGCTTCTCCCGGGAACGGAGGAGCATCATAGCCATGGCAGGCCACCAGCACATCCGGCTTGCCGTCGTCGTTGAAATCCGCCGCGATTGCCTTTCTCGGGTGGAGGCAGCCATCCTGCGTCCCCACAATCAGGTCATCGCGCTCCATCCATCCGCCATCGGCGGTCCTCGACCAGAAGGCGAACCTTCCCGGCGTGGCTTCGCTCAGGGGTTTGATGGGGGAATACGTGAGCTTTGCCGTAAACAGGCTCATGCTGCCATCCTGCATGAAATCCGCCTCGACATACGCATCCGCATGCATTGCCTCGCGCGGCAAGGCGATCGGCCCCCGGCCGTTTTGTTTCGCATTCGCATACGAAGTACGCTGGGGGGCAACGCCGCCCGGCTTGTTGAACGGGACGAAATCGATGCCATTGGCCAGATGCGGATCGATGGCCTTCCTGTTTTCCTCGGACTCGGAAAAGCCGAGCAGCACGTCTGCGCGCGCCAATCCCCAGCCAATATTGTCCACCCACCAGCGATAACCGGCCGGATCGCCCTCGCGGCGCAGGATATTCTGGTACAGGGTACTAACGTAGGCTTCAGGCGATTGGCTCGCGCCATACCGTTCCCTGAACTCATCCGATGCCAGGAACTGCCGGGCGATATCCTGTATCCCGGCCTCGGGACTGGCCTGCGCCGCATGGATCCAGAAGCCCAGGCCAGCCTGGTCGGGCGGGCGTCCGAATGCCGCCTGGTACAGGCGGTAGATCTTGCCATCGACGCCGTCATGATCGAACGACGTCCACTTGTCGAAAAATTTGATCAGGCCGGGGTTCTCCAAGCGCCTCACTTCCCCGTCGAGGCAGCTGGTGAGCGTGACCACGCCATCGGCATCCATGCGCGTGACAATGAAATTCTCGCGATAACCGGCGACTTCGACGACACCGGCCTGCGTCGCGACCCGCCGCGAATCGCCCGCCATCGTCGCGATGGGGTTGGCGCTCGACGGTGGCGGCTCCCCACCGCATCCTGCCAGCCAGGCAGGCAGCACCAGTGCCATCACACCGGAACGCACCACTGCTGGAATTTTTACGCCTCGCATCGTAATAACACTCTGTTCAATATTTGTTCAATAAATAACAGTCTAGTTGAACAATTTTAAAATGGCAATTTTCAGATCCGGCGCACCTACCGCGATCGACCCGCCCTAACTATCCAGATGCGAGATCAGCAGACGGCGCGGATCCTTCCCTGCCTCCGGCCCATGCTGGCCATCGACCGAAATCCCCACCGCCATGATGTCGATCAGCAGCAGCTGCAGGATGCGCGAGATCATCGACAGGAAGCTGGTGCTGTCCTCGCTGTGATCGACCGCCAGGCACACGCTGGCCTTGCGCGCCAGCGGCGACTGGCTGTTGCTGATGGCGATCACGTCGGCGCCGGCGGCGCGTGCAATGTCCACCGCCTGCAATAGCTCCGGCAAGCCACCCGAATTCGATACCGCGATCACGACGTCGCCCGGCCCCAGCAAGCCCGCGGCCAGCGTGAACAGGTGGGCGTCGCCATACAGCGCGGTCGGAATCCTGAAACGGAAGAATTTGTGCTGGCCGTCCAGCGCCACCGCGCGCGAGTTACCGAGCGCGTAGAACTCGACGCGCCGCGCGCGGCTCAGCAGTTCGATCGCGCGGTCAAGCGAACGCACGTCGAGCTGGTCCCTGAAGCGCAGGATGGCGGAGACCGTGTTGTCGATCACCTTGGCCGACAGATCGTGGGTGCTGTCGCTCATGCGCACCTGGCTGTGGCGCACGGGGATCGCGCCGGTCAGGCTGCTCGCGAACTTGAGCTTGAATTCGGCCAGGCCCTGGAAGCCCAGCGAGCGGCAGAAGCGGATCACGGTCGGCTGGCTCACGTCGGCCAGGCGCGCGATCTCGGCGATCGGTTCGTTCAGCACCGTGCGCGGATGCTCGAGCACGAGCGTGGCCACGCGCGCCTCGGCCGGCGACAGTTCTTCGCGCAGTTGCCCGATGCGTTCCATCAGCGTGTTGGCGCCGCTGCGGCCGCGCAGGTGCTCGGCCAGGATGGTCGCCACGCCGTGGAAGGCGGGATTCGGCGTGGTGATCACATAGGTCGGGATGTCCGCCAGGTAGTCCGAAAAACGCCCCTTGGCCTCGAACCGTGTGCGGAATGCCGAGCGCGCGAACCACTCGCCAAGGCGCGGCACGATGCCACCGCCGATGAAAATGCCGCCGAAGGCGCCCAGCGTCACCGCCAGGTTGGCGGCGGCGCCGCCCAGCATGCCGCAGAAACATTCGAGCGTTTCCAGGCACAGCGGATCGTGAGCCTCCAGCGCGCCCGACACGATCGCGGCCGCGCTGCGCGCCGTGGCGTCGATGCCGTTGCGGTCGGCCAGCGCGCGGTAGATGACTTCCATGCCGGGGCCCGAGATCAGGCGCTCGTTCGACACGTGCGGCCATTCGCGCCAGGCGTATTGCAGGATGGCGAACTCGCGCTCGTCGGCCGGCGCGAAGTTGACGTGGCCGCCCTCGCTGCCCAGGGTGACGAAACCGTCCGCGGTCGGGATACCGCCAGATACGCCCAGGCCCGTGCCCGGCCCCAGCACGCCGATGACGGCGCCCGGCACGGGCGTGCCCGGCCCCACCTGCATCAGGTCTTCCCTGGCGAAACCCGGCAGCGCGGTGGCGAGCGCAGTGAAATCGTTGACGATCAGGAGGGTCGACAGGCCCAGCTCGCGCCGCACCGCGTCGGTGGAGAACTCCCAGGCGCGGTTGGTCATGCGCACGTAGTCGCCGTTGATCGGGTTGGCGACCGCGAACGCGCCGTGGTTCAGCCGGACGTCCTCATGGTCTGCCAGGTAGTGGCGCAGCAGCGGGACGATGCCCTCGAAGTCATCGCAGCGCAGCACCTGGACCGAGCGGAACACGCCCGGCGCAGTCTGCAGCGCGAAGCGCGCATGGGTCGCCCCGATGTCGGCCAGCAGGCGCGGTCCGTCGGCGAACGCCGTGCGCGCGAACTTTTCCGGCTCGTGCTCCCGCTGGACCGCCATCATCCCTCCGCGCGGACCAGGCCGAACCAGGCGCCGTACGGCGGCAGGGTCACGCGGCCGCGCCGGGCTGCGCCGGCCAGGCCGTCGACAACCATGTGATCGGCGCCTTCGGTGGCCGGCCAGTCGAACGTCACTTCCTCGTTCGACAGGTTGAAGGCCGCCAGCACGCTGCGCTCGCCCGCGAGGTCGCGGCGCAGGGCCAGCACCGGCTCCGGCGCGTCGATGAAGGCGATCTCGCCGCGCGTCAGCTGCGGCATGGTGCGGCGCAGGGCGATGAAGCGGCGCTGGAAGTTCAGCATCGAATCGGGGTCCTTGTCCTGCAGGTCGACCGCGGCGGCGGCATGCGACGGCTCGACCGGCAGCCACGGCGTGCCCGCGGTGAAGCCGGCGTGCGGCGCGCCGGCCTGCCACGGCATCGGGGTGCGGCAGCCGTCGCGGCCCTTGAACTCGGGCCAGAAGGTGATGCCGTACGGGTCTTGCAGCAGTTCGAACGGAACGTCAGCTTCGTGCAACGCCAGCTCGTCGCCCTGGTACAGGCAGGGCGTGCCCTTGAGCGAAAGCTGCATCGCCAGCACCAGCTTGGCGAAACCGGCGGTCGCTTGCGGGCCGCCCCAGCGCGTCATCACGCGGATCGCGTCGTGGTTGCCCACCGACCAGGAGGCCCAGCCTTCCTCGACGCGGCGCTCGAAGTCTTCCACTTGCGCGCGGATATGCGCGGCCGTGAACACCGGCGTCAGGAAATTGAAGCTGTAGGCCATATGCAGCTTGTTCCCGCCCGCCATGTACTCGTTCATCTGGGCCAGCGCATCGTCCGAGCTGATCTCGCCGATCGAGACCGCGCCGAATTCGTCCAGCTGGGCGCGCAGCTTTTCCATGAAGGCGATGTTCTCGGGCTGGGTCTTGTCGTAGATGTGGGCCTGCATGCCGTACGGGTTCACGTCCGTCACGGTCGAGGTGTCGCGCACCAGCGCCGGCGGATTGCTGCGCAGCTGGCGGTCGTGGAAGTGGAACACGCAGGCGTCCATGCGCACGCCGTCCACACCGCGCTCGAGCCAGAAGCGCTGGGCCGCCAGGTGCGCCTTCTGCACGTCCGGGTTATGGAAGTTCAGCTGCGGCTGGCTCACCAGGAAGTTGTGCATATAGTACTGCTTGCGGCGGGTATCCCACTGCCAGGCCGAGCCGCCGAACACCGACAGCCAGTTATTGGGCGGGTTGCCGTCCGGGAGCGGATCGGCCCAGACATACCAGTCCGATTTCGGATTGTCGCGGCTGGAACGGCTCTCGGCGAACCAGGGGTGGGTGTCGGCGGTGTGCGACATCACCTGGTCGATCATGATCTTCAGGCCCAGGCCGTGGGCCTTGGCCACCAGGCGGTCGAAGTCGGCCAGGGTGCCGAACATCGGGTCGACGTCGCAGTAATCGGCGATGTCGTAGCCGAAGTCGCGCATCGGCGACTTGAAGAACGGCGACAACCAGACGATGTCCACGCCCAGGCTCGCGATATAGTTGAGCTTTTCGGTGATGCCGGCCAGGTCGCCGATGCCATCGCCGTTGGTATCGAGGAAGCTGCGCGGATAAACCTGGTAGATGATGGCGTCGCGCCACCAGTTCGGATTCGTCGTGGTCGAGATCTGGGTCATGGCTGGTCTCTGGTTTGGAATTCTAGGCAATATACAGGACGCAACAAAACTTGACAATTCCGGAAATTTTCCGAAAATTCACGATTTATCCTTATGATTCAATGGCTTGAAAGAGCGAAAACGTTTCCAGCAGCATCGCCTTCGTAACTAAACTACGTCGATATGTTTCTCGTTTGTTTCACAACAATATTTTTATTGCAAAGAGATACGCGCTCGTCATAGCATCGCGTCTGTTTGACATTTCAAGGAAGCGGTCGATGACTGATCTAGCAAAACCAGGTTCCGGGCGAATGCCGCGGCAGATTCCCTACATTATTGCCAACGAAGGCTGCGAGCGTTTCAGCTTTTACGGGATGCGCAACATCCTGACGCCCTTCCTGATCACGACGCTCCTGATGTTCCTGCCGGAAGACATGCGCACCGGCGAAGCCAAGCACGTGTTCCACACCTTCGTCATCGGCGTGTACTTCTTCCCGCTGCTGGGCGGCTGGCTGGCCGACCGCTACTTCGGCAAATACAACACGGTGTTCTGGCTCAGCCTCGTGTACTGCGCGGGCCACGCTTGCCTCGCCATCTTCGAGGACAACGTCAACGGCTTCTACTTCGGCCTGTTCCTGATCGCGCTCGGCTCCGGCGGCATCAAGCCGCTGGTGGCCTCCTTCGTCGGCGACCAGTTCGACCAGACCAACAAGGACAAGGCGAAGGTCGTGTTCGACGCCTTCTACTGGATCATCAACTTCGGCTCGTTCTTCGCTTCGCTGCTGATGCCGCTGCTGCTGCGCGACTACGGTCCGGCCTGGGCCTTCGGCGTGCCCGGCATCCTGATGTTCATCGCCACCATGGTGTTCTGGAGCGGCAAGAAGAAATACGTGCACGTGCCGCCCTCGCCGCCGAATCCGCACTCCTTCATGCAGGTGGCCAGGACTGCCCTGCTGGCAAAGGCGCCCGGCCAGGGCCGCCCGGGCCTGAACGTGGCCCTGATCGGCGCCGCGGGCGCCGTGGTCTCGCTGGCGATGTCGGTGCAATGGGGCTTCGTGATCGGCGCCTGTACCGCGCTGGTGCTGCTGATGGCCTTCGGCGGCATCGGCGCCTCGATGCAGCTGGACCGCGCGCGCGGCCTGCATCCGCAAGAGGCGGTGGACGGCGTGCGCGCCGTGCTGCGCATCCTGATCGTGTTCGCGCTGGTGACGCCGTTCTGGTCGCTGTTCGACCAGAAGGCCTCGACCTGGATCGTGCAGGCCAACGCCATGACCACGCAGGTGAGCTTCCTCGGCTGGAGCTTCGACGTCATCCCGGCCCAGATGCAGGCCCTGAACCCGCTGCTGGTGATGATCCTGATCCCGGTGAATAACCTGCTCCTGTTCCCGATGCTGCGCAAGTTCGGCATCGAACCGTCGCCGCTGCGCCGCATGACCGCAGGCATCGTGCTGTCGGCCGCGGCCTGGATCGTGGTCGGCAACCTGCAGGTCGCACTCGACGCTGGCGACGCTGTCTCGATCGCCTGGCAGATCGCGCCATATGCGCTGCTGACCCTGGGCGAGGTGCTGGTCTCGGCGACCGGCCTCGAGTTCGCCTACAGCCAGGCCCCGGCCTCGATGAAGGGCGTGATCATGGCCCTGTGGTACCTGGCCGTCACGGTGGGTAACCTGTGGGTGCTGATCGTGAACGCGAGCGTCAAGAACGAGTCGGTGGTGGGCTATATCGAAGGCACCGGCATGGGCGTGATGGCCGCGCAGATGTATTTCTTCGCCGGCTTCGCGCTACTGTCGGCGCTGGCATTCGGCTGGTATGCGACGCGCTACAAGATGGTCGATCATTATCGCGGCAACGCGGCCTGAGCGCATTGCTGCACTGAACGTGGGGTGGACGGCTTTGCCGTCCACGCGTTCAACATCCCTATCAACTGCCAATCATGGCGGTATTCTTCCGGCCGCTTGAACGCGTGGACGGCGGAGCCGTCCACCCTACATGAGCAAACTGCATCTCGCCCTCGTGGCGGCTTCACTCTCGACGTCCGCCTACGCCGCGGTTCCCCTCGCAACTTGCGACAGCGCCGGCTTCCAGGAAGTCCTGCAAGCCAATGGCGAACAAGTCGATGCGCGCGCCGTCTGGCTCGACAAGCGCCTGGTGCGCTGGCCGGGCGCCGCCGCTGACGGCGCCTATCGCCTGTACCACTCCCCTGCCGCATCGGTCAATGCCAAGCCAGGCGCCAAGGTGACCGGCGCCACCGGCTCGATCAAGCTCGACATCTCTACCACCGCCGTCCCGCAAGCCGCGGCCGAGCGCTTCAAATGGGTCGCGACCGGCCCAACCCTGCGCGTGGCGGACGCCGATCTCGCGCGTCTGCCGGCCCTGCACCGCGAACAGCTGGTGCTGGTGCAGGAAGACGCGCGCGGCATGGTGGTCGCCGCCACCCGCATCCAGTCGGCCGGCGCGCTCGACGAACTGTATGCCGCCGCCGAAGCCATCCCCGATCTCGGGGCCACGCCGACTGCGAAGAAGACCGGTTTCAAGCTGTGGGCGCCGACCGCGCGCCAGGTGGCGGTCTGCACCTATGACGGCCCGACGGCCAAGGCGAACGCCGTGCACGCGATGACGCTCGACGACAAGACCGGCGCCTGGTCGGCCAGCCTGCCGCGCGACCTGTCGGGCACCTATTACAAATATGCGGTCGACGTCGTCGTGCCCGGCGCCGGCCTGGTGCGCAACCTGGTCACCGATCCGTATTCGGTCAGCCTGAACGCGGATTCGAAGCGCAGCTACATCGCCGACCTCGATGCGCCGAACCTCAAGCCGCGCGGCTGGGACGACACCCGTCCGCCAGCCACGGTGCAGGCCCAGACCGACATGGTCATCTACGAGCTGCACGTGCGCGACTTCTCGCTGATCGACGCGACCGTGCCCGCGCCCAAGCGCGGCAAGTACACCGCCTTCTCCGAGACGAACTCGAATGGCATGAAGCACCTGCGCGCGCTGGCCAAAGCCGGCCTGACCGACGTGCACCTGCTGCCGGTGTACGACATCGGCAGCATCCCGGAAGTGGCTTGCGCACAGCCGCAACCGTCCGGCGCGCCGGACGGCGAAAGCCAGCAGGCCCTGATCGGCAAGACCGCGCATACCGACTGCTTCAACTGGGGCTACGACCCGCAGCACTTCAATGCGGTCGAGGGCAGCTATGCCAGCGACCCGCAGGATGGCGCGCGCCGCATCGTCGAGTTCCGCGAGATGGTGATGAACCTGCACAAGGCAGGCCTGCGCGTCGGTACCGACGTGGTCTACAACCACACCTTCATCGCCGGGCAAGAAGAGAAATCGATCCTCGACCGCGTGGTGCCGGGCTACTACCACCGCCTGGATGAGAAAGGCGGCATCGAGACCTCGACCTGCTGCTTCAACACGGCCACCGAGAACACGATGATGGCCAAGCTGATGATCGACTCGTCGGTACTGTGGACCCGCCACTACAAGATCGACTCCTACCGCTTCGACCTGATGGGCCACCAGCCGCGCGCGGCGATGGAACGCCTGCAGAAGGACGTGAACGAGGCCGCCGGCCGCCATGTGCAGCTGATCGGCGAAGGCTGGAACTTCGGCGAGGTGGCCGATGGCGCGCGCTTCGTGCAGGCCTCGCAGCTGTCCCTGAACGGCACCGGCATCGGCACCTTCAGCGACCGCGCGCGCGACGCCGTGCGCGGCGGCTCGCCGGGCGACTCGGGCGAGATCGTCATCCGCCAGCAAGGCTATATCAATGGCCTGGCGTACGACCCGAACGCGCTCGGCGGCGCGGCCAAACCCGCAGACCTGTTGCGCGCGGCCGACCTGATCCGCGTCGGCCTGGCCGGCTCGGTGCGCAGCTTTTCCGTACAGACCTTCGACGGCAAGGTGCGCCAGCTGCAGGACATCGTCTACGGCGGCAACCAGCCGGCCGGCTATGCGAGCCAGCCCGCCGAGGCGGTGAACTACGTCGAGAACCACGACAACCAGACCCTGTACGACATCAACGCGCTCAAGCTGCCGGTGGCGACCAGCGCTGCCGAGCGTGCGCGGGTGCAGGTGCTGGGCATGGCGATCAATGCCTTCAGCCAGGGCGTGGCCTATTACCACGCCGGCATCGACGTGCTGCGCTCGAAGTCCCTGGACCGCAACAGCTTCAATTCGGGCGACTGGTTCAACCGTCTGGACTGGACCTACCAGGACAACTTCTTCGGCACCGGCCTGCCGCCGGCCGCAGACAATGCCAAGGACTGGCCGCTGTTCAAGCCGCTGCTGGCCAATGCCGCGCTCAAGCCGGCGCCCGCCGACATCGCATTCGCGCGCGACGCCTTCCGCGACTTGCTGCAGATCCGCTCCAGCTCCACGCTGCTGCGCCTGCGCAGCACCGAGGACATCAATGCCCGTCTGCGTTTCTTCAACACCGGCCCGGAGCAGGTGCCGACCGTGCTGGCGGCCTGGATCGACGGCCAGGGCTATCCCGGCGCGAACTTCGCCGGCCTGGGCTACCTGGTGAACGTGGACAAGAAGGCGCACACCATCGACGCCACGCTCCTGCGCGGCAAGAAGCTGCGCCTGCATCCGGTGCATACCGCGGCCGGCGCGGCGGACCAGCGCGCGCAAGAGGCGCGCTTCGACAGCGCGCGAGGCACCTTCACGGTGCCGGCGCGTACCGCGGTGGTGTTTGTGGAGTAGCGTTGGCCGGGGCGCGCAGCCGGCTTCGCCGCCAACGCGGTGATTGTTATCGGCAACCAACACCGGGGGTCACAACACCGGGGGTCAGGTCTGACATTCAGACACACAACACCGGGGGTCAGGTCTGACATTCAGACACGACCTCGACAATCACTAGGCACCAATTAGGTGATCCTGCGCTTTTCGAGAACTGTAACAAGCTTCGCAAAGGCTGAGTTCGTGTCCGAATGTCAGACCTGACCCCGGTTTTTATGACCCCGGTTTTTAGACTCGGTCAGGCCGCGGCGTCGAGCGCCAGCGCGTCGGCCAGCCTTGCGATGGCAAAGGTATTGCGGCCCATGCCCTTGGCCTCGTACAGCGCGCCGTCGGCCAGCTCGCTGATTGCCTGCGCCGTGACGTCCGGCGCGTCGGCCAGGCCGACGCCGATGGTGACGCCCACGGGAATCGCCTGGCTGCCGACCACGAACGGCGCTTCCATCGCCTGCATGATCTTCTTGGCCACCAACTCGACGTCGCGCGGCGAGCCGACTTCGTCGAGCAGCACGGTGAATTCGTCGCCGGCCAGGCGCGCCACCAGGTCGGAGCTGCGCACCACCTTGCGCACGCGGCGCGCGAACTCCACCAGCACCATGTCGCCCACCGCGTGGCCGTGGCTGTCGTTGATCTGCTTGAAGTGGTCGATGTCCAGGTACAGCAGGGCGAAGGCGCGCTCGCGCTGCGGCGCGCGCTGCACCGCCGCCTGCAGCGCCAGCTCGAACTGGCGCCGGTTCGGAATGCCGGTCAGCGCGTCGGTGTGGGCCAGCGCGTGCAGGTTACGCTCATGCATGCGCGCTGCGGTGGCGTCGGTGGTCAGGATGTAGACGCCGACCACCTGGCCGTCGCGCAGGTGCGGCAGGAAGGTCGAGTGCACGATGCGGATGTGCTTCTTGCGCACGATGTCATGCTCGCACTGCGAGGCCTTGCCTTCCCAGGCATCCTTCAGGGCTTCCTGCTGCTGCGACCAGTATTCTTCGCCGAAGGCCTCGACCATGGTCTGGCCAGCCACCTGCTCGGGCGCCTTGCCCAGCCAGGACTGGTGCACCGCGTTGGCGAACACATAACGATGGTCGTGGTCGAGATGCGCGATCAGCACCGGCAGGTTGTCGGTGATCGTGCGCAAGCGTTCCTCGCTCTCGACCAGCCGGTCCTTGGAGGCCTTCAGTTCGGTGATGTCCTTCATCGCCACCACCGCGCCGAGGGTCTTGCCCTGGGCATTGCGCAGCGGCCGGCCGCTGGACATCAGCGTATAGGGAAGGCGTTTGTTCGGTGCGATCACCATCGCGCCGTCGCGCACCACCTCGCCCTTGAGCGCGCGCACCAGCGGCACCTCGTCCATCGCCATCGGCGTGCGGCCGTCGGCGTGGTACAGCGAGTAGTACTGCGACCATTCGCTTGGCGCCACCGCCTTCAGGTCGAGGCCATGGAAGTCGCGCGCGGTGCGGTTGAACAGCGTCAGGTTGCCGATCGCATCGCAAGCGACCACGCCGACGTCGATCGATTCCAGCACCGCGTCCAGCAGCTCCTGCTTTTCTTCCAGCTGCTGGCGGATGCGCATGGACTCGGCCACGCGCTCTTCCAGCTCGGCGGTGCGGGCTGCGATGCGGGCTTCGAGTTCGGTATTGAGCGACTTGAGCGCCTGCTCGGCGAGCATGCGCGCCATCACCGCCTTCATGTGATTCAGTTCGGTTTCGACCAACCCGGCCAGGTCCTTCAGCACCTGGCGCTCCTCGATGCTGAAGCTGCGCGGCGCGCTATCGATGATGCACAGGGTGCCCACCGCCTGGCCATCGCTGTAGACCGGCTGGCCGGCATAGAAGCGGATGTGCGGCGCGCCCGTCACCAGCGGATTGACGGCGAAGCGCGGATCGTGCGCCGCGTCCTCTACCACCAGCATCTCGCTCGCCTGCACCGCATGGCTGCAGAACGAGATCGAGCGCGGCGTCTCCTGCACTTCAAGCCCGGCGCGCGACTTGAACCACTGGCGCCCGGCATCGACCAGCGACACCAGCGCGATCGGCACGCCGAAGGTCATCGCGGCGAGCCGGGTGTACCGGTCGAAGCGCGTTTCCGCGGGCGTGTCGAGGATTTGAAGCGCGGCCAGCGCTGCGAGGCGGGCCTGTTCGTTGTGTGCGTAGGTGACGATGATGGTGCTCTTCCAAATACCGGTTCAGGGACGGCGGGTCGAGGCCGGGACGATGACGGAACGCCGGGGATGGGGGCGTCCACGGCCGAATCTTACATGGGGTTCCTACTGGAAACTACTGTTTCCGCCGTGAGCGTTGCGTGGCGTAGACGCTTTTACGCGTGGGCCCCAGCGGTCGTCAATACGATACATCGTCCTGGAGCCAGGGCAGCAAGAATTAATGTTTCCGTACGGAATCAATGGCAGTCCGTCCGGTCGCCGGATCGTCGGTGAAAATCGCGTCCACGCCGGCTTCCAGGTAGGCGCGAATCTCGCCCGCCGCATCGCCGCGCTGGCTGGGCGAGTCTGCGGGCGGGAAGCGCATGCCAGTTGGCAGGAAGGGATTCTCGGGCCGCATGGTCCACACATGAACCGCCAGCCCGGCGCCGCGCGCATCCTGGACGAAGCGCGTCGCCGCTCCCAGTTCTCCGGCGGCGTCACGCGGGATGACGATGGTCTTGTACGGCGCCACCACGTCGGCATAGCGCGCGATCGCGCGCAGTCCTTCCGGCGTGATCATGTCGGCATAGGTCAGGCCGCTGCCGGCTTCGATCGCATCGTGGGGCGCGCCGCTCGGACCGACCAGCTGGACCAGGCGGTAGCCGGCCATCGCGCGCAGCTCCTTCAGGTTGCCGGTTTCGAAAGACTGGATGAACACGGCCGCATCGCGGCCGCGGTAGCCGTTGGCCGCCAGCACGTCCACCAGGCGCCGCTCGAGCGGCAGACCGATCGACTTGAAATAGCTCGGGTGCTTCAGCTCCGGGACCAGGCCGATGGTCTTGTTGCGCGCGCGGCTTTCCTTGTCGACCAGGTCGATGATTTCCTGCAGGGTCGGGACCGCATGCCGATCATCGTGCATCGTGTTGGCAGGCCGGTTGGCGGGAATGCGCTCGCGGGCGCGCAGCTGTTTGAGTTCGACGAGAGTGAAGTCTTCGGTGAACCAGCCGCTGACCACCGCGCCGTCAATGGTCTTGCTGGCCTTGCGCGCGGAGAACTGCGCCAGCTCCGCGACGTTGGTGGTGCCCGAGATTTCGTTCTCGTGGCGCGCCACCAGCACGCCGTCGCGCGTTGCGACCAGGTCGGGCTCGACGCTGTCGGCGCCGTCCTCGATCGCCTTGCGGTAGGCGGCCAGCGTGTGCTCGGGCCGCAGGGCCGAGGCGCCGCGGTGGGCGATGACGCTGGGAGAGGTGGGCCAGGACGGGCCCGGGTTCTTCAGGTCGTGGCTGGCGCAGCCGGCCGCCAGCAGCGCGACGAATGCCGCGCCGGCGACACGCAAGGAAAGTGAACAGGCAGGATGCGACACGGGCCACCTCCGGTGATCAGGCTTGGCTTTCATTGTCGGGGTTGACCGTGACACCGGTGTGACATTCGGCGTCAGGCCACCGGCCCTTTGACTACCGCTTCGACCCGATGACCGTCAGGATCGACCAGGAAAGCCGCGTAGTAATGCGGGCCGTAGTCGGGGCGCAGTCCCGGAGCGCCGTTATCCGCGCCGCCCGCACGCATCCCGGCCGCATGGAAGGTATCCACGGCCGCTCGCGTCGGCGCGGCGAACGCGAGGTGAAACCCTGGACCGGGCGCCGCGGCGTCATCGCGCTGCTTCAGGCACAGGATGTCCTCATCGTCTTCCAGACCATAGCCGATCGCCTCGTCGTCCTCGAACACGCGCCGGAAACCCAGCGCGCCAAGGATGCCGTCGTAGAAACGCGCGCTGGCATGCAGATTCCGCACGCCGAGCGACAGGTGATGAATCATGCGGGTCCTTCTAGATGTCCAGGTGCGAAATCAGCAGCCGGCGCTGTTCGATGTCGTTCTGGCTACCCTGGCTGCCCTCCCCTTGGGCTCCCAGCGAGATCCCGACCGACATGATGTCGATCAGAAGCAGCTGCAGGATGCGCGAGATCATCGACAGGAAGGTGGTGCTGTCCTCGCTGTGGTCGACCGCCAGGCAGACGCTGGCCTTCTTGGCCAGCGGCGACTTGCTGCTGGTGATGGCGATGACGTCGGCGCCTTGCGCGCGCGCGGTGTCGACTGCCTCCAGCAGGTCGGGCAGCTGGCCGCCGGTGGAGATCGCGATCACCACGTCGCCCGGTCCCAAGAGGCCGGCGGCCAGGTTGAGCAGGTGCGAGTCGCCGTACAGCGCGGCCGGGATACGGAAGCGGAAGAACTTGTGCTGGCCGTCCAGCGCCACCGCGCGCGAATTGCCCATCGCGTAGAACTCGACCCGGCGCGCGCGCCGCAGCAGCTCGATCGCGCGGTCGATCGCATGCACGTCGAGCGCGTCGCGGAACTTCAGGATCGCCGACACCGTGTTGTCGATCACCTTGGCCGACAAATCGTGGGTGCTGTCGGTGACCCGCACCTGGCTGTGCCGCACCGGGATGGTGCCGGTCAGGCTGCCGGCGAATTTGAGCTTGAATTCGGCCAGGCCCTGGAAGCCCAGCGAACGGCAGAAGCGGATCACGGTTGGCTGGCTCACGTCCGCCAGGCGCGCGATCTCGGCGATCGGTTCGGACAGCACCTTACGCGGATGGTCGACCACCAGGCTGGCCACGCGCTGCTCGGCCGGCGACAGTTCGTGGCGCAGCTGCTGCACGCGGTCCATCAGCGTGTTGGCGCCGCTGCGTCCGCGCAGGTGTTCGGACAGGATCGCCGACACGCCGTACAGGGCCGGGTTCGGGGTCATGATGACGAAGGTCGGGATCTGTGCGATGTAGTCGGAAAAGCGCCCCTTGGCCTCGAAGCGGGCCCGGAACGGCGAACCGGCGAACCACTCGCCCATGCGCGGCACGATGCCGCCGCCGATGAAGATGCCGCCGAAGGCGCCCAGGGTCACCGCCAGGTTGGCGGCGGCGCTGCCCAGCATGCCGGCGAAGGTTTCCAGCACCTCCAGGCACAGGGCGTCGCCGGCGTCCAGCGCGCCGCTCATGATCTCGGCGGTGCTGCGCGCAGGCGCATCGACGCCGTTGCGTTGCGCCAGCGCGCGGTAGATCAGTTCGATGCCGGGGCCGGAGATCAGGCGCTCGTTCGAGACGTGCTTCCATTCGCGCCAGGCGTATTGCAGGATCGCGAATTCGCGCTCGTCGCTCGGCGCGAAGTTGACGTGGCCGCCCTCGCTGCCCAGGGTCACGAAACCGTCGATGGTCGGGATCACGCCCGATACGCCCAGGCCCGTGCCGGGACCGAGCACGCCCGACACCGCATGCGTCTGCGCCTGTCCGCCGCCGACCTGCAGCAGGTCCTTCGGCTGGAAGCCGGGCAGCGCCATCGCCAGCGCGGTGAAATCGTTTACGATCAGGAGCGTCGACAGGCCCAGCGCGCGGCGCACCTCGTCGGTCGAGAACTGCCAGTCGCGATTGGTCATGCGGATCAAATCGCCGCTGATCGGATTGGCCAGCGCGAAGGCCGCGTGGCTGATGCGCTGGTTCGGATGATCGGCCAGGTACGCGTGCAGCAGCGGGACGATGCCGTCGTAGTCGTCGCAGCGCAGCACGGTGACCTGGGAGAGGACCCCGGGCGCGGTCTCGAGACCGAAGCGCGCATGGGTGGCGCCGATGTCGGCCAGCAGGCGCGGACCGTCGGCAAAGGCGGCGCGCGTGGGCTTCAGTTTGGTGTATGGATCAACGGTCATCGTGTAAGGATACCATTGAACGAATTGCAAGAGAATGGGGTTGGGGTGCTGCGGGAGGTGCGGGTCGGCGTGCTAAATTGGGTACCCGCCTTCGCGGGTACGACGTGCTTGCGTACATGGTACAACGTGTTTGCGTAGCGGGCCGTCAGCCTGGTTCCTGGCCCGCGCCTTCGAAACGTCGTACCCGCGGAGGCGGGTACCCAAGTTCTTAAAACGAAGCCACCACCATCAAGATCAGCGCACCAGCCCTTCCACCAGCGCCTTGTGGAATTTCACCGGCTCCTGCATCTGCGGCGCATGCCCCATGTCCGGGAAGGTCACCAGCTTCGAGCCGGGAATCGCTTCCTTCGTCTTCTGCGCCAGCACCGTGTAGTTGCCCAGCTTCGGACGGATCTCGGCCGGCGCCGCGTCCTTGCCGATCGCGGTCGTGTCCTTCAGGCCCATCAGCAGGAAGGTCGGCACTTTAATCAGCGGGAACTCGTAGACCACCGGCTGCGTATAGATCATGTCGTAGATCAGCGCCGAATTCCAGGCCACGATTTCCTTGCCCTTGCCGCGGTACATACCGACCAGCATCTGCACCGGCACCTCGTACTCCGGCTTCCACTGGCCGTTGTAGTAGGTGGTGCGCGAGTATTCGCGCAGGCGCTCGGCCGAGGTTTTCAGCTCGCGCTCATACCATTTGTCCACGCCCAGCGACGGCACGCCGAGGTTCTTCCAGTCTTCCAGGCCGATCGGGTTGATCATCACCAGCTGGTCGGTGGCTTCCGGATACATCAGCGCATAGCGCGTGGCCAGCATGCCGCCGGTCGAGTGGCCGATGACGATCGCCTTCTTCACGCCGATCGATTCGAGCAGCTTGCGGGTGTTGTCGGCCAGTTGCTGGAAGCTGTACTGGTAATGCTGCGGCTTGGTCGACTTGCAGAAGCCGATCTGGTCGGGCACCACGACGCGGTAGCCTGCCTGTGTCAGGGCCTTGGTGGTGCCGTCCCAGGTCGCGCCGCAGAAGTTCTTGCCATGCATGAGCACCACGGTGCGGCCATTCGGCTTGGCCGGCTTGACGTCCATATAGGTCATCTGCAGGTCGACGCCCTGCGACTTGAAGCGGTATTGCTGCGTCGGCTCGGGGTACTTGAACTCTTCCAGCTCGGGACCGTAGCTCGGCTCCGTGGGGGACTGGGCGAAGGCGTGGACCGGCAGCAGCGCGAGGGCAACGCTCATTCCCGCGACAACACGGGCAATACGTGTAAAGACTGGCATGGCAATCTGTGCAAAGTTGACGGAACTCCCAGTCTATCCCAGTTTACGGGCGCTTCGATACCGTGATTTTCACGCCATCGTCAGGCCAATAATGCGCGCATCTCCGGCACCGACAACGGCGCCGCCTGCGCCTCCTGGAAGCGCTCCAGCACCCGCTCGATCGCCGGCGCCGGCTGCGCGCGGCTGAAGTACCAGCCCTGCACGCAGTGCACGCCGCGCTCGGCCAGCCACGACAGGTCAGCCTCGTCCTCCAGCCCCTCGCACAGCAGCTCGGCGTCGAACACCGCTGCGATGCCCTGGATCAGGGCGAACACGCCGGCGGTGCGGGCGTCGCTTGCCACGCCGTGCACGAAACGGCGGTCGGCCTTGAGGCGATCGAAGGGGAAGCTGTTGAGCGCGTCGAGGTTCGAATAGCCGGTGCCGAAGTCGTCGACCGCCACCCGCACCCCAAGCGCGCGCAGCGCCGACACGCGCTGGTGCAGCAGTTGCGGCGAATCCAGCAGCAGGCTTTCGGTGACCTCGAATTCGAGCAGCGCACCGGGCACGTCGGTGGCCTCGAGGACGTCGGCCAGGCGCGCGAAAATCTGGGCATGCATCAGCGAAGCGCGAGAAAAATTGAGCGCCACCGGTGGCACGTCGCGGCCCCGCGCGCGCCATGCCATCAGGTCGTGGCAGACCAGGTCGAGCACATGCATGTCGAGCTCGAAGATGCGGCCGGAGCTCTCGGCCTGCGGCACGAACATCGCCGGTCCCACCAGGCCATACACCGGATGGCGCCAGCGCACCAGCGCCTCGAGTCCGATCAGGCGGCCGCGGGCGACGTCGACCTGCGGCTGGTAATGCACTTCCAGGTGGCCGAAGCGCGGCGCGCCGCGGATCGCTTCGCGCAGCTCGTAGCGCAGGCGCGCACGCGCCATGAGCGCCGCGTCGTACTCATGCACGGCGCTCGCGTCCTGGTGCTGGCGGACCGAGGATGCCGCGGTGTCCGCGGTATCGAGCAGGCCGCCGGCGTTTTCCTCGCACGGCAGCGCCTGGCGCCGCAAGCCGATGCGCGCGTGCAGCGTATGCATATTGCCCGGCTCGACCTCGAACGGCTGGTCGATGGCGGCGCATAGCCGCTGCATCCACGATTGCTCATCCTGCGGCGGCGACAGCAGCGCGAACGCGAACTGGTCGGCGCCCAGATGGCCGAACAGCGCGCCGTCGACCCAGTCTTCGAGGCGCTTGCCCATCAGGCGCAGGATGCGGTCGCCCGTCTCGCGCCGGAACAGGTCGTTCACCTGGCGGAATCCGATCAGGTCCACCAGGCCGACCGTGACTGTCTGCCCGTCGTGGTCCGCCAGCATGCGCTGCAGGTGATGCAGGAACACCGCGCGGTTGAACATGCCGGTGACCGGATCGCAGTAGCGCAGCTCGAGCAGGTCGACCACGATGCGGGCCATCAGGCGCAACTGCGCGGCCTGGGCCACGTCGAGCGTGCGCGGCTCGGTGCCCATCACCCATAGGTTGCCCAGCAGGTGCTCGCTTTCGCCGCGCAACGGCACGGAGGCGTAGTGGCGGTAATGCGGCGCCCCGGTCACCAGCGGATTGCCGGCGAAGTGCGGATCGAGGCTGGCGTCTTCGACCTCGAACCAGTCGCCGCCGCCCTCCACCGCGCGCTCGCAGAAGGAACCGCAGCGCGGGAAAAAACTGGCATGGATGCCGATATGCGACGGCAGCCAGATCTGCGACTTGAACATCAGGCTGATGCCGCCGATGTCGGCGCCGGTGGCCTGCACCGCCAGCCGCGTGATGTAGTCGAGCTTCGGATCGGGAGAATCGGCCATGCCGACCTCGCCGTCTTCCGGCAGGTGCGGGCCGGCATACGCATCGCCTGCGGGCGCCAGCCGGCGCGGCGCGCCCTGCACCTGGCGGTAGCTCGTTCTTGCTCTTGCATTGCTGCCCATGCTCGCTCCCCTTCACCGCGCCAGGTCGGATCGACGCGCAACGGCCGTGCGCTCTGTCGGCGCACGGTTCCGTAAAGCTGACTGTGTTGCCAGCTTAGCAGTGTTCCGACGAACACAGCGGGCGCGCGGACGGGAATTCCGCGCGGCAGGATTTATGCAACAAGCATGGGGTGGATTCTCAGTCCTGGGCGATCAGCGCCACCGGAGCGGCGGTATCGAAGCGCACCTTGCCGCCCTTGACCACGGCGGTCTTGCCGGTGTACCAGTCGCGCACGGTGGCGCCGTCATGGAATACGCCGCCGACCTGGATCGTGGCCGGCTGGCCGCCCGGCAGGTCGAGCGCCACCACCACGCGGTCGCTCACCCCGTTCCGTTCCCAGGTGCGCTTGAAGGTGTAAGGGCTATGGCTGATCATCTGGTGCACGCCGGCGCCGACCGCCGGGTGGGCGGCGCGGAAGCGGCCCAGGCGCGCCCAGTGCGCGCGGATGTCGGCCACGCGGTGCATGCCGCGTTCGGCGTTCGTTTTCAGCTCGTCCCAGTTCATGAACGAACGCAGGGTAGCGTCGCCCTCGGCGCCTTCGACGCGCAGGATGCGCGCGGTCTCGTCGCCGTAGTAGATCTGGGCGGCGCCCGGCGCCAGCAGCAGCTTGTTGGCCGATTCGAACGGGCGCTCGCGCAGCGGATCGAAGGGGCTGCTGTCGTCGTGCGAGCTGATGTAGTTCAGGACCGAATAGCCCTTCATCTCGCCTTGCAGGATCTTCGAGTAATCCGAGAAGATTTTTTCATAGGGCTGCCTGGCGTCGCTGCGCAGGCTGAAGCTGATCATGCTGTCGAAGCCCTGGTCGAGGTAATCGACGAAGTCGCCGCCGCCCAGGTCGAACTTGCGCGCGTGCTTGATCTCGTAGTTGTAGACCTCGGACACCATCCAGAACCGGTCGTCGCCCAGGCGCTGCTTCGGATTGGCGCGCTTCCAGTCTTCGAAGGCGATGCTCGCTTCCTGCTTGAGTTCCTTCCACAGGCCAGGCTCGGTGTGCTTGACGGTGTCGGCGCGAAAGCCATCGATGCCGTACTTGCGGACCCAGTCGGCGTGCCATTTCATCAGGTAGTAGCGCGGCGCGCGCGGATAGCCGGTGCGCTTGAAGAAGTCGTCCAGTTCCTTGACTTCGCGCTCGTAGCGCCCTTCCTTCTTCCACTTCGCCGCCAGGTGCGGCGGCAGCTCGACGTTGGCATTACTGCCGGTGAGGAAGTCCGGCAGGTTCGCCACCAGCGTGCAATCCATCGTGGTGCGCGCGTCCTTGTAGGTGCACTGCGGGCCGGTGCGCACCCACGATGCCGGCCACACCGGATCCTGCTTCGTCACCGGGCCGGTATGGTTCATCACCACGTCGAACACGATGCGGATGCCCTTCGCGTGCGCCGTGTCGACCAGCTCCTTCAGTTCGGCCTCGGTGCCGAAGGCCGCATCCAGCGCGGTGAAGTCCTTCGCCCAGTAGCCATGGAAGCCATAGCTCTTGCCGGTGCCCTCGTCGGTCGAGCCGTGGATCTGCTCGACGACCGGCGTGAACCAGATCGCGTTCACGCCCAGGTCGGTGAAATACCCTTCCTTGATCTTCGCCGTGATGCCGGCGATGTCGCCGCCCATGAAGCCGCGCATCGTCGCCGCGTCGTCCTTGCGGCCATATGCCCTGTCGTTGGCCGGATTGCCGTTGTTGAAGCGGTCCGTCAGCAGGAAGTAGACGGTCGCGTTCTCCCAGACGAAGGGTTTTCCGGCTGGCGCTTTCATTTGCGCGTTGGCAGACGACATGGCGCCGAAGGCGAGCAATATGGAGGCGGCAAGGACGGGTAGTTTCATGCGGTTTCCTGTGTGGTGGGTTAGTTGATCAGATGATCAGGTGATGACGGTGGGCTCGTTGCGGCCGGTGCGTTGGCGCAGGCCCGACACGCTCTCGGCCACGGCGATCAAGCCCTGCAAGGCTTGCTGGGTGTCCAGGTCGTGGCGCGCCGGATCGGCTTCGTAGCGTTCGAGGTAGAGACGGACGGTGGCGCCTTCGGTGCCGGTGCCGGACAGGCGGAACACGATGCGCGAACCGTCGCTCATGATGATGCGGATGCCCTGCTGGCTTGCGACCGAGCCGTCGACCGGGTCGGCGTATTCGAAGTCGTCGGCCTGCGCCACGTGGTGGCCGCCCTGCGTCTGGCCCGCCAGCTCGGGCAGGCGCGCGCGCAGCGCGTCCATCATGGCGGCTGCCGCTTGCGCGTCGACCGCCTCGTAGTCGTGGCGCGAGTAATAGTTGCGGCCGAAGCGGGCCCAGTGTGCGCGCAGGATCTCCCCGACCGGCTGCTTGCGAACGGCCAGCAGGTTGAGCCAGAACAGCACCGCCCACAGGCCATCCTTCTCGCGGATGTGGACGGAGCCGGTGCCATAGCTCTCCTCGCCGCACAGGGTGGCGAGGTTGGCGTCCATCAGGTTGCCGAAGTACTTCCAGCCGGTGGGCGTCTCGAAGCAGGAGATGCCGAGCGCCTCGGCCACGCGGTCGGCCGCTTGCGAGGTGGGCATCGAGCGTGCGATGCCGGTGATGCCATCCGCGTAGCCCGGCGCCACGGTGGCGTTGGCGGCGATGATGGCCAGGCTGTCCGACGGGGTGACGGCGATGCCGCGGCCCACGATCATATTGCGGTCGCCGTCGCCGTCCGAGGCGGCGCCGAAATCGGGCGCATCCGGCGCCGCCATCGCCGCGATCAGGTCGGCCGCATTGACCGGGTTCGGGTCGGGATGGCCGCCGCCGAAATCTTCCAGCGGCTGGCCGTTGACCACGGTGCCGGCGGGCGCGCCGAGGAGGTCTTCCAGCACCGCCCTGGCGTAGGGGCCCGAGACCGCGTGCATGGCATCGAAGCGCATCCGGAAGCCGCTCGCGAACAGCGCGCGGATCGCGTCGAAGTCGAACAGGCGCGCCATCAGTTCGGCGTAATCCGCCACCGGATCGATCACCTCGATCGTCGTGTTCTCGATGCGGGTGCTGCCCAGCCGGTCGAGGTCCACGGCCGGCGCATCGCTGATGCGGTATTCGGTCAGCGACGTCGTATGCCCGTAGATGGCGTCGGTGATCTTTTCCGGCGCCGGGCCGCCGTTCTCGATGTTGTACTTGATGCCGAAGTCGCCCTCGGGACCGCCCGGATTATGGCTGGCCGACAGCACGATGCCGCCGTAGCAGGCATGCTTGCGGATCACGCAGCTCACGGCCGGCGTCGACAGGATGCCGCCGCGGCCCACCAGCACCTTCTCGACGCCATGCGCGGCGGCCATGCGCAGGATGGTCTGGATCGCCTCGCGATTGAAATAGCGGCCGTCACCGCCCACCACCAGGTGTCGGCACTTGCCCTCGCCCAGGGTCAGGAAGATGGATTCGACAAAGTTCTCGAGGTAGCCGGGCTGCTGGAACTCGGACACCTTCTTGCGCAGGCCCGAGGTGCCGGGACGCTGCCCGGTGAACGGGGTGGTCGCGACGGTCTGGATGGTCATGCTGTGCTCCTGTCTGGGTAAGTTTGCGCTCACATAAGCACCCGGGACCGGCTCGGCCTCGGGTGAATATGTTAGTAAAACATTACGATACGACAGCCGCAAAAATGACGGCGCGCGAGGGTTGGAAACAGCGTCCGATCAGGCTTTCGAGACCGGCGCCGCCTTGTCGGTGACGAACAGGGTCAGCCCCGCCGCGACCAGCATGCAGCCGCCGCCCAGCACCAGGGTCAGCACCGCATGGCCGCCGAACAGGTGCTTGGTGACGCTGCCCAGCAGCAGGCCGCTGACGATCTGCGGGATCACGACGAAGAAGTTGAACAGGCCCATGAAGTAACCCATGCGCTTGGCCGGCAAGGAACCCGCCAGGATCGCGTACGGCATGGTCAGGATCGAGGCCCAGGCGATGCCGATGCCGATCATCGGCAGCACCAGCATCTCTTTGTCGGTGATCAGGAACATGCTGGACAGCGACAGGCCGCCGATGACCAGGCAGGTGGCGTGCACGATCTTGCGCGAGGTCATGCGGGCGAACACCGGCAGGATGAAGGCGGCCAGCGCCGACACGCCGCTGTACACCGCGAACATGATGCCGACCCAGTTTCCGGCGTCCTGGTAGGCGCTTGATTGGGCATCGGTGGTGCCATAGACGTTGTCGGCGATCGCGGTGCCGGTATAGATCCACATCGCGAACAGCGCGATCCAGGTGAAGAACTGCACGAAGGCCAGCTGCACCATGGTGCGCGGCATCTTGCCGAAGCCGCCCAGGATCTCGACGAACATCGTGCCCAGGCCGCGCGAGGCCTTGCGCTCCTTATGGAAGGCTTCCATGTCGGGCGGCGGCAGTTCGTCGGCGAACAGCACGGTCCAGCTCACGGCCAGGAAGAACACCAGGCCGCCGGCGTAGAACGAGTAGCGCACGGTGTCCGGGATCGTGCCGCCGACGGCGGCGTTGGACACGCCCATGCTCTCGAAGAAGGTCGGCAGGAGCGAGGCGATAACGGCGCCGCAGCCGATGAAGAAGGTCTGCATCGCGTAGCCCGCGGTCTGCTGGGCCGGGTCGAGCTTGTCGCCCACGAAGGCGCGGAACGGTTCCATCGACACGTTGATGGCTGCGTCCATCATCCACAGCACGGCGACCGCCATCCACAGCGCGGTGGAATTCGGCATCAGGAACAGCGCGATCGCGGCCAGCACGGCGCCGATGAAGAAGAAGGGACGGCGACGACCCCATTTCGGGTGCCAGGTGTTGTCGCTCAGGTAGCCGATGATGGGCTGGACCAGGAGGCCCGTGACCGGCGCGGCCAGCCAGTACAGGGCCAGGTTGTCGGGATCGGCGCCAAGGGTGGCGAAGATGCGGCTGGTATTGGCGTTCTGCAGCGCGAAGCCGAACTGGATGCCGAAGAAACCGAAGCTCATATTCCACAGCTGCCAGAACGACAGACGTGGCTTCCCCACGGTCGATTGCATATCCATTGTGTGTCCCCAATCTGGCCCGGACGGTGCGGGCTCTCTCGTGTGATTGCACGGCCGCTCGCATTGAGCGTACCGTCAGTGCCTTGTGCAGGATGCGGTGCGAGGCCGGAAGGGACGAAAACAGACGACTACAGTCCGGCTAGCGTATCTGTAGCAAAATAACATGGTGATTTCTGGGTGTCAATCGTGGTGTTCTCTAGTGAGAACGTCATGCTGGGGAGCATAAAGACTTTGTTTTGTAGTCAAACAACAGCACTGACGAACCATGATTTCATCCACCACCCCACAAACCGTCGTTCCCGTGGAGGCGGGAACCCAAGCTTGCGTGCGCCGAGACCCTGTTTGAAGGTATCGGCCACGTTAAGGAATTGGGTTCCCGCCAAGGCGCCCGGCGAGGGCGGGAACGACGTGCTAAAGCAGGTGGCTGGACGATCAGCCCTGGCTAGGCCCCTTGCGGTGCGGCTTCTTGGCAGCTGGCTTTTCGCCAAGGCGACGCTCGACGCCCTTGGCGGCATATGGCTTCTTGGCCGGCGGCGTGGCCGGCGTTTCGCCGTCGCGCGTGATGGCCAGCTGCCGGCCCGCGACCCAGATCGTCTTCAGGTGCTCGACCAGCTCCTTCGGCATATCGTCCGGCAGGTCGAGGGTGCTGTAGTCGTCATAGATCTCGATACGGCCGATATGCTTGGACGGGATATTGGCTTCGTTGGCGATGGCGCCGACGATATTGCCCGGCTTGGCGCCATGGGCGAAGCCGACTTCGATACGGAAGGTGGCCATGCCCGGTTCAGGATCGCGCATCACGCGCTCTTTCTTGAATCCTGGCTCGCGTGCCGGACGCGCCGGGCGCTCTTCCCAGTCACCGCGCGGTGCACGCGGTGCGCGCTCCTGCACGCCGCCACCGAACTCGCGTTGCGATGGCACGAAATCGGGACGCGCTTCGCGATCGGGCTTTTGCAGCAGCAGCGGCTCGTCGCCGCGCGCGAGCTTGGCCAGCGCGGCCGCGATATCGATCGCCGGCACGTTGTCGTCGCGCTCGATGTCTTCGATCAGCGAACGGAACACTTCGAGGCCGCCTTCGGCCAGGGCCGTGCGGATCTGGTCCTTGAAGCGGGTAATGCGCACTTCATTGACCACCTTGATGGTCGGCAGCTCGAGCGGCGCCACCGGCTGGCGGGTGGCGCGCTCGATCGCTTTCAGCAGGCCGCGCTCGCGCGGGGTGATGAACAGGATCGCGTCGCCGCTGCGCCCTGCCCGGCCGGTGCGGCCAATGCGGTGGGTGTAGCTCTCGGGATCGGACGGCACGTCATAGTTGATCACGTGGCTGATGCGCTCGACGTCGAGGCCGCGCGCGGCGACGTCGGTCGCCACCAGGATGTCGATCTTGCCGTTCTTGAGCTGCTCGATGGTGCGCTCGCGCTGTTGCTGGGCCATGTCGCCATTGATGGCGGTGGCCGCGAAGCCGCGCGCCTGCAATTTGGTCGCCAGTTCTTCGGTACCGAGCTTGGTGCGGGCGAAGATGATCATGCCGTCGAACGGCTCGGCTTCGAGGATGCGGGTCAGCGCGTCGAGCTTGTGCATGCCGGCCACCAGCCAGTAGCGCTGCTTGATATTGTCGGCAGTGCCGGTCTTGGCGGCCACGGTGACTTCTTGCGGATCGCGCAGATAGGTCTTGGCGATGCGCTTGATCGCCGGCGGCATGGTCGCCGAGAACAGCGTGGTCTGGCGGCCCTCCGGGGTTTGCTGCAGGATCTGCTCGACGTCGTCGATGAAGCCCATGCGCAGCATTTCGTCGGCCTCGTCCAGCACCAGGGTGGTCAGCTGCGACAGGTCGAGCGAGCCTTTCTCGATGTGGTCGATGACGCGGCCCGGGGTGCCGACCACCACGTGCACGCCGCGGCGCAGGCTCGACAGTTGCGGGCCATAGCTCTGGCCACCGTAGATCGGCAGCACGTGGAAGCCCTTGATATGGGCGGCATAGCTCTGGAAGGCTTCGGCGACCTGGATCGCCAGTTCACGCGTCGGCGCCAGCACCAGCGCTTGCGGCGCGGTTTTCTTGACGTCGATATTCGACAGGATCGGCAGCGCGAAGGCCGCGGTCTTGCCGGTCCCGGTCTGGGCCTGCCCCAACACGTCGCGCCCTTCCAGCAGCAAAGGAATGGTGGCGGCCTGGATCGGCGACGGCGTTTCGTAGCCGACGTCTTTCAATGCTTTCAGGACAGGCGCCGAAAGATTGAGGTCGGAAAACGATGGAATTGGGGTGTCAGACATAAAGGAGTTGCTCTTAAATAAGTAGAAACGAAAGCGATAGTTTACACCGTCGCCCCGCGCAAGGCGCTAAATAGGACGATGCGTGGACTAAACAGGCGTGGATTATGAGGCCAAAACCACAGAATCCGAAAAAAACAAAAAGCCCTTGCAGGCTAAACCTGCAAGGGCTGGCAGACGCCGCGCTGGGCGGCGTGCCGATCAACCAGTGTGTTGCTTACAGCTTGTAGTTCAGGCCGAGCAGCATCTGGCGGCCGTACTTGCTGTAGCCGCGCGGACGATCTTCGGTGCCGGCGTAGCTGCGGAAGGCGGTGTCGGTCAGGTTATTCACCTGGAACAGCACCGACAGGCCCTCGACCTGCTTGAAGTCATAACCCAGTTGCAGGTCGACCACTTTATCAGCTTTCACGTAAGTGAGCTCGGTGGCGCCGCCAATGCCGCCGATCTCACCCACGAAGTCGCTGCGATAACGCTGGCTGACGCGGGCCGAGAAGCCGTCTTTCTCATAGTAGGCGGTGACGTTGAACACGCGCTTGGACAGGCCTGGCAGCGGGATTGCGAGGCTGCCGAAGCGCTGGTCGACGATCGAGATTTCGCTGCTGGTGAACGAGGCGTTGGCGGTGATGCCGAAGCCGTCCAGCATCGGGTGGATCATGTCCAGCGGGGTCGAGGCCGCGAACTCCAGGCCCTTCAGGGTGCCGCCTTCGCCGTTCATCGGCTGGGTCATGGTGCCGATATTGGTCAGGGCGCCCTGCAGGTTGAACTCCGAGAAGTCACGCGGCACGGTCACGCTGTAGATGTACGAGGACAGGTCCTTGTAGAAGCCGGCGGCCGAGATATAGCCCTTGTTGCCGAAGTATTTTTCGTACGACAGGTCGACCTGCTTGGCGCGCCATGGATCGAGCTGGGCGTTGCCGCCGTTGCCCCATGGGGTGCCGGTGGTCTGCGCGGTCAGGCCCACTTCCAGGGCGGCGTTCAGCTGGTTCAGCTTGGCGCGCGCCAGGGTCTTGCCGGCGCCGAAGCGGATGAATTGCTGGTCAGGCAGGGCCCATGCCAGGTTCACGCTCGGCAGGTAGTCGGTGTACTTCTTGCCGTCGGTCAGCGGCACCAGGTCGGCGAACGGCCAGGCGCGCAGCGTGTTCGCGGTCGAGCTCTGGTCGGTTTCGATGACTTGCATGCCGATATTGCCGCGCAGCGGCATCGACATCAGTTCGGTGTCGATGTTCAGCTTGGCGTAGCCGGTCTTGACCTTTTCTTCGATCGTCCAGTTCTTGGTCGCGCCCCACGGCACCAGCACCGTCGGGGTGAACGGGCCGAAGTTGTTCGCCAGCACGGCGTCGATGTCCCAGCTCAGCGAGTTCTGCAGCGCGTAGAGACCTTGCGAGCCATTGAGCACGCCCGGCGCGAAGGTGCCGTCGCCGATCTTCGAGAAGCCGGTTTCCAGGTGTTCTTTTTCTTTCTCGCGCTTGGAGTGGTTGTAGCCGACTTCCAGGCTGCTGAACGGACCGTCCGAGAACTTGCGCTCCAGGCTGACGCGGAACGACGTCATCTTGTCGGTCATGTTCGGGGCATTCACATAGCCTTCGCCGAACTGGCCGCCGATGGCGATCTGCGACGGATCGTCATACGCGCCCGACAGCGACAGCTGCGGAATGGTGCCGCCGTTATAGCTGTAGTCCAGGGTCTGGCGCGCGGCGCGGCCGGCGTTGATCTCGACCAGCTCTTCCTTGTGGTCAGCCTTGGAACGGCTGATGTCGACGATACCGACCCAGTCGCCCGAGCTGTAGCGGTTGTTCCAGCCGAAGGCGGTCAGCTTGTCGTCGCGCGTCATGCGGTTGTTGCGCACGACCGGATTGACGTTGTTGGCAGTGCCGGCGATCGCGGTGCCGTTGACCACGGTTGCGTTCGAGAAGCGCACTTCGCCGTCGTCCTTCAGCGGCATTTCGATGCCGCGGCGGATTTCTTCCTGGTCGAAGCGCGAGTGATAGACGTCGAAGGTCGAGCTGAAGTTGCGGTTCGGGCGCCATTCCAGCACACCCATCAGGCCGTCGCGCACCTGGTCGCCGGTGGTGGCCATCGACTTCATGCCCTTCGGCACTTTAACGGTCGAGCCTGGCACGACATTGGTGTCGTCCACCCAGTCCCAGGTCTCGAACTGCTGGTGCACGTTCGGCTTGTCCTGGCGCGCATAACCGATCGCCACGCCCAACGTGCGGTTGGCGAACTGGTCGATGTACGACGCGCTGATGCGGCTGCCGGTGTCCGGCGAACCGGCGCTGATCGAGCCTTTCGAATTCTTTTCGCCGCGCACATTGACGGTGATGACGCGCTCGCGCAGCGACAGCGGCTTGATGGTCTGCAGGTCGACCGTGCCCGACAGGCCCTGGCCGACGACGGCAGCGTCGCCGGTCTTGTACACGGTGACGGCGCTGATCAGTTCCGATGGGTACTGGTCGTATTCGACGCTACGGTCCGAGCTGGTGGTGACCTGCTCGCGGCCGTTCAGGAGCGCCGTCGACAGGTCGCCCGAGGTGCCGCGGATGCTGATCTGCTGGGCCTGGCCATTGACGCGCTGGGCCGACAGGCCCGGCAGGCGGGCCAGCGATTCGGCGATCGACACGTCCGGCAGCTTGCCGATGTCTTCCGAGGAAATCGCTTCGACGATGCCGGTCGATTCGCGCTTGACAGCGATCGCATCTTCGATCGCGCGGCGGATGCCGGTCACGGTCACGGTGGTGACAGGCGCGTCCGGGTTCAGGTTGGCGGCTTCGCTGGTAGCGGCGGTTTGCGCATGGGCGCTGCCGGCCAGGACCGTGACAAGGATGGCGCAGCCGGCGGCAACCGGGCTCAGCTGGAATGCGGCACGCTTGGTGGCGATATTTTTCATGTGTCCCCTCAGATAGAACGATGTAGTCCCGAAATCACCTGCTTGAGCAGACCGGGATCGGCTTTTTGCGACAAAATCAACGTTGGGCGGAATTTTGTATTAAAACTAGATGCACTGTCAACGGGAGTTATTTAGAGCAAGGATTGCGGGTTGGATTTGGCTAATACATTGTAATTTAAAGGATTTTCCGTTGTTTAAGAGCGACAAGGCAATATAGTGGCTCTGTAGTCGGGCTACAAATGCCCTCAAAACCGGCAGATGTTTATTGCCTCGCACCATCTTGGTGCGCTTCCTGTAGTAAATCATTCAGATCGATGAGGCTGCAGCTCGAAGACTGAAAATTTGCTACATAGATAAGTTCCAAATGATGATGCAGCCTTACAACAGACGTAAAAAAGGCCGCCCGTGGGCGGCCGCGCGGTGGAGCTGGCGACAAGGCTAGGCTTTTTTGGCGGCGCAATGCTTCGCGATGTATTCGTCATGCGATGGCATCACGTCCACGCACTTGCGGATCACGTCGCGCACGCTGCCCATGTAGTCGGCAATGTCGGCCTCGGACTGGGTATCGGCCAGCGGGTGGTAACCGTCGATCGGCATGTTCTGCCCTTCGAACACCTGCAGCCAGCCGACCTCCGAGAACAGCTCGTTATCGACCCGCACGACCTTGCCGCGCGAACGATACAAGTCCATCTTCTGGCGCAGCGTCGCCGGAATCGCCATATTGGCGCATTCGGTCCAGTAGGCCGAGTCGGTGCGCTGGTTCAGGTGGTAGTGCAGGATGATGAAGTCGCGCACGCGCTCGTACTCGAAGCGCGACTGGCGGTTGAATTCGTCGCGGTCGACGTCGCTGAAACGGCGGTCAGGGAACAGCTCGACCAGGCGCGCGATGCTCGACTGGATCAGGTGGATGCTGGTCGACTCGAGCGGCTCCAGGAAACCGCTCGACAGGCCGATCGCCACCACGTTGCGGTTCCAGGCCTCTTTGCGCATCCCGGTCTGGAACTTGATCAGGCGCGGCTCGGCCAGCGCGCGGCCGTCGAGGTTGGCCAGCAGCGTGGCCGCCGCCTCGTCGTCGCTGATGAAACGGCTGCAGTAGACGTGGCCGTTGCCGGTGCGGTGCTGCAGCGGGATGCGCCACTGCCAGCCCGACTTGTGCGCGGTGGCGCGGGTGAACGGCGTAATGGCCGGCACCGACTCGCAGGGCACGGCCAGCGCGCGGTCGGCCGGCAGCCAACCGGTCCAGTCCTCGTAGCCGGTCTCGAGCGCCTGCTCGATCAGCAAGCCGCGGAAACCCGAGCAATCGATGAACAACTCGCCTTCGATGCGCTGGCCGCTTTCGAGTTCGACCGCATCGATGAAGCCGTCCGGCTCGCGCCGGGTGGCGCGCGCGATCTTGCCTTCGATGCGTGTGACGCCACGGCCCTCGCACAGCTTTCTCAGGTATTTCGCGTACAGGCTGGCATCGAAGTGATAGGCATAGGCGATGTCGCCCAGCGGCGAATTCGGTACATCGGTGCGCGCCGGCATGAACTTGCCGGCCTTGGCCGCCATGCGCGTGATCGAGTATTCCTCGAGCGGCGCGGCCTTACCCAGCGTGCGCATCTTGTGCCAGTATTGCTCGAACGGCACGGTGGCCAGGTCTTGCCCCATGCGCCCGAAGCCGTGCATATAGCGCTCGCCCAGTTTGCCCCAGTTGACGAACTCGATGCCCAGCTTGAAGCTGCCCATCGTCTCGCGCATGAATTCGTTCTCGTCGATGCCGACCACGCGGTTGAAGCGCTGGATCATCGGGATGGTCGCCTCGCCGACGCCGACGATGCCGATCTCGTCCGACTCCACCAGCCGGATGTTGTAGCGGCCGCCCAGCATGCTGCTCAACGCCGCCGCCGTCATCCAGCCGGCGGTGCCGCCGCCGACGATCACGATGTCCTTGATTGCCTGGTTTTCCATATGTTTAGTCCTGCTGTCTCGTCCAAGAAAAAACAACCCCCGGAGCCGGGCGGCCGCGAGGGTTGCATTGTAGTCCTGCTCGTGATCAGAACTTGTAGTTGGCGCCGAACTGGTAGGTGCGGCCGTACTCCACGCGACGGGTGATCGAATCGCTGTTGTCGGTGTACTCCTGATACGGTGCGTTGTTCCAGTTGTTCGCCTGGGCGAACACCGACATGCCCTTGGCGAAGCCCTTCTGGATCTCGTACGAGATCTGGAAGTCGACGATGGTCTCGCCCTTCACGAAGGTGTACTGCAGCGTGTCCGAGAAGTCGGGCGACTGGCCCAGGAAGTCCGAACGCTTGCGCGCCGCAGCGGCGATCTGGAAGCCGTTCTTCTCGTAGTACAGGCGCAGGTTGCTGACCTTGCGCGACAGGCCCGGCAGCGGGATGGTGGTCGCCGCCGTCTGCACATTGCCGAAGCCTAAAGCCGGCAGGTCGATCTTCGACGTCGTGTTCGAGTGGTTGGCCAGGATGCCAAAGCCGTCCAGCCATGGATGCACCATCTCGAGCGGCACGTTGATCGCCAGCTCGTAGCCGCGGATGGTGCCGCCGTCGCCGTTTTCAGGACGGTTCAGCACGCCGATGGTCGAACCGGCGTTGGCGCCCGAGGTCGGCAGCGGCGTGGTCTCGGTGACCCACGGCGCGAAGTCGTATTCCGACGGCGTACGCAGGATGAAGGTGTCGAGCTTCTTGTAGAAGCCGGCCGCGCTGATATAGCCCTTCTTGCCGAAGTATTTCTCGTACGACAGGTCGAACGACTTGGCCTTGAACGGCTCGAGCATCGGGTTGCCGCCGCCGCCGCTGAGGAAGGGGTTGGTCACGCCGGTGTTGACGCCAAAGCCGATACCGCCGCGTAGGTCGTCCAGGGTCGGACGCGACAGCACTTGCGCCATGCCCATGCGCAGCACCTGGTCGTTCTTGAGGTCGAACGACAGGTTCAGGCTCGGCAGCACATCCCAGTAATCGTGCTCGCCGGTCGTACGCACCACCGGGCAGGTGTCGGCGGTCTCGCCGGTGCAGTTGCCGCTGTTGAAGCCGCCGCCCATCTGCTTGGTGTGCACGAACTGGGTGCCGACGTTGCCGCGGTATTCCAGGCCGAACAGCTCGCCGTTCAGGTCGCCCATGACGTAGGCGGTCTGCACGGTTTCCTTGACGTCCCACATCTTGGTAAGGATGTCGGCATTGACCTTCGGCGCCAGCTCATAGACCGAGCCGAGCGAGCCGAGCGGATTCCAGGTGGAGATCGGGATGCCGCTGGTGCCGGCCGTGTTCGGCGTGGCGCCCGGCATCGCGACGGCGCCAAAGCGGTCGCCGCCGATGATCATCAGGCGGCCTTCGTCGCCGGTACGGGCTTTTTCGCGGTCGGTGAAGTTGTAGCCGAACTGGAGCGCCGACACCGGGCCCCATTCGACGTTGCGCTTGGCATTCAGACGGATCGCCTTGAGCGTGTCTTCGATATACGGCTGCGCCAGGTAACCGGCCTGGGCCAGCGGATTGTCGGCCGTGCCCGACCAGCCGTTGACGTCGGTCAGCTGGGCGACGTTGGGGTCGGCGTAGTTCAGGCCGGTGCGCCAGGCGATGTCGGTGAAGTTGCCGCCGTTGAAGCCGGTCCACGAGATCGTGTCCAGGTTGGCCGCATTGCCCGGCAGGCCGGCGCTGGTTTCATAGCGCGAGCTCAGCTTGGTGGCCTTGGACCAGGTGATGTCGGCGCTGGTATTCCACTCGCCCAGTTTCAGCTCGTTCTTCCAGCCGACGGTTTTCAGGTCGTCGTCCGCCGACTCGATGTGGTTGCGAACCACGCCCTTGTAGTTGGTCAGGGTGCCGCTGGTGGCGATGCCGTTCTGCACCGTCACGTTTTCCAGCACGCCGGCCGGATCGTACAGGCCGGAGGTGTTGGCGCCGACGGCGCCTTCGATGCCGCTGCGCTTGTAGCCGGTTTCGCCGGCCGAATAGAACAGGTCGATCGTCGAACGGAAGTTGCGGTTCGGGCGCCATTGCAGCGAGGCGAAGGCGCCGTCGCGGTTGTGATAGCCGGTTTCGGTGTCGGCGGTGAAGCCCATCGGCAGGATCACGTCGCGGCCCTGGTAAGGCAGGACCGAGGTCTGGCCGCCCCAGGCGTCGAACTTGCGCTGCTCGCCGCCGGTTTCGTCGTACGAGGTCAGGCCGACCGCCACGCCGATCGTGCGATTGGCGAACTGGTCGATGTACGACAGCGAGAAGCGGTCGCCATCGCCTTCTTCGGCCGTGCGCACGCCCAGGCGGCTCTTCTTGTAGTTGACGGCGATGACGCGCTTGCCGAAGTCGAGCGGCTGCACGGTCTTGAGGTCGATGGTCGCGGCCAGGCCCTGGCCGATCACGCTCGCGTCCGGGGTCTTGTAGATTACCACGCCGCCCATCAGCTCGGACGGGAACAGGTCGAATTCAGGATTGCGGGCGTTACCGGTCGAGGCCATTTCGCGGCCGTTGAGCAGGGTGCCGTTGAAGCTCGGCGACAGGCCGCGCACCGAGATTTCGGACGCGCGTCCCGAACCGCGGCTGCGCTGGGCGGTCACGCCCGGCAGGCGTGCGATCGATTCGGCCACCGAGGAATCGGGCAGCTTGCCGATGTCTTCGGCCGAAATCGCTTCGACGATGGAATTGGAATTGCGCTTGACCGAGATCGCCGCCTCGATGCCCTGGCGGATGCCGGTCACGGTGACGGTCGAGACGTTAGGGACTGGCGTCGGAGTAGCGATGACTTCGCTGGTGGCGGCCGCGGTCGGGGTGTTCGGTGCGACGGCGGTCTGCTCTGCGCTGCCGGACGCCTGCGCGAAGGCCTGGCCAGCCAGCGCCGACAGCAGGACGGCGCAGCCCGCGGCGAACGGGTTCAACGGGAATGCGGTACGCGCCGACTTGCCGGCGCGCCTGGTGGCGGTAGCTTTCATGTGTCTCCTCGGTGAAAGGCGGGTTCCCGCGGCGCGGCCGTGCCGCTGCCGGGGTCATTGCCTCGACAATTTTTATCAGCCCCAACCGAACGTCTGTACTAAAACTAGATGTTGCAGTCGAATAACTGTGTGTATCGACAATAATGGCAGGTTTCGTAAAAAACAGTATGGCGCTCGTTGTACCTGGGCTACAGAAATAGCCGTGTTCGGCTGCGCGGAAGGAGATTTCGCACTGTTTCTAAAGGAAATCTTAAGATTCGGCAGAAGCGCGCCCGTGTAGTTCCACTAGAGACGGCAGGGGGTGTATTGATTGTTAGCGACCATTTTCTATAGTACTCTTTCGCCAACACAACAACACTTAGCGCCCGATCCGCACTCATTCTGCATGGGTTTGTAGTCTTACTACCTGAACAGCTGATAGCGGTAAAGGCGCTCAATAATCATGAGACAACTCTTCGCCAGCATCGTGCTGGGCGGCGCTACGCTCGCCGCGCACGCCCAAACCCCCGACATCGCCCGCATGGAGCCGCCTTTCTGGTGGGCCGGCATGCAGCACGCCCAGGTGCAATTGATGGTGTATGGCGACAAGATCGCCGACCTGGACCCGTCGCTGGCGTATCCGGGCGTGCGCATCGCCTCGGTGACCCGCACCCCGAACCGCAACTACCTGTTCATCGACCTGGCGCTCGACCCGAAGGTCAAGCCCGGCAGCTTCGACATCGCCTTCAAGGGCGCCAACCGCACGGCCAACTACACCTATCGCCTGCTGGAGCGCGAGGCCGGCTCCGCCGAACGCCAGGGTTTCAGCAGCAAGGACGCGATCTACCAGATCATGCCGGACCGTTTCGCCAACGGCGACCCGTCCAACGACAGCGTCGAGGGCATGCCCGATAAGCTCGACCGCAAGGGCGGCCTGGGCCGCCACGGCGGCGACATCAAGGGCATCATCGACCGCCTCGACTACGTCGCCGGCATGGGCTTCACCCAGCTGTGGCCGACGCCGCTGATCGAAAATAATATGCCGGGCTACTCCTACCACGGCTATGCGGCGACCGACCTGTACAAGATCGACCCGCGCTACGGCAGCAACGAGGATTTCAGGCGCCTGTCGCAGGAAGCGAAAAAACACGGCATCGGCATCATCCAGGACGTGGTGCTGTCGCACATCGGCAGCCACCACTGGTGGATGAAGGATTTGCCGACGCCGGACTGGATCAACTACAGCGACAAGTTCGTGCCGACCCACCACTACCACACGGCGGTGCAGGATCCATACGGCTCGAAGGAAGACGCCGACAACTTCACGCGTGGCTGGTTCGTCAAGAGCATGCCCGACATGAACCAGTCCAATCAGCTGGTATCGAACTACCTCATCCAGAACAATATCTGGTGGATCGAATACGCGGGTTTGTCAGGGCTGCGCATCGACACCTTCGGCTATTCGGACAAGGCCTTCCTGGGCGAGTACACGAAGCGCCTGATGGCGGAATACCCGAACCTGAACCTGGTCGGCGAAGAGTGGTCAACCAAGGTGCCGGTGGTCGCCTACTGGCAGCGCGGCAAGCAGAACTTCGACGGCTATCAGGCATACACGCCGAGCCTGATGGACTTCCCGGTGGCCGAGGCGATGCGCCGCGCACTGGCCGATAAAAAAGGCGGCAACGTCTTCACCGACGTCTACGAGACGCTGTCGCTGGATTACCTGTATCCGGAGCCGGGCAACCTGGTGCTGTTCGCCGACAACCACGACATGTCGCGCATCTACAGCGAAGTGGGCGAAGACTTCGACAAGTACCGCATGGCCATGATCTTCATGATGACGGCGCCGCGCATCCCGCAGTTCTACACGGGCGACGAGATCCTGATGACCAGCGCCGTCGGCGAGCGCAACGACGCCACCTACCGCACCCCGTTCCCGGGCGGCTGGGCCGGCGACAAGGTCGATGCGTTCAAGGGCACTGGCCTGAGCAAGAAAGAGCGCACTGCGCAGGACTTCGTGCGCAAGCTGGCCAACTGGCGCAAGGGCCAGCCGGTCATCCACAACGGCAAGATGATGCATTACGGCCCGCAGGACAACACCTGGGTCTACTTCCGCTACAACGATGACAAGAAGGTGCTGGTCGCCTTCAACAACAACAGCAAGGAGATGTCGCTGGACGTCGTGCGCTTCCGCGAGATGCTCTCCGGCGTGGCCAGCGGCACCGACGCCCTGACCGGCAAGACCTACGACTTGCGCGAGAAGTTGACGCTTCCAGCCCGCGCCGCCGTCGTCCTCGAACTGGCGGCGCCGCAATGAAGCGCCATGCCATCGCCCTGGCCGCCCTGCTCTCCTGTGGCGGCGTGCTTGCCCAGAACGTCGACGGCCTGTACGTGCGCGGCGCCTTCAATGGCTGGGGCACCGCCAGTCCGCTGGCGGCCAAGGGCGATGGCATCTACCAGGCCGACGTCGAGGTCATGCCCGGCAACCACGCGTTCAAGCTGGGCACGGGCGACTGGAGCGCCGAGTGGGTGATCGATCCCGATAGAAGCACCAGCGTCAGGCCCGACACCGACTACCGCCTGGAGCGGCAGTCCGGTCCCGAGACCTTCCTGTTCGTGCGCCAGCCGGGCACCTACCGCTTCACGATCGACGCGCGCGACCGCGCAAAACCCGTGCTGAAAGTGGCGCGCATCGCCGACACCCAGCGTGGCGCCGGCCCCGATCCGCATGCCGGCCACGCGGCCCAGGCAACCCAGCAATGGCCGACCTGGGACGGCAAGGTGGAAACCGTGCGCTACTCGACGCCGGATGCGGACGCGCCGCTGCGCCGCTACGTCCAGTCGAGCACCATGCTGCTGCGCGATCCCGGTCCGCAGCACGTCGAGTATGCCGAAGAAGACGGCCTGCCGCGCGTACGCAGCGGCAACCTGGCCTTCGACGCCCTGTTCGCCATGGCGGGGCGCGAGATGCGCCAGAATTCGGTCAGCCAGATCAACGACGGCAACTACAACGGCGGCAACGCAATCGACTGCGCGTGCTTTGCCACCGGCGAGAAATGGGCTTACGTCTGGACCCGCGACCTGTCGTATGCGGCCGACCTGGGCCTGGCCCTGCTCGACCCGCAGCGGGTGCGCAATTCACTGGACTTCAAGCTCTCGGGCTGGCGTCCGGACATCACGGCCGCGCCGCAGATCCCGGGCACGCCGGACGGCCTGCAGATCGTGCAGGATACCGGCAGCGGCGGCAGCTGGCCGGTCAGCACCGACCGGCTGACATGGGCCCTGGCGGCCGAGGAAACGCTGCGCACCCTGCCCGCTTCCGAACGCGCCGCGTTCGCGGCGCGCGCCCTGAAGGCGCTGTCGAACACGATCGAGATCGATCGCGTGGCGGCCTTCGATCCGGTGTCTGGCCTGTACACGGGCGAGGAGTCCTTCCTCGACTGGCGCGACCAGACCTATGCCGCCTGGATCCCGGGCGACCTGGCCTCGATGGCCAGCTCCAAGGCGCTGTCGACCAACGTCGTGTATTACCAGGCGCTGAACCTGGCGGCCAGGCTGGCGCGCGAGCACAAGGATAACGACAAGGCGCAGCGCTACGCGCGCTGGGCCGCGGAACTGAAACGGGCAATCAACGCGCGCCTGTGGCTTGCAGATGAAGGCATGTACAGCAGCCTCACCGCCGGTCACCTGGACGACGCGCCGCTGCACAAATTCGACTGGCTGGGCCAGGCGCTGACCATCGTCAGCGGCGTGGCCGATGAGCGCCAGGCGCGCTCGATCCTGGCGCGCTATCCGCACGGTCCGCTGGGCGCCCCGATGATCTGGCCGCAGCAGATTGGCGCGCCGGTGTATCACAACCGCTCGAGCTGGCCTTTCGTGACCGCCTATGGCCTACGGGCGGCGGCACTGGGCCAGAACGCGGCGGTGGCCGATGTGGCCTACGCTTCGTTGATGCGCGGGGCGGCGGTGAACCTGTCGAATATGGAAAACCTCGAGTGGCTGTCCGGCCAGCCGCTGCTGCTCGATGAGAACAATCCAGGACTGAGCGGTCCGGTGATCAACTCGCGCCGCCAGCTATGGTCGGTCGGCGGCTATCTCGGCATGGTGGTCAAGAATGTGTTCGGCGTGGAGACGCTGGACGACGGCATCGCGTTGAAGCCGTTCGTGACGGCCAAGCTGCGCCGCGAAACCTTTGGCGCCACGAACGAGATCTCGCTGCACGACCTGCGCCTGCACGACAAGCGCATCGACGTGCGCCTGCAACTGCCTGCCGCGAGCGAGAAAGATGGCTATTACGCCGTCCTGCGCATCGTCCTGAATGGCAAGCCGGTTACCGGCACCATCCGCCTGGACGCGCTGGCCGACAGCAACCGCATCGAGATCGTGCTCGGCCAGCTGGTGGCCGGCCAGCAGGACATCCGCCGCGTCAACGCCAATCCCTATGACGAAGCGAGCGCCGTCTTCGGCCCGCGCGAGCCCACCATCGACAGCCTGGCGCGCACAGCCTCGGGCCCCGTCACCCTGCAGATCGGCGCCAACGGCAATGCCGCCGACGTGCGCTACCGCGTCTACCGCGACGGCAAGCTGGTGGCCGACAAGCTGCCGGCCGGGGCCTGGGTCGATCGCAAGGCCGGCGCCACGTCCTGCTACGCGGTCGAGGCGCTGTACACCGACAGCGGCAACGTCAGCCATCACAGCCAGCCGCGCTGCGTCGATGCGGGCATCGAGATTCCCGTGACCGATGCACGCGTCGCCTCGAACCTGAAGACGACGGCGGCCGACGTGCGTTTCACCCAACCGCACCTGAAGGACTGGGGCAAGCCGGATGACCGCTTCGCCGTCGAAGGCGTCCGCATCGAGCGTGCGGGCGATTACCGCATTCAGGTGCGTTATCACAACGGCGCCAACCAGGTGAACCTGGGCATCAGCGGCGGCGTGAAATGGCTGGCGCTGAAGGATGGCAGTGGCAAGATCGTGGCCCAGGGCGTGATCCAGCTGCCGCATGCGCCGCTGCTGCAGAAGGACACGCCGAGCGTGTATTCGACGCCGCTGGCGGCGCGCGTCAGGGCGGGCAGCTACCGTCTCGAGATGACGGACTTCTACAATATGAGTTATCTCGACAGTAACCGCAGCTTCACCGGCGCCGGCGGCGCGGAGCCGTCGAACCGGTTCGATATTTATGGGGTGCGGTTGTTGCGGGTGAAGTAAAGCAGGCTTCGCTAGCCGAGCTGTCCGCTTCGCCACCGTCGTCCCCGCGAAGGCGGGGACCCAAGTTTTCAGCAGACCACTGTCGATTGACGAAGTGGCCCGCTTGCGAGCTTGGGTCCCCGCCTTCGCGGGGACGACGTTCTGGCTGCAACGATGGACATGAATGCCGCGTGGGTGCGCCAGCTTCAGGCAGTCTCGAACGTTCCGCCCGCACTCTCCACGGGCCTCGGCTCACCGCGTCCGCTCGAAGACACCAGCAGCTTGAGCCGCCCTTCAAGCACCCTGAATTCGAACGGCGTCGCCATCTTGCTCACCTCGCCGTCGGCCGCCACCTTCAGGCGCTTGCGGCCATAGAACGACGGCGTGCGCACCGTCATGCTCTTGAACGCGAAGGCGATGACGTCGTCGCCCGCGCCGAGCTTGCCGAAAGCGCCGCGGATCAAGAGGCCCAGCAGCCCGAGCTTGCCCATCGGCTTGGGCGCCAGCGCCACCAGCTGGCCTTCTTCCACCGCCTCGGTCAGGCCTTCCATCCCGACCTGCTCCATCTGCAAGCGATTATTACCCACGAACAAAGTCGTGGTGTGTAAACGCTTTTCCTTGCCGTCGAGTTCGAGCGTGATGCGCAGGTGACGGTGGGGTCGCAGCGCCATCTTGATCGCCGACAGGAAGGCCACGACGCGGCTGCGGCCATATTCGCGCTTGTCGTTCTCACGCTCCTCGAGCAGCGCCGGATACAAACCCACGCTGGCATTGACCAGGAAGATTTTATTGTTGAGCATGCCGATCTGCACCGGCCTTACCTCGGCGTTCAACATCGCATACACCGCCTCGGCCAGGTCTTCCGGGATGCCGTGTGTGCGTCCAAAATAATTGAAGGTGCCTTGCGGCAGCACGCCGAACAGGCAGCCGGCCAGCACCGCCTGGTGCGCCACCGTGTTGATGGTGCCGTCGCCGCCGGCCGCGACCAGCACGCCGCCGTTAGCGAGGGCCTTGGCGGCCATTTCACGGGCGATGTGTTCCAGTCTCTCTGGATCTTCGACCACTTCCAGGTGGCAGACCCGGCCCGACTTGTCCATGACCTCGCGGATCGTCGAGATGCGCTCTTCGGTCTCGGAATGCCCGGAACCGGCATTCAAGACAATGTAGAAATGGGCGTCTGGCAGCAACTCGTTGGATGGCATCGGTGTCGTTTCGGTAAGCAGGCGTTGGCGATGCGCCATCGTACCACCGTCAATACCCGCACAAGGTGCGCTACTCAACCATCCAGATCGGCCAGGTAGACGTCCACCTCGGGCTGGCCGGGAGCCAGGCTGGCGCGGCGTTCCAGGCGCAGTCCCAGGCGCTGCAGGAGCGCGATCGAGGCCGCATTGGCGGGCGCGACGATCGCCGCCAGACGCCGGATGCCCAGCCGCGCCGCAAGGCGCACCACCGCCTGCCCCGCCTCGAAGGCGTAGCCGCTTCCGCGGTACTCGGGCAGGAAGGCATAACCGATGTCGACGTGTTCCAGGGTGTCGCGCTTGACCAGGCCGGACAGGCCGATCGGCGCGCCGTCCGCCAGCCGCTCGACCAGGTACAGCGAATGGCCGTATTTTTCCTGCATCGCGATCGGTCCCTCGAGCAGACCGCGGCGCGCGGCGTCGACGGTGCGCAGCTTGCGGTCGCCGATATGCTCGATGAAGGCGGGGTCGTTGGCCAGCGCCAGGTAGAACGGGGCGTCGTCCTCGGTGACGAGGCGCAGGCGCAGGCGGTCGGTGGTGAGGATCTCGGTCATGACCGGGATCATATCGTGCTTATGTGCTCGCGACTACTCGTCCGCGGTCGGCCAGTGGTCGGGATCTTGCAGCAGCTGGTACATCACATAGGCGTCGACATAGCCCAGCCGCTTGTGGCGGAAGGCCTTGGGCAGGGTGCCGACGATGGAAAAGCCCAGTTTCTTCCACAGCCCGATGGCGGCGGCATTGGTGCTGACCACGTGGTTGAACTGCATCGCCAGGAAACCCAGGCTGCGCGCCTCGTTCAGGCTGTGTTCCCCCATCCGGCGGCCGATGCCCGCGCCTTGCGCCGACGGGCTGACCATATACGAGGCGTTGGCCACGTGGTGGCCGCGTCCGACCTGGTTCGGCACCAGCCGGTACATGCCCAGCACGCGCCCCGCCGCACTCACGGCGACGAAGCTGTTCACGCCCTGGCCCAGCCAGTAATGATGGCCGGCCTCGCGCGAGGTGGCGGTGGTGAAGACATAGCTTTCACCGGCCACCACGTGGGCGCAAAAAATGGTCCAGATCGCCTCGAAGTCGGCTTCGACGGCGGGACGGATTTCAATATCTATCACAACGGTCAGTATGCAAATGCCAGAACCCGGCGGTCAGTTATTTTGCCTGAAAACTCACAAATAATCACGGAGCGTCCTGGTTCGCGGGCTTGTTGCCGTGGGGCATCCGGAAGTCGACGCCATCGGGCCGCCCGTCGAGGTACAGGCGGCTGGCGGCGGCCGGGGCCTCGGCCACCACCCGGCCGCGCCGCAGCACGAGCCGGCGCGCCGCGCGCAGGCGGATCGCCTCGACAGGCGAGCCGGCAGCCAGGATCACCAGGTCGGCGTGGCAGCCGGGCGCCAGGCCATAGCCTTCGAGCCCGAGGATGCGCGCCGGTGTCGCGGTGATCGCGTCGAAGCAGGCCTCTATCGCCTCCAGCCCCGTCATCTGCGCCACGTGCAGGCCCATGTGCGCCACTTCGAGCATGTCGCCCGAGCCCATGCCGTACCAGGGATCGAGCACGCAGTCGTGGCCGAAGGCGACGTCGACGCCGGCCGCCATCAGCTCGGGCACGCGGGTCATGCCGCGCCGCTTCGGATAGGTATCGTGGCGGCCCTGCAGGGTGATGTTGATCAGCGGGTTCGCGATCGCCGCCACGCCGCTTTCCGCGATCAGCGGCAATAGCTTGCTCACATAATAATTGTCCATCGAGTGCATCGAGGTCAGGTGCGAGCCGGCCACCCTGCCCTGCAGACCCAGGCGCAGGGTCTCGTGCGCCAGCGTCTCGATATGGCGCGACAGCGGATCGTCGCTCTCGTCGCAGTGCATGTCCACGCGCAAGCCGCGTTCGGCCGCGAACTCGCACAGCAGGCGCACCGACTCGGCGCCCTGCGCCATGGTGCGCTCGAAATGGGGGATGCCGCCGACCACGTCCACGCCCATGCCGATCGCGCGTTTCAGGTTGTCGAAGGCGGTCGGGCTGCGCAGCAGGCCGTCCTGCGGAAAAGCCACCAGTTGCAGGTCAAGATACGGCGCCACCCGGCGCTTGACGTCGAGCAGGGCTTCCACCGCCAGCAAGCGGTCGTCGCAGACGTCAACATGGCTGCGAATCGCCAGCAGGCCGCGCGCCACCGCCCAGTCGCAATAGCGCAGCGCGCGCTCGACCAGGGCGTCCTGGGTCAGCGTCGGTTTCAGCTCGCCCCACAGCGCAATACCTTCGAGCAAGGTGCCGCTGCTGTTCACGCGCGGCAAGCCATAGCTCAGCACCGCATCCATGTGGAAATGGGCGTCGACGAAAGGTGGACTGACCAGGTCGCCAGCGGCATCGATCTCGCGCGCGCCCCGCGCTGCCAACCGCGGCTCGAGGGCGGCGATGCGGCCGTCGGCGATGCCGATATCGATGTCTTGGCGGCCGTCGGGCAGCGTCGCATTGCGAATCACGAGGTCCATATCAACTCCATCCTTGATTGGTCATTGTAGCAATTCAGGAACACGGTCCTTGAGCTAAATCAAACAATGCTGCGATGCAATATTACCCTTAATTAATAAGCCACCTTTGTGCGTTGCAACACCCGCAAATCGTGGGTACACTGGTCAATATTGCAGCGCGCCATACTGACCGATAGGAAATCCAATGACTTCACTTCCCGAGCAATTGTCCGCAGCATCTGTCAGGCAACTGAGCGCCCAGCTGGATGCGCAGTTCCGCTTCTTCAATACCTTCGCCACGCAGGCGCTGGACAACGCCAGCCGTCTCATGTCGCTCAACCTGTCGGCCTCGCGCGATTCGGTCGAGCGCTCCTCGCACACCCTGCGCCAGCTGATCGGGGCAACCCAGCCGCAAGACCTGCTGGTGCTGCGCAGCCACGCCGAAGAACAGGTACGCAGCCTGTTCAACTACGGCCGCGAACTGGCCAACATCACCGCCAATGCCCAGCCCTACGGTTTGCGCACGATCGCGCCACAGGCAGCGTCCCCGGCCGTGGTCGCGCCGGTCGTTCAGAAAGCGCTGATTTCCGAGGCCGTGGATGAAGCGCCGAAGGAGGTTATCCAGGCTGCCGAGAAAGTCACCGAGAAGGTCACCGAGGAAGCTACAGAGCAGCTCAAGCAGGCTGCCGAGCAGATACCCGCACCGGCAGCCGCGCCAGAGCCGTTCGTGGTCGAGCAAGCCGAGCCGATCGCGACGGCGGCAGAGGTGCAGGCGACCGTCCTCGAAGAGCCTGTTCCCGTGTCCGAGCAAAAGCCGATCGCCAAGGCCGTCGGCAAGGGCGCCTCGAAGGCGGCGGCGGTGCCGCAACCGCTTGCGGCCCCGGTCGAGGACAAGGATTCGGCCACCGTCACCCGCATCGGCACGTCGTCGAAGCGCCGTAAATAAGCTGCACGACATGATGCGCCAATAGCGCCGCAAAATGCGCGGCGAAATGCGCCGGATAGGCAAAACGACTACACTAGCGGGCTCTGGCCCGCTTTTTTTTCGGGCGCATTTCCAAGGATTTCGAATGAGTTTGTCCAGGCTGATCGGTGGCTTCGTGCGCCGGCATTGGCAATCCTATGCCTCGTCGGCCGCCATGCTGGTCGGCGTCGCGATCTGCACCGTCCTCATCCCGCGCAAGGTCGGCGCCATGGTCGACGCCCTCGCCGCCAACCGCCTCGGCCAGCACGACCTGCTGCTCGGGATCGCCGAACTGGTCGCGCTGGGCGTGGCGATCTACGTGCTGCGGGTCTGCTGGCGCATCCGGCTGTATTCGGCCGCCTACAACCTGGGCGTCGAGCTGCGCACCCGGCTATACGCGCGCCTGGCGGCGCAAGGCCCGGCCTTCTACCAGCGCCAGCGCACCGGCGACCTGATGGCGCTGGCCACCAACGACATCGACGCCATCGAGATGGCGGCCGGCGAAGCCTTGCTGGCCGCCTTCGACGGCACGCTGACCCTGGTGATGGTGCTGGGGATCATGATGCTGGGCGTCGACTGGCGCCTGGCCCTGGTCGCGCTGCTGCCGTTCCCGCTGATGGGTCTCGCGTTCTGGTACATCTCGACCCATATCCACACCGCCGAAGGCGATGCGCTCAAGCGCTTCTCGGCCCTCAACGACCACGTGCAAGAGTCGCTGTCCGGCGTGCGCACCCTGCGCGCCCTGGGCCTCGAAGGGCGCAGCGCGAACCAGTTCGGCGAGCTGGCCGGCAATGCCGCGCAAGCCAGCCTGACGGCGCAGAAATGGGAAGCCGCCTACGAGCCGGCGGTGGGGCTCACGCTCACCGCCGCCACCGGCCTCACGCTCGGCCTGGGCGGCTACCTGGTGTGGCAGAACGAGCTCACCGTGGGCGCCCTGACCAGCTTCACGATGTACCTGGGCCAGCTGATCTGGCCGATGTTCGCGGCCGGCTGGGTGCTGACCCTGATCGAACGCGGCCGCGCTGGCCTGGCGCGCCTGCAACCGCTGCTCGACGCCCCGCTCTCGGTCGAGGACACCGGCACGGTCGAGAAGGTCGGCCAGGGCCCGCTGGTGCTGGACAAGGTCACCTTCGCCTATGGCGGCCAGGGCAAGCTGCAGGATCCGGCGCTCGACGGCGTATCGCTGCGGCTCGAGCCGGGCCAGACCCTGGGCCTGGTCGGCCCGACCGGCTCCGGCAAGTCGACCCTGCTGCGGGTGCTGCTGCGCCAGGCCACGCCGCAGTCCGGCCGCGCCGAATGGGCCGGCCAGGCGCTCGACGCCTATCGCCTGTCGGCCTTGCGCAGCGCGACCAGCTGGGTGCCGCAGGAATCCTTTTTGTTCTCGGCCACGATCGCCGAGAACATCGCGCTGGCCCGTCCCGGCGCCTCGCGCGCCGAGGTGATCGCGGCGGCGCAGATGGCCGACATCCACGACGACATCCTGCGCTTCCCGCACGGCTACGACACCCCGGTCGGCGAAAAAGGCATCACCCTGTCGGGCGGCCAGCGCCAGCGGGTCGCGATCGCGCGCTCGCTGCTGGCCGCTAGTTCCCTGCTGCTGCTGGACGACGCCCTGTCGGCGGTCGACACCGGCACCGAAACCCGCATCCTCGAACACCTGGCCGAACTGCGCCAGGCGCAGCCGGGGCGCGCCGCCATCATCGCCAGCCACCGGTTATCAAGCGTGGTCGCGGCCGACCACATTATCGTGCTCAAGGCCGGCCGCGTGGTCGAAGCGGGCACCCACGATCAACTGCTCGCGCTGGATGGCTGGTATGCCAGCCAGTGGCGCTACCAACAACTGGAGGCCAGCCTCGATGCCATCTGACGCAAGCCCCGACAAATCCGTGGAACGCGGCGAACTGCGCAACCAGGCCAAGCTCGCCACGCGCCTGCTGCGCCGCGCCGCCGCGCCCGAAAAGCGCCACCTGGCCGTCGCCACCCTGTGGCTGATCCTGGCCGCGGCCTTCGAAGTCCTGGGCCCGCTGCTGGGCAAGGCCCTGATCGACGACCACCTGCTGCCGCGCAACCTCGACTGGACGCAGATGACCCTGCTGCTGGGCGGCCTGGTCGTCACCGGCTGGATCTCGAGCTGGGTGCGCTACCTGCAGCTGATCCGCCTGTCGGGCCTGGCGATGCGCTCGGTGCAGCGCCTGCGCGAATGGGTCTATGGCCACGTGCTGCGCCTGCCGATGGCCTTCTTCGACCGCGCCATCACCGGCCAGCTGGTCAGCCGCGTGACCAACGACACCGAGGCGGTCAAGACCCTGTACATCCAGGTCCTGTACGTCATGCTGGACAACTCGATCGTTCTGATCGGCACCATGATCGCGATGGCCTGGCTCGACTGGCGCCTCATGCTGATCGTGCTGACGCTGGTGCCGGCGGTGGTGGGCATCGTCTGGCTCTACCAGCGCCTGTCGGCGCCGGCAGTCACCCGCGCGCGCGCACTGCGCAGCGACATCAATGCCCAGATGGCCGAGTCGATCGGCGGCATGAGCGTGCTGCAGGCCAGCAATGCCGAAGTGCGTTTCGGCGAGCGCTTCCTGGGCACCAACCGCAACCACTACACGGCGCGCGTGGCCGAGCTGCGCGCCAACGCCTTCCTGCTGCGGCCCGCGCTCGACCTGCTCAATGTCGCCCTGCTGGCGCTGGTGATCTTCGCCTTCGGCCAGCGCGAGGTCGGCGCGGTCGAGGTGGGCGTGCTGTACGCTTTTGTGAGCTATATCGCGCGCGTGGTGGAACCCCTCATCCAGATCACGATGCAGTTCAGCGGCCTGCAGCAGGCGGTGGTGGCGGCGGCGCGCGTGAACACGCTGCTCGATGAAGCGGGCGCGCCGGAACACGATCCCAAGCGCGCCCACGACGACAGCGTCTTCTCGGCAACTGCGCCGGCGGTGCGGGTACGCAACGTGGAATTCGCCTACGTGGCGGGCCAGCCGGTGCTGCACGACCTGTCGCTCGACGTGCCGCAAGGCGCCTTCTTCGGCATCGTGGGGCACACCGGCAGCGGCAAGTCGACCCTGCTGTCGCTGCTACTGCGCTACTACGTGGCCGACAAGGGCACTATCGAGATCGGCGGCCTGCCGCTGGCAGGCATCGGCAACGAGCGCTTCCGCAACGAGGTCGGCCTGGTGCCGCAAGACCCGTTCATCCTGGCCGCCACCGCGCGTGAAAACATCGACATGGGCCGCGGCCTGCCGCTCGAGCGTTTGCAGGCGGCGGCGCGCGCGGCCCACGCCCACGACTTCATCGAAGCACTGGAAGACGGCTACGAGACCCAGCTGGGCGAAGGCGGCTCGCGTTTGTCATCCGGCCAGAAGCAGCTGATCGCGATCGCGCGCGCGCTGGCCGGCGAGCCGCGCATCCTGCTGCTGGACGAGGCGACCTCGCGCATCGACAGCGCCACCGAGCAGATCGTGCAGGAAGCCCTGGAGGAGTTGCGCGGCAAGGTGACCATCATCGCCATCGCGCACCGCCTGTCGACCATTCGCGAAGCCGACCGCATCATCGTGCTCAACCACGGCAAGATCCTTGAGGCCGGGCCGCACGAGGAACTGATGCGGATCGAGGGCGGCTTGTATCAGCGGCTGTATCTGTTGCAGCAGATCGCCGTCTAGATTCGACTCCAGTTGAAACAACCGGCTGGCGCGCCGCTGCCGCTCACCAGCAGCGCGCCGTGCCGGTACAGGTCCCAGCGGCGCGATTCCGGCACCGCCATCACCACCACGCCCATGGCGCGGTCGCTCCATACGAGGCGACCGTCGACCGCGTCGAGCGCCGCGAACACCTCGCGCGGGCCGGCGCCGGGGTGGAACACGACCGTGGTCAGGTCTTGCCCCGGCGGCGGCATCAGCGCCCAGGCGCCGGCGCCGGCCGTGCCGGCGGCCAGCAGGGCCATCGCCACGGTCGCATTGTGCATCCCACCGCCGCTGCCGCCCTGGCGGCGCAGCCAGCGCCAGCCGAGCACCAACGGCACGATGCCGAACGCGGCCAGCCACAGCACATCCCAGGCCAGCGGGTTCGGGCTGTCGATGCGGATGCGGTGGATGCCCAGCAGCCAGTGCGACAGCAGCGCGTCGACCGTGTGCCAGACACCAAAGCCGACCAGCATCGCGCCCACCAGCGGCCGGCCCCAATCCACCCCACCGCGCCGCTGCGCGCGCCACAGCCCGACCAGGCCGGCCAGGGCGATCACGTACATCAGCAGGTGGAAGTAACCATCCCACAGCACCTGCAGGCGCAGGTCGTCGATGCCGGGCACCAGGCTCAGAAGGTGGTGCCACTGCAGGATCTGGTGCAGCAGGATGCCGTCGAAAAAACCGCCCAGCGCGAAGCCCAGCATCGCGCCCCACCTGGCCCAGGGTGACTTCCACATCGCGTTCTCCTCGTCGCCAATCGTGGACCCCAGTATAGAAGCCGGCGTGGATCGGGATCGCACAGTTGCCGCCACAATTTGGTGCGTGATTTTTGCTATCGGTTACTTCCGATGGGCGACATTTTGTTGTCCCACTAAACACGCGGTTTGATCATGTTTGCCCGGATTGGCAGGCTTCCCGGGGCGAGCACCCTGTCGCCGCGCGGACGCCCATAAATCGGCTGTGTCATTTTTGTGACAATTAAAGAGAAAGTGAAATTTCTACTTTGCAACAGCCATATAATGGCCCAAACAACTTCCTCCGGACCGCCCCGGCGCGACGAGAAACGGCATGTTCGCTGTCCTGCATTGCGCATTCGCGCATTTCCGCTCCCACGCGCTGGCCCTGGCATTGTGCGTGGCGGCGCCCCTGGCGTTCGCCAGCGGCGTCCTGCCGCTGGACCAGCGCATTGCAGAGATCCGCGAACTGAATCGTTTCGTCCCTGAGCGCGCGCTCCCGAAGCTGGAAGCGCTCGAGCCGGAAGCCCGCAATGCGCCGCTGGCGCAGCGCATCGAATTCCTGAACCAGCTCGCCACGGCGCGCCATGGCCTTGGCCATCACGCCCAGGCCTTCGCGCTGGCCAACGAGCTGCTCGCCCTGGGGCGCGAGCACGACCATCCCGGCGCGTTGGCCAAGGGCCTCCTGATACAAGGGTATTCCGCCTTTGCCCAGCATCGTCCGGGCGAGGCGCACCGCCTGATCTGGGAAGCGGAAAAGCTGGCCAACACCACCGAGGACATCGACCTGCGCGTACGCGCAGCGATCTCGTCGGGCGAATCGCATGCCGAGGAAGGCAATCTGCCGAGCGCCCTCGAGCGCCTGCAGTCGGCGGCCGCACTGGCGCGCAAGCAGGGCGAGCCGGTGCACGTGGTCATGGCGCTCAATTCGCTGGTGCGCCTCTACTCCCAGATGCGCGAACCCGAAAAAGGTTTCGGCCTGCTGGACGAGGCGCTCGCCGCCGCCCGCAAGGCGGATTCGCCCGGCCGCATGGCGACCATCAGGAACGCCGAGTATTGGCTGGCGATCGATACCGGCCAGCGCGAACGCGCGCTGCGCGCGCTGCAGGAAGGACTGGCGCTGGAACGCTCGATCGGCGCCACCAAGCGGATCGCGGTGTCGCTGATCAACCTGTCGGACTTCTATCTCAAGACCGGCGCCTACAAGCAAGCGGCGGGCTACGCCGAGCAGGCGGTAGCGGCGGCGCGTCCGCTGAACGACCGCAAACTCGATGCGACCGCGCACCTGAACCTGGGCCAGGCCTATCTGGGCACCGGCCGGCTGGCCGACGGCAAGCGCCAGATCGAGCTGGGCATGGCCGGCTACGAGGAGATCGGCGACAAGCCGGAACTGCAGAACGCCCTGGTCGAATACGGCCTCGCACTGGAACGCGCCGGCGACCTGCCCGGCGCGCTGCAAGCCTATCATCGCGAGCGCAAGATCTCGAACGAGTTGTTCGAACGGCGCCGCCAGCAGGCGATGCTCGACCTGCAGGAAAAGTACGAGGGCGACAAGAAGCAGCGCCAGATCGAGCTGCTGCGCAGCGAGAACCTGATCAAGTCGACCGAGATCGACAACCGCCGCCTGCAGCAGCGCGTGTGGTGGCTGCTGGTCGCGGTGTTCGCGCTGGCGGCGACCGTGGTCGGCCTGTTGTACCGCAAGGTGCGCCATGCTAACGCCCAGCTGCACGAAAAGAACCGCGAACTCAAGCAGCAGAGCGTGCGCGATCCGCTGACGGGACTGTACAACCGACGCCATTTTTTGGAATACATGCGCGCGCTGCCGGCGGCAGTAGAGGAGAGCAATGAGCAAGCAAGCGGCGGCGCCTTGTTCCTGCTCGATGTCGACCACTTCAAGAACATCAACGACACCTACGGCCATGCGGCCGGCGACGCGGTGCTGACCACGATCGCGGCGCGCCTGTGCGAGATCCTGCGCGAGACCGACATGATCGTGCGCTGGGGCGGCGAGGAATTCCTGGCCTACCTGCCGACGGCGCCCGCCGGCACATCAGGGCTGGACGAGGTGGCCGGGCGCATCCTGGCCGGCATCGGCGCGACCGTCGTCGACCATGGCGGCACGGCCCTCTCCGTGAACGTCTCGATCGGCTATGCGCCCTTCCCGCTGTCGGTGGGCAAGCAGAACCTGGCGTGGGAGCGCGTGGTGAACCTGGTGGACATGGCGCTGTACCTGGCCAAGTCGCACGGGCGCAACCGCGCGTATGGCGTGCGCGGCTTCGCCGACGACAGGCTGGCCAGCATCGATGCGATCGAGCAGAACCTGGAGCATGCGTGGCGCGCGGGGCAGGTCGATTTGTCGGTCGTGATGGGCGAGCGGGAGCCGTTGAAGGCGGCGAACGGTTGAACCGGAGCCGTTGTGGCAGTGGGTGGTCGCTCGGCCGGACTGGCACGCGCTCTCGTTGCGCGGCTGGGGCCGAGCAGCTTATCGATCTCGACATCGAAAAACGGCATCGTAGGCACAGCCAGTTGGCGAAGTATCGTCAACTGGCTATCCTCATGGTCATCTGGGTTGACCGTCCAGAATAGTCCATCCTTGTAGCCGCACCGTCCTTCTTCCTGCCAGCAGATTAGCCGGCCGCGAAGGCGTCAACCTGCGCGTCCGGCGAGCGAGGGAAAGCTCAGAAGCCGTACTGCAGGCCCACCGACACGACGTCAGCCTTGGCGCCTACGTCCTTTTTCTTGCCATAACGCTCGTATTCGCCAACCAGCGCCACGTTCGGCGCCAGCGCATACTGCAAGCCCAGCGCAGCGTAGGCGCCGGTGTCGCGATTGGTCCGGTTGGCGCTCATGAAGCTGGTCTTGGTTTCGTTATACGACGCGCCCAGCTTTGCGTAGGCCGACAGGTCGGTACTCACCGGCATCGTGTATTTACCCGCGATATAGGTGCGCGAGCTCTTTACCTGGGCATCCGGGAATTGAGGCGCTGCGGTAGCCCTGAAGTCTTCCTTGCCAAAGCGGGAGTGGCCGACTTCCACCGCCCAGTTCTGATCGATGTTGTAGCCGCCGAAGATCTTGCCGCCGGCCTGCCAGTCGTCCGTCGTCTGGTTCTTGGCGCCGGATACGGCGGCGCCGATATAGGGGCGCGCCGTGACGCCCTCGGTGACGATGCTCTGGGCTTGTGCGGAACCGATGGCGGCCACGGTGGCTGCGAGCGTGATGAACAGTTTTTTCATGATGTCCTCTATCTGGTCTGGTTCGCAATTCCTCATTGAATTGCGTATTGGAAAGGTAGCACCAATGGCAAGCCAAGCTGAACCGTTGATACGTAAGCGCTTGTAACGATGGGCGGTCCGGCTGGCGACCTGCTGGCCGGCCGGGGTGACTTGCCGGCACGATGCGCGCCATTCGCCGCATGATCTTGCGTAATGCAATATATGTATTGCGTTACCTCTGGATACAACTTGGCGGCGACCTTCCCGGCTAATGCCCGTACTGGCGGCCCGCCACCGCCGGCACGACGAATTCCACCGTCTTGCTGGCGACGACCATGTGTGTGGGATCGGCCAGTTCGACCAGCACCTTGTGCGGGCCGGGCGCCAGGCCCACAAGAATGATTGGCTCGTTGCTGGCGTCGGCCCAGTGCCATGGCGCGCCGTCCACCGTCACGTGCAGGTGGCCGATGCGCGGCGACACATCGAGCGCGCCCTTGTTATATACCGGCACGATGCGGATGTTCTCGGTGCGGTAGCCGATGAAGACCTGGCCTTTCGCCAGCGGTCCTGGCAGCGGCTGGTCGACGATCAATCTGGGAGCCGCCTCGTTCTCGATCGCCACCACGGCGATCGGGCGGGCGCCGCCGACATCGCCCCGGGCGAAGACCGGCAGGGACAGGGTGGCCGCGAGGCCGAGGATCAGGGTAGACAATAGTCGCATGATGTTCTCTCTCAGACGAGGTTGATCTGGACGTCGATATTGCCGCGCGTCGCCTTCGAATACGGGCAGGTCTGGTGCGCGCTGTCGACCAGCGTGCGCGCAGTGTCCTGGTCCAGGCCGGGCAGGTGCACGTTCAGGCGCGCCTGCAGAAAGTAGGCGCCGCGGGCATTGCACAGGTCCACTTCGGCGTCGACCGCCAGCCCGGCCGGCAGCTTCACGCCCAGCTTGCCCGCCGCGAGCCCGATCGCACTGATGAAGCAGGCCGACCAGCCGGCCGCGAACAGCTGCTCGGGATTGGTGCCCGCGCCTGCCGAACCGGGCGAGGACAGCTGGATGTCCAGGCGGCCGTCGGCGCTGCGGGCCGCGCCATCGCGGCCGCCCGAGGTGGTGTGGGTCTTGCCGGTGTAAAGCACGTTTGCATGGGTGTTCATGGTCGATCTCCTCAAATCCATCTGGCGACGTCGAGGATGGCCTGGGCGAAGTCCCGGGGCGCTTCCTGCGGCAGGTTGTGGCCGACACCCTTGGCGAGGTGGCGGTGTTCGTACTTCTTCAAGAATTTCCTGGCGTAGTTCTTCGGATCGGGATGCGGCGCCCCGTTGGCTTCGCCCTCCATCGTGATGGTCGGCACCGCGACGTCGGGGAATTTGGCCAGGCGCCGCTCGATGTCTTCGTACTGCGGCTCGCTCGGCGCCAGGCCCAGGCGCCAGCGGTAGTTGCTGATCGAGATGGCGACGTGGTCCGGGTTGTCGAGCGATTTGGCCGAACGGGCGAAGGTCGCGTCGTCGAACTTCCACTCGGGCGACGCCAGCTCCCAGATCAGGCGCGCGAAGGCGTGCGTGTTTTCGCGATAACCGAGCTCGCCGCGCGGGGTGGCGAAGTAGTACTGGTACCACCATTGCAGCTCGGCCTTCGGCGCCAGCGGCTTGATATTGCCTTCCTGGCTGCCGATCAGGTAGCCGCTGACCGAGACCAGCGCATTGAAACGCTGCGGCCACAGTGCGGCCAGGGTGGTGGCGATGCGGGCGCCCCAGTCGAAACCGGCGACGATGGCGCGCTCGATCTTGAGTTCATCGAGGAAGGCCACGGCGTCGGCCGTGAAGCTGGCCTGCTGGCCGTTACGGAGCAGGTCCGGCGACAGGAAGCGCGTGCTGCCGTAGCCGCGCAGGTGCGGCACGATTACGCGGTAGCCGGCCGCGGTCAGGATCGGCACTACGTCGATGAAGGCGTGAATGTCGTAGGGCCAGCCGTGGAACAGCACGATCGGCGTGCCGGTGCGCGGCCCGGCATCGACATACCCGACGTCGAGCACGCCGGCGCGGATCTGGCGGATGTCGGTGAAGGTATTGCTGGCCGGGGATATCCCGCTGCCGGCGTTTGCCCTGGCGCCTGCAGGCGCCGCCTGCGCGGCGCCCATCAGGCTGGTTTGAAAGGCGGCGATGCCCAGCGCTGCGGTGCCCAGGAAACCCCTGCGTTTCAGGTTGGTGGTGTCGGTCATGATGTTCTCCCCGGATTACAGCGACATGCCGCCGTCGATGGTCAGGCTGGCGCCCGTCATATAGCCCGAATCCGGGCCGGTCAGGTAGGCCACGAGTCCGCCGATCTCGGCCGGCTGGCCGACGCGCTTGACCGGGATCAGGGGCGTGATCATCTCGAGCATGTCGGCCGTCATGTCGGTCGCGATCGGGCCGGGCTGGATGTTGTTGACGGTGATGCCGCGCGGCGCCAGGTCGACCGCCAGGCCCTTGACCATCACCGCCACCGCGCCCTTGGTCATGGCGTACACGCTGGACCCGGGATGGCTGCTGCGTTCGGCCACATTGCTGCCGATGGTGACGATGCGGCCGCCCTCTCCCATATGCGGCAGGGCCGCCTTGATCGCCAGGTAGACGCCGCGCACGTTCACGTCGAGCATGCGATCGAGGTGGTCGATGCTGAATTCGGCCACGTCGGCGATGTGCAGGATGCCGGCGGCGACGACGACGATGTCGATGCCCCCGAAGCGTTCCACGGCCTGGCGCACGGCCGACTGCAGGTCGGCAGCGTTGCCGCTGTCGGCCTGGATCGCCAGCGCTTCGCGGCCCTCCTGTTCGATGGCGGCGACCACTTCATTGGCCTTGGTCGTGGCCGCGGCATAGGTCAGGGCGACGTTGGCGCCTTCCTGCGCCAGGCGCAGGGCGATGCCGGCGCCGATGCCGCGCGAGCCGCCGAAGACGAGTGCGATTTTTGCTTGTGCGGTGATGGTGTTCATGGTGGTTCTCCTTCGTGGGTTGAAAAAATGATGGCTTACGCCGCTTCGGCCAGCAGGGCCTGGATTTTGGCTTCGGTCTCCTGGTAGGCGCCTTCGCCGAAGTGCGTGTAGACGATGCGTCCGCGCTTGTCGATCAGGTAGACCGCCGGCCAATACTGGTTCGAATAGGCTTCCCAGGTGGCGTAGCGGTTGTCCTGGGCGACCGCGTACGGGATGCCGAAGCGCTTAATCGCGGACTGCACGTTCGAGGTCGAGCGCTCGAACGGATACTCGGGGGTATGCACGCCGACCACGACCAGGCCCTGATCCTTGTACTTCTCGTGCCAGCGCTTCACATGGGGCAACGTGCGGATGCAGTTGATACAGGTGTAGGTCCAGAAATCGACCAGCACGACCTTGCCGCGCAGGCCCTGCATGGTGAGGGGCTGCGAATTGAGCCACTTGTCGATGCCGGTGAATTCAGGTGCGGTCTGGACCTTGGCGAGCGGCGCGCCGTGGGACGAGGCGGCGTTGAAGAAGGTGGCGCCGGCGAGCAGCAGGGTGAACAGGCGTTTCATGATGATTCCTTTCAGAGCGAGATGAAGTTGGCGAGATGGGCGTACAGCAGGACGTCGTACTGGAAATAGATGGCGGCGGCGGTGGCCAGGATCAGCGCGCCGAACAGCTGTTGCAGGCGGTCGGCGTGGCGCGCCACGGCGCGGATCCGGGTGCGGACGAATTGGCCGCCATAGGCGATGACGAGCATCGGGATGCCGGCGCCGATGGCGTACAGCAGCAGCAGGCCGGCCGAGCGGCCGATATCCTGGGCCTGGGCTACCAGCACCAGGATCGAGGCCAGCACCGGGCCGGCGCAGGGCGTCCAGACCGCGCCCAGCGACATGCCGAGCAACAGGCCACCGAGGTTGCCGGCGCGGGCCTCGCCGCCGGCTGGCATCGCGCGGCTCACCAGGGCGCTCAAGCGGTTCATCAGAAAGGCATACGGCGCCTTCCACAGCATTGCCACGCCCAGCACGGCCAGGATGGCCAGGCCCGCGTAGCGCAGCGTTTCGTGGGCCAGCACGACGTGCTGCGAGGCGCTGGCCAGCAGCATGCCGAGTGCGGCGAAAGAGATGACGAAGCCGGCCACGATGAACAGGGGGCGTGTATTGCGTTGTCCCTCCGCCCGGTCTTGCAGGGTGCCGCCCAGGACGATGGGCAGGATGGGGAGCACGCAGGGCGAAGCGATGGTCAGCACGCCGCCGAGCAGGGCAAGTGGTGCGTCGATGAGAGTTGACATGGTACGGTCCTCCTGTTGGGATGACCGTATTGGACCGCCGTGGCGTATCCGGGATGTGTCGGGAATGGGGGTTCTTGCAATGTACTGTACCCGGCCCGGGCCCAGATACACTGGCATACAAAAGTGGGCGGCGGTTGAGATATAAAGACAGCACTGCTACTCTTGAACAGATCCTTTGCCAGGTGCCGACCATGGAACACACCGACCATATCCTGATCGTCGACGACGACCTCGAGATCCGCGAACTGCTCGCCAGCTACCTGGAAAAACAGGGCATGCGCGCGTCAACCGCCGCCAACGGCCGCCAGATGCGCACGCTGATGGAACAGCACCAGTTCGACCTGGTGATCCTGGACCTGATGCTGCCGGGCGAAGACGGACTGACCCTGTGCCGCGACCTGCGCGCCGGCAAATGGCGCGCCTTGCCGATCCTGATGCTGACCGCGCGCGACGAAGAGGCCGACCGCGTGGTGGGCCTCGAGATGGGCGCCGACGACTACCTGACCAAGCCGTTCGCCGTGCGCGAACTGTTCGCCCGCATCCGCTCGGTGCTGCGCCGCGCGCGCATGCTGCCGCCGAACTTCGAGGTCAAGGAGCCGGGCCAGTTCCTGGCGTTCGGCGACTGGCGGCTCGACACCGTCGGCCGCCACCTGCTCGATGCCGAGGGCACGATGGTGGCCCTGAGCGGCGCCGAATACCGCCTGCTGCGGGTGTTCCTGGATCATCCGCAGCGCGTGCTGTCGCGCGACCAGCTGCTGAACCTGACCCAGGGCCGCGACGCCGACCTTTTCGACCGCTCGATCGACCTCTTGGTCAGCCGCCTGCGCCAGCGCCTGCGGGACGATGCGCGCGAGCCGCGCTACCTCAAGACCCTGCGCAGCGAAGGCTATGTGTTTTCGTGCGCGGTCGAGGTGGCGGACGGTCAGCCATGAGCTCCCATTTCCTGCGCTGGCCGCGCACCCTCTTCGTGCGCCTGGTACTGATCCTGTCGCTCGGCCTCGCGCTCGCGCATGCGCTGTCCTATGTCCTGATCATGAGCGAGCGGCGCGAAGCCACGGTGGGGCTGATGCTCGGCTACCTGGAGCAGGACGTCGCCAGCTCGGTGGCCCTGCTCGACCGCCTGCCGGCCGCCGAACGCGCCGCCTGGCTGCCGCGCCTGGAGCGGCGCACCTACAGCTTTTCGCTCGGCCCCGGCGACCAGGGATACCTGCCCGACACCGCGCATGCGCGCCGCATCGCCGAAGCCTTCATGGACGCCATCGGCAAGCAGTACCAGGTCACTGCGCGGGCGGTGCCGGGCCATCCGAACCGCGTGCAGGCCACCGTCATCCTGGGCGACGGCACGCCGCTGACGATCGATATGCGTCCCGCCGGCCTGCCGGTGTCGAACTGGCTGCCCGCCGTGCTGCTCGGCCAGCTGGCCCTGCTGGCGGCATTCACCTGGGCCGGCGTGCGGCTGGCGACCCGGCCCCTGGCCCGGCTGGCCGACGCCGCCGACAGTCTCGGGCCCGATCTCAAGTCCGCGCCGCTGCCCGAGTCCGGCCCCCAGGAAGTCTCGCGTGCGGCGCGCGCCTTCAATGCGATGCAGGCGCGCATCGCCGTCTACATGAGCGAGCGCACCCAGATCCTGGCCGCGATCTCGCACGACCTGCAAACGCCGATCACCCGCATGCGCATGCGCGCCGACATGCTGGAAGACGGCGTCCAGCGCGACAAGATGAACCGCGACCTTCTTGAAATGGAAGCGCTGGTCAGGGACGGCGTGGCCTATGCGCGCACCCTGCACGGCACGCTGGAAGCGCCGTGCCGCATCGACGCCGATGCGATGCTGTGCAGCCTGGTCGGCGATTACCAGGACGCGGGACGTGCCGTGACCCTGCGCGGCAAGGCCGGCGCTTCCATGGCGACCCGTCCGCACGCGCTCAGGCGGATCCTTGGCAACCTGGTCGACAATGGCCTCAAGTATGGGAGCGCGGTCGAAATCAGTATCGGACAGGCCGCAGCCGGCGATCTCGCGATCCTGGTGCGCGATTTCGGCCCCGGCATTCCCGAGGAAGAGCTGGAGAAGGTCTTCGAACCGTTCTACCGCCTGGAAGCCTCGCGCAACCGCGATACCGGCGGCACCGGGCTCGGCCTGGCGATCGCGCGCCAACTGGCGGCCACGCTGGACGGCACGCTGGCACTGGCGAACCATCCCGAAGGCGGGCTGGAAGCCAGGCTGGTGATCCGCGACCTGGCCTGAAGCCTATCCTTGACCGGCGGCGAGGGGCACGGCCAGCCGCACCGTCGTGCCGCGGCCGGCGACGCTGTCGACGGTGAGCTGCGCGCCGATCTGCGCCGCGCGCTCGCGCATCCCGACCAGGCCCCAGTGGCCGTCGCGCCTGCCGGCCTGCAGCACCGCCTTCGCGATGCCGCGGCCATCGTCGGCCACCTCCAGCGCCAGCCGGCGCCGGCCATACGTCAGGCGCACGTCGATGCGCGTCGCGCCGGCATGGCGGAAGGCATTGCGCATCGCCTCGCGCGCGATCTCGGCGACTTCCTCGGCCAGCGCGGGCGCCAGCCGCACAGCGCTGCCGTCGACCTCGAAGCCGGCCACGACCCCGGGATGGTCTTCCTGCAGCCTGCGCAGCGCGTCGTCGATGACGCACTCCAGGGTGACGTTGTCGCTCATGCGCAGTTCCTGCAAGCGGTCGCGGCCCTCGGCAATGGCCTGGTCGGCTTCGTCCAGCACCTGTTCCAACCTGGCTCGGGCCCGGTCGCCATCGGGCATGGCGCGCACCACGGTGTCCAGGCGCAGGGCCAGCGCCTCGACCGTCTGCAGGAAGGAATCGTGCAGGGTGCGGGCGATGCGTTCGCGCTCGGCGGTGCGCATCCGCAGGCGCTCGGCCACCCGCCGCGTCAGATGACGCACGCGGTAGCGGTACAGAGAATAGCCCAGCGCCAGCGCCGCCAATGCGCACGCAACCTGGAATGGACGGCTTTCGAACAGGGTCGGCGCGATCTCCAGCTCGAGGGCCGCGGTATTGGCGCTGGCCACGCCGTCCTCGTTGTGCGCGCGCACCTGGAAGCGGTAGGCGCCCGGCGCCACATTGGTGTACCGGGCAGCGCGCCGGTTGCCGGCATCCTGCCAGTCACGGTCGACGCCGTCCAGGCGGTACTGGAACTGCAGCCCTTCCGGACGGCGCAGCCCGAGCGCGGTGAACTCGATGCCGAACTCGTTCGATCCCGCCGGCAGGGACAGCGTCCCGGCAGCGCCAACGGCCACGCCGCCGGCCTCGGCGCCAAGGATCGCGACCCGCGGCGCGTGCCCATTGCGCGACGATGGCGTGTTGTCGATGCTGACCACGCCGCCATCTGTCACCAGCCAGATACGCCCTCCTCCATCGGCCACCGCCGTGGGCATGCGGATCTCGGTCATCGCCTTGCCGGTGTAGCCGTCCTGCACGCCGAACAGCCGGTAGCGCAGCGGCAGGCCGGGGTCGGCCATGCTGCGCCGCCAATCCTGCGCGCGCACGTGCACTGCGCCACCCGCACCATTGAGCCAGCGGTCGCCCTCGGGCGTGACGTACATGCCGGTGACGTTGCGCAGCGCGTCCGGATCCGGGGCGCGCAAGAGCTGGACCCGGCCGTCCTTGAGCACGCCCATGCCGCGCGCGCCGCTGATCGTGATGTCGCCTTCGGCGAAGATGCGTGACGCCATGCCGACCGCGGACGCATCGTACACCTGCCTGACGCCGTCGTCGTAGAAGACCAGCTCACCGTCGGCCAGGCCCAGCCACTGCTGGCCCGGTTTGGCGCCAGCCGTCGAGACGCCGATCCTGGGTGGCAGCGGAAAGGCGCTGCGCGGCAGCCACTTGCCATCGACCAGTCCCATCAGGCCGGTCGGGGCGGAGAATATCCACAACACCTTGCCGTCATGACCCAGGCCGGCAAGGCGCAACGCGGCCGGCTTGCCATCCGGTCCCGGTGGGAAAGGTATCCGTTCGACCGCGCCGCGATAGCGCACCTCGATGCCATGCGTTCCGGCCAGCATCAGCGCGCCCCGGTGGTCGGTGGCGACCATGAGCGCATGCTGCCCGCGCTCGACCTGCGGCGCGCGGCCTGGTGCGATGCGCCACAAGGCGCCATTGCTGCGGTCAGCGGCCCAGACCACGCCATCGGTATCACGCGCCAGGGTGAAGTAGTAGCCTGCCCCCGACAGGAGCGAGCGATGCACCCGCCGCTCGCGGAAGCGGTCCAGGCCATGCTGGGTCGCGATCCAGACATTGCCTTCAAGGTCTTCAAGGATGTATTCAGGATCGTCGCCCGACAAAGGCGGGGAAGCGACAACATCGCCCTCGCCCTGTGCAGCATCGAAGGCGGCATCCGGCAGCGTGCCGGCGCCATAGCGCAGGCGCAGTTCACGACCGGCGCCGAGCGACCACAGCGTGCCATCCCGGTCGAACAGCGCCGCGGGTCGTGCTTCGGTGCGATTGAACCCTTCCGGTGGCGGCAGCACGCGGCCATCCGGCGCACCGGGCAGCAGCGAGATCCTGCCCCCGTTCGCCAGCCACAGGCGGCCGTCGGGCGACATCGCGAAGAACCCGCCATGCATGGCAACGCGCACGAAGCGACCACGCTGGCGGTCCAGGCGCCAGGCGCCTTCACGGTCCGACACCCACATCTGGCCATACTGGTCGACCAGCATATTGTGTACGCCGCCCACCTCCGGCACGCCATCGAACGGGACCGCCTGCCAATGCTGGCCGTCGAAACGGTGCACGCCGCGCTCCGCGCCGGCCCAGATGCTGCCGTCGGCGTCGATCGCCGTGGACAGGATGAGGCCGAGCGGCTGCTGGGCGTCAGGCAAGTCTTCCAGGCGGCCGTCCGGATGCAGTATCGACATGCCCGTGCTGGCATAGGTGATCGTCAGCCTGCCGTCGCGCTCCGCGCCCAGCGCGTAGATGCGATCGCGCGCCAGCATGCCGCGCCGCGGCAGTTCCACGCGTGTAAAACGCGCGCCGTCGAAGCGGTACAAGCCATCATTGGTACCGAGCCATAGCCAGCCATCGGACGTCTGCGCCATCGACATGATCCGTGACGGCGCGCCCTCGAGCGCGGTCCAGCGGGTGTGATGGATATTGGCCAGGCCGACCTCACGGTCCAGCGCCCAGGCAGGCAGGCCGGATGACAACAGGCACAGGGCCCAGAAGCTGTTCAGCAGGAGTGGCGGCAAGGAGAGGCGGGGCATGGCTGCTGGATAACTCCTACTTGTGGTAGCAGAATTCAATACCAGAAATATACCCCATGCGTGGATATGCAGGGCAGGTATTGAATGACAACTTCGCGACATCGCCTCGCTACGATGCCGGCTCGTTCACCACCTGGAGTCCACCATGTTCCGCCTTCGTACCCTTCTTTCCTGCGCCAGCCTGGTGTTTGCCGCCGCCAGTGCGCCCGCAGCGCCACCGGTCGGCGGCGCCCCGATGCTGGCGCCCCTCGCACAGGCCCATACCTTCGCCCAGGTACGACAGGGTGAGCGGGTCCACACCCTGCTGGCATTGACGCTGGGCGCCGGCAAGCTCACCGCCATCGACCTGAGCGCGGCCAGCGGCCTGTATAGCCCGGACGCCTTCGACGTCATCAACCTCTTCGACGCCGCCGCCCTCGACGGCCTGGCGCGCCAGGCACAAGGCACCGTCAGCCATCCGCTCGAGCGCCTGCTCGGCGTGGGGCCGCGCGGACTGGCCCACATCGCCGCCGGCACCAACTACCCGGCGCACGGCGAAGAGGTCGGCATGCACGAGGCCTTCCTGTTTCCCAAGCTGTCGGCGGCCGGCGGCCCCCGCTCCACCGTCCTCGCCGCCCCCGGCGCCCTGCTGGACTACGAGGTGGAAGTCTGCGCGCGCTTCGACCGCGAGCTGCGCTCCGGCGCCGATTTCGACGCCGCCCGCAAGGGCTTGTTCCTGTGCGGCGATTTCTCGGACCGCGCCACGCTGGTGCGCAATATCAATCTGCGCAATCCCGCCTCCGGCGACGGCTTCGCCGACGCCAAGAGCGGACCGGACCGCTTCCCCGCCGGCGCCCTGCTGGTTGTGCCGCGCGACTGGAAGGCCTTCCTGCAGGGCGTCACCATCGCGACCCACGTCGACGGCCGCCAGCGCCAGCAGGCGAAGGCGGGCGACATGATCAAGGACCTGCGCGCGATCGTGACCGAGACGCTGGACGAGGCGGAAAGCCGCACCTGGTCGTATGCGGGCAGCCGCATCCCGATGGTCGCACGAAAGGCGATCGGCACCGAGAGCGCGGTGCTGACCGGCACCGGCGAGGGCGTGGTGTTCCAGGAGCCCGAGCCGGCCGTGATCAAGGCGGTAATGGGCGCAAAGGACCGCGCCGCCCAACTGGCGCAGATCGAGCGCTACCTGGCCGGCGAGGCCGCCAGGCGCATCTATCTGCAGCCGGGCAACCGGGTGCGCCATTCCAGCAACTACCTCGGCTGGATCGACGCCACCGTCATCGCGGCCGGCGCGCCGACAAAGTAAGCCAACGCGCCAACGACATTTCATCGACACGCCTGCCCCATAGTGCAGGCACGCATTCACGACCACCGACAGGACCATCCATGAAGCCCTTCTTTCTCTTTGCTACCCTTCTTGCCGTCTCCAGCCTCGCCAGCGCCCAACAACCGCCGCGCTGGGGCCTGGGCGTCGGCGCCGCCGTCTCCGACTCGGTGTACGCCGGCGAAGGCACGCGCGTCACGCCGTTCCCGCTCGTGACCTACCAGGGCGAACGCTTCTACTGGCGCGGCATTGGCGGCGGCGCCCACCTGGTCAAACGCGGCGGCTTCGCGCTCGACGCAACCTTGTCGGCCCGTTTCGACGGGATCGACCGGGATGATTTCGGCGGGCCTGAACTGGCCGAGCGCGGCATCGACCGCGCCTTGCTGGAAGACCGCGACGATGCCTTCGACCTGGGCCTGGCCGCCAGCTGGCGGGGCGCCATGGGCCAGCTCGACCTGGGCATCAAGGGCGACGTCACCAGCACCAGCAAGGGTTACGAAGCCAATCTGACCTATGGGTATCCAGTCCAGTGGGGCGCCACGCGCATCACACCGAACGTCGGCGTCTCGCACCTGTCGAAGAAGCTGGCCAATTACTACTACGGCACCCTGCCCGAGGAAATTGCGCGCGGCGTGGCCAGTTACCAGCCGGGCAGCGCGGCGGTGGCCCGCATCGGCGTCGACGTGATGCGCCCGTTCGCCGGCAACTGGGTCTTCATCGGCAACGTCGGCTACCGCAAGCTGCCGACGAAGCTCTCCGACAGCCCGCTGGTGGAGAAGGACAAGGACGGCTCGGTGTCGGCCTTCATCGGTTTCAGCCGCGGCTTCTGACCTTTACCTGGGACCGGTCGCGCGGCTTTGATGCGATACTGGTCCAGCCCTATCAACCGAATCCGTCGCGGCCCCATGATCAAGCAGCCCCTGAGCATACTCATCATCGAAGACAACGCCGGCCTGGCCGCGAACATCTACGACTACCTGGAAGCGTGCGGGCACCATCCCGACGCGGCGCCGGACGGCGAATCCGGCCTGGGGCTGCTGGCCATCAACCGCTACGACGCCATCGTCCTCGACTGGATGATGCCGCGCATGGACGGCATGACGATGCTGGGGCGGCTACGCCAGGACATGAAATCGCAGATACCGGTGATCGTGCTCACGGCCAGGGACCAGCTCGAGCACAAGCTGCATGGCTTCCTGACCGGGGCCGACGACTACGTGGTCAAGCCGGTGGCGCTGGCGGAGCTGGAAATCCGCCTTCGGGTGCTGGTGCAGCGCACGCGCGGCGCCGTGGCCGAATCGCAGGTGCTGGAGGTGGCCGACCTGCGCTTCGACCTCGGCACGCTCGAAGTGAGCCGCGCCGGCAAGGTGCTGGCGATGACGCCGGTGCGGCGCCAGCTGCTCGAACTCCTGATGCGCCGCTCGCCCGCGCTGGTGCGGCGCGAGGAACTCGAAACCCTGATCTGGAAGGACGACGTGCCCGACAACGACGTCCTGCGCTCGCATATGCACATGCTGCGCAAGGCGGTCGACGGCGACGCGCCGCGCAAGCTGCTCAAGACCATCGCGGGCAGCGGCTACCGGCTGGAGCTGTCGGATGAATAAGCGCAGCCGTGGCATGTCCAGCCTGCAGCGCAAGATCAGCGCGGTATTCGTCCTGTTCTTCCTGGTGATGGCGCTGGGCCTGACCGTGCAGGGCAACCTGAGCCAGCACCTGATCGTGCATCCCTTGTGGGAGGAACTGCTGGAATCGAGCACCGCCCGGATGCTCGCGGACGGCAGGCCTGCGCCCGAGCCGCCGCAGACGGGCCTGATCCGCGGCTGGCGCCTGGGCGCGGGCCCGATTCCGGCCGACATGCCGCCCTATTTCGCCGGGCTGCAGCCCGGCTACTACGACGAAGAGCGGATGGACAGCCATGAGTCGGATCTCAGCCATGCGGTGCTGGTAACGCCGGTCGGCGACGGCGAACGCATCGTGATGGCGGTCGACATCACCGACCTGGAGAACTACCAGAACAATATGGCCCTGGTCAGCGTGCTGATCGCCGTGCTGAGCGGCGTGATGATCGCCGGCTCGATCGCCTGGGTCTACCGCAGCCTGCGGCGGCCGATGGGGGTGCTGGCAGAGCGGATGGAAGAACTCGATCCCGAGCAGCCGTCGCAGCGCCTGGCGACCGACTTCGCCCTGAGCGAACTGCACGACATCGCCGTCATCGTCAACGGCCACCTGGAACGGGTCGAGCGCTTCATCGAGCGCGAACGCAGCCTGCTCGACCAGGCCAGCCACGAATTCCGCACGCCGATCGCCGTCATCGCCGGCGCCGTCGACGTGCTCAAGCTGCACGACCTGCCGCCGGCCGCCGAGGCCCCGCTGGCGCGCATCGAATCGACGGTCGACGACCTCACCGAGATCATGGCGGCGCTGCTGTTCCTGTCGCGCGAGGACGGCAAGGCGCCGCTGGAGACCACGCGGCTCGATGCGCTGGTGCTGACGCTGATCGACGACCACCGCCATCTACTGGAGGGCAAGGACGCGCATTTCGTCGTCGAAGCTTTGGCCCCCCTGACGGTGAATAGCCCGGAAGCGATCGCGCGCATCGTGGTGGGCAATCTGCTGCGTAACGCGGCCGAGAACAGCTACCAGGGCGCCATCCGCGTGCGTCTTACGGAAGGCCGCCTTTCCATCCAGGATAGCGGCGAAGGCTTCGACACGGTCGCCGCGGCGCGGCGCTATACGCAGGCGCTGCGCAAGTCGGTCAAGCAGGGCGGCGGCCAGGGACTCGGCCTATTCCTGACGCGCCGGGTGTGCGAGCGCTTCGGCTGGACCTTGACGATCTCGTCCAACCCCGCGCACGGCACGCTGGCGGAGATGACGTTTACCTAGACGGCGCTCAGTCGTCTTCCTGGATCTCGTCCGCCTTTTCCTGGATCTTCTCGCCGGCGCGTTCCACCGACTTGCCGACTTCCTCGGTCGCGCGATCCAGGCCGCGGCTGGCTTCCTCGGTCGCGTCCTTGACCTTGTCGCGCGCCTCGTCGACCGCGTCGTCGACCCGGGCCAGTTCGTCCTTCATCGAATCGGTCACCTTGGCGCTGGCCTCGTCCATCGCCTTGCCGATGCGTTCCGCCGGGCCGGCGCCGTCCTCGTCACGGCTGCAGCCGGCCAGCGCCATGAGCATCACCGGCACCAGCAGCACCCTGGTCATGGTTGCTTTCATTCTCTACTCCTTGCGGTTTCCTCAACGCTTTCCATGATACACCGGGTCATCCGGCGTGGATGTACTTACATGGTCAGCCGCCCCGCTTCGGATCGGCCAGCGGATGGCTGCGCCGGCGCCGCTCCTCGCGCGTGCAGGCGGCGGCTGCGGCATTGAGCGCATCCTGCACCTTGCGCAGTTGCTCTTTGCTGGCGCGCATCTTGCGCAGCGCGATCAATTCGTCCTGCGCCTGTTTCGGCTTGCATTCCTTCGCCAGCGTGACCGCCGCGTCCATGCGGCGCTCGATGCGCGCCTGGGTCGGCTTGGTCAGCATCCAGGCCAGCCATAGCAGGCCGAGCGCGATCAGCCACCAGCGCAGGCGGATCGGCTTGCGCGAAGGTGGAGCCGGCCGTTGCGGAACGCTCGGGCGAATCGGTGGCGGCGCCGGAGGCCTGGGTGGCGGTGGCGGTGACGGTGGCGGTGACGGTGGCGGTGACGGTGGCGGTGACGGTGGCGGTGACGGTGGCGGTGACGGTGGCGGTGGCGGAATTGGCGCCGCAGGAGCCGGGACAGGCGCCGGCGGCGGCGGCGGGACCACGACCGGCTCCGGCCGTTTCGCCAAGGCTGGCGCCGGGGGCACGATCGGCGCGGCGACGGCTCGCTGCGCCGTGCCGCACCAGGGACAGAAATCGACCCGGCGCGGAAAGGCGCGTCCGCAGCCGACGTTCACGCAGCGGTGGAGGGACTGGGCTTGCTCCATGTTCAATCCTGGGCCGGATCCGGCACGCCGTCGTCGGGGTCGGGTATGCCCTCATCCCGCGTCCGGCCAAGCGCGATTGCCAATTCCGGCAGCTCGCCCACCGTACTCCACTTGCCGATCTTCGGATGCCAGCGCATGTCCCAGGCGCGGGTGGCGTGATCGATCTCGCCGCGCGCGGCCTGCTCCGTGATCTCGTCGACCGTGAACGGGCCGCGCTGGGCGCCGCCCACGAACAGCTTGAAGCGCGGCGCGGTAGTCGGCAGCGGTGGCGGCGCGACGGGGCGCGGCGCCAGCGCATGCGCCGCCGCTTCCTCGTCCGCCAGCAGAGCGGGCAGGATCACGCGCTTGTCGACCGCGCGCTCGACTTCCCAGCTATAGGCGTCCTGGCTCGAGCCGGGAACAGCCTCGGTCCAGCGCTCGACATGGCCCAGCAAGGCTTCGATGCGCGCAGGCCCCAGGGCCGGGTCTGGCGCCTGCGCGCGCCGGATCCAGCTGTCGTACAGGCGGCGCGCGGTGATGTTGGGCAGCGAGGGCGATGGCAGCTGGGCGCCGGTCTCGTCGACTTCGAGCCGCGGTTCGTACACGCGCAGCTGGTAGTAGCGCATCAGCGCCGCCAGCAGCATCAGCCGCTGCGGGCCGAGATTCACCAGGCGGGCCTGGACGGCCGCGACGATCCCCTCGCGATAATAAGGCGGCAGGCCATTGGAGCGGATCGCGAACTCGTTGCCGACCTGGAGCCATTCGCCGGACCCCGCTTCGACCTCGAACAGGTACTGGCCGCGCGGCTGGAAAGCCGCCTCGCGGTCGCCCAGCTCCGGTTTGCGCCGGATGACGCCGAGCGCGATCGCCTGCAAATACCACTCGTAATCGTCGGCCAGCCGTCCCAGCTCGTCCATCGACGGCGAGATCGGATGACGAAAACGCGTGGCGTCGAAATGCAGGTGGGTCGGGATCTTCGGGTTTTCGATCTGGTACGAGGCGCGCCAGGTCGGCAGGCCGCGCAGCACCGTCATCGGATAGCCGGACAGCTCGATATAGCACACCGCCCTGCCGCTCACTCCGGTGTTGACGATCGACACCAGCTCGCCATGGAAGTGCCCGGTCGGCACGGCGGCGCGGATCTCGGCCTCCATGCGTCGCCATGCGATTGGATCGCCCACGCCGATGAAGCACTTGAACTGGTCGGCGTTCGGCGTGAACTCGGCCGAGAAGCGCGCATTCACCCACGGCATCGCGCTGCGGATCCACTCAGCGAAAATGCGCTGGCGCTCCTGCGGCGACAGGCTCGATAAGCGTTCGAGCAGCGGATCGGCGCCTTCCTGCTGGTCCAGGCCCTGGCTGGACAGCTGCAACTGCGCGCGGCGGAACAGCTTGAGCAGCAACTCGGCGCGCAGGCGTTCGTCGCCCAGCTGCGGGAACAGGCGCGACGAACCGCCGAATTCGAGCAGCACTTCCTCGCTCCAGATGCTGGTGTCGCCAGTGAGCCTCACCGGCGCCGGCGTCGTATCGAAGCCGAGCTTGATCGTGGTCGCATGTTCCTGGCGCGCGTCGGCGCGCAGCTGCAAGATGCGCTGGTCCACCGCCCCGAGCATCGCCTGCACGGCGCGCCGGCCCTCCTGGAATTCGCCGGCGATGCCGCTCCACTGCGCATGGCCCTGTTCATCGGTCGATTGCGGATCGCCCAGCCAGCCGGACAGGGAACGCATCACTTCGATCGACTGGCCGGCCGCCACCGCGAGCAGGTGGAAGCGCAGGTAGTCGGCCAGGTCGCGCTTGAGGTGGCCCATCACTTCGCGCGCCTGCGGCTCCTTGCCGAACAGGCGGCCGGCGGCCTGGCCCAGGTTGTTCAGCGATTCCTCGACCTGGCGCGTGCGCAGCGCATCGCGGATGTCGCGGTAGCGCCGGCCATTACGTTCTGCATGACCCAGGTCGCGCTGCGACAGCCGCGCCTTGACCTGCTCCAGCAGCGACAGCACGAATTCCAGCCCGCCCTGGCGGCGGTCGTCGAGCAGGGCATACAGGCGCTCGCGCACCCTGCCCTTCAGGCGGTTCGACAGTTCGCCGGTATGGCGCTTGATGCGGTCTTCGCTGGTCTCGGCGGTGGCGCCGGCCTCGCGGATCGCATCGCGTTCGAGCTGCGGCAGCAGTTCGGACACTTTTTCGCGCCACAGCTTGATGTCGTAGGACGCCATGATGCGGTCCATCTCGAGCTGGACCCGGCTTTCCACGCGCTCGAGCAGCGAGCGGCCGTCGCGGTCCTGCAGCAGCGCGGTCGTCAGCGCGTACTCGGTGAACGGCGTGACGTCAACCGAACCCTTGCGCAGGTCGGGGAACTCGTCGAACGGCCGCTCGGCCATCTCCATCTGCTCGCGCATGAAGGCGTCGCGCTCGGCGTCGCCGGCGCGCCGCGCCGCATTGTTCCCCGCATTGTTCCCACTTACGCCATCGGCGCCGGCAAGACCGAAAAACGCCTTGACCATCAGCGCCGCCAGTTCATAGGCGCGGATGTCTTCATGCAGGCTTTGCTGGGTGTCGAGCACCGACTGCCCGAAGCTCGAATACACCTTCGAGTACGACAGCCGCATGTCGCCGAAGCGCGCCTCGGGCACGCGCGGGTTGTACGGTCCCAGCTTGTGCTGCTGCTGGTTGACCGCCACCGAACGCTTGCGGTTGGCGAAATCGGCCGAGGCGAAGTCTTCGAACAGCGTGTCGGCCACCATCTGGTAGACATCCTTGACGTCGAGCGTGGCCTTGTTGGCCAGGTTGGCGGTGTCGACGAAATACACGTCGTCGTAGGGCGCGCCGCGGCCCGCGATGCTGTCCGGCTCCGCCCACGCCACGCTGGCGTTCATGTCGCGCATCGCCGTCTCGAGTTCCATCAGGGTGGCGTAGGCATTGGCCTCGGTGCGCTCCTTGTTGGCCTTGGCAAAACCGGAAGGCATCAATAGCACCAGGTCGACCTGGCTGTCGGACACTTCCTGGCGCGCGATCGCCTTCGACAGCCAACCCAGATCGAGCACGCTGCCGGCGCCGGTGCCGCCGGCGGCGGAGGCGATGACCACGATGCGGAATTTGGAGGTGTCGACCTGCAGCCCGAGGCGCTGGTAATTCTCCTTGCGCTCGATGCCGGCATTGCTGCTCAGGTAGTTCAGCGCGCCCTTGATGCGGCCGCGCAGCTTCGGATACTTGTCGAACAGGTAGAGCCGCGCCAGCGCGCGGATCTGGCCCGCGCCTTTCGACGGATCGATGCCGAGCGAGCGCAGCTTCTTGGGCCGCAGCGGCATCCAGCTCTCGATCAGCGGAAAGCGCGCCAGGCTGTCGTCGGACTCATGGTATTGCGGCAGGTCGAGCGGCTCGACCAGGCGTTCCTCGTCGGAGAGGCGCACCAGCTCGTACCAGGGATCGGTGCGCTGCGATTTGCCCTCGTCGATGACGGCATTGTTATCGAGGTCGAAGTGCAGGAAGCGCGCCACCGGGAAGTCGGCGATCGATTCGACCCGGGTCGGATGGCGCCGGTTCCAGACCGCCGACAGGATGCGGCGCCGGATGCGCATCATGACTTCCATGCCGGTGCCGCCGGCGCCGATGAACAGCGTCGGCCGCAGGTCGACCTTCAGTTCGGCCGGACGGGCGTTGACGCTCGATGGGTTCGGGAATTCTGCCATGGTGAAAAAACTCCCTTTCTTAACGACGGCCGATGAACAGCGAGGCGACCAGCGCCACCAGGCCCACCGCCACCAGCGGGCCGGTGACGGCGAAGGTCAGGAAGCGGCTGGCATTGATGATGGCCAGCACCGCCGCCGCCGACAGGAAGCCGAGGCCGACGAACAGCAGCCAGCCCGCATTGCCGGCCGAGGAAGGCGCCACGCGCTTCCTCACCAAGTGGTGTACATAGGCGCCGCGCGCGAAGAAGTAGACGCTGATCAGGATCAGGAACACGATGCCGCCGATCGCCAGGTCGCGGTCTGAGGTATCCGCGACCGGCAAGGTGTGCGGGTCGACCGGCATCACCTCGACCGGGCGGGTGGCGGTGTCCGGCAACGTGCGCGGCGAGCTATCCTGTGGCGAGGCCGATTCTTCCGGCAGCTTGAAGCCTGGATCGGCGGGCGACGGGGCATCGGTTGGTGCTTGGGTTGCCTGCATGGCGTTTTCCTTTCTAGTCTTCAGCGGCCGAGCCGCACTTGCGCGCCTTCGCGCACATCGAGCAGCCGATGGCCGAACAGCGTTGTTTTCAGTTGCGCGACCTGTTCGCCATGGCGGTCATGGATCGCCTGCGTGGTGCCGGCGCGGCCGTGCATGGTGCGCATCTCCTCGTCCACCGTCACCTGCACCTTGCGCGGCCGCGCCCAGGCCCAGGCGGCGGCCGCGAGCAGCGCCAACAGCGCGAGCAAGGTCCCGACCAGCGCCAGCAGCGGCCCCATGCCGTAATGGACGCGCACCTCCACCGGCAGCACCGCCGTCGACGCCTGCACCCGCGCCGGCGGGATGAAGATGTCCGGCAGCGGATCGCCCGGGAACAGCGCCGCCATGCGCTGGCGGAAGGCCTGCGACAGCGCCAGCTCCTGGTCGGCCAGGTGCAGCTCGATCCGACCCGGCAGCACGTAGGCGGAACCCGCGGACTTGAGCGCGGCCAGCGACCATTTGTCGGGAATCTGCGCCACTGGCAGCGCCATGCTGGAACCCAGCGGCGCCGGCTGGCCGGGCGCCAGCGCGCGCACGCGCTGGGTATCGAGCGCGATCGGGCGGCTCTCGCCGGCCAAGGTCGAGCGCGCGCTCAGGGTGGCGGAGCTGATCGTGTACGGATACATCGTGTTTTCCAGGTTCCATTCGATGCGCGCTTGCGGCGTGCGCGCATCGGGAGCGACGTCGGCGCGCAGCACGCCGCGCGCATCCGATGCGAACGAGACGCCGGGCGCATTGACGACGCGGCGCGGCGCCAGCCGCACGGTGTCGCGGTCGAGCGGCTTGAGGCGCGCCGGCGGCTCGGTAATCACCCGGGCGATGCGTCCGGAGGCCAGCAGCGCATCGAGCGCGGCCGCGCCTTGCGGCCCGACGGCGAAGGCATACACCATCAAGCCGTTCGCGCTGTAATGCTTACCTTGCACCGGCATGCGCAGCGGGAAGGCCAGCGCCTTCGTGATCGCGTCGCCGCCGTGGATCAGCGCATAGAATTCGCGATTGCGGGTGGCCGTGGCCTGGTCGTTGTTGGGGCTGTTGCGGTTGTTCGTCACCAGCCAGACGATGCCCGGCTGGCCCTTGAGCACCTCGCCCGTGGCGGCGCGCACCGCTTCGCCAAGATCGGTGTCGGCCAGCGCGGCGCCTCCCGGCTTGCGCGCCGTATCGAGGCTGGCGATGGCCTGCGCCACGCGCGCGCGCACCGGTTCCTCGCCCGCCTTGAACGACAGCAGCGCGCGCGGCGACGGCGCCCCCTCCCGGGCCTGGTTGAAGCTTGCCAGCACCAGCGCGTCTCCCGGCTGGACCACGCTGCCCGCCAACGCCGCCACCAGCGGCTTGAAAGGCGACTTGGGATCGCTGTAGAACGGCTCCATCCAGCCCGAGTTCTGCACCAGGAATACATGCGGGACTGAATGAGCACACAGCGACACGCCGGCCAGCAGGGCTGCCGCCAGTGGACGTGCGATCGTGTTCATCATCGTCGTGATCACAAGGGCTCGTCCAGGCGCCAGCCGCGCATCTGGTTCCAGTCCGGATGGTGCAGCCACAGGCAGCCGCCCGCCACCACCGGCACGCACTCGAGCGGACGGGAAAGGCGCGCGATCTCGTCCAGGATCACGTTGCGGCGCCCGATCCATTCGACGGTGGTGCGCGGGATGATGCGGGCGTTTTCTCCGCTCCCCAACGCTTCTTCGGCGCGAAAATTCGCCTTGTGCAAGCGCAGCACCAGGCCGCTCGGCTGGCTGCGGTTATTGTTAAAGCTGCGCAGCAGCGGCAGCACCAGCGTGTCGTCGTGGTGCGGGTCTTCGACGTGCTCGTTCGACCACGGCTCGTCCAGCACCGGATGCCCGCGCCGGAACAGGAAGTTGGCGAAACCCAGGCGCGCGCCGTCGATCGCCATGCGCGCCGGCAGCCGGTCGAAGCCGGCGCCGAGTTCGAGATAGGAATACCCCTGGCCATCGTGCCCGATCTGCCACAGGCGGCCGTCGCGGCCCTGGGTCGGGCCGCCGAAGTCCAGGCGTGGCTGCCAGTGCAGCGGCCATGGCGAAAATTGCGGCGCCTCGCCCGGGCGCCAGGTGAGCTGGCCCTGCGCGTGCAGCCAGAACAGCCGGCCGTCGTAGCCTAGCGGACGGCTCCAGCCGGCGGCCGGCGCATCGGGGCAGGCATATTCGTGCACTTCATCGAGGTCGAGGCGCATGCTCCACAGGCGCACGCCGTCATTGCCGCCCGCGAGACACGCCAGGTGGCGCCGCATGAGGCCGGGCGCGGCCACGATGGGCGCGGCCAGCACGCTCTCGGTGCGGTAGGTTTCGCTTACCGGATCGATCCAGAGCCGCTGCAGGCCGTCCAGGCCGGGGACCACGCCGGCCTCGCCGCGGCGCGCATCCAGCGCCGGGATCCAGGCGTGGCTGGACGCGGTGAACGCCAGGCTGGCGGCGCCCGCTTCGGGCGTGAGCACATGCCAGCTGCCGCCCAGCGGATCCCAGTATTGCAGCACCCCGCGGGTGTGGGCCAGCGCCAGCAGGCGTTCGCCGGGAAAGCCGAAGCCGGCGGCAGCGAACACCGAACAGGCATTGGGCGGCGCCGGCATGGTCAGGTCGCAGCGGCCTGGCGTCGGCGCGGCCGGCCGTTCTTCGAGGCTGTCGCCGAGCGGCGTCGAGGTGACCGGCAAGCCATGCGGCACGTGGCGCGGCAGCACGTCGTCCCCGCCCGGTCCCCACCAGCCGCGCGCTCGCGTCGGCGCGCCGCCAAGGCGCAGCAGCGGACGCCCGCAGCGCGGGCAATAGGCGAAACCTTCGGGATAGATCGGAGAACAGCGGCAATCGAGGGGCAGCGAGGCGCCGAGCACGTGGGCGACGTCGGGCAGCCGCTGGCGCGCGCGCCCCTGCCAGTCGACCGGGCCCAGGCCTTCGCTGGCGAGCAGGGCGAATTCGCCGCTTGCCTCGTCTTCCTGCCAGATGCTGGCGGGCGTTTCCCATCTGTACGCCATTGCTGCCTTTCGCTCTGCCAAATAATTTGTCGAAACACGACCCGCAGGCCGCGTCATTGCTGTTGCTCAAATGATAGCTCCGTGAACCGGCGCGCGGCGCGCCGTTCACAAGGTAGCGTCGCGCGATCCCGGACGCATCAATAATCGAACTCATCGCCTGCCCCGACGGGGAACTTTCGGCAGACATACGTATAATGGCCGCCTGCCTTTCCACCTCTTCAGCCCTTCCGATTCCGCCATGACCGCTGCCGATCCCCACGCCGACCTCCCTTCGCATGCCGTCGATGCCGCCACCAGGCATCTAGCCGACGTGCTGACGATCGCGCTCGAACACGGTCCGGCGCAGCGCGCGCTGGTGGTGTACGACACCCGCACCGGCCTTTCGCGCGCGCTGCTCGACGGCTACCGGCGCAACCTGCCCGAGGCGACCTTCGTCGACTTCGACGGCGTGACGCCGGAAGCGGTGCTGGCGGCGTTTAACACGATGGTGGCGGGCGAGCTGGTGGTGCTGCTGCAGTCGTCGAACTTCCGCCTCGACGGCTTTCGCATGCGGGTCGAGCTGTTCAAGCGCGACCTGAAAGTGATCGAGCACGTGCACCTGTCGCGCATGCCGGGCATCCAGGGCGAGCACTACATCGACGCCCTGGCCTACGACCCCGCCTACTTTCGCGGCACCGGCCGCGCGCTCAAGGAGCGCATCGACCGCGCGCCGCACGGCCGCGTGGTCGGCGGCGGCGAGACGCTCACCTTCGCCTCGCCGTTCGAGCCGGCCAAATTGAACATCGGCGACTACAGCGACATGAAGAACATCGGCGGCCAGTTCCCGATCGGCGAAGTGTTCACCGAAGCGCTCGACCTGGAGGCGGTGCACGGCCGGGTGCAGATCCACGTGTTCGGCGACACCAGCTACCGCTCGAACCGTCCGGACCTGCCGGTGACCCTGGTGATCGAGGCCGGCCGCGTGGTCGCCACCGAGAACGCGACGCCGGCCTTCCAGCAGGTGCTGGACAATATCCGGCTTGAGGAAGGCGAAGTCTGGGTGCGCGAGCTGGGTTTCGGCCTGAACCGGGCCTTCACGCGCGAGCTGCGGGTCGACGACATCGGCACCTACGAGCGCATGTGCGGCATCCACCTGTCGCTCGGCGCCAAGCATGGCGTGTATCCGAAACCCGGCTTCAAGCGCAAGGATGCGCGCTACCACATCGACGTGTTCGCGGTGACCGATGCGGTCTGGCTGGGCGAGGAACGGGTGTACGCGGACGGTCGCTGGCTGGCCTGATGTCGGCCTGATGCCGGCCCGGCGCGGCACGATCGCGTGGTATGATGGCTTATTGTAAAACGGGAGCCCATCATGCCGGACTCGCTATCGAGTCATGTGAGGGAAATCCAGGCCATCGCCGCCGTTCCGAGGATGCTGGAAACCGTTGCCGCGCTTACCGGCCTGCGCTTCGTCTGCATCGCCCACGTCACCGCCGACAGCTGGACCGCCTGCGCGGTCCATGACGGCCTGGGATTCGGCCTTGTCCCCGGCGCGACGCTCGACGTCACCACCACGCTGTGCGAGGAAGTGCGCGATTCCCGGCAGGCGGTCGTCATCGACAGCGTGCGCGACAGCGAGTGCTACCGCGATCACCACACCCCCCGCATCTACGGGTTCCAGAGCTATTTTTCGATTCCCATCTTTCGCCCCGACGGCTTTTATTTCGGTACCTTGTGCGGTCTCGATCCGGAACCGGCCCGGCTGAGCGAGGGCCCCACCATCCCGGCCCTGACCCTGTTTGCCGAACTGGTGTCGCGCCAGCTCGAAACGGAGCGCTCGCTGAGCGCGGCGCGCACCGCGCTGTTGTCCGAACGCGACACCGCGGAGCTGCGCGAACAGTTCATCGCGGTGCTGGGCCACGACCTGCGCACGCCGCTCTCGGCGATCCTCACCGGCGCCGAACTGCTGGCGCGGCGCCACGATGACCCAATGACCCGCCAGCTGGTGGAGCGGATGCGCAGCAGCGCGCTGCGCATGTCCGGGCTGGTGGACAACGTGGTCGATTTCACGCGCGGGCGCATGGGTTCGGGACTGGCGCTCGACATGGCCCGCCATGCCGACGTCGACCGGGTGCTGGAACAGGTGATCGATGAACTGCGCAGCGTGTATCCCGGTCGCGCCATCGCCAGCAGCATCGCGCGCGGCCTGGCTTTGCGCTGCGATCCCCAGCGCCTGGCGCAACTGCTGTCGAACCTGCTCAAGAACGCGCTGGTTCACGGCGCCGAAGGGTGTCCGATCGAGGTACGCGTCGACATCGACGACAGCCTTTTTGTGCTGGAAGTGCGCAACGAGGGGCCGAACCTGAGCCCCGACGTTATGGCGCAACTGTTCAAACCCTATTGGCGCGCCCGCTCGCGCAGCAGGGACGATGGCCTGGGACTGGGCCTGTACATCGTCGACCAGATCGCGCAAGGCCATGGCGGGACGATCGGCGTGCGCTCCGGCGCGAATCGCACCACCTTCACCTTCAGCATGCCGGTCGCATAGAATCCATCCGGCGCTTGTTAGCCTTGTCCGGCATCTCCATACTATTGGCCATTTGTCCACATCGTATGGAGAGCACATGTCCGTCAAACAGCCTGTCGCACCGCGTTTGCGTTTCTTCCTGATCGCCGCCCTGGCGATGCCTTTCGCCCATGCCGACGACGCCGCAATCGCCCGCATCGAAGCGGGCCTGCGCCCGGCCATCGCGCTGGCGAACGCGCCGCTCAAGACCGAAAGCCTGCAGGACGCGATGACGCGCCTGAAGGTGCCGGGCGTGAGCGTGGCCGTGATCCACGACGGCAAGGTGGCCTGGAGCCGCGGCTACGGCGTGGCCTGGGCCGGCGGGCCGGCGGTCACGCCGCAGACCCTGTTCCAGGCCGCCTCGGTCAGCAAACCGGTGGCCGCCATGGCCGCCCTGCGCATGGTCGAACAGGGCAAGCTCGATCTCGACGCCGGCATCGACACCGCCCTCACCTCATGGCACCTGCCGGACGGTAAAGGCAAGCCGAACGTGCGCCAGCTGCTTTCGCATACGGGCGGCATGAGCGTGTCGGGATTCCCCGGCTACGCCGCGGGAAAATCGGCGCCGACGCTGGTGCAGGTGCTCGATGGCGCCTGGGCCGCCAATACCAAGGCGATCAGGGTGGATGCGGCGCCCGGATCGGCATTTCGCTATTCAGGCGGCGGTTATACGGTGCTGCAGCAGGCCATGATCGATCGCAGCGGCAAACCCTTCGACGTGCTGCTGCGGGAATCGGTCCTGGCGCCGCTGGGCATGAGCGACAGCAGCTTCTCGCAGCCACTGCCGGCGACCTTGCAGGCACAGGCCGCCCGCGCCCACGACGAAGACGGCAAACCCTACCGTGGCGGCGCCCACACCTACCCTGAGCTGGCAGCAGCCGGACTGTGGACCACGCCGCAAGACCTGGCCAGGTTCGCGATCGCGATCCAGAACGGCGCGGCAGGTCGCGACAATGGCGTGATCTCCCCAAGCATGACGCGCACCATGCTCACCCCGGTCATGAACGACTACGCATTGGGCCTGCATATCCAGGACGAAGGCAAGGGCTTCGGCCATAACGGCAGCAATATGGGCTTCAAGGCCTTGATGGTCGCATCGACCGAGGGGGGCGATGGCGCGGTGATCCTGACCAACGGCGACAATGGCGGACCGCTGGCGGACAGCCTGGTGCGCGCCATCGCCCACGAGTACAAATGGTCCTTCAACCAGACCCGCCTGCGCCCGACGGTCGAACTGGCGCCAGAACTGAAGAAGGCCCTGGTCGGTAAATACGAGATCGAAGGGCTGGGCCGCTTCGAGATCGCCGACCGCGAAGGCCGGCTGATGGTCACCAACCGCGGCGCGCCATGGGAGCCGCTGTATGCCCAATCCGACAAGCTGCTGTTCATCATGTCGCGGCCGATCGAGCTGCATCGCCTTGACGCCGACAGCGGCGTGTCGGTGCTGGGCGCGTCGTCGAGACCGTATAAACGCGTAGGCGGCCGCTAGGAAATACGTTTATTTCAGGATTTTTACAAATCCCCTGAGCAGTTGATTAATATCAGGATTAGAATTCTTTTCTTATATCAACTACAAATCCAGGGGAATCATGTTCCGTTTGCCTATCGGCGTGGCAGCGCTATGCCTTGCCACGTCAGCGTTCGCGGCCGCACCCTTCGACGACAAATTCCGCCAGCTCGACGAACTGCTGCCGACGCCGGGGTCGATCCGCACCGCGTCCGGCGCCCCGGGCCAAGGTTACTGGCAGCAGCGCGCCGACTACACGATCCGCGCCACGCTCGACGAGAGCAAGCGCGCGCTCTCCGGCGCCGGCACGGTAACCTACCATAACAATTCCCCGGACACCCTGAAGTACCTGTGGCTGCAGCTGGACCAGAACATCTACAAGCCGGGTTCGGACGCGCGCCAGAGCGCCGCCCTCCCCTCGCGCAACGCCTGGACCGGCGCGACCGCGCAGACCGGGCTGAAATTCGACGGCCTGCGCTCGCTGCTCGAGCAGCAGACCTTCCCCGGCGGCTTCGACATCCTGGCGGTGAAGGACACGAACGGCCGGGCGCTGCCGCACACCATCAACAAAACGATGATGCGGATCGACCTGCCGCAACCGCTCAAGCCGGGTGCGCGCGTGACCTTCAGCATCGACTGGCGCTACAACATCAACGAACAGAAGGTGCTGGGCGGGCGCGCCGGCTACGAGAAGTTCGACGACAACAATGACCTGTTCGAGATCGCCCAGTGGTTCCCGCGCATGGCCGCCTACTACGACGTCTATGGCTGGCAGCACAAGCAGTTCCTGGGCGCGGGCGAATTCACCCTGGAATTCGGCGACTACGACGTACGCATCACGGTGCCCGCCGACCACGTGGTCGCGTCGACCGGCGAGCTGCAGAATCCGGGCGACGTGCTCAGCGCCGCCCAGCGCGAACGCCTCAGGCAGGCGCGCACGGCGAAAAAGCCGGTCATCATCGTGACCCAGGCGGAAGCCGAAGCGGCCGAGAAGGCGCGCAACGCAGTGAGCAACGGCGCGACGAAAACCTGGCACTTCAAGGCGAAGAACGTGCGCGATTTCGCCTTCGCCTCGAGCCGTAAATTCATCTGGGACGCGCAGGGCGTCAAGAGCGGCGACGTCGATGTGCTGGCGATGTCCTACTACCCGAAAGAGGGTAATCCGCTGTGGGAGAAATACTCGACCCAGGCGATCATCCACACCATCGAGCAGTACAACAAGTACTCCTTCGACTACCCGTACCCGACCGCGATCTCGGTCAACGGCCCCGTGGGCGGCATGGAATACCCGATGATCTCGTTCAACGGTCCGCGGCCGAGCAAGGACAAGAAGACCGGCGAGATCACGTATTCGCAGCGTACCAAGTATGGCCTGATCGGCGTGATCATCCACGAGGTGGGCCACAACTACTTCCCGATGATCGTCAACTCGGACGAGCGCCAGTGGACCTGGATGGACGAGGGCCTGAACACCTTCGTGCAATACCTGGCGCAGCAGGCCTGGGAAGAAAACTGGCCGGACAGCCGCGGCGAGCCGCGCCGCATCACCGACTACATGAAGAGCCGCAACCAGGTGCCGATCATGACCAACTCGGAGTCGCTGCTGCAGTTCGGGAACAACGCCTACGCCAAGCCGGCCGCCGCGCTGAACGTGCTGCGCGAGACGGTGCTGGGCCGTGAACTGTTCGACTTCGCCTTCAAGGAATACGCCCAGCGCTGGAAATTCAAGCGTCCCACCCCGGCCGACTTCTTCCGCACCATGGAAGACGCCTCCGGCACGGACCTCGACTGGTTCTGGCGCGGCTGGTTCTATACCACCGACGCGGTCGACGTGAGCGTGGACGGCATCACCGAATACACGGTGTCGAGCCAGGATCCGGAAGTCGAGAAGGCATTGCTGCGCGCGCGCCGCGCGGAGGAGCCGGTGTCGGTCACGAAGCAGCGCAACGAGGGAATGGCGCGCCGCGTCGATGCGCATCCCGAGCTGAAGGACTTCTATAACGAAAACGACGACTTCACCGTCACCAACAAGGACCGTAACCGCTACCAGGAAAAGATGGCCGGCCTGGAGGACTGGGAAAAGGCGCTGCTCAAGGAAGGCAAGCACCTGTACCTGGTGGACTTCACGAACGTGGGCGGGCTGGTGACGCCGCTGGTGGTCGAGATCGAACTCAAGAGCGGCAAGAAGACCATCGAGCGCATTCCGGCGGAGGTTTGGCGTTATTCGCCGGCGAAGATCACCAAGCTGTTCGTGCTTGATGAGCCAATGGTCGGGCTGACCCAGGATCCTTACTGGGAGACGGCCGACGTCGACGTCAGCAATAACAGCTGGCCGAGGAAGGCGACGCCGTCGCGGCTGGAGTTGTTCAAGACCGAACGCGATCCGAACAATCTGATGCGCGATTTTAATACGAAGCTCAAGGAAAAGGACAAGGCGGAAGCGCCGTCGGCCGAGTGATCCGCGGCTCCCTCTCCTGTTGAACGCGTCGGCGGCGTAGCCGCCGACCCTACGCCGGCCCAGCTGCCGGTGTTTTACTTTCTGCTGTCACCCACATGAATCTCAAGCACCTACACGCGGCGCTCGCCGCCCTCGTCCTTTCCGCCTCCGCGACTGCCGCCGGCCCCGTCTTCGACGACAAGTTCCGCCAGCTGGATGAGTTGCTGCCGACGCCGGGCGAGACCCGCAACGCGGCCGGCGCGCCCGGCCACAAGTACTGGCAGCAGCGCGCCGACTACCGGCTGCGCGTGACGCTCGACGAGACCAAGCGTTCGCTGTCGGGCGCCGGCACCGTGACCTACCATAACAATTCGCCGGACACGCTGACCTACCTGTGGGTGCAGCTGGACCAGAACATGTTCCGCAGCGATTCGGACAACCGCAATATCGCCACCCTGCCGTCGCGCGATGCGTGGCAGCCGCGCGGGAATGATGGCGTCAAGTTCGACGCCCTGCGCTTCACGCTCGAGGCGCGCAAGTTCGATGGTGGCATCCACATCGCCAGCGTGACCGGCAGCGACGGCAAGCCCCTGCGCCACACGATCAACAAGACCATGATGCGGATCGACCTGCCGCAGCCGCTCAAGCCGGGCGCGCGCACGTCGTTCAATGTGGCCTGGAGCTTCAACATCCCCGAGATGAACGTGCTGGGCCGCCGCATGGGCTTCGAGCGTTTCGACGACGGCAACGACATCTACGAGATCGCCCAGTGGTTCCCGCGCATGGCCGCCTACTACGACGCGGCCGGCTGGCAGAACGCGCAATACCTGGGCGACGGCGAATTCACCCTCGAATTCGGCGACTACGACGTCCAGATCACGGCTCCCGCCGACCACGTGGTGGCCTCCACCGGTGAACTGCAGAACCCGGGCGACGTGCTCACCGCAGCGCAGCGCGACCGCCTGAAGCAGGCGCGCACGGCGAACAAGCCGGTCATGATCATCACCCAGCTTGAAGCGCAGGCCAACGAGAAAGGCCGCGCCGCCGGCACCCGCACCTGGCGCTTCAAGGCGCAGAACGTGCGCGACTTCGCCTTCGCCACCAGCCGCAAATTCATCTGGGATGCGCAGGGCATCAAGAGCGGCAAGCAGGACGTGATGGCGATGTCCTACTACCCGGCCGAGGCCAATCCGCTATGGGAAAAATATTCCACCCCGGCCGTGATCCACACCATCGAGCAGTACAACAAGTACTCGTTCGACTACCCGTATCCGGTCGCGATCTCGGTCAACGGCCCGGTGGGCGGCATGGAATACCCGATGCTGTCGTTCAATGGGCGCAGGCCGGTGAAGGACGCCAAGACCGGCGAGATGACGTATTCGAAGGCCGCCAAGTATGGGCTGATCAGCGTGATCATCCACGAGGTGGGCCACAACTACTTCCCGATGATCGTCAATTCGGACGAGCGCCAGTGGACCTGGATGGACGAGGGCATGAACAGCTTCGTGCAGTTCCTGGCCGAAGAGGCCTGGGAAGAAGGCTATCCGTCGCGCCGCGGCGAGGCGCGCGACATCGTTTCGTACATGCGCAGCACGAACCAGGCGCCGATCATGACGAATGCCGAGTCGACGCTCCAGCGCGGCAACAACGCCTACGCCAAGCCGGCCACCGCGTTCAACATCCTGCGCGAGACCATCCTCGGCCGCGAGCTGTTCGACTTCGCGTTCAAGGAATACGCCGAGCGCTGGAAGTTCAAGCGCCCCACCCCGGCCGACTTCTTCCGCACCATGGAAGACGCGTCCGGCACGGACCTCGACTGGTTCTGGCGCGGCTGGTTCTACACCACCGACGCGGTCGACATCAGCGTCGAGGGCATCACCGAGTACACCGTCAGCAGCCAGGACCCGGAGGTAGAGAAGGCGCTCCTGCGCGAGCGCGCCAACGGCGAACCGGTGTCGGTCATGGACCAGCGCAACAAGGGTATGGCGCGCCGCATCGACGCCCATCCCGAGCTGAAGGACTTCTACAACGAGAACGACGAGTTCACGGTCACCAACAAGGACCGCAACAAGTACCGGGAAACCATGGCCGGCCTGGAGGACTGGGAAAAGGCGCTGCTCAAGGAAGGCAAGCACCTGACCCTGGTCGACTTCGCCAACAAGGGCGGGCTGGTGATGCCGCTGATCGTCGAGATCGAACTGAAAAGCGGCAAGAAGATCGTCGAGCGCATTCCGGCCGAGGTGTGGCGTTACTCGCCGAAGCAGATCACCAAGCTGTTCGTCACCGACGAGCCGATCGTGGGCCTGACCCAGGATCCATTCTGGGAAACCGCCGACATCGACACCAGCAACAACAGCTGGCCGCGCAAGACCGCGCCGTCGCGCCTGGAGCTGTTCAAGACCGAGCGTGACCCGGGCAACCTGATGCGCGACATGCAGACGCCGCTGAAGGGCACCGCCGCGCCGAAGGCCGCGCAATGACGCTGCAAGGATTCAAGGCGCTGTGCATCGCCCTGCTGCTGTGCGTGAGCACAGCAGCGAGCGCGCACCGCTTCCACTTCGGCATGACCGACATCTCGTACAACGAGCGCACCGGCACCACCGAGATCGTCCACACCTATACGGCGCACGACATCGACGCCCTGCTGCTGAACCTCTACCAGCGCCAGTTCGACCTCTCCGATCCGGAAGACCAGGACGTGCTGCGCCAGTATGTCGAGCGCCAGTTTTGGCTCGCCGCCCCGGACGGCAAGCGCCTGCCTCCCAAATGGATCGGCATGACGGTCGATGCCAACAGCGTCGTCATCTACCAGGAAATCGAGAACACGCCCCTTAGCCGCGCGGCCACGATCCGCCAGGGCGTGCTGATCGACTTCCTGCCCGAGCAGGTCAATACCGTCAACCTGGGCGCGGGCGGCGCGGTCCATTCCCTCACCTTCACCCGCCAGGCGCTCGAGCAGCCGGCGCAGTAACACATACCTTTTTCAAGACATTCCATGCATCTTCGTCCTATCGCCTGCGCGCTGGCCGCGCTGTTCGCCACGTCCGCCGTCCACGCCGACGACTTCCAGCTCCAGCGCGTGCTGGTCGAAGGCGCCCGCGCCTCCCAGCTCGGCATCGCCGATTCGGCCGGCGCCGGCAGCGCGGGCGCGAAAGACCTGGCGGGCCGCATCGCCTACCGCCCGGGCGAACTGCTCGAAGTCACGCCCGGCCTGATCGCCAGCCAGCACAGCGGCGAGGGCAAGGCCAACCAGTTCTACCTGCGTGGTTTCAACCTTGACCACGGCACCGATCTCGCCACCTGGGTCGACGGCATGCCGGTCAACCAGCGCAGCCACGCCCACGGCCAGGGCTGGACCGACCTGAACTTCCTGATCCCCGAACTGGTTGGCCGTCTCGACTACCGCAAGGGGCCGTATTCGGCGCGCGAAGGCGACTTCTCGTCGGCCGGCGTGGCCTCGCTCACCTATGCCAACCAGCTGGTGAAGGACCTCGCTTCGGCCACCGTCGGCCAGGACGGCTACCGGCGCGCGCTGGTCGCCGGTTCGTCCGAGGTGACGGGCGGCAGCCTGCTGTACGCGCTGGAAGCGATGCACAACGACGGTCCGTGGACGCGGCCGGACGACTACCGCAAGCTCAATGCCGTGCTGCGGTTCAGCCGCGGCTACGCCAACAATGGCTGGAGCGTCACCGCAATGGGCTATCGCGGCGACTGGGATTCCACCGACCAGATCCCGCTGCGCGCGGTACAGGACGGCCGCCTCGGGCGCTACGACCTGGTCGACGACAGCGATGGTGGTCAGGCGCGGCGCTTCAGCCTGTCGGGCATCTGGCGCCGGACCGATGCCGACTCGGCCAGCAAGGTCAGCGCCTACGCGATCCGCAACCAGCTCGCGCTGTTCTCGAACTTCACCTATTTTCTGAACGACCCGGTCAATGGCGACCAGTTCGCCCAGCCCGACCGCCGCGTCACCACCGGCCTGGACGCCACCCACACCTGGCATATGCACCGCACCGAGACGCTGTCATCCGACCTGACGGTGGGCGCTCAGGTCCAGAACGACAATATCTTCAACGGCTTGTACGACACGCGCCGGCGCCAGCGCATCGCAACCACGCGCGAAGACCATATCGTCGAGACCAGCGGCGCCGTCTTCATCGAAAACGCGACCCGCTGGAGCGATGCGCTGCGCACGGTGGCGGGTGTCCGGGCCAGCAACTACCGCTTCCGCGTGGACGGCGACCGGCCGGAGAATGCCGGCAAGGCGCGCGACACGCTGGTCACGCCGACGCTGAACATCGTCTATGGCCCGTGGGCGTCGACCGAACTGTATGCCAACTACGGCCATGGCTTTCACAGCAACGATGCGCGCGGCACGGTGGCGACGGTCGATCCGAAGACGCTGGACGCGGTCGACCCGACGCCCGGCCTGGTGCGTTCGCGCGGATATGAGTTCGGCGTGCGCACCGAGGCGATCCCGAAGATGCAGACGTCGCTGGCCGTGTACCGGCTCGACTTCGATTCCGAACTGACCTATATCGGCGACGCCGGCAATACCGAGGCGGGCGATCCGAGCCGGCGCTACGGCATCGAGTTCTCGAACTATTACCGCCCGCTCAAATGGCTGTCGATCGACCTCGATGCGGCCTGGGCGCGCGCCCGCTCGCGTGGCGAAAACCTCGAAGGAAACCGGGACGCCGGCCGTCGCATCCCCGGCGCCATCGAAGGCGTCGCCCAGCTGGGCGTGACCGTGGACCCGCGCGGCCCGTGGTCGGGTTCCCTGCGCCTGCGCTGGTTCGGCCCGCGTCCGCTGGTCGAGGACGACAGCGTGCGCTCGAATTCAAGCCTGACGCTCAACGGCCGCATCGGCTACCGGCTGGCGAACGGCCTGCGCCTGGAGCTGGAAGGCTTCAATCTGACCAACCGGCGCGCCCCGGCCATCGATTACTTCTACGAGTCGCAGCTGCAGGGCGAGGCCGCGCCGGTGGCGGACGTGCACTTCCATCCGATCGAGCCGCGTTCGCTGCGCCTGACCCTCGTCAAACAGTGGTGATCCAGCACATCTGTCATTCGACGGGGGCTGTCACTCGTAAAGACGAAAAGTGCTACGCTAACGGGATGACTACACCGCAACTCCCCTATCTCGCGCCGTCGCAGCTGACGGATGCCCTGCGCAGCACCGGTTATGCCGTGCTGCGTCCCGCCGACGTCGCCGCGCTGGCCGGCTGCGACATCGGCGAGCTGGACTCGCTCGTGCCGAGCTGGGACCGGCTCGAGCTGGACGAATACCTCAAGGACGGCGGCCGCTACCGCCGCCGCCGCCATTCCTGCTTCATCGACGACGCCGGCCAGCTGACGCAGACGCCGCACCGCGCGCACTGGCAGCCGGTCGAGTACAACGCGCTGCACGGCGGCATGCACCGCCTGTTCGCGCCGATGGAAGCGGCCACCGTCGCCAACCCGGCCTGGGACCGGCTGCTGGGCGCGCTGGGCGGAGTCTGTTCAAAGGTCGCGGGCCAGCAGCGCTGGTTCGTCGAAGCGCACCAGTTCCGTATCGACACCGCCGACGGCATCGGCCGCCCGACGCCCGAAGGCGCGCACCGCGACGGCGTCAACTTCGTGGCCGTCATCCTCATCAATCGCAAGGACATCAAGGGCGGCGAGACGCGCGTGTTCGATGCCGACGGCCCGGCCGGCCAGCGCTTCACCATGCTCGAACCCTGGACCCTGCTGTTGCTCGACGACGCCGCCGTGATCCACGAATCGACGCCGATCCAGCCGCTGGGCGACCATGGCTACCGCGACACACTGGTGCTGACCTGGCGCGCCAATGCCTTCCAGGGCGAAGACGCCTGAATCTCTTCCACAAGTAAAAAAACGCCCGCGAACCTGAAGGTTGGCGGGCGGGAATCCAATTTTCGGAGAAAACTGGAGGAGACAGTTCCAATATAGTCTTTTTTATTGTGCAGTGCAATACGGTAGAAGTACTGTAGTTGTTTCAATAGAGGAAGCCCTCTAAATCAGGCTGGCGGCCTGGGCGTTTGCGGCAGTGCGCCATTTCCCTTCCCCTCGTATTCCCTCTTTTTCGGCCGTCTTTTGGCCCGTCAAACCCCTCTATCGTGTCGGCCACGCCGGCCATGGTGCGGCGCGTGCGCACGGGTCGGCCGTAGCGCTTTTGCTACACTTCTTTGCTATAGCCAAAAGACATAGAGACCATGATAAAAACTCGCGCTCCGCGTACGCTCGTTATTGCCCTGGGCGCCGCCGCCCTGTGCGCCACCGTCGCACTGGCCACCGCCAACCGCGCCACCGCCAAGGATGAAAAAGCGCCGCCGCGCCCCGCCCTGAGCGTTTCCACCGCGCGCCCCGCCACCACCAGCCTGCCGATCAACCTCACCGCCAACGGCAGCATCGCCGCCTGGCAGGACGCAGTGATCGGCAGCGAATCGAACGGCCTGCGCCTGGCCGAGGTGCGGGTGAACGTCGGCGACGTGGTCAAGAAGGGGCAGGTGCTGGCGGTGTTTGCCGACGAAACGGTGCGCGCCGAGATCGAGGGCGCGCGCGCCGCGCTGCTCGAAGCCCAGGCCAACCAGCAGGAAGCGAAGGCCAACGCCGACCGCGCCCGCGCGCTGGAGAGCTCGGGCGCGCTGAGCGCGCAGCAGGTCACCCAGTACGTCACCGGCGAAATGACCGCCTCGGCGCGCGTCAAATCGGCCCAGGCCACCCTTACCCAGCAGCAGCTGCGCCTGAAGTACACGCAGGTGGTCGCGCCCGACAGCGGCGTGATCTCCGCGCGTACGGCCACCGTCGGCGCCGTGGTCGGCGTCGGCACCGAACTGTTCCGCATGATCCGCCAGGGCCGCCTCGAATGGCGCGCCGAAGTCGTGGCGCAGGACCTGGGCCGCATCAAGCCGGGCGCCAGGGCCGTCGTGCGCGCCGCCAGCGGGGCGGAGATTGCCGGCAAGGTGCGCACCGTGGCGCCGTCGGTCGATCCGCAAACGCGCATCGCCCTGGTCTATGTCGACCTGCCGCCGGCGCTGTCCAGCGACATGCCGCTCAAGGCCGGCATGTTCGCCAGCGGCCGCTTCGAGCTGGGAGCGTCGAACGCGCTCACCGTGCCGCAGCAGGCGGTCGCCGTGCGCGATGGCTTTAGCTATGTGTTCCGATTGAATGCCGACAGCCGCGTGAGCCAGGTGAAGGTGAACCTCGGACGCCGCCTGGGCGAGCGGGTCGAGGTGGTGAGCGGCGTGAACGCCGACATGGCGATCGTGGTCCAGGGCGCCGGCTTCCTCAACGACGGTGACCTGGTGCGCAATATCGCCGCCCCGCCAGCGCCGGCGCCGGCGACCGCACGCGCCACGGCCGCGCGTTGAGGACGACACGATGAATTTCTCCGCCCTCTCGATCCGCAACCCGATCCCGGCGATCATGCTGTTCGCCCTGCTCACCGTGGCGGGGCTGCTGGCCTTCAATGCCAGCAAGGTGCAGGACTTCCCGGATATCGAGCTGCCGATCGTGACCGTCACCGCGACCCTCGACGGCGCCGCCCCGGCCCAGCTCGAGACCGAGGTCGCGCGCAAGATGGAAGACTCGATCGCCACCCTGCAAGGCATCAAGAACATCTATACCCGCGTGCTGGACGGCGTGGCCACCATCACGGTCGAGTTCATTCTCGAGCGCGATCCGGCCGATGCCGTCAACGACGTACGCGACGCGGTCTCGCGCGTGCGCGCCGACATGCCGGCCGAGATGCGCGACCCGACGGTGACCAAGACCGCCACCGCCGGCCGCGTGGTCTCGACCTTCACCGTGGCGGCAAGCGAGGGCTCCGGCCTGGACGACCAGGACCTGAGCTGGTTCGTCGACAACGACGTCTCCAAGCGCCTGCTGAGCGTGCCCGGCCTGGGCGCCGTCAAGCGCGTGGGCGGCGTGTCGCGCGAAGTGCGGGTCCAACTGGACGACCAGCGGATGGCCGCGCTGCGCGTGTCGGCGCTGGACGTGTCGCGCCAGCTGCGCAATGTGCAGCGCGAGGCGCCGGGCGGCCGCGGCGACGTGGCCGGCGTCGAGCAATCGGTGCGCACCCTGGCCACCGTGCAGACCGCGCAGCAGCTGGCGGCGATGGACATCCCGCTGCCGGACGGCCGCCACGTGCGCCTCGACCAGGTAGCCAACGTGATCGACACGGTCGAGGAGCAGCGCGCGCTGGCCGAGCAGGATGGCCGCAAGGTGGTCGCCTTCGAGGTGTTCCGCACCCGCGGCGCCGGCGAGATCGACGTCGCCACCGGGGCGCGCGCCGCCATGGAACAGCTGGGCAAGGAAAATCCCAAGCTCGTGATCAGGGAAGTGATCGACAACTCCTACTCGGTCGAAGAGAACTTCGACGCCTCGATGCACATGCTGTACGAAGGCGCGCTGCTGGCGGTGCTGGTGGTGTGGTGGTTCCTGCGCGACTGGCGCGCAACCCTGATCGCGGCGGCCGCCCTGCCGCTGTCGGTGATCCCGGCCTTCCTGGGCCAGTATCTGTTCGGCTACACGCTGAACATGGTCACGCTGCTGTCGCTGGCCCTGGTGGTCGGCGTGCTGGTCGACGATGCGATCGTGGAGATCGAGAACATCTCGCGCCACCTCCACATGGGCAAGACGCCGATGCAGGCCGCGCTGGAAGCGGCCGACGAGATCGGGATGGCGGTGATCGCGACCACCTTCGCCCTGGTCGCCGTATTCCTGCCGACCGCCTTCATGGGCGGCATTCCCGGCAAATTCTTCAAGCAGTTCGGCTGGACCGCGGTGCTGGCCATCCTGGCGTCGCTGCTGGTGGCGCGGCTGCTCACGCCGATGATGTGCGCCTACCTGATGAAGGCGCCCAAGCATATCCACATCGACGCCCAGGGTAACCCGCAGGCGCCGCCGGACGGCCCGCTGATGCGCCGCTATCTCGCCGTCATGCAGTGGTGCCTGCGCCGGCGCGGCCTGACCATGCTCGGCGCAGCACTGTTCTTCGTCGGCTCGCTGGCCCTGGTGCCGCTGCTGCCGACCGGCTTCATGCCGCCGGCCGACCGCTCGCAGAGCCAGGTCAGCGTCGAGCTGCCGCCGGGCGCCACGCTGGCCCAGACCCATGCGGTGGCCGAGCAGGTGCGCCTGCAGGTGATGAAGGTGGCCGGCGTGAAAAGCGTGTTCAGCTCGATCGGTGGCGGCTCCAGCGGCGACGCCTTCTCGCCCGGCGCGGCGGCCGAGGCGCGGCGCGCCGTGCTGACCATCGCCACCGTCCACCGCAGCGACCGCGACGTCAAGCTGGGCGTGATCGAGAACCGCATCCGGCAAGCGCTGGTGGACATCCCCGGCGCCCGCTTCACGGTCGGCATACCGGACGCCGGCACCAAGATGCAGCTGGTGCTGCGCAGCGACGACGCGCAAGCGCTCACGCTTGCTGCGCGCCAGGCCGAGCGCGAGCTGCGCACACTGGCTGGCATCGGCAATGTCAGTTCCAGCGCCTCGCTGGTGCGGCCCGAGATCATCGTGCGGCCCGACTTTGCGCGCGCGGCCGACCTGGGCGTGACGGCGGCATCGATCGGCGAGACGGTGCGCGTGGCCACCGCCGGCGACTACGAGCAATCGCTGGCCAAGATGAACCTGGACGAGCGCCAGGTGCCGATCCGGGTCAAGCTGCCGGATGCGGTGCGCGCCGACCTGGATGCCATCGGGCGCCTGATGGTACCCGGCGCGAACGGCCCGGTGCTGCTGTCGACGGTGGCCGACATCACGATGGAAAGCGGCCCGGCCCAGATCGACCGCCTGAACCGCAGCCGCAACGTGACGCTCGACGTCGAACTGTCCGGCCGCGCGCTTGGCGAAGTCAATGCCGAGGCGCGCGCGCTGCCGGTGTTCCGCTCGCTGCCGTCCTCGGTGACGATCGCGGAGCTGGGCGACGCGCAAGAGATGCAGGCGCTGTTCAACAGCTTCGGGGTGGCGATGCTGATTGGCGTGCTGTGCATCTATGGCGTGCTGGTGCTGCTGTTCTCGGACTTCATGCAGCCGGTGACGATCCTGGCGGCGCTGCCGCTGTCGATAGGCGGCGCGTTTGTCGCCCTGCTCTTGACCAGCAATGCGCTGTCGATGCCGACCATGATCGGCCTGATCATGCTGATGGGGATCGTGACCAAGAACTCGATCCTGCTGGTCGACTACGCGATCCTGGCGCGCGAGGCCGGCATGAACCGGTTCGACGCCCTGGTCGACGCCTGCCACAAGCGCAGCCGCCCGATCGTGATGACCACCATCGCCATGGGCGCCGGCATGCTGCCCCTCGCCCTGGGCTTCTCGGGCGACCCGAGCTTCCGCTCGCCGATGGCGGTGGCCGTGATCGCGGCCTGATCACCTCGACCTTATTGAGCCTGCTTGTGGTGCCGGCCGTCTATACCTATATCGACGACCTGGAGCATTGGTTGAAGCGCCACGGGCGCAGGCTGCAGCGCAAGCCGGCGCCGGCGCGCGCGAAGGCCGAAGAGCACAGCCCTGCTAAATGAACAGCAGCGGCAGTACGAGCACACCCCAGGTGAGGGCAGCGAGCATGACGGCCAGCGCGACGGCCGCGCTGCCCAGGTCCTTGGCGCTCTTGGACAAGGGGTGGCGCTCCAGCGAGATGCGGTCGACCACCGCCTCGATGGCGGAGTTGAGCAGCTCGACCACCAGCACCACGACCAGCACCGCGACCAGCGCCAGCCGCTCGAGGACCGGCAGCGGCAGCAGCACGCCCACCAGCATGGCGGGCAAGGCTACCAGCAACTCCTGGCGAAACGCGTGTTCCGATTGCCAGGCGAACTTCAGGCCTTCGGCCGAATAGCGGGACGCGGACAGTATCCGCCCGAGGCCCTGTTTACTCTTGAATTCACTGATCTGCGGTTGCGACATTGACGGGTTCCGATAAGGGGTTGAATGACGCCTTGCGGCGGGATGGCCGCGCCCTGAGGACGGCGACCAGGAACAGGACGATCGCGCAGGCGATCCACATCGACCACAGGGTGTGGGTCATGAAGTGGGCGCCGCGCAGCTGCTGCAGATAGCCGACCGCCGCGCCGAACGCAAGCGCGAGGGCAGTCACCGCGCTCGCCATCCGTGGCCGCGCCGGCAGCCAGTACACCGCCAGCGACAGCAGCCACAAGGCGCTCGACGCATGCCCGGCCGGCAGGCACTGCCCGGCGACGGCGCCGGCCGGCAAGACCTCGAGCAGGCGCACATAGGGTTGATCTCCGCCATAGCGCAGCAAGTCCCATGGACAATGCGAGGTGCTGAACTGCTTGAGCATGCTGATCGCCAGGGGCACCAGCAGCGCCGACAGCGCGACGATGCGCAGCCGCAGGCGCGTCTGCTCGCTCATGGCGGCGCGCGGCCAGGCCAGGTCGGCCAGGGCGCGGCCGATGAAGCCCAGCGCGAGCAGCATCAGCAGCCATTTCAGGATCAGGTGGCTGAAGGTCTCGGCCAGCCAGGCATGGCGCCAGGGGAAGACGCCGCTGGCGGCATCGAACACCGCATCGGCCAGCGCCAGGTCAAGGTCGGTGCAGCGACCGATCCAGAAGATCACCAGCGCGGCGACAGCCAACGCCGCCGCCATGCGCCGGGTCGCCCACGCCGGCAGCAGCGCGGTAGAAGTGGCAACGTCCATCTCACGCGCCCCGCACGCAGGCATGGAAGATGTCGAGCCGCGGATTGAGCACCGCCGTATTCACGTCGAGCATGCCGAGCACGGAGTGGAACACATTGTCGTGCGACAGCGGCTCGTTGCGGCGCTGGCCCAGGCAGCGGCGGTCGATGTGGAAGCGGTCGCTGAAGCCGTCCGACATCCACAGCATCATCGGCACCTCGGTCTGCTCGCGCGGCGCGAACATATAGGGCGTGCCGTGCAGGTAGACGTTGTTCTCGCCCAGCGATTCGCCGTGATCCGAGAAGTACAGCATGGCGGTATCGACGTCCTCGCCCTGGGCCAGCGCGCGCAGGCGGTCAATGGTCGTGCTCAGGAAGTAGTCGGTGTACAGGATGGTGTTGTCGTAGGCGGCGCGGATCGATTCGCGAGTACAGGTCTCGAACTGGTTGCTGGTGCATACCGGACCGAAGCGGCCGAAGGCGCGCGGATAGCGGCTGGCATAGGCGGGACCATGACTGCCCTTCTGGTGCAGCACCACCACCATGTCCTTGCCGCCGCGGCGCAGCAGTTCGGGCAAACCGTCGAGCAGGACTTCATCGTGGCATTCGTCGCCCCCGCACGGGCTGCCCGGCTTCGGCCGCGACAGGTCCTGGTAGCGCACCCGGTCGCATACGCCCTTGCAGCCCGAATTATTGTCGCGCCATACGACGTCGAAGCCGGCGTGCGCGAGCACGTCGAGCAAGCCTTCCTGGCGCTCGGCCTTCGACTGGCTGTAGTCCTCGCGGCCGAAGGCCGAGAACACGCAGGGCACCGATACCGCGGTCGCGGTGCCGCAGGAATGCACGCGCGAGAAGTTGATCAAGCCGCCTTGCCGCGCCAGCAGCGGATTGGTGTCGCGGGGGTAGCCGTTGAGCGAGAAATTCGCTGCGCGCGCCGTTTCGCCGACCACGATCACGGTCAGCGTGCGGCGCTGCGCGCTCTTCCACGTGGCGCCCTTGACGGCGTCGCGCCCGAGCGGGGCGACCACGACGGGGGCGGCCCAGCGCGCACGCAGGTAGCCGTGCGTCGCCTGGATGAAGTTGGTCGGTGTGAGCAGGAAGCGCAGTTCGCGATGCTCGTGCAGGGCCGGCGCCAGGCTCTTGTACAGCAACACCAGCAGCAGGAGCGCCATCAGCAGCGAGCCGCCGGCGATGCCGGCGCGTTCGAGCAGACCGCGCGCGCCGCGCGGGAACGCGATCCTGCTGCGCCAGATCGCCCACGCGGGCAGCACGCCCAGGAGCCCGATCCTGGCCGCCATCTGCCAGCTGATCAGCTCCGTGGCCTCGCGCGTATCGGTCTCGAACACGTTCTGGATCATGGCCTTGTCGATGACGACGCCATAGGTCGCGATGAAATAGCCGGCGGCCGACGCGGCCAGCACCAGCGCGATCAGCACCGGCTTGGCGACCAGGCGAAAGCTCGCAAGAGTCAGGCAGGCGTTGAAGAACAGGACCACGATCAGGAACGAGCCCGCCAGCAGCGGCAGGCTGGCCAGAGTGACGCCACCCGCGGCGCTGCCGAGGACCGACCAGAACTTGACGTTGCCCACGCTGGCCAGCAGCAAGGCCACGGCCAGCACCAGCACCGGCGCCTGGATACGCCTGCCGAACAATCTCTCCACGCTTCCTCCTCGAGCAGCGCAGTCCGATGCGGACTGCAATGCCTGAAGAGTAAAGAGGGGCGCTTCAGGCCGGCGTCAAGCCGGCGTCAGGATTGCGTGAAGTCGCCTGGAAACACGATCGTGAGGCGGCTGCCGCCGCCCGGGCGCTGTTCATGGATCAGCGTGGCGCCGAGGTATTCGCAGATGCGCTTGACCAGCGACAGGCCCAGGCCGGTCCCGGCCGAGCCGCTCGATGGAATCGCGGCCGCATCCCGGTCCAGTGTCTGGCGCACCGCATCCGGCAGGCCCGGGCCGGTGTCTTCCACGCTGACGCGGCCGGGTTCCAGCACCACCGTCACCTGCCCCCGCTCGGTGTACTGACAGGCGTTGCGGATCAGGTTGGCGATCGCCGACACGCACAGCTCGGCCGGCGCGCACACGTCGATGGACGCCGAACCCGTACAGCGCAGGACCACCGGCTTATCGGCCACCATGTGCTGGTAGCGATCGGTCTCGGTGCGCGCGATGTCGTCCACCGAGACCGGCGGGAACAGGCCGAGTTCGGGCGTGCGCGCCAGCAGCAGCAAGACAGTGACGCACTCGGTGGCTTCCTGCGCGGCGCGGTAGATGCGCCGGGCCGGCGCCCGCACCGCGGGGTTGTCCGTGTTCTCGACCAGGATCTCGGCCGCGCCCATGATGACCGTCAGCGGCGTACGTAGTTCGTGGCTGACGTCGCCCGTGAAGAAGCGTTCGCGGTCGAGGAAGGCGCGCAGCTCGCTGGTATGCGCATCCAGGGCGCGCGCCAGGATGCCCAGCTCGTCCTCGCGCGCCGTGTGCGGCAGCGCCAGCGCACCCCGGCCGACCGCGTCCGCCAGCTCGCGGATCGGCGTGACGATCCGCATGCCCACGAAGCGCCCCAGGAACAGCGCCAGGATGACGAAGCCGGCGAAGAAGGCGGCGAACATCGAATACACCAGCAGCTCGATCTGCTCGTAATCGCTTTCATGGTCGACCACGACGTAGGGGCCCGCTTCGTCGCTGCCCGCCAGCACGTGCAGGCCGACGCCATCGATCTCGGCCTCGGACACGCCGGCCGGCAAGCCGCGCAGCGACAGCGGAATGTCGTCGCCGCGGTGGAAGCGCAGGCCGGCCGGCAGGTCGGCGGGCAGCCCGGCGGCGGCGCGCGGACGCGCCCACTTCTCGACTTCGGCCAAGCGTTCGTCTACCAAGTGCACCTCGATGCCCTCGACCACCAGCGCCGCCAGCACCGCGAAGAACAGCGACAGCACGACGCCGAACAGGATGAAGGCCCTGGTGATCGGCCGGCTCAGCGAACTAGCCGCGCGCATCTGGCAGGGCGAGCTTGTAGCCGACGCCGGCGATGGTGTGCACCATGGGGAAGGCGAACGGCTTGTCGATCGCCTGGCGCAGCGCATGGATATGCGTGCGCAAGGCATCGCTTTCCGGACGGTCCTCGCCCCACACGGCCTGCTCGAGCGCTTCGCGCGGCACGATGCGCGGGGCGGCCGCCATCAGGCAGCGCAGCAGCACGTAGCCGGTCTTGGTGAGGGCGACCTTGACACCGTCGCGCGCGGCCTCCTGCTGGTCGGGGTCGAACACCAGCGGGCCGAAGCGCAATTCGCGGCTGATCGCGTGCTGGCCGCCGGCGCGCCGCGCCAGGGCCTTCAGGCGCACGTCGAGTTCGACCAGCGAGAACGGCTTGACCAGGTAGTCGTCGGCGCCGCTGTCGAAGCCGGCCACCTTGTCGTGCAGGGCGTCGCGCGCGGTCAGCATCAGCACCGGCGTGGTGGACATCAGCTCCGAGCGCAGCTTCTGGCACAGCTCCAGGCCGTTCAGGCCGGGCAGCATGACGTCGAGGACGATCACGTCATAGGTGTTCTCGGAGGCTAGCGCCAGGCCGCCATAGCCGTTACGGGCCGAATCGAGCGTGTAGCCCTTCGGCTCCAGGAATCCATAGAGATTGGCGAGGATGTCGGGATTGTCTTCGACGATGAGGATGCGCATGCGGGTATTGTAAGACGGCGTCAGCGCGGCCGGTAGCGTTGTTCGCGATACAACAACGACGGCAGGATGACGTGCGCCATCGCCTTGTCCGCCTGGGCCCGGGCTGGCGCGCCCTCGCCCGGATCGAATTGCCCGCTGGCCGCGTCATAGCGCGCCGCCAGCGGCGGCTGGCCGGGACGCAGCACGGTGGCGTGCGCGCCTTCCAGGTAGGCGAAATAATCGTTGAACTGGATCAGGGCGCGGCCCGGCGTGGTGGCGTCCTTGACGAAGTCGCGCCCGATCATCGGGTGCGTGCTGGACACGCCCAGCAGCGACAGCAAGGTAGGACCCAGGTCGACCTGGCTGGCGATGGTGGCGATGCGCTTCGGTTCGACGTCGGCGCCCAGGATCAGGCTGGGGATGTGAAATTTCTTGATCGGCACCAGGCTGTCGCCGTAGACGCGGTTGTCATGGTCGGCCACGATCAGGAACACCGTGTCCTTCCAGTAGGCTTGCTGCTTCGCTTCGCGGATGAACTTGCCCAGGGCGTAGTCGGCGTACTTGACCGCATTGTTCACGGTCTGCTTGTCCGGGTCGTGCAGGTCGATCTTGCCGTCCGGGAATTCGAACGGCTCGTGGTTCGACGAGGTGAAGATGAGGCTGAAGAACGGTTTGCCGCCGTCATGCAACTTCTTCAGGCGCTCGAGCGACTTGTCGAACAGGTCTTCATCCGAGGCACCCCAGCTGCCGACGAATTGCGGCTTCATGTCGCCGATGTCGACGATGTTCTGGAAGCCGTTGCCGGTGAAGAAGCTGCGCATATTGTCGAAGTGGGCCTCGCCGCCGTAGACGAATTCGGTGTGATAGCCCTGGCGGCCCAACCCGTCGGCCAGCGTATAGAAATTGTTCTGCGACAGAGACAGTTTCACCGTGCTGCGCGCCGGCGTCGGCGCATAGCCGGCCACCACCGCCTCGATGCCGCGCACCGAGCGGGTGCCGGTGGCATACAGCTGCTCGAACCACCAGCCCTCGTCCTTGAGCTTTTCCAGCTCGGGCGTCACCGGCAGCCCGCCCAGCGATTTCACGAAGGTCGCGCCCAGGCTTTCCTGCAGCACGATCACGAGATTGAGTGGTTTGCTGCGCGCGATCGCCGCCTGCTGGTAGTGCATGGTCGGCAGCTCCGGATTCGGGAAGCGGTAGTCGCGCAGCCACGGCGCCGCCTTCACTTCGGCAAACACCTGCTCGCGCGGAAAGTCGCCATAGATTTCCGAGGACTTCGCCTCGTTGCCCATCGAGCGGATCGCATCGAGCACCGACCAGGCCGAGTTGATGACGAGGGAATTGACCATCGCATCGCTGCTCAAGGCGAACATGGCCGGATTGGCCGGGCGATGACCCGTGGTGGAACGGATCTGCACGAAGACCAGCAGGCACAGGATGGGCCAGACCAGCAGCAGCTTCCGGCTCGGCCACATCGTCATGCCGGCCGCGGTCCGTCGCAACAGGCGCACCAGCGCGATCCCGAGAATGACGGTCAGCGCACAGCCCAGCAGCAGGGCGGTGCGAAAGCCATGCCACAGGGTGGCGAACACTTCTTGCGGATAGCCCAGGTACTCGATGAACAGGCGGTTCGGACGCGCATCGTATTGCATGATGAATTGTGGCGAGGCCACTTCCATGAACACGATGAAGATCAGCGCGAAGCCGGTCCAGGCCACGCTGGCCCTGCGCCACAGGCGGGCGCTGCGGGCATGCGCCAGCAACGGCGCCAACAACAGCGGAATGGCCAGAAAATAGCCGAGCAGGATCAGGTCGGCACGCACGCCCTGCAGCAGGATCTCGGGCACGATGCCGGTCGCCGCCACGCGCGGCCATTGCCATGCGATCAGGGCGATCCGAAAAGCCGACAGGAGGAGCATCCCGATGCACAGCAGCTGGACCAGGGGAGCGAAGGGGCCGGCCCATGCGGTGGTGCGCGCGAGTCCGGCGCCGCGATGCCGCTCCATTGCCGGAGCACCATTGATGCCCTTAGGCAGATGAAGTTTCTCGATGGTCATGCTATGCATGCTAGGTCGCATGCCGTCATCGAGATGTTAGTCAGGCGTTAAGAAAGCGTTAAATCAGGTGGCGAGAGAAAGCCGGAGACGAAAAAAAGCCCGGCCAGCGAAAACCGGCCGGGCCATCCGGGAAGCGCGCCAGACGGCGCGCCTCCTTGCAACAAGATCAGTCGCGGTAGTTGCGATACTCGTGACGGTCGCTCGAGCCACCCAGCAGCTTGGCCAGGATGAAGCCCACGCCCACCGCGGCCAGCAGCGCGCTGCCCGGGTTGTTCTTGACGTATTCCTTGCCCTGGGCCGACAGGTCCGAGCATTTTTCGCTCAGCTGGGCCGAACCGCCACCGAATTTCTCTTGAGCCGAGCTCAGCAGACCGGTGACCTTGTCGACGCCGGCGTGGGCGCGCGAAGCCAGGTTGTCGACCACAGGCTGGGCGGCTTGCGCTGCCTTGTCGATGCCTGCGTGCACCTTGTCTGGCGAGATCGACGAGATCGCTGCCTTGATGCCGCCGACCGTCGACTGATCGCCGTTCGCATCGGACGACGAGGTCGACGATGGAGTCGACGAGGTCGACGATGGGGTCGACGACTGGCTCGACGACGATGCGCCCAGACCGCTATTGCCCAGCGAACCGCTGCTGCCTGCCGCCGAACCGATGCTCGACGACGACGAGCCGGTGCTGCCCAGGTTGCCGCTCGACGAGGCGCTTTGCAGGCTCGACGACGACGGCGACGAACCCGTGCTGCTCAGGTTCGACGACGCGCTCTGCTGGCTGCCCGACGAAGCGGTAGTGCCCTTGTTCAGGCTGGAATCCTGGCTCTTGCCGATGTTCGAACCGGACTTGTTGGCGTCGATGCCTTTACCTTCGTTAGACTTTTGATTATCCATGATGTATCCCTCATAAAATGTATGACCAACGCGGAGTAGACCGATATTCGACTATCACCACATTCTTCCTTGAATCAGTCCGATACTAAACGCGGGAACGAAAGCTGCCTGCGGTACATCAATGGCGGCGCGGCTTCATGCCCAAGATCAGTTTATTGATTCACTGACCTCAAACCACCGCAAAGGTTCCATCGATGCCCCAGGCTCATCGTCCCGATCTCGGGGCGAGCGCCCTTTCAGGGCTTCGTCACGAGCGCAGTATCGAACCAACTGCGTCGCGATACCAAAAATACAATGGACCAGTATTAAGAGACCGTGCGCTGACTAACAGAGCCGTTCCATCCGCCTCAAATGCTGTCATTTATCAATTGGCGGAAGGATGAAAGGCGCGTTGGCAGTACCATACGGGGTTTCGCCTTCTTCAGGCGTCCCGTAGGACATCACATGGCAGTAGAGAAAGTTTCAGGCAGCCGCCTGCCGCCGCGCCAGGCCTTGCCGGCGCAACAGGACTTGGCAGCAAAAAAGCAGCAGGAGGCCGAGAAGGCGGCGCAGGTGCGCGGCGTGACCTCGATCGCCGCCATGCGCGACGCCATCCGCGAGGCCGCGCGGCAGCTTCCCCCCTTCACCGCCGTGCCGCGCCTGGCCCGGCTCCATGCGGCGGGCTTCCGGGCGCGGGCGGCGGCCGGCATGCCCTTCCTGGTCACCGGCGTCGTCAAGCGCTGGCCGCTGGCCGACCTGACCCCGCAGGACTTGCGCGAACAGTTCGGCCATCTGCCCGTACGCGCGCGCATCGGCGACTACGTCAATACGGCGTTCGCGCCGGATCGCGCGATGCAGGACATGCTGCTGCGCGACTACCTCGACCTGACGCCTCCCGACGCCGCCTCCGGTCTGCCGCCCTATGTGGGCAACCTGTCCCTGCGCGAGCTGAACCGGCTGTGCCACTGGCCGGCCTGGTTCGAGAAGATGGGCCCGCCCCGCTTCTGGATCGGCCCGGCGCGCACGGTGACGCCGCTGCACTGCGACTACGACGACAATATCTTCGCCCAGCTGTGGGGGACCAAGCGGATTTTCCTGGCGCCGCCCCACCATGACGCCTTTCTGTATACGCGCGAAGCCAATCCGCTGCTGTTCGGTTCTCCCTTCGACCCGGAAGCGCCCGACTACGAGGCCTTCCCGCTGGCGCGCCAGGCGGCGCTGGTCGAGATCGTCGTGGAGCCTGGCGACATGCTGTACGTGCCGGCCGGCTGGTATCACCAGGTGCGGGCCCTGAGCCTTTCGCTGTCGTCCAATCGCTGGGCGCGCGGCCAGCCGCTGGCGCTGGCGCGCTAGTTCGCCGTCCGCCGTCGTCCCCGCCGCCTTCGCCGTCGTCCCCGCGGCCTTCGCCGTCGTCCCCGCGAAGGCGGGGACCCAAGTCCTCAGCGTCACAACTTGCGGCGCGCGATGGTGATCGGCATGCGAACTTTGGCCCCCGCCTTCGCGGGGGCGACGTTCCAGGGTCAAGGGCTAGGCGACGCGCTGCGATTCCTCGGTAGCCGGCGTGGCGGCTTCGGCGTCGTCCAGCACCACGAACTCGGTCGACGGCCGGCCATCGGCATTGTGCTGCACGATGCGGCTCGGGCGGCCATGGGCGTCGAGCCATACCTGGCCGATGCCGGCGCCGTTCCACAGGCGCTCGCCGCTCGTGCGCTGGTCGGGCAGGCGCGGACGCAAGGCCAGGTCGCGGCGCTTGGTGAACCAGTTCAGCGGTGAGCGCGGCGAATACAGCCAGCGGTTCAGGCGGTCGAGCCAGTCGAGCAGCCGGCGCGGGAATTCGTTCTTGATGCCGCTGCTGGTGATCTGCCACACGTGCTGCGGACGATCCGAGTCGCGTACCTCGACGTCGTAGACGAAGGAATAGTGCACGTCGCCCGACAGGATCACGTAATTGCCCGGGGTGCGCGAATGGCGGAAGATATTGAGCATGCTGCTGGCCGCGCCGCGGTGCGCCATCCAGTTCTCGGCGTCGACCGTCAGGGCCAGGCCGGCGAAGGTGGCGATCCTCTGCACCACCTCGATCAGCTTCACGCCGAACATCGGCGCCGCCGAAACGATCACGGCAGCCGTCTCATCGAGCAGTTCATGTTGCAGCTCGGTCAGCGACTCCCAGTCCATCAGGCCCGACGGATGGCCAGGCGTGCGCCGGTTGCGCCAGCGCCGCGTGCGCGTATCGAGCACGATGATGGCGGGCTGGGTGCGCAGCATGTAGTCCCACTGGCGAAACGCGAGCAGGCGCTGGATCAGCGCGTCCTGCGCGCCCGGCTCCAGCCGTCCCCGCGCATCGGGCGTGGCGCTCAAGTCAGCCATCGCGTCGAGCGTCTCGCCGAACACGTCGGGCCGGTTGCCCCAGCCCTGGCACAGCATATAGGCCATCAGCGCATTGCCGATGATGCGGCGCGAGAACGGGTGCTCATAGGCGGTGGTCTCCCACTTGGCCGACAGGTTCCAGTCGTCGGTGATGTCGTGGTCGTCGAAGATCATCAGGGTCTGCACATGCGCCAGCAGGCGCGCGGCTTGCGGCAGCTCGGCGCAGAAACCCTGCAGCGCCGCGCCTTCGCGCCGCCAGCGCTCGACGTGCTTCGGCTTCAGGGGCGGCATCGCGGGCTCGCCCACGATACGCCACGGCGCCGGCGACCACACCAATAAATACATCGCCATCACTTCGGCCAGGGTCACCAGGTGGTTGTGGGCGTTGGCGGTAGTGAAGATCGGCTTTTCCGAGCCGCCGAAGAAGCGGTCACGCAAGTCGTCGTTCGACTTGAATGCGGGCAGCAGGTCTTCGCGCCGGTAATAGCCGGCCGGGTGGGCATACAGCGCCTCGCTGTCGTCCACCACGGCGCCCTCCAGGCATTCGCCGTACAGGCCCAGGCGGTCGATAAGCGCGTGGATGGCCGCCAGCATCGGGCCGGCCACGTCGTCGGCATACACCTGGTCGCCGCACAGCATGAGCATGGCCGGCCGCGCGCCGGCCTCCTCGATGCGATCGGCCAGCAGCGCGTCGGCGCAGGCCAGGCCGTCGCGCGAGCGGTGGTGCGGTTTGCGGCAGGAGCCGTAGAGGATGTCGTCCATGCGGCTGCGCAGCACGAAGCTGGGCCGGCTTGCGCCTGCGTGCAGCAGGTGCGGCGCCCAGTGCGCGATGCCTTCGCCGCCGTCCAGGACCAGGTCGTACTCGATCAGGGTGTCCTGCGGCAGCGGCTCATCCAGGGCGACGTCGATCAGGTGCACGTATGCATGGCGGCCGACGCGGACGACGCGGCAGGCCGCGCCATCGAGCCGCAGGCGGCGCGGCTTGCCGCCCTGCGGCGCCAGCTCCAGGGTCAGGTCGAGCGCATCGCTGCCGACGAGCCACAGCAGCAGGCGGCCCGGCTCGAGACGGCGCAGGATGGGGCCGGCCAGCACGGGCGGGAGGTCGGCGGAAGGAACAGTCTGGATCAACGCGGCACGGTCTTCAAGGGATACGATCGGCCGAGTGTAGCAGATGGCGTTCGCTCATCCGCGCGCGATCACGAGCAGGCCGACGACGATCAGCCCGCAGCCGGCCAGCTTGGCCGGGGTGAGCGCCTCTTGCAGGAACAGCCAGCCCAGCAGCACCGCGATCACCACGCTGCCCTTGTCGATCAGGGCGACGGTGGACACCTGCCCTTCCTTGATGGCCTTGTAGTAGAAGATCCACGACAGCGCGGTAGCCACCGCCGATCCGGCCAGCCAGGCGATATTGGCCGGGGTGAGCGCCTGCAGCTCGCGCGCCGGCACCACGGCCGCCGCGAACAGCAGCACGAACACGAACACGAAGCAGGTACGCACCGCCATCCCGAGGTCGCCCGAGATGCCGGTGAGGCCGGGCTTGGCGATGACGGCCGTCACGCCGGCGAACAGCATCGACAGGAATGCGTAAACGACCCAGCGTTCCACTGACGCTCCTTAGTAACTCATTTAATAATAAACGCAGATGCGCTGGCCATCGACCTCGTGCACCCGGATGTCGAGCTGATACAGGTCGCGCAGCACCTCGGGCTGGATCAGCTCGAGCGGCGTGCCGTGGTAGGCCACCTTCCCGCCGCGCATGGCCACGATGCGGTCGGCGTAGCAAGAGGCAAAATTGATGTCGTGCAGGACCAGGATCACGGTCTTGCCCAGCTCGCGCGAGGTGCGGCGCAGCAGTCCCATCATGTCGACCGCGTGGCGCATGTCGAGGTTGTTGAGCGGCTCGTCGAGCAGCACGTAGTCGGTGTCCTGGCACAGCACCATGGCGACGAAGGCGCGCTGGCGCTGGCCGCCCGAGAGCTGGTCGAGGTAGCGGCCTGCCAGGTCCGAGAGGCCCAGATAGCCGAGCGCGCGTTCGACATGCGCCGCATCGTCGATCGTCGGCCGGCCCTGCGTATGCGGATAACGGCCGAAGGCGACCAGGTCGCGCACCGTCAGCCGCATCGGCAGGTGGTTGTCCTGGCGCAGGATGGCCAGGCGTTTCGCCAGTTCCTTGCTATCTCCCTTGACCACGTCGATGCCGTCCACCAACACCCGCCCCGCGCTCATCGGCAGCAGGCGGCTGATCATCGACAGCACGGTCGACTTGCCGGCGCCGTTGGGGCCGATGATGGCGGTGACGCCGCCGGCCGGCAGGGTGAGCGTCACGTCGTCGACGACCACGGTGTCGGCATAGCGCTTGCTGATTTGGGAAATCTCGATCATCTAGGACTTTCTACGGGTGATCAGGAACAGGAACAGCAGACCGCCGACGAACTCGATGACGACGCTGACGGTGGCGTTCAGTTCGAGCACGCGCTCGAGCAGCACCTGGCCGCCGACCAGGAACACCACGCCCCACAGCACGGCCATCGGCAGCAGGAACCTGTGCTTGCCGGAGCCGGCCGTCACATAGGCCAGGTTGCTCACCAACAGGCCAAAGAAAGTGACCGGGCCGACCAGAGCGGTCGACACCGACACCATCACCGCGATCAGGGCCAGGGTGAACATCACCGTGCGCCGGTAGTCGATGCCGAGGTTGACCGCGATCTCGCGGCCCAGCGTCAAGACGTCGTACTGGTGGCGCAGCCGCCAGGCCAGGAGCGACGCCAGGCCGATGGCGATCGCCGTCACCCACAGGAGGCCGGTCTGGATGGAGTTGAACGATGCGAACATGCGGTCTTGCAGCACCATGAACTCGTTGGGATCGATCAGGCGCATCACGAAGCTCGACAGGCTGCGGAACAGGAGCCCGAACACGATACCGGCCAGCAGCATCAGGTGCAGGCTGTGCGCCGCGCCGTTGAACAGCGCCCGGAACAGCAGGCAGGCAAAGCCCGTCATCAGGATCACCTCGACCGCGAAGCGCAGGTTCGGGTTGCCCGTCTCGGTGAGCGGATCGATGCCCAGGCTGAACACGATCACGGCCTGGATCAACAGGTACAGGGCGTCGAAACCCATGATCGACGGCGTCAGGATGCGGTTGTGGGTGATCGTCTGGAACAGCACGGACGATACCGCGATCGCATACGCCACCAGCAGCATGGCGGCCAGCTTGGCGCCGCGGAACGGCAGCACGAAGTCCCAGTTGCCGCCGGCGCCGATCAGCATGAAGGCGGCGACGACCGACAGCGCCAGCGTTGCGAGCAGGGCGAGCCTGATTTTAGGCGTTACATCAAGCGTCACGTGAACGACCTCGCAGCAACAGGAACAGGAACAGCGCGCCGCCGATGATGCCGACCACGGTGCCGATCGGGATCTCGTAGGGATACACGACCAGGCGGCCAATGATGTCGCAGGCCAGCACGAACAGGCCGCCGAGCAGCGCAACCCAGGGCACCGAACGGCGCATATTGTCGCCAAACAGGATGCTGACCACGTTCGGCACGATCAGGCCCAGGAAGGGAATGCTGCCGGCCGTGACCACCACCACCGCCGAAATCGCCGACACGATCAGGAGGCCATAGAAGGTCAGGCGCTTGTAGTTCAGCCCCAGGTTGGTGGTGAACTGCTGGCCCATGCCGGCCACGGTGAAACGATCGGCCGCGACCCAGGCGGCGAAGGCCAGCACCGCGCCGAGCCACAGCAGCTCGTAGCGGCCGCGCAGCACGCCGGAAAAGTCGCCCACGGTCCAGGCGTGCAGGGTCTGCAGCATGTCGTGGCGGAAGGCGAAGAAGGTCGTGACCGCCTGGATCACGCCGCCCAGGATCAGGCCCACCAGCGGCACCAGGTAGGAAGAACGCAAGGGGATGCGGCGCAACAGGCCGAGGAACAGGAAGGTGCCGGCCATCGCGAAGGCGGCCGCCACCAGCATCTTGCCGAACACCGGGGTATCGGGCGCCAGCAGCGCCAGCGCCAGCACGCCCAGCGTGGCCGCCTCAATGGTGCCGGCGGTGGACGGTTCGACGAAGCGGTTACGCACCAGCATCTGCATGATGAGGCCGGCCACGGCCAGGGACATCCCGGCCAGCAGCAGGGCCAGGGTACGCGGCAGGCGGCTGACGACCAGCAGTTGCCAGTCGGTCGACTGCGTGCCCGCCAACAGGCCGGCGAAGCTGAAGTCGCCGGCGCCGATGGCCACGCTCAACGCGACCAGCGCCGCCGTCAGCAATAACGGCAGCGCCAGCCAGGCGTGCGAGATGTGTCGCGCAGCGCGCACGCTTGCTGCCATCGTTATCAGCGCCCCGCGGGAGCCAAGGCGCGCGACAGCTGGTCGACGTTTTCCTGCAGCGCGGTGATGCCGGCGCCGCCCACGGTGTACCAGTTCAGGCCATCGAGGTAGACCACGCGCTTGTTCTTCCAGGCGTTCGACTGGCGCACCAGTTCATTGTCCAGGAATTTGGCGGCGGCCGTGCCTTCGCGGCCGATGGCGGCGTCGCGGTCGATCACGAACAGCCAGTCGGGATTGGTCTTCTGGATGAATTCGAAGGAAATCGCCTGGCCGTGGTTCGAGGTGTCGAGCTTGGCCACCGCCGGCTTGATGCCGAAGGTGTCGTGCAGGACGCCGAAGCGCGAGCCGGGACCGTAGGCGCTCATCTTGCCGCCGGTGGTCAGGACGATCAGGCCGGTGCCGGCCGTTTCAGCCTGCTTTTTCAGGGCGGCGATCGAGCCATCGAGCTTGTCGGTCAGTTCCTTGGCGCGCGCCTGCTTGCCGAAGATGCCGGCCAGGGTGTTGACGTTGTTCTTGGCGCTGGCGACCAGGTTGGTGCGGTCCGGCGTCAGATCGATGGTCGGGGCGATCTTGGCCAGTTGCGCGTACTTGGCCTGCGAACGGCCGCCGACGATGATCAGGTCGGGCTTGGCGCCGTGGATTTTTTCATAGTCCGGCTCGAACAGGGTGCCCATCTTGGGCGCGCTGTTGTAGCGCGCCAGGTGGCGCGGCAGCGGACGCGCGGTGGTGCTCATGGTCGGTACGCCGGCGACGTTCACGTCCAGCGCCGACAGGTTGTCGAGGGTGGTGGCGTCGAGCACGATGACCTTCTTCGGGCTGGCCGGGACCGCGGTGGTGCCGCTGGCATGCTTGATCTGGACGGTGTTCTGGGCTTGCGCCGTCATCGTGCCGAAGGCCAGGGCTACGCCGACCGCCAGCACTGCGCGGCGGCCTTGGAAGATGTTCTTGATGGTCATGTCGGTATTCCTGTCTCGTTCAACAAATTGGTTATTTAGAAGCGTGTGGTCAGAAGCGTGTGGTCACCCCGAGCCACAGGCGGCGGCCGTCGCCGACCGTGTTGTAGGTCAGCTCATCCAGGCGTTTGTCGCTGACGTTGAACAGCGCGGCCTTGATGGCGACGCTGCGGCTCCAGTCATAGGTCATGCCGATGTCGCCGATCGTGTAGTCGCCGTATTCCTTGGCGCCGTTGGGCAGGGTCACGCCATTGCTGCCCGAACGCGCAGCGGCATTGATTTCCTTGCCGCTGTAGGTGACCGAGGCCCACAGGTCGAGCGCGTCGGTGACGTTCCAGTCGGCGCGCAGCGTGCCGCGGTGCTTCGGCGTGCGGGTCAGCGCGTAGCCCTCGTAGGCGCCGCCCTTCTGCTCCGAATCGGTAAAGGTGTAGTTCGACTTGAACGACAGCGTGCGCACCGGCTGCCAGGTCAGGCCCAGTTCCAGGCCCTGGATCGTGGCGTCGTCGATGTTGTAGCTGTACCAGAGGCGGTAGTTCGGGTCTTCCGACCAGCGCGCGATCGAGCCGTCGTCGTTGTAGATCAGGGCGTTCGCCACCTTGTCCTTGAAGTCGGTGTAGAACAGGGTCGCATTCGCCTGGATGCCGGCCTTGTTGTTGTAGTGGGCGGAGATCTCGTAGCTGGTGCTGGTCTCGGCCTTCAGGTCCGGGTCGCCGATGATGACGCCGCAGGTGCCGTTCGGGCCGTAGGTGCAGCCGCCGCCGCCGGTGGTGTAGGCGTAGCCCGGCGCGATGTTGCGGATCTCCGGCGCACGGAAGCCGCGCGAGACGCCGCCCTTGATCGTGACCGCGTCGCTCGTATGCCACACGGCGTACAGGCGCGGCGACCAGTGCTTGCCATAGATTTCATGGTCGTCGGCGCGCAGGCCGGCGGTCAGGGCCAGGGTGTCGGTCAGGCTCCATTCGTCTTCGACGAACAGCGCTTTCTGGATGATGCTGAAGTGCTCGTCCACGCCCGTGCGACGGCCCGGATTCTGGTCGGTGAGTTCTCCGCGGTTGTACTGGCCGCCGATCACCAGGAAGTGGTCGCCCAGGCGGGTGTTGAGCTTCGCGTCCAGCACCGTTTTCTTGATTTCCGGCGCGCGCTCGTTGCGGATATAGTCGCCCACGCGGTCTTGCGTGTAGGTCTCGCGCTGGCCTTTTTCCTGGGTCAGGGCGATCTGCGAGGTGGCCCAGCCCCAGCGGCCGTTGTGCGACGCCGACCAGTGGTCGCGGCTGTGCTCCTGGCGCGTATTGGCGGCGCTCGGCGCCAGTACCCGGCCGGCGGAGCTGTTGCGTTTCAGTTCACTCTTGCCGGCTTCCAGCAGCACGTCGTGGGCGGCGTTCGGGGTCCAGGCCAGGCGCGCGGTCAGGTCGCGGTCCTTGGCGCCGTTGAAACCGTTCAGGATTTCGTCCTCGGTGCGCTTGTTCTGCTTGCCCCATAGCTGCAGGCCGAGGACATTGCTGGCGATCGGACCGTTGAGGAAGAACTGGCCCTGGGTCGAGTTGCCCGAGTCGCTGTGTTCCTGCAGGGTGCCGTCGACGCCGAGCGAGCCGCCCCAGGCCTTGGCGACCTTGCGCGTGATGATGTTGATGACGCCGCCCATGGCGTCGGAGCCGTACAGCGAGGACATCGGACCGCGCACGACTTCGATGCGCTCGATCGCCTCCAGCGGTGGAATGAAACTCTGCTCGTAGCCGGCGTTGCCGTTGGTGCGTGCATCGCGCGTCGACTGGCGCTTGCCGTCCACCAGGATCAGCGTGTATTGACCAGGCAGGCCGCGAATCAGGATATCCTGTTCATTGGCGACGCCGGTCACGGTCACGCCCTGCACGTCGCGCAGCGCGTCGGTCAGGTCGCGGAACGGACGCTTTTCCAGGTCTTCGCGGGTGATCACGGTGATGCTGGCGGGAGCGTCGGTGGCCGACTGCTCGAAGCCGGCGGCGGTCACGACGACGGTCGGCACGGTGCCGGATGCGCCGGTGGCTTGCGGGTTGAAGTCTGGCGCATCGGCTGCGGCGTGGGCGCTCATGGCCAGGACGCCGTGAAGTGCCGCCGCGATGGTCGTCCGCTTGAACCATGCCCTTGTCGTGTGCTGCATACGCTTCGTTCTCTCTCTGTCGTTCAACTACTTTTATGCGGCGAACACCTATTGCCAGGCCAGTTCGCTGTGAATGATAATGATTATCATATGCAATTAACCGCCAGAAAGTTTGTCAAGTTGTGGCAAACCTTGATACCTCAGCAATGAATCCTGTTTTCACGCCCTCCCGCATCCTCGTGGTCGACGACCACGCCGACATCCGCGACCCGCTCGCCGCCTTCCTGCGCCGTCACGACCTGGAGGTGCTGACCGCCGCCGACGCCGCGGCCGCGCGCGCGCTGCTGCGCCAGCATCCGATCGACCTCGTGGTGCTCGACATCATGCTGCCGGGCGAGGATGGCCTGTCGCTGTGCCGCCACCTGGCCGAGACCAGCAGCACGCCGGTGATCCTGCTCACCGCGATGGCGAGCCAGGACGACCGCGTGGCCGGACTCGAGATCGGCGCCGACGATTACGTCACCAAGCCTTTCGATCCGCGCGAACTGGTGGCCCGCATCAAGGGCATGCTGCGGCGCCTGAGCCGCGCCACGGCCGGCTGGCACGGCCGCCGCTACGCCTTCGGCGACTGGACGCTGGACATGGCCAGGCGCGAGCTGCGCGATGCCGGCGGCGAACCGGTGGCATTGAGTACATCGGAATTTCGCCTGCTGGGCGTGCTGGTCGAGCGCGCCGGCAAGGTGCTGAGCCGCGACGAACTGCTCGACCTGACGCGCGACGGCGAGGTGCAGAACTTCGACCGCAGTATCGACAGTCAGGTGAGCCGGCTGCGCAAGAAGCTGGAGAGCGATCCGCGCCGGCCACGCCTGCTCAAGACCTCGTGGGGCGACGGCTATGTGTTCACGGCCGACGTCAAGGCACTGCCAACGGCCGGCTAGCATGCGCCTGATCCCGAAGACCATGGGCGGCCAGCTGGTCGCGACGCTGCTGGTGGCCGTGCTGCTGGCGCACGCCGCCGCCATCGTGGCGCGCCAACTGGCGCCGGACGCCATGCATCCGCTGGCCGCACGCTATATGCTCGACCGCATGGCCGGCATCTACCAGTCGCTGCGCCTGTCGCCAGACAAGGGCGACGAGATGCTGGCGGCGATCGGCTCGCCGACCGCGCGCTACTGGCTGGCCAGCGGCGCCAACGCCGCCAGCCCGGCGATGAACGAGGCTGAACGCAGGCAGGCGCAAGCCCTGGCCGAGCGCCTGCCGGGTATGTCGGCGTCGGCGCCGGCGCCGCGCAGCTGGGTGCAGCTGACCGACCATGCGCCGGGCGACGATGGCATCAAGCAGGCCGGCATGCTGGCGTCGGTCGAACTGCCGGACGGACGCTGGCTGGTGGGCTACCAGCAGTCGCCCGGCGGCAGTCCGTGGTGGCGTCCGCTGCACTTCTCGATCCCGGTGAGCACCCTGCCGGTGCTGCTGGTGGCCTTGCCCTTCATCGGCCGCATCCTGCGTCCGATCCGCGCGCTGGAGCGCGCCGCCGAGCGCTTCAGCCGCGGCGAGCATGACGGCCCGCTGCCGGTGACCGGCCCGCGCGAGGCGCGCGAACTGACCGCTGCCTTCAACACGATGGCCGAGCGCCAGCGGCGCTTCGTCGAGGACCGCACGCGCATGCTGGCCGCGATCAGCCACGACCTGCGCACGCCGATCACTTCCTTGCGGGTGCGGGTGGAGCTGATCGACGATCCCGAACTGCGCGCGGCGATGATCCGCACGCTCGAGACGATGGGCCTGATGGTCGAGCAGACCTTGCGCTTCGCGGCCGACGACTGCATCGGCGAGCCGTCGCAGGACGTCGACCTGGCGGCGCTGATGCGCGAGCTGGCGGCGGAGCTGGCGCGTCCCGGCAAGCGTATCCGCTACGCCGGCCCGGACCGGCTGCCCTACCGCTGCCGCCCGCTCGCCCTGCGCCGCGCCGTGGGCAATCTCGCCGAAAACGCGATCCGCCACGGCACCGAGGTCACGCTCTGCGCCAGCGCGCCGGGCGACAATAGTGACGTGAGCCTGGCCGTAATCGACAACGGCCCCGGCATCCCTGCAAGTGAATTGGAGCGAGTCTTCGAACCCTTCGCCCGCCTCGACAGCGCCCGCTGCCGCGACACCGCCGGCGACAACGGCCACGGCAGCGCCGGCGGCAGCGGCGTCGGCCTCGGCCTCTCCATCGCCCGCTCCTGCGTCGAAGCCCACGGCGGCACCCTCACCCTCACCAACAACACCCCCGGCCTCACCGCCACCATCGCCCTCCCCACCTAACCCTCCCAGTTAGGGTCAGAGTAGAATTATTGAGCAATTTCTCCGCAATCCCCATAATGAGGGTCAGAGTAGAATTAATTGCCAAGAACTTGCAATCAACTGTTAGCCGGGCCATTCTCATAATGTCCGGTCTAAAAATAAATTGCAAAATAATTCTACTCTGACCCTAATTAGTTTGGTCGTCGAAGTGCTGCTTCTTGAACATTATCCTCTCATAGGGGAAATCATTTCTCAAGCCGCAATAGCGCTTACTCAATTAGATATTCTTGTGCACTTTATGAACCCTTAAATAATTAGGGTCAGAGTGAGATGCACCGGAATGGTGGACAGGGTTAATCAGGCACAGCTGAGAATTTTTTCCACCTGAGCGGGCGTTCGG